>JAEZEI010000031.1 GCA_023417815.1 Bacteroidota bacterium | reverse complement strand
CGTACAACTCGCCGCCGGGGGCGAGCGTGGCGATTTCCCGCTCCAGGTCGATGCGCCGCCCCTCGTCGCGGGCGAAGAGTTCCAGACGGTCGCCGAGGCGGTCGCTCAGCTCGTCCACGAAGGGCAGGGCGTCGCGGCTGCTACCGGCGTAGAGCAGCCGGACATCGGCGCCCGCACCGGCAAGCGCCATCGCCATCGGAAGGATCGGCGTGATGCCGATGCCGCCGGCCACCAGCAGGTAGGAGGGGCGTCCGAACGCCAGGGCGAAGCGGTTGCGCGGCGCCGTCACCCGCAGCCGGTCGCCGGGCGCCAGCGTCCACATGTAGCGCGACCCGCCCCGGCTTTGGGGCATGCGCTTCACCGCGATGCGATAGACGCCGCCGTCACCGCCGTCGAGCAGAGAATAGGATCGCACGTCGGGCCGCCCGTCCGGGTGCACGGCCACGTCGATGTGGCTGCCGGGTTGAGCGGGGAGGGGCTGCGCCGGCTCGATCTCGAAGAGGCGGATGCCGGCGGTCGGGTCGCTCACCGCGCGCAGGCGGGCGTCCCCCCATTCCGGATCACCGGTCATGCCGCACCTCCGCCGCCAGCATGCCGTCGATCAGCCGGCGCGCCCACAGCGCCCCGGCGTCGATGTTGAGGTTGTAGAAGGGCTGGCGCGGGTTGCGCCCGATGGCGCGCTGCTGCGCTTCGAGAATGGCGTGGTCCTGGTCGTAGACGCCGCGCCCCTCGTTGACGTGGGCAAGGTTCAGCGCCCGTGTGAGTTCGGCGTCGTCGGTGCGGTAGTTGCGCACGAAATTCCAGAAATAGTGGCAGCTCGTGGCGCTTTCCGGCGTGACCGCCGCCAGGAAGACGCCGTTCACCCCCTGCGAGCGGTCGCCCTTCCGCGCCCCGGTGCCCGCCGGCGCCACGCCGACGTCGCCGGCGATGGTGGAGGGCGCCTCGAACCGGATGATCTGCCAGCGGTCCACGGGTCCCGGCTTGCCGAGCTGGCGCGCCCAGAAGGGCGGCGCCTCGATGTCCTCCATCCAGCGCGTGACGGTGACGGTGCGCCCGCTGTGCGTCACCTCGAAGGGCGAACGGGTGATGGCGTCGTGGCCGATGCTGCCGGCGTGCACGTACGTCTCGTGCGTCAGGTCCATGAGGTTGTCGACCACCAGCCGGTAGTCGCACTGGAGCGAATAGAAGGTGCCGCCCTCGCCGACCCATCCGGTGCCGTCGTTCCAATGGAAGTCGGGGATGGTGGCCGGGTCGGCGCGGGCCGGGTCGCCCATCCACACCCACACCAGCCGGTGCCGCTCCACCGCAGGGTAGGCGCGCACGCAGGCGGACGGGTTGATCGTCTCCTGGGCCGGCATGTGGGTGCAGCGCCCGGACGCATCGAAGACGAGGCCGTGGTAGCCGCACACCACCTCGTCGCCGTTGAGCCGTCCGAGCGAGAGCGGCAGCAGCCGGTGCCAGCAGGCGTCCTCCAGTACGGCGACGGCACCGTCGGTGCGGCGGTAGAGCACGATGTCCTTGCCGCAGACGGTGCGGGGCGTCAGCGCCCGCTCGATTTCGTGCTGCCAGGCGGCGGCGTACCAGGCGTTCGTCGGCCAGGGCGTGGCGTCGGTCATGGCCTCCTCCCTTTGTTCGCGAAATTTGTTCGTAGAACGGATTATGCGCCGGCGCCGCAATGTATACAATAGGCCGTTCGTTTACCCCGGCCCGCCTTCAGCCTCCGCTCGTCCTCATCCGTGCGAAAACCTGAATCCGGAAGGGTTCCCGAGCTGTGGAGTGGACGGCTTTTCCCGGATCGCCATCCTGGCGGGGCCGGCGAGCACGGATGGTTTGCATCCAATTCGCCCGCAATCCGCCTGTCGACTCACTCCGCTCCGATCTGCTGGGAGATGGCGGCGCGGAACAGGCGGATGTTGTCGATGGCGGCGTGGCTGTGCTCGCGCATCAGCGCTTCCGCCCGGCTGGCGTCGGCGTCGCGCAGCGCCCGGAAGATCGCCTCGTGCTGCTTCTGGGCGAGGAACAGAACGTCGAACTGCCGCCGCGCCACCTCGGGGTCGGAGCGGTCGTCGAGGAAGGCCTTGGCCGAGGCGAAGGGCACCTTGTCGTTGATCTGCAGCGCGTGGATCAGCGCCCGGTTGGCCGAACCGCTGACGATCAGGTCGTGGAAGCGGCTGTTCACGTCGGTCCAGGTGACGCCGTCATCCTCGGCCAGATGGCCCTTGGCGAACAGCCGGGCTCCCTCCTCCACACAGGCCCTCAGCTCGTCCACGAGATCGGACGCCAGCCCGGCGCGGGCGAGGTCGTGGGCCGCCATGCCCTCCAGCAGGCCGCGCACGCGGATGGCGTCGACGATGTCCTTCAGCGTGAACTCGCGCACCACGAATCCGCGGCGGTTGTCGGTGGGCTCCACCAGCCCCTCGCGCGAGAGGATGCCCAGCGCGTAGCGCACGGGCGTGCGCGACACGCCGAGCCGCTCGGCGATGGGAATCTCGGTGACCCGCTCGCCGGGCCGCAACTCGCCGCTGACGATCATCTCGCGCAGCTTGAGGACGATCTGTTGGTATCGGGACATGCGCTCATTCTACCCGCGGCGCCGCGCAGCGGCCAGCCTCACCGACGGCGAGCGGGCGGAGCAATGCCGTCGGCTCGCGGAAGGGCGAGTCCGCCAGCAGCAGCAGGTCGGGGCGGGCACCGGGCAGAAGGTCGTTGGACGGCTCCCCCCATTGGCGGCGCGGCAGCGACGTGGCGGCGCGCAGCACCGCCT
>JAEZEI010000087.1 GCA_023417815.1 Bacteroidota bacterium | reverse complement strand
AGGCCGGAGACCCACACCACCGGGAACTCGAGCCCCTTGGCAGCGTGCACGGTCATCAACGTGAGCTTGTCCGTGGCATCGACCTCGTCGCTGTTGGTCTGCAGCGTGATCAGCTCCAGGTACTGCGCCAAGGTCGGGATCTCGGCTTCGGCCTCGAACTCCCGCATCGAAGACAGGAGCTCCTCGATGTTCTCGATCCGACCGTCGGCCTCCGCGCTGTCCTGCTCCCGCAGCAACGTCAGATAGGCCGTCTCCTCCAACACCGCGTCCACCACCGAGGCGGGCCCCATGCCCGCGGCGGCCTTCTCCATGAGCCCCTGCATCATCGCGACGAACGCCGAGAGTTTGCCCGTGGCCGCGCGCGGCAACGCCTCCATCAGCCGTGCGTCGAGCAGCGTGTCCCAGACGGGCTGGCCGCCTTGCGCGGCGAGTTCGAGCACCTTATCCTGGGTGGTCTTGCCGATGCCGCGGGCGGGCGTGTTGATGATCCGCAAGAGGCTGACGTCGTCGCGAGGATTGACCAGAACTCGCAAATAGCCGAGGACGTCCTTCACCTCCGCCCGCTCGTAGAAGCGTTGCCCACCCACCACGCGGTAAGGGAGGTTCGAGGCCCGCATCTCCTCTTCGAGCACGCGGCTTTGGGCGTGGGTTCGATAGAAGATCGCCATCTTGGACAGCGTGATGCCGTGATCGCGCAAACTGCGTACGGCCTCGGTGATCGCGCGGGCCTCGTCGCGCTCATCGGCGCACGTGATGAGGCGCACCTTGGCGCCCGGTGGGTTCTCGGTCCAGAGGCTCTTGGGCTCGCGCTCGGCGTTCTTGCTGATCACCGCCATGGCCGCGGCCAGGATGTGCGCCGAGGAGCGGTAGTTCTGCTCGAGCTTGATCACGGCGGCGTCGGAGAAGGAGCGCTGGAAGTCGAGGATGTTGCGCCGATCCGCGCCGCGCCACTTGTAGATGGACTGGTCGTCGTCGCCCACCACGCACAGGTTGCGGTACTTCTCCGAGAGCAGGCGCACCAGCTCGAGCTGGACCAGGTTGGTATCCTGGAACTCGTCGACCAGGATGTACTCCCACTTGCGCTGCAGGTTGAAGCGCAGCGCCTCGTTGCTGCGCAATCCGTAGACCATGCGGACCAGCAGATCGTTGAAGTCGAGCGCTCCCGACTGCTGCATGCGCTCTTCGTAAGCGCGGTAAACCCGCTGCCCCACCTCCTCGTGGGCCGCGCGCACCGCCACTTCCTCGGGCTTGATCAGCTTCTGCTTTTGCTGCTCGATGAAGCGGGCCATCTCACGAGGCGGAAAGCGCCGCTCATCAATGTCCAGGTCGCGCAGGACCCGGGTGAGCATCGCCTTCTGGTCTGTATCATCGTAGATAACAAACTGTGGGTTGATACCCAGCTCGGCCGCATTCCAGCGCAGCAGGCGCGCGCAGATCGAGTGGAACGTGCCGATCCAGGGGCTGCTCGAGCCCTCCAAGATCGCGGCGATGCGGGCCCGCCTCTCGCCGGCGGCCTTGTTGGTGATCGTGACCGCCAAGATCCGTTCGGCGGGTACGCCCCGCTCTCCCACCAGGTGCGCGATGCGGTAGGTGATCACCCGTGTTTTTCCGCTGCCCGCCCCCGCGAACACCACGAGGGGGCCGTCGCCGTGCAACACGGCCGCACGTTGGGGGGGATTGAGGCGCGACAGGTCCAGCATGTGGCCGAGCACTCTAGCAGCCGCTCGGCGCCGGGTGAGGTCTGGCGAGGAACGCTCGGGGGCGGCCAAAGTCGGATGGCCGCGCAGGTTTCGGGGCACCTCGTGCTACAACCGGGAGCCAATGAGTGGGGCGGGATCCAAGGACGCAGAGGGCACGGGAGCGATGAATGGCCCGCCCGGTCTGGCGTCGGAGCAGGGTGCGAACGCGTTGCCTGGCGAAGATGACCTCACCCTCGTCCGTCGAGCCCAACAGGGTGACCGGACGGCGTTTCGTCAGCTCTTCGACAAGTACCACCGCAGGGTGTTCGCGGTCGCACTTGGCGTGGTCAAGAACCCGACCGACGCCCACGACGTGGTCCAGGAGGCTTTCGTCAAAGTCCACCGCCACCTCGCGACCTTCGAGGGTGCCTCGATCTTCTACACCTGGCTCTACCGGATCACCATGAACCTCGCGATCGACCACCTGAGACGCAAGAAGGTCGCACGCCAAGTGGACTTCGACGAGTCGTTCAAGCGTGACGACGAGAGCGATGATCCCAGCAACCTGGCGCCGGTGCTCACCAACGCCGACCCGGCCAAGACCCACTCGCGCAAGGAGCTCGCCGCGAAGATCCAGGGCGCGCTCGGTACGCTGCCCGAGATTCACCGCCAGTGCATCCTGCTGCGCGAGGTGGAGGGCTTGAGTTACGAGGAGATCGCGACGATCATGAAAGTGCCCAAGGGGACGATCATGAGCCGGCTCTTCCACGCGCGCCGCAAGATGCAATCCGCCCTCGCCGACTATGTCGAAGGCGAGCTCAAGCCCCAAGACGAGCAAGACCAAGATGTCGATAGAGCTTGATGACGAGACCCTGCAGCGTTTCTACGACGGCGATCTCTCGCCCGTCGAAGAGCGCGCCGTGCGTACGCGGATCGAACAGGACCCGCGCGCGCAGCAGCGACTCGCCGATCTGGAGCGATTGAGCGCGCTGATCCAGCTGGCGGCCGAGGAGGCCGGGAGCACCGTCGACTCCGACGCCATGTTCGGCGAGATCGAGAAGGGCATCGAGGAGGGGCGTGGTCGCGGGCTGCGGGTCGTGGGCGGCGGATGGTTCTCGGAGCGCAGGCGTGTGCTCTACCCGCTGATGGCCGCGGCGGCCGCGGCGGCCATCGGGGTGGTCACGTTGACCGCGCGCGACGCGGGCGACGAAGCCACTGCGCGCTCGCGTTCACCACAAGAACGGACACGCTACGCAGAACAGATGGGGTCACCCAAGGTCCACGGCACGCGCGTGGAGAACGTGGACTTCGGGAGCAGCACCGGCACGGTGTTCGAGATCGAATCGGAAGGCGTGGCCACGGCCGTCGTGTGGATCGCGGACGAAGAAGGAGAGGAGCCGTGACAGCTGTGCGCGCGCTCGTGTTCTCAGTGCTGTTTGGCGTGTTGCTGCTCATCGGAGGGCAGAAGGCCGCGGCGCTCCCGCCGATCCCGGCGCAGGTCACCATCATCCTCGGCGGCACCGAGGGCACGGGGGTCTCGCCAGAGCTGGAAAAGATCGAGGCGCTCAAGAAGCCCCCGTTCGACGCCTTCCCCAAGAAAGCACTGCTCAAAAAGGTCGATGTCGCGATCGACGTGGGTTCCTCCACGGAGGTCGAGCTCCCCAACGGCCGCAAGCTCAAGCTCTCGATCCTCGAGAAGACGAAAGACGGCGGATACCGGGTCAGCGTCTCCATCAACCGCCC
>JAEZEI010000045.1 GCA_023417815.1 Bacteroidota bacterium | reverse complement strand
AATGAGCGCGCCGAGCAGGAGACGATCCTCGATACATATTTGCAGGCGCTTGGAATGCTCTGACGGCTAACGCCTCGGAAACAAAGAAGAATAGAATGAAGCCCGAACCGCTTACACCTCCTGATCTGGACCTTCGCAGCTTCGGCTATATGCCTTTGGAGGTCGTCCGTCTCCGCGACAGCGACCTTGTCGTGCTCGCCAGCGGGGAGGAATTCCGTGCGGCTGTGCTGCTCTGGTGCGCCGCCTGGCATCAAGTGCCTGCAGGGTCAGTGCCGAAGGATGAGCGGATGCTGGCCAATCTAGCTGGTTTTGGCCGCGATATCAAAGGCTGGCGCTCGGTAAGTGACGCTGCGCTGCGTGGCTTCGTCGAGTGTAGCGATGGCCGGCTCTATCATCCTGTCATCGCTGATATTGCCATTACGTCCGGAACCAAGAAGCGGAAGCAGGGCAATCAGACCGCAGCTGCAACGGCCGCGCGACGCGCCGCGAAAGAGCTTCGTGACGCAGAACGTAACGGTCAACGTAACGATGATCGTAACGACATGGATCACAGCCTTTCGCAGGGCGACGAAATCGAACGTAACGACGTCCAAGGGAGAGGAACGGAAGGGAATGGAGAGGATACGAAGGGATCAGAATCGAAAGAGAAGGGAGAGAGCGGCTCTCGCTCAGGTTTGAAATTGGTTTCGGACAAGGCGATCCCGATCGATCTCGAATACGAGCCATCCGATCGTGCGATCGAATACGCCTACAGCCTAGGCATGAAAAAGCCGGAACTGACATCGGAGCTGAGCAAGTTCATCGCCAAGGCCATGACCCTGCGCAAGGTCAGCTTCAACCCTGATATGGATTTCAAGCTGTGGTGCGACCGCTGGCTGGAATTTAAACTGCAGAAGAACCCAGACTGGAAACCTGCGCCGGCACCGCCGCCCGAGATCGACCGCAGCGGCTGGCCGATCGTCGTCGAGGGCACACAGGAGCACACCTGCTGGAACGTTGTTCGGCGGGAGCGCGGCGAGATGCCCCTGTTTCTGTGCAAGATCATCGCAAAGGACGGGACGGTCTACGAGCGCGCGGCCCGATGCGAGACGCTATTCCCGCAAGGCTTCAACGATTTCGGCGAACGGATTCCCCCATCAGCAGAGGATGCAGCATGACAGTGTCAGCGCAGCTCGTATTTAGCCCGAAGCACCTTAGCTATTTCGTCGGCTCGACGCTGGAGCCCCAACACTACCATCGGCGCCGCGGTGATGACGGGCTGCCAGCCGTCGCAGTGGTCTCGTCGGATCTCGACGAGGATATCTCGCTGCCCCAGTCCGTGTCGGATGAGGTCGATCAGCTGGCTCGCAGAACGCAATTCTCGGGTCATGTAGTTGCCTTTCGCGAAAACTTGGCAGCGCGACGTCATCATTCAATTGTAAACGAACCGCTGATCCGATTTCGGAAAGGCGGGCCTATTGCTGGAAACCTGGCGGTAAAATGGACGGCGTGCGCCTATCCCGCTTCGGACATCCAGACCGCAATGGCGTCAGACGCGGCTTTCCACTCGCCGGCCACGGCCGGTGCGGTTCGTTCGCGGATACGCTCATTGAGAGTCATGATCGCAGCGAGGGCGTTTCGCTCTGCTATCTCGCATCGTCGGCTCGTCCCGATAGTCAGGGTCTCGGTGCTCAGGCGATCGATCAGAAATCTGGCTTCATCGAGCGGGCTTATGGAGGCGGTTCGAAGGACAGATCGGCAGTATCTGGCTTTCAATAAGCTGGTGTCGTTGGTCATCGCCTCTAATTGCCAGCCGACCGTTAATGAATTGATTCAGTGGCCGCGGCGTTCAAGTTTTGGAACTGGAAGATAGGAAGCAGAACATGAGCGCGGTCAAAGTTGAGATGGATATCGAGATGCTCTTGCGGTGGGCGTTCCGGGATGAGCTATCGAAGCGCGCGGTTTCGGCGGCTGAGGGGATCTGGGATCGCATCCAGGACAATCAGCATCATGGCGGCATCGACAAGTCTCATCATGGGGCAGGGCAGCGCTATGCGGCTATCGGTCTTCCGGACCCGGATGCTGAGCGCATTGAGCGGGCCGTGACCGCGCTGGACGAGCAGATCATCGACTGGAAGGCGAGTATGGACGCTATTGCCGGCGATCTCGGCGGGCTCATCTCGATCAACGATGTGGCGCCAAGCACCGCACCGAAGCGTGTGCCGCGGACGGGGTGGGGCGTTGCCGGCGATCGGGCGTTAAAAAAAATGTATGGCCTTGGTGCCGAGCGCCCAGCGATTGATCGGCCGCGCGATATCATCATGGTGGCTGGTATTCGCACCGACGTGCTGGTGGCTATGCATGCCATCAAGGGCACTCGACCGGACTGGTTTGAGAAGCAGCCCCAGCCGAAGCGGGTGCAGGCCGAGCGCGGCGTAAATGCCAAGATTGTTGGCGAATGCCGCGGCAAAGACCTCTACACCGTGGGTTCATACTGCCCGTTACGGTACGAACCGTCGCCGCTCTCCATCGTCCATAGCCGTGCGGACTATGCCGCCTGGCACCGCGGACTCGTAGTGCTCAGCGAAACGCTGGTGCTGGAAAGGTTCGTCGCCCTCCCGCCAAAGGCGCCGGAAACGCCTTGGTTTCTGGCGGAGGAGGTGGCGTTGTCTCGCGTACTGCCAGTTCTGCCGAACGGAAGGAACAGTGTCAGCGCATATGGAACCCTGCCACTTAGTCCGTCGCGGGGAAGAATGTTCGCTCGCGCTAAGAGAGTTGTCTAAGCAGAGCTAACGGTAAGTGTCGGGCGCGGAAAGCAACGGCCGAGCAATTATGCGTCCAACGCCAGCACGAGAGGCGCCTTTTGGAACCGCTTCTCTAGAATGCTAAAAGCGGACAAGAGTGCGTCGAGATCAGCTTTGTTAAAGTCGGCGAAAATGAAGCTGTTCAGAGCCGACCGCTTTGTCTCGATGCCCGCCAGCCCTTTGACGGCTTGTTTAGTCAGCGACAGCAGGATCACTCGACCATCTTCGCTGGACTGGCGACGAAGAACCTGCCCGTTCTTTTCTAAGAGTTTCGTTTGCGCTGTCACAAAGGAGGGGTCAACCCGGAGGCGGCGCGCCACATCCCCAAGCTGTATACCGTTGCCGTCGTCCAACTCAGCGATCGCAGTTAAGATGGACCATTGGGGTACAGTGATGCCTAGCGGGTCAGCCCAATAAGATTGGGTTTCGGCCAATATTTTCGAGATGTTTTCAAGCGAGCGCACCACGCTCTGGGCGGTATCCATCTCGGACATTAAGGCAGCTCCACCGGCGCTCTCAGAGTTATGCGTTCACGGAATATCGAGCCAGCACCAACGATTTCAAGCATTTACTGCGCTCGCTCACAAGTTTGTGTGTTGCCAGTTTGCCACGCTTCTAAACTTCCACTCAAGTAAGGCGGCAAAGTGTTTTGATAATGTGAGTTGGTCATGCATTCTTCGACTCGGCGGTGGGGCAACCTGACTCGCTCCGTTGAAGTGGTTCGCTTGAGTGCCTCGCGTTATGCGGGTTTCCGAAAGCGCGAAGCACTCCAGCGGTGGATTGGGGAGACGGGGGACTGCCTCGGGGAAACCCGACGGAATGAGCCCTCCCTTTTTTGAAACTTGGAGGTTTGAACATGACGAATCTGAAGAGCCTGATTCTTGGCTCGGCGGCTGGCCTGATGGCCATCGGCGGCGCTCAGGCAGCTGATCTTCCGGTCAAGGCCAAGGCCGTTGAATATGTGAAGGTCTGCTCGCTTTACGGCGCTGGCTTCTACTACATCCCGGGCACCGATACCTGCATCAAGATCGGCGGCGCGATCCGTATCGATACCGCGTTCAACGGCGGTACCTACGACAATCCGTTCTGGCAGGGCCAGGCCGGCGCTTCCGGTTCGTGGACGGGTGACTACATCTCGACCCGTGAACGTATCAACCTGACCACGGATACCCGCACCGCCACCGAATACGGTGTCGTTCGTACCTACGCGAACATCCAGTTCGACTTCCTGCAGGGCCGTGAAAACATCGCTGGCGGCTTCACCGAAGTCGACTACGCCTTCATCCAGTTCGCTGGCTTCACCTTCGGTAAGGCTGTTTCGCAGTTCGATCCGCAGTGGGCGCTCTCGAAGCCGTACATCTCGTCGGGCTTCAACGCCGGTTCGAACAACGCGACCGGTATCCCGCAGATCGCCTACACCGCTTCGTTCGGTAACGGCTTCTCGGCCACCATCTCGCTCGAAAACGCGTCGCCCTACCGCAACGCTGGTCTCTATAACAACCAGATCAACCTCGCTGCTCCGTTTGGCGGTGCTGCTGCTGTGACCTCGGCCTACGGCACGTCGTCGAACACCTTCGCGGGTAACTCGTATGGCGGCAACCACATCCCGGACATCGTCGGCAACCTGCGCCTCGATCAGGCATGGGGCACGCTGCACTTCGCAGCTG
>JAEZEI010000025.1 GCA_023417815.1 Bacteroidota bacterium | reverse complement strand
CGCGGTGTCGGCCATGGACTCCTTGTGCCCGATCTGGGATCCGCTCGGGTCGAGGTAGGTCACGTGGGCGCCTTGGTCGAAGGCCGCCACCTCGAACGCGCACCGCGTCCGGGTCGACGTCTTCTCGAAGATCATCGCGATGTTCTTCCCGCGCATGCTCGGCCGCTCGGTGCCGGTGTACTTCGCCATCTTGAGCTGGGCTGCGAGGTCCACGAGGAAGCTCCACTCCTGGGGGGTGAAGTCGAGCTCGCGGACCAGGCTGCGGTTCCTGAGGTTGAAGGGCATGGCCCTAGATCCCTTCTCGTTCGATGGGGCAGGACATGCAGCGCGGTCCGCCGCGTCCGCGGCCGAGCTCGTTGCCTCGGATCGTGATGACCTCGATGCCCTTCTTGCGCAGGTAGGTGTTCGTCGTGACGTTGCGCTCGTAGGCCAGGACCACGCCGGGCCGGATCGCGAGGAAGTTGCAGCCGTCGTCCCACTGCTCGCGCTCGGCGGCGTGCACGTCCTGGGTCGCGGTCAGCACCCGGATCGAGTCCAGCCCCAGGGACCGTGCGATCGCGTTGTACATGTCCTCGGGCGGGTGGTGGGTGACCTTCAGCTCGTGCTCGGCGTCCCCGGGCTCGATCGTGTACGACGGGAGCATCCCGAGTCCGACGTAGGCGGTGAAGGTGTCCTCCGAGAGCATCGTCTTCACGGTGTCGAGGTGCATGAACGCCCGGGCCATCGGCATCGACAGGGCCACGACCTTCTGGGCCTTGCCGGCCCGGAAGAGCGCGCGGGAGAGCCGCTCGACCCCCTGGGGCGTGGTGCGCTCGCTCATGCCGACCAGCACGACGCCGCGCCCGATGACCAGGATGTCCCCGCCCTCGGTGGTGGCCGACCCGTTGGCCCGGCCCTCGGACCAGACCTCGAAGGAGGTGTCGGCGAACGTCGGGTGCCAGCGGTAGATCGCCTCGTAGTGGATCGTCTCGCGCATCCGCGCCCGCTTGCGCATCGAGTTGATCGCGACGCCGCTGTAGATCCAGGCCGAGGTGTCCCGCGTGAAGAGGTGGTTGGGCAGCGGCGGGAGGAGCATGTCGTCGAGGCCCAGGGCGTGCACGACGATGGAGTCCGGCTCGTCGGTCCGCTCGAGGAGCTCGCGCTTGGTCATCCCGCCGATGAGGTACGTCGCCAGCTCGTCGTCGCTCATCGCCCCGAAGACCGAGTGCAGGCTCCCCAGGGCGATGGGGCCGTACACCAGCTCGTCGAAGGACTGCTCGAGCACGAACTTCCGGGCGTCGGGGATGGCCAGGGTCTGCGCGAGCAGGTCGTGGAGCAGGTGGACGCGGATGCCCTGATCGCGCAGGGTCTCGGCGAACGCGTCGTGCTCCAGCTTGGCCTGCTTGACCCACAACACGTCGTCGAACAGGTACTCGTCGTGATTGCTGGGCGTGAGCCGCTTCAGCTCCAGGTCGGGCCGGTGCAGGATCACCTGCTTGAGTTCGCCGACCTCTGAGTCCACGTGCAGTGTCATGCCCTCACTCCTCCGCTTGGCTGCATATCTCGACCGTGCGTCGATCCGCAGGACCTCAGGAGTGCCGAAGGTCAGGGGAGCGGGAAGTCATTCGGCACGTCAGCACTTCGACGGGTGCGCGGTTCCGTTGAGTTCCTGACTCGTCGCCGGAGAAGGGAGCTCCCCATGGCCAGCCCCGAGGCGTCCGCTCCGCCACCTGAGTCGGAGGACGCCGAGACGCGGACGATGCGGTTCCCCAGCGCGTTCACCGTCCTGTTCTTCGTCACGGTGGCCGTGTGGGTGCTCGCGTTCTTCATCCCCACGGGCAACTACCAGACCGACGACAGCGGCTCTCCGGTCCCGGGCAGCTACGAGCGGATCGACAGCGACCTGAGCTTCACCGATCGGCTGATGCAGCTGTTCCTCGCGCCGATCAACGGGTTGTACGGCGTCATCAACGGCGACGGCTTCATCGGCCCCTACGAGTCCGGTGACCTGTACGGCGCCGCCGGGGTGTTCCTCTTCGTGATCGCCATCGGCATCTTCATCACGATGTCGATGGAGACCGGTGCGATCGACAACGGCGTGGCCTGGGTGGCGCAGCGGATGAAGACCCGTAGCGCCGGCGTGATCATCGTGCTGATGGTGATCTTCTCGGTGGGCGGCACCACCGAGGGCATGGCCGAGGAGACGTTGGGCTTCTACGCCCTGATCATCCCGCTGATCCTGGCGCTGGGCTATGACCGCATGGTGGTGGTCGGCGTCATCATGGTCGGGGCCGGCGTCGGCACGCTCAGCTCCACGGTGAACCCGTTCGCGACCGGCGTCGCGTCCGATGCGGCCGGCATCTCGATCGGCGACGGCATCGGCCTGCGCTTCCTGTTCTACGTCATCCTCGTCCCTGTCGCGGTGTGGTGGGTCCTTCGATACGCCCGGCGGGTGAAGGCCGATCCGTCCAGGTCCATGGCTCCCGACGCTCCCGAGGACGCGGAGCTGCGCCAGCAGGGTCTCGGCGAGGCCCCGGCGCTCACCGGCCGCCAACGGACCGTTCTCGCCGTGGTGGGCCTGACCTTCGTCTTCATGATCTTCGCGATCGTGCCCTGGGCCCAGGTCATCAACGGTCCCAATGCCGACAGCTACCCGTGGCAGCTGGACTGGTACTTCCCGGAGCTGGCCGCGCTGTTCCTGGTCGGGTCCGTGGTGGTCGGGCTGATCGGCGGCCTGGGGGAGAAGGGGATGACCGACACCATCTCCCGGGGCGCGGGCGACTTCATCGGCGTCGGGCTCATCATCGTGCTGGCC
>JAEZEI010000070.1 GCA_023417815.1 Bacteroidota bacterium | reverse complement strand
CATCGGGAGCGGCGGCACGTCCGCCTGCTTGGCCTGGGCCAACATCTCCTGCTCGCTGCCACGGTAGAGGCGGCGCCCCGCGCATAGCTCCCAGAGCAAGATGCCCGCGGCGAACACGTCCGCCCGGGCGTCGATGGGCTCTCCCCGCGCGTGCTCGGGCGCCATGTAGGCGCTCTTGCCGATCACGCGGGGCACCGTGATTTCGGCCTCCTCGTCCTGTGCGCTCATCGCGCGCGCGATGCCGAAGTCACAGAGCTTCACCTCGCCCTCGAAGGAGATCAGCACGTTCGAGGGAGAGACGTCGCGGTGCACCAGCCCGAGCAAGCGCCCCTCGTTGTCTTTGACCCGGTGGGCGTAGTCGAGCGCGCGCAGGACCTCGCGGATCACGAACAGCGCGAACTCCGCGGGCAGGGCCAGCTGACTCTTCGAGAGCGCGCGAAGGAGCTGGTTCAGATCGAACCCCTCGACGTACTCCATGGCGATGAACAGCCGCTCTCCCTCACGGCCAAGGTCGAACACCTGCACGACGTTCGCGTGGGTGAGGCGCGCCGCAAGCTTGGCCTCCGCGATCAGCGCACGCTCGAAGTTCGAATCTCTGCCGAGCTCCGTGAGGATCTGTTTGACGACGCACAAGCGCGACCCACCGAGCGAGGTATCGGCGCGGGCGAGGAAGATGTTCGCCATGCCGCCACGCCCAATGCGATCGAACAGCACGTAGCGTCCGAACACCCGCGGCAGAGGACCCGGATGTTCCGAAGGACCGGGGCGCGGCGGGGCAGAAAACGTCACAGCGGTCGGTTCTGCCATGGGGTTTGAGGCCTCTGCAACCCCCGAATCGCCCCGGGAAGTCAGGCCAAACCGCCCACGGCGGCGAGATGGACCTTCGCGCCCTCGCCCCAGACCCGAACCTTGGCCCCCCGTCCGAACTCGCCCCGCAGCACGGCGCTCGCGAGCGGAGACTCCAGCTCGCGTCCCACCGTGCGGCGAAGGGGTCGGGCGCCCAACTCCGGATCGTATCCGCCCGCGGCGATCAGCGCGTCCACCACGCTGTCGTCTATCTCGAGTTCGATGGCCTGCTCGCGCAGCAGCGCAGCCCTCACCCCCGAGAGCATACGTTGTGCGATCTGGCCCACCGCCGCGCGGCTCAGGCGCGGGAAGTAGATGACCTCGTCCAAACGATTGTAGACCTCGGGAGGCAAGGCAGCCCGCACCGCGTCCAGCGTGCGCTGCGCGGTGACGTCCGTCGCGGGCGTGCTGCTCTCGCTCCCGAAGCCGATGGACTTGGCGCGGCTCACCTGCGTGACGCCGAGGTTCGAGGTCAACACGATCACCGTGTTCGTGAAGTCGACCGTGCGCCCACGACCGTCGGTGAGACGCCCCTCATCGAACAGCGGGAGCAAGGCGAGCAACACGTCCGGATGGGCCTTCTCGATCTCGTCCAGCAAGATCAGCTGGTAAGGCCGCTTGCGCACCGCCTCGGTGAGCTGTCCGCCCTCGTCGTGCCCCACGTACCCCGGCGGCGCGCCAAACAGGCGTGCCACCGCGTGGCTCTCGCTGTACTCACTCATGTCCAGGCGCGTCATCCCGCTCGACGCGAACAGCTCCTCGCTGAGCGCCTTGGCGAGCTCTGTTTTGCCCACGCCAGTCGGCCCAAGAAACAGAAACACCCCGAGCGGCCGCGTCCCGCGCAGACCGATCGCGCCCTTGCGAATCGACTCTGCCACCCGTTCGATGGCCTCTGCCTGGCCGATCACACGCGCCCCGAGCGTGCTCTCCAGCGCGAGCAAGCGCTCCTTGTCGCGCATCAGTAGCCGCTCGAGCGGCACCCTGGCCTGCTCACTGACCACCTGCGCCACTGCCGTGCGATCGACGGCCTCCGCGCCCCGCCGCTTGGCCCGCGCCGCCGCCCGATCGAGCAGGCCGATGGCCTTGTCGGGCAAGTGTTGCTCGGTGAGGTAGCGAATGCTCAGGTCGACGGCGGCCTCGAGCGCATCGCGCGCGTAAGCCACGCCGTGGAAGCGCTCGTAGTGCAAGGCCGCGCTCCGGAGGATGGCGAGCGATGCATCACGCGAAGGCTCGCCCACTTCGATCCGCGTGAACCGCCGCGAGAGCGCCACGTCCCGCTCGAACACCTTGCGATACTCGGCTTCGGTGGTCGCGCCAACGCAGGGCAGCTCGCCGCGCGCCAACGCGGCCTTGAGCTCGCTCGCCAGATCGTCCGGCCCTTCGCCCGCGCCGATCAGCGCGTGGATCTCGTCGATGAAGAGCAACACCCGCCCGTCACTCGCTTTCACTTCCTTGCGCAGGCGCGCGAGCTTCTCGGCCAGCGCCCCGCGCACCCCCGTACCGCTGACCAGCGCGCCCGCAGAGACCTCCACCACGATCCGCGGGTCGTCCGCCTGCTCCAGGAGCTGTCGTGCGAGCCCCTCCACGATCGCCGTCTTGCCTACGCCCGGGGGCCCCACGAGGATGGGGTTGTTGGCCCGCCTCCTGGCCAGCACATCGAGCACCTGCTCGATCTCGTGGTCGCGTCCCACCACGGGATCGATGCGCCCCTCGGCCACCTCCTGCGTGAGGTTGCGGCCGAGGCTCTGCAAGAGCGGAAACGCTCCGCCATCGAGCTGGAACGATTTGGCGGAGTGGTCGCGCTTGGGGGCCGCGGGCGGCGCGGCCGGACGGACCTGTGGGGGCTCCGTATGGGCAGAAATCGCCGAGGCGGGGCTCTCCGGAGCCTGGGTGCTGGGGACCCGCGGCCGCGTGAGGGGGGCAGGCCTGGGCCCAGGTGCGCTCTGGCTTCGCTTCTGGGCCTCCCAGTCGATCAACGTCCTGGGGAGCGCAGGCTTCGCGCTCTCGGACACCACGCGCGTCTGCCCGCGCATGGGCGGCGTCTTGTCGGGCAAGCCCAACGAATCCTCGAGCACACCGCGCAGGGAATCGACCGGCACACCGATCGCCCAAAGGCCGCGGCTCCCCTCGCTACGGGCGTTCTGCAGGGTCGCGAGCAAGAGATGAAGGGAGCGTGCCTTGCGCGATCCAGACTGGGCGGCGAGCCTGCGGGCGCGCTCCAACGCCAGCTCCACCATGTTGCCAGCTTCGGCCTCGACGTCCTTGAGGCTCTCGTAGAGCGTCACCGCGCGCGCGCCATGGGCCTCGAGCAAGCGTCCCGTGTCGTCTCGTGACTCGAGCATGGCGAGCACGACGTGCCCCGTGGTAGTCGCCTGCTGATTGAGCCGCTGGGCCGCACGTTGCGCTTGGGCCAACAGGGCTCGGACGTCCGCACCGAGATCCACCATCCGCACACTCCTCTATCTCTTCGGATAGCTGTGCCGATGATCACGGGTCCAGTTTTTGACGGGTCCTACGGAGGAGCGACCTCCGGGTACCCCCAAAGCTCACTGGCAGAGCGCGAGGAGCGTGCGCTCGAGCACGCGGGGGCCAGGAACCTTGCTGCCCTTGAGCGCGAGATCGGCCTCGGCCACCAGAGCGAAGGCGCGGGTCAGCTTGGCGTCGTCGAAGCGCTTGGCGGAGGCTGCCATGTCGCGCGCCTTGAAGGGCGGCACGCCGGCCTTTTGCGCGGCTTCCTGGGGGCCGAGCCCGCTCTTGAGGGCGTCGCGCATCTTGGCGACCGAGCGCAGCTGACGTGCCACCAGGGCCAAGATCTTGAGCGGGGGCTCGCGGTCGCCCAGCAGCGACGCGGCGGCCGACAGCGCTTTCCTTTCGTCCCGGCTGCCGACCGCGTCCACCAAGGACCAAACCGACTCGGTGCGCGCGTGAGCCACGCAACGATCCACGTGATCGAGCGCGATGCCCTGCCCCGCCCCCACGAACAGGGAGAGTCGCTCGAGCGCGTCGTCGAGGGCAGAGAGGTCGGGCCCGAGCGCATCTGCCAGGGCCTCTGCGGCGTCCGGGGCGATCTGATGTCCACGCGCGCGCGCCTCGCGCTGCGCGATCTGGGCCATCTCGTGTTGCTTGGGCGGCTCCGCCTCGAACCAGGCGCCCGCGTCGCGGGCCTGCTTGGCGAACTTGCTGCGGCCGTCGAGCTTCTCCCCCACCATGACCAGCGTGGTCTCGGGGCTCGGCTTCTGCAGGTACGCGCCGAGGTTCTCGAGCTCGCTGGCAGGCATCGCGTCGAGATTGCGCACCAGAACCAGGCGGCGCGCCGCCATCATGGGCAGCGTGCGCGAAGCGGCCATCACGGTCTGCGCGCTCAATCCCTGTCCCTGGAAGAGATCGTCGTTGAATCCGGAGGGCCCATCACCCACTACGAACGCGCGCAAGGCCGCGACCGCCCGCTCCGCCATCACACGCTCGCTCCCCACGATCACGCAGACCGGGGGGATCTCCCTCGCGCTCTCGGCATCGCCCTCGGCCGCCTTGGTCGCGCGTGAAATGAGCTCGGCTAGGGTCACGAAGCCCACGATAGCAAGAAGCTCGGCGAAAGGTCGAAGCGGGCGGTTCCGCCCGCGAGCAAAACAAAGCGCGGCCTCAGTCGAAGTTGACCGTGCCGCTGTGGCGCACTTCCTCGCCGTCCGTGATGAACTTGAGCGAGCCAACCTCGGCGCGCTTGACCGTCACCACCAGTTCCATGCGCCGGTTCGGCTTGAAG
>JAEZEI010000007.1 GCA_023417815.1 Bacteroidota bacterium | reverse complement strand
CGCACCAGCCAGCAGGAGATGGCGCGTCAGATGGCGCTCGAACTCCAGAACAAGCCACGCCCGCAAGTTCAGGCGCAGGCGCAATACCCCGTTCAGCCGCAGCAGCGGTATCCGGTTCAGTCGCAGTATCCGGTTCAGCAGCAATATCCAGTCCAAGCGCAATATCCGGTCCAGCAGCAATTCCAGCCGCAATCCGTCGCGCAGGCTGCGGACAGCCGCAACGGACCGAACAACGGCGCGCTCGGTCTGTTCCAGGACTCGGCGCCGGACGTGCGTTCGCTGTTCACGCATGGCGTGCGCGGTTAAGACCTCAGCAATAATCGCAAAGATTTATGGTGAACCCTTTGTTAAGAGGGGTGGTGTTAGGCTCCTCTCAGCCGGCGGGGTATGTCGTCCAGTAGTAGTGTTGAGCCAGACATGATCGTTCGACAGTTTCTCTTTTGGTTGCGGAGTGCCCCCGCCGGCGAACGCGCCGAAGCGACCGCGGCTCTGGCCAGAGCGTATCTGTATTCCGTCCTGTCGAATGATGATCTCGCTGCCGCCGAAGGCGCGATGACGATGTTGCTCGACGATCCGTCGCCGCTGGTGCGCGCGGCGATGGCCGATGTGCTGGCCGCCAGCGAATATGCGCCGCCATCGGTGATCCACGTGCTCGCCGGCGATCAGCCGGAAATCTCGTCCATCATTCTTGAGCGCTCGCCGCTCCTGCTTGACGCCGAACTGGTCGACGCCGTGGCGACGCATGGTCCGATCGCCCAGTCCGCGATTGCACGGCGTGCCAATCTGCCGCGTTCGGTCGCCGCTGCCATTGCCGAAGTCGGCACGGCCGAAGCCTGTCTCGAATTACTGGAAAATCCCGGCGCCGACATCGCGCCATTCTCGATCGATCGCATGGTCGATCGCTTTGGCCATCTCGCGCCGATTCGAGAGGAATTGTTGCTGCGTGCCGATTTGCCGGCGTCGGTCCGGCAGGCCCTGGTCGCAAAATTGTCAAAGACGCTGGCCGAGTTCGTCATCGCCCGCGAGTGGTTGTTCGAGGAACGTGCGCATCGCGTCGCCAAGGAAGCGTGCGAGAAGGCGACCGTTGCGCTAGCTTCTTCCACCTCGGACGACGACGTCAGGCCGTTGATCCGTCATCTGCGTGAGAGCGGTCAGCTGACCGCGGGGTTGATCCTGCGGGCCCTGCTATCCGGCAACATGGCGATGTTCGAGGAGGCACTTGCCGAATTGTCCGGCCTGTCGCTGGCTCGCGTCTCCGCGCTGATCCATGATCGGGGAGCGGCCGGATTGCGGGCGCTCTACAACAAGGCCGGTTTGCCGGCTGTGGCCTATCCTGCCTTCCGCGAGGCGATCGCCACGCTGCAGGAAGACGGTTTCCTTGGCGATCCGGTTGGGACGGCACGTCTCAAGCGCCGCATGGTCGAGCGCGTGCTGACGCGCTGCGCAGGTCTCGACAGCAGGGACATCGAACCGCTGATGATGTTGCTGCGCCGTTTCGCCACCGAGGCCGCGCGGGAAGAGGCGCGCATGTTCTGCGACGACATCGTGGACGGCATGATGGCAGAGAATGCGGCCCGAGAGGAGTACGCCGCATGGCAGGACGCGGCCGCTGCGTATGGCTATGCGGATAGCGGCTATGCGGATAACGGCTATGCGGATAGCGGCTATGCGGATCGCGATGCGTGTTACGAGCATGCCGATCATGACGCCCGCCATGACGCCGCGCATTTCGGCGAGACGACGCAATATGCGCAATATGCGCACGCTACGGCATATGAGCCGACCTATCACGCGGCCGCCTATGATGCGGCCCAGACCGATGACGCGGTGGACGTCGAGGGCTATGTCGAGCACGCGACCGTCGACGATGCGACATTTGCTGATGCGCCATCCGCGGATTGGCATGCCGGATATCGCGGCACCGAGAGCGAATATGCCGCCTATGGTGACGACTCGACTGATCCCACCGCCGATCCCGTGACACTGGAGGCCGGCTCCTGGGACGAGGTCTTCCCGGAATACGACGCCACCAATGACGGTCGGGTCGAATACAGCAATACGAACGATCAGCTCACGTTCGATGAGGTCTGGGATGGTGTGCGCTATCCGGCCGCTGACAACACCGTCGTCGACAAGTCCCGCTACGCGGCGTGATCGCGCGTCCAGAACTAGCGGCGGCTGCGCTTGCGCCGGTCGTTGCGAGGGGGGCGTGCCGCAGGCTTTTCGCTATCGTGGCTGTGGGTGAGGGCTGAGCGAAGATCGGTGAACCGGCCATGCTTGGTCAGCACATCCCGCACGGCTTCATCGATCAATTCCTGCAGGCTCGACGAGCGGTCCTCAGCCAGCTCCTGCAACGCGCGCATATCCTCGACATGAAACTCGATCAGCTTGCGGGGCATCTGATGTCAGAATAGCGTTCCATATCCGCTCGATATGGCCTCGGTGCGGGGATGGCGATCATGCAGATAGGCGGCGAGCTGCTCACGCAAGGCTTCATCGCGCTCGCCGTGGTGGCCGGCAACGACAGCACCCTCGAATAATCGCTGCTGGATGTCCTGCGGCAAGTCGCCCCAAGCCTCAATGACGGCCTGGCCGAGCGCCAACGCGTAGCGTGCATCCGATCCTGTGCGCATCGCTTACTCCGCCTGTCCGGCCGCTAACGCGGGACCGCGGAAGGAGTTCCGCCTCAGTCGCCGTCCTCGGGAACGAGTGGCGCATCGAACAGGCCGTCGAGATAGCTTGGCCGGTGCTGGTTTTCGCGAACCAGGAAGTCACG
>JAEZEI010000100.1 GCA_023417815.1 Bacteroidota bacterium | reverse complement strand
GGGCAGGAGATCACGATTTCGTTGTAGTCATCGAAATCCAGAACCAGGCCTCCACGTATCGAGAGGCGTTGTACGACAAGGTTTTCGATCCATTGGGTGTACATGGCAGTCTCTTTCGACGCATCGTTGAGCCGTATTTACAAAGAGTACGCTAGGTAGCGTTGCGATACTAGTAGTATCGTTATCGGTTCGCGGTGGGCCTAGCGGCGCTGGTGACGACGCGCCTGGTGGCTCGGTCAATGCGGTCGCGGGTGTCGGCGGCTGTCGCGCGGTGGCCGCTGAAGGCCACGAGGTTGGCCAACCAGATGTCGGAGATAACGCCAGCGACGTGCAGATCGGTGGGGGTGGGCTCGCCGCCCCTGAGCGTGCGGGCCAGCAGGATCTGGATCTCATCGGCGGCGCGGTCGAGTTCCGCGGCGGCGCGGGTGTCTGCGACGGCGAAGGCCCGTGTCATGGCCGTCGTCAGCCATGGGTCGCGCTGCCAGCGGTCATGCAGATGTGCGGTGCGCCGTTCGAGCCGTTCCAGCGGTGTGCCGTCACCGGCTGCCCAGTCCCCGGCTGAGTCGAGTCGACGGAATTCACGCGTCAGCGCTGCTACCAACATGTGGGTTTTCGCCGGGAAATAACGGTAAAGCGTGCCGACGGCGATGCCGACTCGCTCGGCAACGGTCCGCATCTGGACCGCCTCGTAACCACCCGACGCAGCCACGGCCAAAGCTGCATCCAGAATCGTTTCCCGGCGCTGTGCGGAGGCGCGCGAGCGCGACGCGGTAGCGGCCCGCTTCTCTGCAGCGACCGAGTTCGCTTCCGAGCGTCGGGTTTTGCCGTGGCTGCGGGCCTGAGGGAAAGTCATGACGGCCCCGGGTTGAGACCGCCGCGGCGCGAGAACTGCTCCAGAAGATCGCCGAAAGCGCTGACATCGCCGTGTGCGGCGAAGTGCTCAGGGCTGACTACGACGAACACTGCACTGGCGGTGAAGCGGGCGAGCCCATCCTCACCCCTGCCTGTGGCCGTGACATGCAGCGCCCGTCCTTCACGAGAGGTGATGTGGGCAGTAATCCGGTGGGTCTGATGCAGCGGCACCGGCCGCAAATATTCCACCGTCAGGGTGCGGGTCACCGCCGGGGTGCCGGCGATCCACAATGTGAAGCCCAGGACGTCATCACAGGCGGCGGCCACCGCCCCGCCATGGGCCAGGCCCGGAGCCCCGATGTGGCGCTCGTCGAACGTCACATCGGTGTACACCGCGTCGCCGCTGCGATGCACCACCAAACGCAGTCCATGAGGGTTGTCCGGGCCGCAACCCATGCACGTCGTGGTGTGCGAGGGCAGCCGCTCCGGCGGCAACACGCTTTCGGGCACCATCACCCTCCAATACGAGCGGTTTCGCTGCGCTACCGTTAGTACCACACTGCTAGACTGCTGTGACAGCATCGCGTGAAAGATCGACCGCCGAGGTGAATGAGTGAGCGACAGTCAGTCAGTGCCAGTCCCTGACGACGACGTGGACCCTCGGCGCATCCGGTCACGCACCCGGCTGCTGGATGCTGCTGCAACGCTTCTGAGCACCGGTGGGGTGGAAGCAGTCACCATTGATGCGGTCACCAAAGCATCCAAAGTGGCCCGAACCACGCTGTACCGCCACTTCCACAGTTCGTCGCATCTGCTCGCAGCCACGTTCGAACGCCTGCTTCCACAAGTGACCACTCCGGCACCGACCAGCGGACCCCTCCGTGACCAGCTGATCGAATTGCTTAGCCGCCAAGCCGCTCTCTTCAACGACGCGCCGCTGCATGTCACGACACTCGCCTGGCTCTCATTGGGGCCCACCGGCTCCACTAACGAAGCGGATGAGCGCCACACATCCGGGGCGCTACGGGCCCGAGTCGTTGACCAGTACCGTCAACCATTTGACGCCATACTCACCAGCCCGAGAGCACAAGCCGAACTCGACGACTTCGACCGGGAACTGGCGCTCTGCCAACTCGTCGGACCACTCGCCTTCGCCCGAATGACCGGGCTTCGCACCATCACTCACAATGACTGCGCGAACATCGTCGATGACTTCCTCGCCGCCCACCGCAAGACCGATAGCGACGCCAAAGAGTCGAAGATCGCCACCAAGAAGACGGGCCGCCCCGCGCGCTTAGCTCGCTAGGCAGAACGAAATCACAGCGTCCAGCCGGCTGGTCTTCGGACCCTTTTCGCCTTCTCGCAAATCGCGTCGGCGATGGCATCGAAGGGCCGTTCGGCGCCGTCATCGGCGAGGCCGTGTGCGCAGATTCCATGGGCATCCGCGTGACGATTCGTGCCGGCAAAGTGAGTGCACCACCCCAGCGTTCGGACCGCCGTTTCCCGCGTTGAGAACTCTTCCCCCTACGTCCGTGAGGTGTCTCGCAGGCAACTCCTCCCATCCGCGGTCTCGCACTGCTTGGGGCGCGGGGTGTCCGCGCCGAGGATCTTTACCCGAATATCGTCCGTCGTTGAATGATCGTGCTGGCCCCGGAGTGCAAGAGGTGTGTGCCTGTCTGGCCGTTGCCGCTTGGCCGTGCGTGAAGGCGGCAACACGCCCTCGGAAACGGCACGTCGGGATCACGTGCGGTTGAGTAGCCCTCGGGGAGCCTGTCGGTGGCTCGCTTTACTTTGGGCGAATATGGCTGTGGTGGTGGCCGCCGACAGGAGCGGGGTCCTATCGTTCGGCCGTGGATAGGAAAACGCGTACCGACAATGCCGACGCCGAACGGGAGTTGGCCAATATGGCCGATGGCGTGATCCTCACACGTGCACTGGCTGGCGTTGCCGAGGTGCAAGTGTGGAAGCTCGAGACTCTCTCGGCGGCTGGCGATGACATCGATGACCATGAGCGCGTTGAGGCTTCGGCGGAACTCACCATGTCTCTGTGCACGTACAGCAAGCAGGTGAAGCAGATGGTTGATTCCGGACAATCGTTGGCCGACATCGCCCACCTAACGGGCCTGGAAGTCGATGAGCTTCGGCTGGCTGTGTCGTACGCGCCTTGACCGGTGGCTACATAGGCCTCGGGGCTGTGCCTGTTGGCGAACGCACACGAATCTGGGTTGTAGGCGAATGTGGCTGTGGTGGTGGACTATTTCGTCCGTCGGTTCGTAGGTTGCAGGCATGGGAGCGAACGAGAAGCTGAAGGCCCGGTATCGGGCGGTCGAACTGCAGCGCAAGAAGAATGCTTCGCGGGCTCGGCGGGATCGCGCCAATGCGTCTGATGCCGAGTCGATCCGTGCAATGCTGCACAGAGTCGGTGCTGTTGATTCATGGGAGCGCAAGCGTTTTGACCAGGCGGCGGAGAACATCCGTGCTGATGCCGTAAAGCGCAGGGCCGGTCACTTTCGTGGTCTGCAGGCGCTGGTCGGGCAGATGCGTGGTCGTGGTCTGACCTTCGCGCAGATCGCTGAGCTTGTCGGTGTCGATGTCCGTGAGATTCAGGCACAGCTGCGCCGGGCCGGGGGCGAGGGTGGACATGATTCGGCAATCTCCCCGGCAGCACGTTCGAGAGCTGCTGATGTCGTACCCGAAGGCGCTGCAGTCAACGATGATCCGATCTGTGATGGTGTTGAAAGAAATGAGAGCGAGGGCGGCGCCTACGATCCGACTCGGTGTGTCCGCTGCGATGCGGTGATGCTCGATGAGGACGCCACTCCTAGACGTGGCCGACGCCGGCTGTATTGCTCGGATACGTGTCGTCGGGACGCATCGGCGGCCCGTATCGCCGCACAGCGATACGGGGCGCCGATTCGCGTGATCGAAGTCCCGAAAGCCGCTGCATCGCAGAAGCAATCTGCGGGAACACCCGAGCCGCACCGGCCCGTCGCACCGGTGGATGCCGCCAACAGGGTCCTGGACGATGGCGAGGCTTTACGCGGGTTGCTTACTCGCTTGGCAGAGCAGGCTCGGCTCAAGAAACTTGATCGTGCCACGCTGACGGCTGCCCGTGACCTGTCCAATGCCGTTCATCCGCGCCGTAGTTGGTGAGAAGTCATCTGATTCGGCGAGGGCCATTTCTATGGGAACGTCGTGCGGCGGGACTGCACCCGGTCATGCTCGCGACGGTACGGCCAGCGGTGTGCGTAACCGTCTGAGCGAGGTCATCGGCTAGGTACTCGATGCTGGCCTCCAACTCGTAAACGGCGTCCTTTCGTGCTTTGGTGATCATCGTTGATGCGTACTCATGATGAGGCAAGTACCCGTTCTGCCGGCCGAAATCGTCGATCATGACGTCGATGGCGTCGTCGAACCGGGTGGCCAATCGTTGGGCTTCGGTGTCGGCGCGTTCCTCGATGAACTCATCGCGCTCGTCCGGGGTCCAGGATGGCGGGAACCGCAGATGCGTCCGGTATAGGTCGCGGATCGCCGCATCAAGCCGGCCGGAGAATACGATCTCGGGCCAATCGCTGACCGCGGCAGTGGCCAAGTTCTCCAGGTCGTCATCAAGGCTCATCGCAGCTGCTCCCTCTCGGCTGCTCCTGATACTGCCTGCAGGCACCGACAGCTCGTCGAATCTGGACCGCGGGGTGCCGTTATGCGGAGAGGTCGTCGCGGCGCTCGTCGGCGCTAGAAGGTCGGGTTCTCTCGGGCGGGCGCTGCGGGGGGACTGGGCCGTAGCAGCGAGGGACGCGAGGGCTGCGAGGCTTGATGGGCAGCCACATCTTTGTGTGGTGGATAGATGGTCCACAGCAGGACGTTGCGGTGGTTGCGGGCTCCGTCGTTCTCGATCGCCCATCCCAGGTTTCGCAGCGCCGGCGCGTGTCTACGGAGCAGGCTTGTCACATCGCGGCCGTTCTTGGGCCATTCCTTGGGGCGTCGCCAGTGATCGCCTGTCGGGGTGAAGAGGGCGAGCAGGTCGACACCGGACTGTCCGCGCAGCGGTTCTAATATGTGGTGGCGCAGCTGTTCGATGAAGAGATCGCCGGACAAGCTGTCCTCCGCGAGCTGATCTGCGCGGGACATGTAGCGGCGTAAGCCATGAGTCGACAAAAGTTCGTCGACGGCCGCCAGCACGCGACCAAAGTCCGCCATGCGTGGCGCATCATCGACCACGATGGTTTCGAGGCGTTGATGAACGGTGGCGGCCAGGTTGAGGAGCCCGCTTAAAATGCCTGGTAGAGCCGTGCGCCACTGTTGTCGCAGAGTGGCCTCAGACTGTCGCATGTGGCGTTCGATGCGTCGCAGATCAACCATTGCCATGCGTTCGGCGAGGTCGGGACGTATTGCGCCGACGTCGATGCCGTTAACGATGATGCAGCGGCGGAACTTGATCACTGCGAGGTCCGCATCGGTGTAGAGCGCGCGTTTGACGTTGCCGTCGCCTGTCGCAGCTCGACACAGCGAGTCCGACAACCACGGTGGGATCGCGGACAAATTGTCCAGGGCCACTACCCAGGAACCGGAGGCAGCGGTCACCCACGAGTCGGCGTCGCGGGGCGCCTGGCGCACTTCAATAGAGGAGGGGTCGATGAGATCGACCAGCATGCGCGTCGTCGTGGTTTTGGCGCTGCCTTGCTCGGCGAACAGCGCCAACACAGGGTGCGGGACATCGCACTGGACGAGCGCAGCGATGAGCACTGCAAGCAACACGGGTTGGTCCTCGACGGCAACGTTAACGAAGTTCCATAGCTTGTTGACGTCACCGTTGGCGGGTGGGAGAGGCATCTCGGCGGTCAGCGCTGTCCGCAAGAACCGAACCGGAGCTGAGTCGGCGACTGTCCATCGACCCTGGCCGATGCGGATGACCTTTCCGTCTTGTCGGCCGGTGTCGATGTAGCTCGTGCCGTGGTGGTCGGCGATGCGCAGGTGCAGTTTCTCCGGGGGCTGGTTGGCGGCCAAGCCTTCGAGGACCAGCGTGGCGTCGGTGAGGGCCTGGCCGCCGGCAACGGTCCCGGTGTCATTGAAGTACCGGGAGGCGAGCTCGGCGCGCAGGCCAGCTTTTCCTGCGCGCAGTAGTATCGCCAGATGGGGCCGGCTGCGTTCGGCGCCGAAGGGCTTGCCGTCTTCGGAAACTCCGAGGAGATAGCGTTCTTGGGCCATAGTGACCAGGCGTGCGGCGACGGATTTCTTGTCATTATCTGCGTTGCTGCTCATAGGCAATCAAGCCTGTGGTGCTTCCGCAGGCCGGCATGACGGGTTAGTCTCATGGGGAACTTCCGTTTTGGGTAATCGGGTGGTTCGAACGAAAGGCCTCGGCTAGACCCCGAGGTCTTTCTCATTCGTCGGCGTCACGCGGCGTCGCCGCCTCCGCGCCGGGTTGTGCTCTCCCGCTGGGAGATCCATCGCAGAACCTCATCGCGTCGATAAACGACCCGGCGGCCCAAGGTGAAGCTCGCTGGACCGATGTCCGAATGACGCCAGTACCTCAGCGTCCCAACCGGGACACCGGTCAGGTCCGAGACTTCCTTGGCTCCTAGCAATTCCATCAGATTCCTCCTGAATTACGGTTGGTTTGGCTGAGCCAACAGTGACTGCGGCTATGGCGCCGTGTCCACCACCACAGCCACATTGACCGAAAAGTATTTCCGGTCATGCTGCTTCGGATTGAGTAGGCCGAAGGTCGAAGAACGATGGATCGCAAAGCGGACGGATGACGCGGATTACTGCGGTATGTTCGATTCGTGATCACCCGGAACGAGCGAGCGGGTATCGACGACCGCTGGCACAAGCGCGTCAAAGATCCGGACGGAACGATGCGCACCGAGAGATCCGCGGTGTACGGCAAGGTGTCGCGCTGGCGCGTCAGGTGGGTTGATGCCACCGGAGCCGAGCGCACCAAGAGCTTCCAGCGCAAGCCGGATGCACAGGCCTATCTGAACGGTCTCACTGCGGACGTTCAGCGCGGTGAGTATGTCGATCCCCGCAAGAGTGCCGAAACGTTCGGCACGGTCGCCGAGCAGTGGTTCACCACCAAACAGCATCGGAAGCCGAAAACCGTTGCAGGGTATCGCTCGTTGCTCGACACGGTGGTGTTGCCCAAGTGGGAAGACGTCCCGCTGAAACGGCTCGACTACGAGTCGTACTCGACCTGGCTGGGCGCTCTGTCTGTCGATGGTGGGCAACGAGGCGCGGGTCTGTCGGCAAGCCGGATCACCCAGGCGCACCAGCTCGTCGGCGCTGTCCTCAAATACGCGCAACGAACCGGCAAGGTCGCGAAGAACGTCGCTCTGGAGATAAAGCGGGATGAGGATCTTCCCGAACAAGCCGAGCGTGAGCGGCGGTATCTGAGTCATGCCGAGCTGTTGATGCTGGCCAAGGCTGCCGATCGGTTCGAGACGCTGACGCTGGTCCTCGGCTACTGCGGGCTGAGGTTCGGCGAAGCCGTAGCACTGAGGCGCCGGCATGTGGGTGACCGCGTGCTCACGGTGCGATCGTCCGCGACCGCGGTCACCGGTAAGGGCATCGTCGAGTCAACGACCAAGACGAAGCGGGATCGCCACGTGCCGGTACCCGAACCTGTGTGGAAGCGGCTTCACGCTGAATTGCCTACCGATCCGAATGCACTGGTGTTCCCGAGCCGCAAAGGCGGGTTCTTGCCGCTCGGCGAGTACCGGTGGGCGTTCGACAATGCGTGCGCCGAAGTCGGGATCGAGGGGCTGGTACCCCATGGCCTAAGGCACACCACGGCGTCGCTGGCGATCAGCGCAGGCGCTAACGTCAAGGTCGTGCAACGGCTACTTGGACACGCGACGGCGGCGATGACGCTCGACCGCTACGGTCACTTGCTCAACGATGATCTGAGCGGTGTCGCCGATGCGCTGGGCAAGGCCATCGACAGTACTGCGGTATCACTGCGGTACTCGGGACGTCAGAAAAAGGCCGAAACGGCCTGAAGTATGCTCTGAGCTGCAAAGCCCCCATAGCCCAATTGGCAGAGGCAGCGGACTTAAAATCCGCCAAGTGTCGGTTCGAGCCCGACTGGGGGCACCAGCAGTTCCCGAAGTTCGGGACCTACAAGTACCACCCACCGCTTCCCGAAGGTCAACTCAGAACTCTTCGCTCTGCACGGCGTCCAGAGGGTGCAGGTCGACATCGGTGAACTCGGTGAGCCGGCCGAAGTAGATGCCGCGCGCGCTCGGATCGACCATGCCGTGGTGGATGGGCACGGCGTGGTCAGGGGCCACCGCCCGCAGGAAATTCACCGATTCGGCGATGTTCATCCACGGCCCGCCGACCGGGGTGGCCAGCACCGCGACCGGTTCGCCGGGGTTGAACAACGCGTCCCCGGGGTGCATCAACTTCGCCGGATGCTCGCCGTCGCCGATCAGGTAGGAGATGTTGTCGACCACTGGCAGGTCCGGGTGGATCACACCGTGCAGACCGCCCACCGCCCGCACGTGCATGGCCCCGACGTCGAACTCGTCGCCGGGACGCAGCGCCTGCCACGGCGGACCGAACATCGCCGCGGTCTGACGGTCGGCATACAGCGCGGCCTGCGGGTTCGCCGACACCAACCCGGGCAGCCGTTGCGGGTCGGCGTGGTCGTGGTGCTGATGGGTGATGAAGATGGCCGAGAGCCTCGTGATGCCCTCGAAGCCGTGCGAGAAATTGCCCGGATCGA
>JAEZEI010000075.1 GCA_023417815.1 Bacteroidota bacterium | reverse complement strand
GTGAAGGCGCTTCCGGACGAGATCTGCGTGGTCGAGCAACTGCCGCGCTCGGGCCGCAGCCACAAGATCGACCGCGCGGCGCTGCGCGTGCAGGCGGCGAAGAAGCAACACGATGAGCGATGACGCGAACGAGCTATGGATCGTGATCCCCGCCTACAACGAGTCGGCGTGGATCGGCGCGACGATCGACGCGCTCGCTCTGCAGGAAGGCGTGTCGCCCACGGTGCTCGTCGTCGACAACGCGAGCACTGACGACACTGCCGCGACGGTGAACGCCGCGGGCCTGCGCCATCCCGAGCTCGATGTGCGCGTGCTCCGTGAGGACGAAAAGGGCACCGGCGCCGCGTGCGACACTGGCTTCCGCCATGCGATCGAGCACGGCGCGACGTTCATCCTGCGCACCGACGCCGACTGCGTCCCCGCGCCGACATGGGCCGCGCGAATGCGCGACGCGCTCGACGGCGGGCTCGACCTGGTCAGCGGCAACTACCGCGCGCGGACCGACGACGGCACCGCGCCGTTCGGTGCGTCGGTGACCATCCCACTCGTCTACGGCCTGATTCGCCTCGTCGGACGCATCCGCCCCAACAACAACCGCAAGGGCGAAGGGTACCTGGCGCCGTATATCCTCACGCCCGGCGGCAACATGGGCATCCGCGCTACGACCTACCTAGAGTGCGGCGGGTTCCCCCGCACCAAGATCGAAGATGCGCACGAGGACAAGCAGCTCGTCAACCGCGTACGCAAGGTGAGCTCGAAGCTCGGCTACCGCAGCGACGCGATCGTGCGTTTCTCCAACCGCCGCGCCGCGCGCAACGGCATTGTCAACAACCTGCGCTGGTACCTCAACCACGGCGGCGGATCCGAGGTCGTCGATGTCCGCTGATCCACCGCACCGGCCGCGGGTCGCAGTCACCGGCGCCAGCGGCTTCATCGGCAGCCGCGCCGCCGACCACCTCGCGCGCGCCGGGTACGACGTATGGCGCTTCGGCCGCCGTACGGCCGACCGCATCCCTGAGGCACAGCGCACCCGTTATCGCAGCTGGGACATCGAAGTGGGCCCGCTTGAGGACGCACCCGAGGTCGATGCCGTCGTGCACAGCGCCGGCCTGGTGGATGACTGGGGCACCTATGAGCCGTTCCGCCGGTGCAATGTCGACGGGACGCGTCACGTGCTCGCGACCTGGCCAAAGACGCGCATCGTCCACGTCTCAAGCGCGAGCGTCTACGACCCGCGCGCCGACCACTCGTGTGTGCGCGAGGCCGACGCCGACCCCGCCGACGCCGAGGACACGAAGCAGGTGCGCTGGCTCAATGCCTACGGGCGTACCAAGCGTGAGGCGGAGAACCTCGTGATGGCGCAAGCCGCCGATCGCAGCATCATCTTGCGCCCGCACGCCGTGTACGGCCCCGGCGACACGACACTGCTACCGCGCCTGCTGCGGCGATTCCGGTTCGGGCGGCTAGTGATGGTCGGCGCGCCCGGCGATCGCATCTCGCTCACGCATGTCGACAACTTGGCGTGGGCGGTCGAGCTCGCGATCGAGTCCGACGCGACAGGCACGTTCAACATCGCCGACCCGACTGCCGCAACCAAGCAGGAGTTGCTTACAACCGCCCTGCGACGCGTCGGACGGCCCGAGCGGATCTTCTACATCCCCGGGCGCGCGGCCTGGGCGTTCGCAAACGTTGCCGACGCCACCCACTTGTACGGCCGGTTGCCACGCCCGATTGTGACGCGGTATCAGCTGAGCCACTTGCTCCACGACTTTGTGTACGACCTCACGAAGGCGCGCGACGAGCTCGGCTACATCGAACCCCCGTTCGACTCGCCGTCGGGCCTCGAAACGATCGATCGCGGGGTCTGATTTTGGCGGCTGCGGTTGAGCAGAGAAGACGTCAGCGCCATTCAGCGAAAGCGGGTCAGCGGCGCCATCGCTGCCCAGCGGAACACCGTGGGGCTTGACGCCGGGGTGTCGCACCGGCGGGTTGAGATCACCGCCGGTCAGCCTGGGCGGCCGAAGGTGGCGAAGTGGATCCGACGGCTCGCCGTGCCGATCATCGTGGGCTGGCTCGTCCTCATCGGCATTCTCAGCGCATCAGTCCCGTCACTAGATGTCGTAGGTCAGGAGCGGGCAGTGTCGGTGTCCCCTCGGGAAGCTCCGTCGGTGATCGCGATGATGCGCTCGGGCGAGGTCTTCGAAGAATCCAGTACCGACAACGCGGCGATGATCGTCTTGGAGGGCGACACCCCCTTGGGGCCCGACGCGCGTCTTTATTACAACGATCTGGTCGCCAAGCTGCGGGCCGACACCACCCACGTCAGGCATGTGCAGGACTTCTGGGGAGACCCGCTGACGGAGGCGGCCGCACTCAGTGCCGACGGGAAGGCCGTCTACGTACAGGTCGCCCTCGGTGGGAACATGGGTGAGTCGCTGGGGAACGAGTCCGTCACCGCGGTTCAGGAGATCGTCAGAGGGATGCCGACGCCGCCGGGCGTCAATGCATTCGTGACCGGAGTCTCCCCGATGCAGGCCGACCAGGTGCCCGAGGGCGCTAAGAGCATCCAGGTCGTCAAGATTGCCACCGTTTGCGTGATCATCTGTATGTTGCTGTTCTTCTACCGTTCGATCATCACCGTCGGCCTCGTGCTGGTGATCCTAGGTATGGGTCTGTCGGTGACACAGGGCGTAGTTGCGTTCCTCGCCTGGCACAACGTGATCGGATTGACGACGTACGTCCCGCAAATCTTGGTCCCGCTCGCGCTCGCCGCCATTACTGATTACGCCATTTTTCTGTTCGGGCGCTACCAAGAAGCGCGTTCCGACGGCCAGGATCGAGAAGCGGCCTACTACACCATGTTTGGCGGAACCGCCCATGTGGTGCTGGCCTCAGGCATGACGATCGCTGGCGCGACGTTCTGCCTGTCCTTCACCCGGTTGCCCTACTTCAATACGTTGGGTGTGCCGCTCGCCATCGGGATGGTGGTGGCGGTGGTCTCGGCGCTGACGCTGGGCGCCGCGATCGTGACGGTGGCCAGCCGGTTCGGGCTCCTCGAGCCCAAGCGGGCCATGCGGATCCGGTTCTGGCGCAAGCTGGGCGCGCTCGTCGTGCGCTGGCCGGCCGGCATTCTGTTCGCGACGATCATGATCGCGCTGGTGGGTCTGATCACGCTGCCGGGCTACAAGCCGAACTACAACGACCG
>JAEZEI010000056.1 GCA_023417815.1 Bacteroidota bacterium | reverse complement strand
GCTTACGTTCTTCCGCGTCTACTCGGGCGTGGTCAACTCCGGCGACACGATCTACAACCCCATCAAGGGGCGTAAGGAGCGCATCGGCCGGATTCTGCAGATGCATGCGAACGAGCGCGCCGAGATCAAGGAAGTTCGCGCCGGTGACATCGCGGCCGCGGTGGGGTTGAAGGACTATACGACGGGCGATACGCTCACTACGCCCGACCACATCATCACGCTCGAGAAGATGGAGTTCCCCGAGCCGGTGATACACGTAGCCGTGGAGCCCAAGACCAAGGCCGACCAGGAAAAGATGGGCATGGCACTGAACCGCCTCGCCCAGGAAGATCCTTCGTTTCGTGTGCGCACCGACGAGGAGTCGGGCCAGACCATCATCTCCGGCATGGGCGAGCTCCACCTCGAGATCATCGTCGAGCGGATGAAGCGCGAGTTCGGCGTCGAAGCGAACGTGGGCGCGCCCCAGGTCGCTTACCGCGAGACGATCCGCAAACCGGTCGAGAAAGTCGAAGGCAAATTCGTCAAGCAGTCCGGCGGCCGCGGCCAGTACGGCCACGTGTGGATCCGCATGGAACCGCAGGAACCGGGCAAGGGCTACGAGTTCGTCGACGCCATCAAGGGCGGTTCCGTGCCGCGCGAGTACATCCCTGCCGTGCAGAAGGGCATCATCGATACGCTCCCCAACGGTGTCCTTGCGGGCTTCCCGGTTGTCGATGTGAAAGTCACGCTCTTCGACGGTTCGTACCACGAGGTCGATTCCAACGAGAACGCCTTCAAGATGGCGGGCTCGATCGCTTTCAAGGAAGGCATGCGTCGCGCGAATCCGACGCTGCTCGAGCCGATCATGTCGGTCGAAGTCGAGACGCCCGAGGACTTCATGGGTAACGTCGTGGGTGACCTCAACTCGCGCCGCGGCATGATCCAGGGCATGGAAGACATGGTGGGCGGAGGCAAGGCGGTGAAAGCGGAGGTGCCTTTGGCGGAGATGTTCGGTTATTCGACGACGCTGCGTTCGCTCTCACAGGGGCGCGCAACGTATTCGATGGAGTTCAAGCACTACGCCGAAGCGCCCAAGAACGTCGCTGAGGCGATCATCAACAAGTACACGGGTAAGGATACCGCTCAAAAGTAGAAACCTACTTTTGAGCGAAGCGGCAAGTTAGGCAACAAAGGCTCCGGGCGGCCGAGCGCCTTTGTTGGAGAAAGGGCAACGAAGAACCGAGTGGTACGCATTGCGCTCGGTGTTTCGTTGATGTTTCCGCGCCAAAGCGCTCGGCCGCCCGGAGCTTTGACGCAAATTTTGAGCGGCCGAAAGTAGGTTTTCACTTTCGGACGAAAAGGATATGTATGGCCAAGGGTAAATTCGAGCGTACGAAGCCGCACGTAAACGTTGGGACGATCGGACACGTAGACCACGGTAAGACGACGCTGACGGCGGCGATCACGATGGTGCTGTCGAAGAAGTTTGGCGGCGAGGCGAAGGGCTACGACCAGATCGACAACGCGCCGGAGGAGAAGGCGCGCGGGATCACGATCAACACCTCGCACGTGGAGTATGAGACGAAGAGCCGTCACTACGCGCACGTGGACTGCCCGGGCCATGCGGACTACGTGAAGAACATGATCACGGGTGCGGCGCAGATGGACGGAGCGATCCTGGTGGTGTCGTCTGCGGACGGTCCGATGCCGCAGACGCGAGAGCACATTTTGTTGGCGCGCCAGGTGGGTGTGCCGTACATGGTGGTGTTCATGAACAAGGCGGACATGGTCGACGACAAGGAGTTGCTCGAGCTGGTGGAGATGGAGGTTCGGGAGCTTTTGTCGAAGTATGATTTTCCTGGGGACGACACGCCGATCATCATCGGCTCGGCGCTAAAGGCGCTGGAAGGCGACACGAGCGAGATGGGCGAAGGGGCGATCATGAAGCTCGCTGACGCCCTGGACAGCTACATCCCGGAGCCGAAGCGCGCGCTGGACGGACCGTTCCTGATGCCGGTGGAGGACGTGTTTTCGATCTCGGGCCGCGGCACGGTGGTGACGGGCCGGGTGGAGCGCGGTGTGATCAAGGTGGGCGAAGAGATCGAGATCGTGGGCCTGAAGGCGACGGTGAAGACGGTGTGCACCGGTGTGGAGATGTTCAGGAAGCTCCTGGACCAGGGTCAGGCGGGGGATAACGTGGGTGTGCTGCTTCGCGGCACGAAGCGCGAGGAAGTGGAGCGCGGCCAGGTGCTGGCGAAGCCGGGCTCGATCACCCCGCACACGAAGTTCACGGCGGAGATCTACGTGCTCTCGAAGGACGAGGGTGGTCGTCACACGCCGTTTTTCAACGGTTATCGGCCGCAGTTTTACTTCAGGACGACGGACGTGACGGGCTCGATCGAGTTGCCGAAGGGCACCGAGATGGTGATGCCCGGAGACAACATCTCGATCACGGTGGCGCTGATCCAGCCGATCGCGATGGAAGAGGGCCTGCGCTTTGCGATCCGCGAAGGCGGCCGCACGGTCGGTGCCGGGGTCGTCGCCAAGATCATCGAGTAACGATTCGGCCGAAAGTGGAAACCTACTTTCGGCCGGCAAAGCAACGTCCAAAAGTGGAAACCTACTTTTGGCCGGCAAGCAACGTCCAAAAGTAAAACCCTACTTTTGGCCGGAAGAGCAGAGTTAGACACGAAGGCTTGGGGCGGCCCGGCGCCTTCGTGGAGTAAGAGCAAGACCTTACGAAGAACCGACCCGGGGATCTTGCCGCTCGGTGTTTCGTAGAAGTAGTAGTTACCGCCGTCGAAGCGCTCGGCCGCCCGGAGCTCCGACGCAAATTGGACCGGCGCAAAGTAGGGGTGCACTTTGCGACGAAAACGCAGTCCGGCGCAAAGTAGGTTTTCACTTTGCGACGTACGCAGTATGTATTGACACTGAAAAGCGTAAGCCACTAAAATCCCGCTTCTTTTTACCGCGCAGGCCGTGCGCCGCCAGAAGCTCACATGGCGGACTTCCAGGCACCGGTGCTCGCGGGACAAAACTCGAGGATTACAGGGCCGGGACGGTGGCGACGCCGTCCCCGCTTTTTTGGGCGACCGGTAGACGAAGGTCACACAACAAGACGCAACTGGACGAAACGACTTATGCCGACGATTAACCAGCTGGTGCGCAAGCCGCGCCGGGCCCCGAGAACCAAGAGCAAGGTGCCGGCGCTCGCCGGCTCGCCGCAACGCCGTGGTGTGTGCACTCGCGTTTACACGACCACTCCGAAGAAACCGAACTCGGCGCTGCGCAAAGTCGCCAAAGTGAGGCTCACCAACGGCTTTGAAGTGATCGGCTACATCGGCGGCGAGGGCCACAACCTGCAGGAGCACTCGGTGGTTCTGATCCGCGGCGGCCGCGTCAAGGACCTGCCGGGTGTGCGTTACCACGTCGTGCGCGGAAGCCTCGATACCGCCGGCGTCAAAGACAGGAAACAGGGGCGTTCCAAGTATGGCGCCAAACGCGCCAAGGCAGCGTAGCCGCCAGGCGCGCGATGTTGAGTGTTGCATGAACTGCATTCCACTCATCACCAAGCACTAACCATTAAACACTGAGTTAACTATGCCGCGACGTAGAGAAGTCCCGAAGCGCGAAGTGCTGCCGGATCCGAAGTATTCGAGCCAGGACGTGTCGAAGTTCATCAACGTCCTGATGACCGGCGGCAAGAAGTCGGTCGCCGAGCGCATCATTTATGGTGCTCTCGACACGATCAGGAAAAAGAGCAGCAAGGAGCCGCTCGAGGTGTTCACCCAGGCGCTCAACAACGTGAAGCCGATGGTGGAAGTCAAGAGCCGTCGCGTCGGCGGTGCCAACTATCAGGTGCCGGTCGAGGTGCGTCCGATCCGCCGCATGGCGCTCGCGATGCGCTGGCTGCGCGACGCAGCGCGCGGGCGTGGCGAGAAGTCGATGCAGGCGCGCCTGGCGAGCGAGCTTTCGGAAGCGGCGGAAGGTCGCGGCGGCGCGATGAAGAAGCGCGAGGAAGTGCACCGTATGGCCGAAGCGAACAAGGCGTTCTCGCACTATCGCTTCTGAAGTCGATGTTTAGTGTTGAGTGTGAATGTAATCGACCTGCGATCACGCCTTCCACTAAACACTGAACATTAAACACTTAAGATCGGGTTACTAAAGTGGCACGTAAGACTCCCATAGAACGCTACCGCAACATCGGCATCATGGCTCA
>JAEZEI010000027.1 GCA_023417815.1 Bacteroidota bacterium | reverse complement strand
GCCACAGAAGGGTCAGCAATATTCCGACTGAAAGCCCGAGGCGGGTCTGGAGGCTTCGCAGCGGTCTCATGGCCTGCCGAGCCGATAACCGAGACCCCGTTCGGTATCGATCACCTGAGGGCCAAGTTTCTTGCGCAGCCGGCTGACGTGAACTTCAATGGTGTTGCTCTCCACGTCGGCATCGAATGCATAGAGCTTCTCTTCCAGTTGCGCCTTCGACAGAAGCTGGCCAGGCCGGGATAGGAAGGCCTCAAAAAGAGCCCATTCCCGCGCCGTCAGAGGAACCGGTTTCCCTTCTCGATGGACACTCCGCGCCGCAAGATCGATTTCGAGGGTGCCATGAACCACAATCGGATTGGGATTGCCGGAATAACGGCGGGCGACGGATCCAATCCGTGCGGAAAGTTCCGCAAGGTCGAACGGCTTTACGAGATAATCATCGGCGCCAGCGTTCAGCCCCTCGATCCGGTCGGAGACCTGATCCAGCGCCGTCAGGATGATCACCGGCGTGGCAGAGCCGTGGGACCGCAGGGTTTTCAGGAAGGTGATCCCACGCCCGTCGGGTAGCATCAGATCAAGCAGGATCAGATCGTAGACCGCGCCTTTGGTTGCATCACTTGCAGCATCCAGACGCGTGACCCAATCGACAGAGTGGCCGTCAGCCATGATCTGGTCGCGCACGGCGGCGCCCAGCACTGTGTCGTCTTCGATCAGCAGGATTCGCATTGGAACTCCCCTAATGTCGGCAAGACCAATGATCCGTCTGGCTGACACGGAACTGAAGCTGTTGCTTCCAGAGCTTAAGGATGCCGTCAGCTTCGTCACGCATACAGTGCTCAAGTGGCCGCCATGGAAGTTATCCTCATGAAGAAGACACTGACAATTCTCGCTTTTGTCGCGGCCTTTCCTGCCGGCATAGCCGTTGCAGACGATGATTGCTTCGTCCCGATGGCCGAGTGGCAGCCGCGGGAAGCGGTCCAGCGCCTTGCCCTCGAAAAAGGCTGGACCGTTCGGCGCATCAAGATCGACGACGGCTGTTACGAGATCGATGGCACGGACGGACAGGGCCGACGCATCGAAGTGACGGTTCATCCCAGCACGCTTCAGGTCATGGAGCTCGAATACAAACAGGAAGGTCGCGGCCGGAACGGGCGCAGCGACAAATGAACTGAGCGGATTCCTTACTTATACCGGAGTCGCTGACAACCCCAGCCGCTCCGGCGGATACTCGTTCACGACCGGTTCGAGCTTCCTATGGACGGGGCGAAGCGACGAGACGAGACGCTCCTTCACAGCGCGCAAATGTCGACCGGTGCCGTCAGGTGCGAACCAAGTCTCTTTCTCCTTCCATCGGCACTGAGCAGCGTCCCGCACATCCGACACGGTTTGCCCTCGGCGGGTTCATCTTCCTGACGCCGACCTGAAGCAAAAACCGCAAACCCGTCAGCAAAGCCTCAGGTCGCGGATCCAGGATGGTCACCAGCAGACCAAAGGAGATCCTGCCATGAAGAAGATTGCTGCAATTCTGTTCACCTCCACGGCACTGGCCGTCGCAGTCGGTGTGCCGGTCTGGAGCGTGACACGCGCCGACGACAGGCCTGACAGCGCATCGCGTCCATCCACGGCGGCCTTGGTGGACGGGTGGCGCAGCTTGCCCTTTGAGGTGGCGAGCAGCGACGATCGGTCAAGTCGAGAGCGCCACCGCGAGACCTCGCGCCGCGATCATCACGACGACGACGATGATCATGAAGACGATGATCATGACGATGATGATGACGACGATCGGCGGCGGCGTGCGCCCGGGCCGGTCCCTTCCGGCACCGGCGAACCGCCCAAGAACATCCTCTTCGGGACCGGCACTCCGCCCCAGGTGCAGGTGAAGTAGTCCCCAGCTGTAACAAGAAAGGAATGCAACATGAGAGCTCTCCTCGCAGCACTTGCCTTGACAACCGCCCTCACCACCCTGCCGGCCCTTGCAACGGCTCGGCCGGTTACCTTGACCACAACGCTCAGCAACTACGGTGGCGATGGAGCCTACCTGGCATTTTATGTCACCGATGCCTCCGGCGCCTATGTCGGCAGCCTGTGGATGGCCGGCGGGAAGTCCAAGTACTATGAGCATCTGAGCGACTGGTATCGGGCGACCGGTGGGGAGCCGGCGCAGATCAACGGAATCACCGGTGCCAGTGTCGGCGCGGGCCGAACGCTCGAAATCACGCTGGACTTGGCGGATGCCCTGTTCGATGCAGGTTACACCCTGCATGTCGATGCTGCGGTCGAAGACATGCGCGACAGCCCCAACGAGGTCGCCGTACCTCTTACGGCAGCAGGCGCGGGCACACCGGTTTCCGGCCGCCGCTACGTGGCAAGCTTCGCCTACGGCATGTGAGGACAGGTCATGATCCGCATGCTTCATCGCTGGCCGGGGCTTCTCGCTCTTGCCCTCCTGACCTTGCTCGCGATCAGCGGGGCGGCCCTGTCCGTCTTTCCTGCGATCGAGCGCCTATCGGCGCCGCAGGCGGACGCAGGACAAACCGTAGCGGAGCTGGCGACGCTCGTAGCGGAACGACATCCGGGGGTCGAGCAGATCCGCCGCGCGCCTTCCGGAAGGATCACCGCCTACTGGTTCGATGGCGGTACGCCCGGAGCGGCCGTGATCGATCCGTCAACCGGAAATGACATCGCGCCTGCGGATCCGGCCCCGTCCGAGCGGTGGCTTACAAACCTGCATCGCTCGCTGTTCCTGGATGATACCGGACGCCTCGTCACGGCAGGCGGGGCGGCGGCGATGCTGATATTGGCACTATCTGGTGT
>JAEZEI010000042.1 GCA_023417815.1 Bacteroidota bacterium | reverse complement strand
TCCAGGCCAAGGTGGAGGCGTTCCGCACGCGCAAGGAGACGATCAAGGCGACCTACACCGCCGCCGAGGCGCAGACGCGCATCAACGAGGCGATGTCGGGCATCGGCGACGAGCTCGGCGACGTCGGCCAGGCCATCCAGCGCGCCGAGGACAAGACCGCGCAGATGCAGGCCCGCGCCGGCGCCATCGACGAGCTGATCGCCTCCGGCGCGCTCGACGACGTGACCGCCGGGCCGGGCGACGACATCTCCCGCGAGCTCGACGCGCTCAGCTCGCAGGCCGACGTGGAGTCCGAGCTCGCCGCCCTCAAGGCCGGCAAGAACCCGCCGCCCCCGCAGGCGATCGAGGCCTCCGAGGACGGCGGCGACATCCTGCGCGCCGAGCCCGAGGCCGTCGAGCAGCCGCGGGCCGACGGCAACCAGGCGCCGTAACCAGGGCTCGGCAAGAATCGAGTCATGGCTCGATCTCGTTTCGTCGGTGACAAGGGGCTCACCGCCCGGATGACCTCGGTCATCTTCCTGCTGGGTGCCCTCTTCGTCGGTCTCATCGCGATCCTGATCGCGATCATGCCGGTCGGCTGGGCGCCGTTCATCGCGATCATCGGCCTCGGTGTGGTGTGGTTCCAGTGGTACATCTCCGACACCGTCGCCATGAAAGCGATGCGCGCGCGTGAGGTCAGCCCGGAGCAGGCGCCCGAGCTGCACGAGATGATCAACCGTCTGTGCGCGCTGGCCGACATGCCCAAGCCGCGCGTCGGCATCGCCGACACCGACCTGCCCAACGCGTTCGCCACCGGCCGCTCGCCGAGCCGCTCGGTCGTCGTCGTGACCACCGGCATCCTGCGGCGCCTCGATGCCGAGGAGCTCGAGGGCGTGCTCGCCCACGAGCTCTCCCACGTCGCGCACCGCGACGTCCTGGTGATGACGGTGGCGTCCTCGGCCGGCATCGTCGCCGCCATGCTCAGCCGCGGCGCGCAGTACGGCGCGATCTTCGGCGGCGGTCGCCGCGACAACAACAACGGCCTGCCGGTCTGGCTGGTCGTGCTCGTGGTCAGCCTGGTCACCTACGCCGTCAGCTTCCTGCTGCTCAAGCTGCTCTCGCGCTACCGGGAGCTCTCGGCCGACCGGGCCGGCGCCTACCTGACGATGAAGCCGCAGGCGCTCGCCTCGGCGCTGCAGAAGATCACCGGCGACATCAACCAGATCCCGGACCGGGACCTGCGGCAGTCCCAGCCGATGAACGCGTTCTTCATCGCCCCCGCCGTGCGCGGGGTGTCGCTGCGGACGCTGACCTCGACCCACCCGAGCCTCGAGCAGCGGCTCGAACAGCTGGCGAAGATCCAGGCCGAGCTCAACAGGCCCGCGATCTGATGGGCTTCTGGGACGTGATCACCGGCCGATCCAAGCCCAAGCCGGCCAACCTCGACGTGCTGTTCTCGGTGCCGAGCGCAGCGATCACCCTGCAGACCGAGCTGGGCCTGTTGCCGACAGGGGACGGGGCGGTCTGCTACCGCGCAGCCTCGGGGGTCGCCTTCCAGCAGACCCAGGACGACGTGGTCGCCCTGCTCGACGCCGACCCGGACGCCCCCGCGGTGGAGGTGACCCAGGACGAGTTCGGGTTCACGTGGCTGCTCAACCGGCACGACCCGGAGGACATCTCGGGGCTGGTGACCGACCTGCACGCGGTGAACACCTCGCTGGAGGCACAGGGCTTCGGGCCGGCGCTGCTCTGCTCGCTGGTGCCCTTCGCCGACGCCGCCGGGCGCAAGGTCGGGCTGGTCTACCTCTACAAGCAGGCGTCGTTCTATCCGGTCGCCCCGAAGCCCGGGCAGCGGCTGCGCTACAACCTGCTCGAGATCCAGGCGCGCGACGCGCTGGCCGACGAGCTGCCGGTCGAGCAGGACCTCAGCCGGTGGCTGGCCGTGTGGGGCGCGCCCGGGCTCTGAGCCGCTCCCGCCTCAGTCCTGGGCGGCCGGAGCGGCGCCCCGGCCCGGCAGGGCCAGCATCCGCTCGAGCGCGACCAGCGCCCACCGCTCGGTCTCGGCGTCGACCTCGATCCGGTTGACGACCGTGCCCTCGACCAGCGCCTCCATCGCCCACACGAAGTGGGGGAGGTCGATGCGGTTCATCGTCGAGCAGTAGCAGACGGTCTTGTCCAGGAACGAGATCTGCTTGTCCGGGTGGGCGGCGGCGAGCCGCTTGACCAGGTTGAGCTCGGTCCCGATCGCCCACGAGGAGCCGGCAGGGGCGGCCTCGATCGTCTTGATGATGAACTCGGTCGAGCCGACCAGATCGGCCTTGAGCACGACCTCGTGCTTGCACTCGGGGTGCACCAGGATGTTGACGCCGGGGATCGTGGCACGGAGCTCGTCGACGACCTCCGCGGAGAAGCGGCCGTGCACCGAGCAGTGGCCCTTCCAGAGGATCATCTTCGCGTCGCGCAGCTGCTCGACGGTGAGGCCACCGCCCGGGCGGTGCGGGTCCCACACGACGCAGTCGTCGCGCGTGAGGCCCATCTGGAGCACGGCGGTGTTGCGGCCGAGGTGCTGGTCGGGGAGGAAGAGGACCTTGGCGCCGCCGGGAGCGTCCGGCTTCTGGTCGAAGGCCCAGCCCAGGGCGACCTCGGCGTTGCTCGAGGTGCAGACCACGCCGCCGTTGCGACCGCAGAAGGCCTTGATGTCGGCCGAGGAGTTCATGTAGGTCACCGGGACGACACTGTCGGCGACGCCGGCGTCGACCATCGCCTGCCAGGCCAGCTCGACCTGGGTCAGCCGCGCCATGTCGGCCATCGAGCAGCCGGCGGCCAGGTCGGGCAGGATCACCTGCTGCTGCGGGCTGGTGAGGATGTCGGCCGACTCGGCCATGAAGTGCACACCGCAGAAGACGATGAACTCCGCGTCCGGACGGGCCGCGGCCTCGCGGGCGAGCTTGAAGGAGTCGCCGGTGACGTCGGCGAACTGGATGACCTCGTCGCGCTGGTAGTGGTGGCCCAGGACGAAGACCCGCTCGCCGAGCGCCTCCTTGGCGGCGCGGGCGCGTGCGACCAGGTCCGGGTCGGACGCGGCGGGCAGGTCACCCGGGCACTCGACGCCCCGCTCGCTGTTGAGGTCGACGCCACGGCCGAGCAGCAGGAGCGGGAGGTCCACGGTGGTCATGGTGCACATCCTATTTGTCAGGTGCTCGCGTCAGAGCAGTGCACCATGGTGAACGTACGGCGAGGGCGGCTTCATCCCGCGCAGCGCGAGATATCCCTCCTGGTGGAGCGCGAGCCCGGCGGTGAAGCCAACGTCGAGGGCCCACTGGTTGGCGCCGGTCAGGTGGTGGACGGTCGCGCGCTCGGCGCCCTCGGCGAGCACCGCCCACAGCAGCCGAGTCGCGGTGCGCCGGTTCGAGGCGGCGAGCAGGGCGAGCTGGCCGCGCTCGTTGAGGTAGGCGTAGCCCGACCCGGTGGTCGTGTCGGAGACCAG
>JAEZEI010000124.1 GCA_023417815.1 Bacteroidota bacterium | reverse complement strand
CACATTCCTTGACTCACCAATATAATAACCGGAATCTTTTAAGAAAGCCCTTGCTTTCGCAAAGGCTTTCTTTTTGGTCGGGATGACAAGATTCGAACTTGCGACCCCACGCCCCCCAGACGTGTGCGCTACCGGGCTGCGCTACATCCCGAAAAAACTACCAGACGTGTGTCCCGCTCAGCGGGACTACATCCCGAAAAAAACTACATCCCCGAAAAAACTACCAGACGTGTGTCCCGCTCAGCGGGACTACATCCCCGAAAAAAACTACCAGAACCCGAAAAAACTACCAGGCGTGTGTCCCGCTCAGCGGGACTACATCCCGAAATTCGGAGGGCAAAGGTAAAACCTTATTCCCATTTACGGTGCCGCATTTTCATAATGTTGATTCATGTACCTTTAGAACAAGCTGACTTATGCACAATAGCAATATGGATCCGGATAATATTGGCAGCCTCAACAGGTCGTACGACATATTCATGCAGTCGCCGGTCACCATCGGTATTGTAAGGGGTTACGACTACGTGATCGAACTCGCCAACGAAAATCTCCTCGAGGTATGGGGCCGCACAGCCGACGTGATCGGCAAACCAATGTTCGAAGCCATCCCCGAACTGAATGGCCAGGGCTACCGTGAACTGCTCGATGATGTGATGCGCACCGGCAAATCTTTCCATGCTTATGAATTTCCCATAACTCTCGTGCGCAACGGCAGGGAAGAACAACTGTTCTTCGATTTCGTTTACAAACCTTTTTACGAGAACGGTTCAAAAGATGCCTCGGGAGTTATGGCGGTGGGCCACGACGTAACAGAAAAGGTGCATGCCCGCAATGATCAACTGCTGCTTGAAGAAAATCTTCGTAAGAGCGAACAACGCTACCGGCAACTCTTCCAGAATTCTCCCATCGCAAAATGGGAAGAGGATTTCTCTGGCGTAAAAGAACGTATAACCGAACTGCTGAATAAAGGCGTCACCGATGTACGCACTTATTTCGACCAGCACCCGGAAGAATTATTCTCCATCATCGACACCGTGGAGATCCGTGATGTGAATGAGGCCGCGCTCGAATTATGGGGCGGCACAAAGGAAGACCTGGTGAAGGGACTGAAACAGTTCCTGAACAAGGATACCATTCCCACCTTCATAGATGAACTGGTGATGATCGCCGCCGGGGGCGGCAGAATGGAGAAGGAGATCGTGATCCAGAACAAGCGCGGCGAATATGATAATGTGCTGCTGCGGATCGACTTCCCTTACACCAATGATTACAGCAGCATCCCGGTGATCCTGGTGAACATCACCGAAAGAAAGAAAACAGAAGAGGCGCTGCGCGACAGTGAGGTGCGTTTCCGTACGCTGGCAGAAGCGCTCCCGCAAATGGTTTGGATACGCGACCTGAAAGGGAATATTGAATACGGCTCACGCCGGTGGGAGGAATATTCCGGCATCGCAGGGATCTCCCAGGCATGGAAAGCCATGGTGCATCCCGACGACTGGAGCCGGGTTATGGAAGCCTGGCAAAAAGATTCGGTGACAGGCCACCCATTCCGGTACGAAGTGCGCCTGAAGAACTGGCAGGGTGAATACCGCTGGCATTATGCCTCCGGCGAACCGATTAGAAATAAGGAAGGCAAGATCATAAAGTGGACGGGAGCCCTTACCGATATCCATACCCAGAAGACCTTTTCGGAAAAACTGGAGAAGGAAGTGGCGTCGCGTACAAATGCCTTGAAGGAGTCAGAGCAAAAACTGGAGCAGATAATAAAAGAACTGGAGCGTTCGAATGAAGACCTGCAGCAATTCGCACACGTAGCCAGCCACGATCTTAAAGAACCGGTAAGGAAGGTGCTTACCTTTTGCCACAGGCTGAAGGATGAACTCGGCAAGGAACTTTCCGACAAGGCCGCAAATTATTTGTTGAAGATCGAGAGCGCATCGCTGCGGATGTATTCCATGATCGACGGGGTGCTCCTATATTCCTCCATGGATGCGCTGGAGCAGACACGCGAAGTGATCGACCTGGAAGAGATCATGCAGAACATTGAAGAAGATCTTGAGGTCGGCATCCAGCAGAAAGGCGCAACAATAACATATAAAGACCTTCCGGCCATTGAAGGCTCGCCGATACTGATCTACCAGTTGTTCTATAATCTCATTGGCAATTCACTGAAATTCTCCCGCGCAGGCGAACCATTGAAGATCAATATTAACCGGGAAGCAGTTCCGAAGGAGGAAGCAGTGCAACTCGATCTTAATCCCGCGCAGCAATATATAAGAATAAAAGTGCACGACAACGGTATCGGCTTCAACCAGGATTATGGCGAACGCATCTTCCAGACCTTCACCCGCCTGAATGCAAAAGACAAATACGAAGGCACCGGCCTGGGCCTTTCCCTCTGCCGCAAGATCGTGGAGCGCCACGGCGGAAAGATATATGCTGAAGGAAAGGAGGGAGAGGGCGCGGCATTTTATGTTGTGCTTCCGGTTTAATGTTTATTGTTTAGTGTTTATTGTTCAGGGTTCAATAATTATGCGATAAAAAATTTCGGCAGCTCTCTGTGCCTTTCTGTGCCTGCCGCAGGCAGGTTCGGTGCTACTCTGTGTAACCAATTATACGACCTGGCGTAATAGGCATTGCTTGTGACACAGAGGTGCGCTGAGATAACACAGAGCGGCACAGAAAGCAAAGTCGGTTGGAGGTTGGAAGGAATGTCTTTATTTTTACCAAAACAATGCTATGCCCAAGATCCTGATCGTTGATGATGAAAAAGCCATCCGCAAGACCCTGTCCGAGATCCTCACCTTTGAAGGATACGAAATAGACGAGGCCGGCGATGGTGAAGAAGGCATGAAGAAATTCGCCGACCGCAACTATGACCTCGTACTGTGCGACGTTAAGATGCCGAAGATGGACGGAATTGAATTCCTGGAGAAAGCAAGGCAGATAAATCCTGATACCCCCATTATCATCATAAGCGGCCACGGCAATATCGATACCGCCGTAGAAGCGGTGAAGAAAGGCGCTTTCGACTATATCAGCAAGCCGCCGGATCTTAACCGCCTCCTCATCACCCTCCGCAATGCCATAGAACGCCAGGAACTCGTTACCGAGACCAAGGTGCTAAAACGCAAGGTGAGCAAGGTGCAGGAAATGGTGGGCAACGGGGCGGCCATGACCAAGATAAAGGATACCATCGAAAAAGTTGCTCCTACCGATGCGCGGGTTCTCATCACCGGTGAGAACGGTGTAGGAAAGGAACTCGTTGCGCGCTGGATCCATGAAAAAAGCAACCGCGCTTCAGGGCCGATGGTGGAAGTGAACTGCGCCGCCATTCCCGGCGAGCTTATCGAAAGCGAACTTTTTGGTCACGAGAAAGGTTCGTTCACCTCCGCGATCAAACAACGCATCGGGAAATTTGAACAGGCGAATGGCGGAACGTTGTTCCTCGACGAGATCGGGGATATGAGTCTTGGCGCCCAGGCAAAAGTGCTGCGCGCCCTGCAGGAAGGAAAGATCACGAGGGTGGGAGCAGACAAGGACATTAATGTGGATGTACGCGTGATAGCGGCAACCAACAAAGACCTTTTAAAGGAAGTTGATGACAAGACCTTCCGCCTGGATCTGTATCATCGCCTCGGTGTTATCATCATCCACGTGCCTTCACTCAATGAGCGCAGGGAAGACATCCCTACACTCGTAGACTTTTACCTGAACCTGATCGCTAATGAATATGGCCAACCGGTGAAGTCCATAGACCCCGATGCCATGGCTGCACTGCAGGAATACAACTGGACAGGAAATATCCGCGAACTGCGCAACGTGGTAGAGCGACTGATCATCTTCTCCGGGAAAAATATCACGCTCGCCGATATCGGCAACCATGTGCTTTCGCGCAGCATGGCTTAATGTTAAATGTTATAAATAAAAGGCAGGGCTGTTAAATGGTGAAGATTTTCTGCGCAGCAGCCCTACTTTTGCGAAAATCTGTTTTATGAGTATAGGCTGGATCATTCTTATCCTTTGTGCAATAGGCTGGCATATCGGCATGTATGGCATGTTCAGAAAAGCGGGGATAGAACCATGGAAGGCACTGATCCCTTTCTATAATACCTGGTGCATGGTGGAAAAGATGGAGCTGAAAAAGTTCTGGTTCTTCCTGCAGTTCATCCCCATTGCAGGACAGTTCATCACCATCTGGATCACGATAAAATTTGTTGAACACTTCGGCAGGTTCGGCTTCTGGCATCATGCAGCGGCGGTGCTGTTCCCGATGTTCTATTTTCCATACCTCGGTTTCTCGAAGAATGAACGCTTTGCCGGCAAGCTGGTGGTGAGCAATTATAAGAAGACGGTGATCAGGGAATGGATCGACGCAGCGGTGTTCGCCGTTGTTGCTGCCACCATCATCCGCACCTTCATCTTTGAAGCATATACCATTCCGACACCATCAATGGAGAAGACCCTCCTGGTGAATGATTTTCTTTTCGTAAGCAAGTTCAGTTATGGTCCGCGGATACCAAACACCCCGCTGGCCATGCCGTTCGTGCATCATACCATGCCCATCACCAATTCAAGATCGTACAGCGAGGCGCTTTACATTCCTTACCAGCGCTGGTTTGCACGACCGGTGAAAAGGAACGATATCGTGGTGTTCAACTTCCCGGTGAATGATACCCTGATCAATGATGAAATTAATTTCGGCAGCAGGAAGACCTATTACCAGGCGGTGCGGGAGATAGGCAGGGAAAGGGTTTGGCAAGACTATGGCGACCTGATCATAACACGCCCCGTAGATAAGCGCGAGAACTTCATCAAACGCTGTGTGGCCATCGGCGGTGATAATCTCCAGGTGGTGAACGGCAAGGTGATCGTGAACGGAACCCCGCAGGAAGAATTCCCGGCATCGGAACATTATTACCAGTTCACCGTTCCGCAGAACCAATACCTGTCAGAAGAATTGCTTGAAGACATGGGTATAAAGGTGAGGGAGGACCAGGGCGATAAGATCCAGGTAAATGCCGGAACAACCCTGGTGAACATCACCAATAAAGAAAAAGCATCGCTGAAACTGCCGCAGGGATTTTCAATAGAACCATACATCAGCCAGTATGATGAAATGTTCCCGCATTATGATACCGCAAAGCACTGGAGCGCCGACAACTACGGCCCCATCTGGGTTCCCGCCAAAGGCGGAAAGATAGAACTGACGCCGGAGAACATGGTTATTTATGGAAGATGTATAGAAGTGTATGAAGGAAATAAACTGGAGCAACGCAACGGAAAATATTTCATCAACGGGCAGGAAGCAACGTCGTACACTTTCAAAATGGATTATTATTTCATGATGGGAGATAACAGGCATAATTCGCTCGACAGCCGCTACTGGGGTTTTGTTCCTGAAGACCACGTGGTAGGTAAGGCATCGCTCATCTGGTTCAGTTGGGAGAAAGGTCCGCGCTGGAACCGCCTGTTCCGTTCCATTAAATAGAATAAATTTTTGTATTTTGAGCTATCCTCCCGATAACCCGGGAGGATTTTTTATCGGATGAATAAAACGACCCTTAGTATTACCTATATGCAGCATGATTCAGCATCGTCTCTCGATGATGCCGACAGGTCGCTGCTTGAGACCGCGCTTGCTGCTACCGACAATGCCTATGCGCCATACAGTAATTTTCATGTAGGAGCGGCTGCACGGCTCGCCAACGGTGAGATCATCACCGGCACCAACCAGGAGAATGCTTCCTTCCCGGTAGGCATCTGCGCAGAAAGAACGTTGCTTTCCGTTGCCGCCACGCTTTACCCGGGCGTAGCCATCGATACCATCGCCATCAGCTACCGCGCCGTACATGGTATAAGCGATAAGCCCATCACGCCCTGCGGCATCTGCCGGCAAACATTAAAGGAATATGAAGGACGGGTGGGGCACCCCATACGGCTGGTCCTCGGTGGTATTGAAGGGCCGGTGATCATATTAGACAATATCTCTGCGCTGCTGCCGCTTTCGTTTGGAAGTGAGGATCTTAAATAGCTTTTCGTTTTTCAAGGGTTCCCGCAGATGCACGCTGATCTATACGCAGATCTGCGCAGGTATCCGTGAAATTTGTGTATTATCTTAGATAATCTGTGAGAAACCCTTCCATATCGCCATGCGTATTTCGAAATTCCGTAAATTTGCTTCGTCAATGACACGGATCCTTTCCATATGTCTTTTATGCCTGTTCTCCCTCGGCTCTTCAGGATTATCGCTGCAACTGCATTTCTGCTGCGGTAAGCTGAAGTCGGTAGAAATAAACACGCATAAGGAATGCTGTGATGGAAATAAAGTTTCCGATTGCTGCATCGTCAGCCCCGCAACACTTCCCGGTAATGTAATAGCAGAAATAGCCAACGTTTCTGTGCAGCCTGCACTTTTGCCGGCAGTTGAAGCCATACAAAACAGGACCGTTTATACAGTCATTGGTAATGCATTCCATGTTCCGGGGCCACCTCCGCCATTATCAGTTCCCATTTATTTAATGAACCGCGTTTTCAGGATCTGATCTTTTGTAAATGACTATTCATTTATAAAAGAAAATTTACTGAAACAATGAACCGATATACACTTGCGATATTGATCGCATTGCTGGTTGCCGGAAGTCCGGCAGCCGCACAGAACTACACTACAACTACTTTTAAGGTAAGCGGCGCCTGCGGAATGTGCGAAGACCGTATCGAAAAGACGTACAAGAAGAAGGGCATACAGTCTGCCGACTGGGATATCAACACACAGCAGGTAACGATTTCATACGATCCTGCAAAATTCACAGCCGAGAAACTGCAAAAGATGGCTGCCGATGCAGGCCACGATGCAGAACTATACAAGGCAACTGAAGCCGATTATAAAGCACTTCCCGATTGCTGCCTCTACCGCGACATAGCCGTTCATGGCGATGAAGTTGAGGAAGAGGAACATGACAGCGAGGAAACTTTATTGCATGGCGTGATCGTAACCGAAGACAAAAAAGGAACATTCACCCCGCTGGAAGGCGCTTCGGTAACCTGGCTTAACGGCACTACCGGTACCGCTACCGATAAGAACGGTGTTTTTAAATTACCCGTTCAAAAGAATGCTTCTGAAATTGTCATCTCCTATGCGGGCTTTGCACCAGACACCCTCGATGTAAAGGATAAAAATCACCTGAGCATAGTGCTGAACCCCAATGATGCCCTTGCCGAAGTAAAGGTGATGGCACGGTTAAGAAGTTCTTATATCAATTCGGCAAACCCTTTCCGGATCAATACCATGACGTCGAGGGAGCTTTTAAAAGCAGCATGCTGCAACCTCAGCGAAAGCTTTGAGACAAATCCTTCGGTGGATGTTTCCTATAATGATGCCGTTACAGGTGCGAAGCAGATCCAACTTCTTGGACTGGCAGGAAACTATGTACAACTCACGGTTGAGAATATGCCGGGTCCGCGCGGTATCGCCACACCCGTCGGGCTTAATACCATTTCAGGAACCTGGGTGGAAAGCATCCAGTTGATGAAAGGGACAGGATCTGTAGTGAACGGTTTCGAGAGTATTGCAGGACAGATAAACGTAGAACTGAAAAAACCCGAGACTGCAGAAAGACTTTATATAAATGGCTATGTGAACAGCCAGGGCAAGACAGACCTGAACCTTAATTACGCGCAAAAGTTAGGTGCAAGATGGAGCACCATGGTGCTGTTGCATGATGCCTTCCTTGAGAACAAGATGGATGGGAATGATGATGGCTTCCGCGATCAGCCTACGGGGAACCTGTTCACTGTAATGAATCGTTGGTACTATAATGACAATAAAGGACTCATGTTCCAGTTCGGCGGTAAATACCTTACTGATAAAAAGACTGCCGGCGTACTGATGCATGAACCTTCGCATAAGATCCGGGCAGATCATTATGGTGGAGGAATAAATGCAGAAAGGTGGGAAGGCTTTGGAAAGATCGGTTATATTTTCCCGGCAAAGAAATACAGGAGCATCAGCCTGCAGCTTTCTGCTTCACAACACGACCAGGATGCCTACTTTGGCCTGGCGGAATATAATGCCAGCCAGCGCAGCCTGTACGCGAACCTGATCTACCAGGATATCCTGGGAAACAGCAAACATAAATACCGTGCGGGTTTCAGTTATTCAAACGACCGCTTCAGGGAATTGTTTCATCATGCGCCTTTCGACCGGGATGAGATCGTTCCCGGTGCCTTCTTTGAATATACATGGTCGCCGGCAGACAAGTTTAACCTGGTAGCCGGTTTGCGTGGTGATGATCATAACCTTTATGGAGGATTTATCACACCGCGTTTGAACATACGGTACGAACCGTTGAAGGGAACAATTGTGCGACTGAATGCAGGCAGGGGCCAGCGGACGGCCAATATTTTTGCAGAGAACCTGGGATACTTCATCAGCAGCAGGCAACTTACCATTGGTGCAGGACTAAAGCCGGAAGTTGCCTGGAATAACGGCATCAGCGTGGACCAAAAGCTCAGGCTCTTTAACCGCGAAGCAATGCTCAGCGTTGATTTTTTCAGGAACGATTTTGAGAACCAGGTAGTGGTTGATGTTGAAGATCCGCGGTTCATTTCTTTTTATAACCTGGATGGCAGATCCTATTCAAATAGCTTCCAGGCAGAGATCTCCTTCATACCTGTAAAGGCGTTAGATGTAAGGCTGGCCTACCGCTGGTTTGATGTGAAGAGCACTTTTAACGGTGAGCTGAAGCAAAGGCCGTTCACTGCAGCGCATCGCGGTTTCATGAACCTGGCCTATGAAGTGAAGAACTGGAAGTTCGACTATACCATGAACTATATCGGTGATAAACGCCTGCCTTCTACAAAAGAAAATCCTGTACAATACCGGCTTGCGGAGCGTTCACCCTCATATGTTACCATGAATGCACAGGCAACCCGTTCTTTTGGAAAGAAGAAGAATTTTGAATTGTATTTAGGCGTTGAAAATCTTGGGAATTATTTCCAGGAGAAGGCCATCATTGCCCCGGAAGATGCATTCGGGGAATATTTTGATGCTTCAATGATCTGGGGTCCGCTTACAGAAAGAATGTTCTATGGGGGCTTCCGGTTCAAACTGAAATAATTGGTGTAATGATTGTGTTCCATTTTAAAAAGGAATATGAAAGGATATCACACCTATAAAGTTTGTATTGAAGCCTGCCTCCGGTGCGCGGCAATGTGTAATCACTGTTCAAGCATGTGCCTGCAGGAAGAGGATGTGAAGATGATGGCCCGATGTGTTCAGCTCGATATGGAATGCGCAGCAATGTGTTATGCTGCTGCGCAGTTGATGAGCCTGGGTAGCGAACGGGCGCAGGAATTATGCAGGCTATGCGCGGAGATGTGCGAGGAATGTGCTGAAGAGTGCGCAAAGCATGATAATGAACACTGCCGGGAATGTGCGGAGATCTGCAGGGCTTGCGCAGAGGAATGTACCACGATGGCAGGGATCAAAGGCTGATCCACCCGGTATAGTTGCCGGCCTTCACGAGGGCAAAATTATTATACTTCCCCACAAGAGGATAAGTGCCTGGTTCAACCTGTTGTATGAATGCAGCGGGTTGAGCCGGGTTACTTAACATCTGTTTCACTTCATTTATTCTTATGGTTGTTCCGGTTGCGGAGAGGGCTTCCCTGGGAACTACAGCATGTTCTCCGCCAGGCAACACTATCTTATAGTTATCAGCCTGTGCAGCCAGAACACGTACAGGGGTCTGGTTTTCTATGCCCTGAAATGAACGGTTAAGGCGTAATGTATCGCCCAGCATTTTAGTATTCGCAGTGATGGCAGGCGGTGACCGCTTTCCAGGATCCACAAAGGGCAGGGGATCAATTGCACCGCCTGAGGCATATATCCCGAAATGAAGATGCGGCGGGGTGGAGCGTGCATTCCCGGTATTGCCGATGAGGCCGATGGTGTCGCCGGCTTTTACAGTTTGTCCCGAACTTACAAGTTGCTTTTCAAGATGCGCATAATAGAGACTGATGTTTCTTTTTTCCGGCCGCATGAAGATCACATTTCCGCCGAGATTGTTTTCTCCAACACGGGTGATCCGTCCATCTGCGGCAGCAAGTGCGGCTGTGTTTCTCGCGGCGAAGATGTCGATCCCTTCATGACTGCGTGCGCCGCCATCACGCTGTGCGCCCCAGTACGACTGGATCCTGCCTGTTCCTTTTGGGAGAGGATAGGCCAGGGAAGGCGCGGTTGTAATGGACAGGGTATATCCGCGGCTTTCTAACAATTGCGGCTGCAATCTAATTAGATAGCGACCCGTTTCTTCGATCTCAAATTTTATAATTCCGGCGGAGTCGGATGACCGCTCATGTTTCGGTTCATTGCCCAGTAGGGAATATAAGTCGATGAAAATAGCAGCGCCATTCGGCGTAACCTCCAGCGAAATTTCTATTGTTCTTCCGCGGGTGGCTTCGAATACATAACCTGCACTCATGGGTTGGTCGGCAGGAAAATATCCTGTTTCCCTGAAGGGTATGGTGATGTTAACCGGTGCGGTGAGAGCCTTTTGGGCTGCATTCAGCCACTTCGTTCCCATTTCGGTTTCATGCAATCCGGATTCCTTCAGCCTGTCGGCATACTTTTCATGTGCTGTCCGTTTGCCGAAGAGGCCTTTTTGCGTATTACAGGAAAACAACAGGAGGCAGCCGATCCAGAAATATTTCATGGGTTTTATTCAAACCCAGTACAAACAACGGTCCGGCTATATCACTTTGAATCTTTCCTGGCTTGAGCCCATGATAAGACGGTAGTTACCGGTGGCCATACCGGCAACGCTGAGGTAGAATTCGCAAATGCCTTTAGTAATGGATCCTTTCCTTAATGTTCTGCCGCTTTCATCGGTGATCTGGTAGGTGCTGTCGGGAAAGGTTTCATTGGTACGGATCGTAATGGTGGTGTTTAGCGGTACCAGGGTTGGTGAAACTACAATAGCAGTGTTTTTCATAAAAGGTGGTTTCAGAGGTTGGCGTTTTAAAAAGATCAAGTAACCCCTCGGTACAAGGGGTTACGGTTGGTTTCTCATCGGTCAATATTATAGCGGTCCATTTCAAATGAACCATACGTTTTCTAAAATTGAGGCAGACTCGGGAACAAAAGAAGTGATTATCAGGATCACGCATCCTGATAACCACTTGGTTGAGTTAAAGGTAGAACGGTGTAATCGGATAGGTTTTAAAGCGGAACCGGAAGATATAACAGAGGACTTGTTCTCATCATTGAGACCTTTAGCGGACATTATGTTGAGAATATTTCCTGCTTTAGTCATATTCTTGCGTTTTTCGGCGCTGCAAAGTCAAGAACAATGCCAGAAGCCCGATTTGTGGATATCTCATCCATAAAAATTGTTCGGTTCAAGGAATTTAATACACAGGTTCATCATTAAGCATCCCGCAGGGAAAAAAATAAAAGGAGTTGATAATCAGTTTGCTGAGCTTGACGGGGGAAAAAATTTTTATGGTTCGCTGATGAGCCGGTAACCCGTTAATTGTCAAATTGTAATGTTGTAGTGAGCTGAACAATAGCGAGTTACGAAGCTTTACAATGGCATACTTTAGGTTGAAGAGGTATCATTATTAATTAAATCAACTTTTGTTATGGCAAACAAACAAAATCAAAGGAACCAGGGCTCAGGAAGAGGTCAGGAAGAGCTGCTGAACGAAGGATCAACTCAAAGAGGCGAAAGAGGAACTCAAAGCGATCGTGGTTCTAACCAACAAACAGGCAGCCGTGGAAACGAGCAGTCTGGAGGCCGTTCCAACCAGGGCGGAAACAGCGGTGGCGGTCGCAGCAACGACAGCAACCGTGGTTCTAACAGGTAATTCAAACAATGCATGAAATGCCTGTGCATCACTGCGCAGGCATTTTTATTTATATGCATTCCGGTGTCAAATATTTCCCGCAGATATACGGGGATTATGCCGCAGATGATCGCAGATTTTTATTCCGGATGTAAATCAGCGAAAATTTGCGAAGCATCGGCGAAATTCTGCGGGAACAATTTGTATGACTAAAGCTTCTCCAGATACCGGATGATCGCGAGCCGTATATCGCTTCGTGGATCTTTAAGGTCCGTTATAACAGGGTGCACTTTTATAACCGAAGGATTATCCTTTTTCAAATAGTCCATATTTGCTTCACCACCCGTGATGAGAAAATCTGTTAGAGCAACCCTGTAGATCTTCTTATTGTCGATCGGCTTTGTATCAAGCAGCCATTCACCATTAACCTTTGATATTCTTTCAGAATAATGCAGGTATCCGCCGATCCCTTTATTTTGTTCACTGCTGTTAAGAATGCGTTTCAGTAAAACGCCTTCCATATCCACTTCAACAATACCTCCGCCAAACGGCAGGCTGCGAATGATATCATATTCCGTTACGGGCATGTAAAGAATGTCATCCACCCTGATGGAACCTGAATTCACGATCGCTACATCACTCTGCGGCGCCGCAGCCTCCATTGCTTTTACAATATACCGGGTGAATTGGGTAGGGCGGGTCCTGATCTCTGCTTCCCTTCCATCGAGCGGGTCCAGCGAAGAAGCAACCACCCGCGAAGCATTGAAGCCCAGTCCTGCGAAATTCTCCGATGCCATCTTCGTCCACGCTTCAACCCGCCTGTTCGTTTCATCTTCGAAAGGGATAGTTTCATTTATCTCCAGCAACCTAGTCGAAACTTTCTTTGTCTTTTCGTTCTTGTTTATGGAAAGGGTATTGATGAAAACCGTTTTCAGGTTTGCATGTGCCTTGGTGATCTCCACGCCATTCACTTTAAGGTGGCGCATATCATGTTCATGGCCGCCCATGATGAGCGCCAGGCCGGGCAGGCGGGTGGCGAGTATGCTGTCGTCCGCTTCAAGCTGGTGTGTGATGGCTACTATGGCATCGCAGGAATCCTTTAACCGATCATACATTTTCACGGCCGACGATAAAGGATCGGAATAACTAACATAGGAAGCTTTATTGAAGGGAAGGGTAATCCCGATAAATCCAACCTTTGCTTCGGTGCCGTCGGCATCCCGGAAGGTTTTGATGATCATTTCAGGAAGTGGCTCGCTCATCCCGTTCCGTGTTTTTACAAAGTGTGTAACATTGCCATTGCTAGTGTGGAATGTATTCGTGCTTACCCAGTCGAATTCCGATTCATTGATCCTTGCCTGCACTTCGTTTTCAGAGATATCGAATTCGTGGTTGCCGAATACTGCCAGGTCGGTGCCTGCGGCATTCATAGCGTCTACCATCTGTTTCCCGCGCACTCGCTCCCCGTTTACCTTCAGGCTGTTGAACACGGAAGGACTCAGGAAATCGCCGGCCATTACCAGCATGGTGTTTGGATCCTTCTTCAGCATTTCCTTTTTCAGATGGGCGACCCGGGCCATACCGCCCGATTTGCCGCCTTCGAGTGGTGCGATCTCGTAAACATCATTCATCTGGATGAAGGTGATATCGATGATGCCATCATTCGCGGGAACCCGGGTTGATGTGCAGGAAATGATAACGACCAGGGAAAAAGACAGCGGGATTAAAAGTGTGCGCATTATGTATCGTATTGATATTATATTCGTTATAAATGGCTTGGCTTATTTTTTGTAACATAAACCCAAACTGGTAACCGGCATAAATGTACAGGCAAAATTTAGGATCTACTTCGGTCAAAGTTATCTTCTCTATCGCGTTTATTTGCTTACTGATATTGTCGGTATTTTCTTATAACCGGATCAGGCAGCTTTTCAATTCTGCAGAGATCGTAAACAAATCCAATACTGCGAAGCTGGAGCTGGAGCGAATGATCTCCGCCGTGAAAGATGCAGAGCGCCAGCAGCGTGGTTTTTTGCTTACCGGGAACCAGGAGCTATACAAAGAATATGAGAAAGCATTAAATAACCTTCCTGTTCAATTAGCCAGGGTGGAAAAATGGATGGATGAAGCCCCCAGCCAGGATTACCGTTTCAAAAAACTTGAGAAACTTGTAAATGATAAATCACAGCAGCTCCGGGCTGTTGCGGCAACCAGCGATACAAGCCTTCGCGATCAATTGATCGATACGGGACGGATCATTATGAACGAGATGCGGGGGATCATCGCCGAAATGAACACTGAGGAAGACAGGTTGCTGAAATCGCGCCTGAACATATTCAGCAGCGAGAGCCGCTTCACACCATTCGTAACGATAACCCTCATTCTTTTTTCATTGCTTGTGCTGGTCCTAACGTATTGGCGCATCACTAAGGACCTGGACCGGTCGTCGAACCTGCAAACCCAGCTCGAAGAGCAGTCGGAAATGTTCCGGAAACGAAGCGTACTCTATGAGCATATGCTTGGTGCCTCGGTAGATCTGGTAGCGGTGGTGGATAAGGACAAGAAAGTGATCGCCGTAAATCCTTCGGCAGAAGCTTTTCTTTCAGAGAATTTCAAGGATGTTTTTGGGAGAAGCCTTTCAGAACTGCGACCCGGCATTGAGAAAGAGCCTGCATTTGGAAATATTGACAAGGCGTTGATGGGAGAGATGGTTGCAGTGCAGGAATATAAGACCGGTTTCAGCGGTGATAAATACTGGGATCTTTATTTCACTCCTTTGATCGCAGATGGAAAGATTTATGGTGTAATGGTGACAGCGCATGACAATACACAGGTAGTATTGATGTATAAGGAATTAAGAGAAAATGAAGAACGATATCACAGGATGGTGGAAGGTGTTGCGGACTATGCGATCATATTCCTGAATAAGAATGGCGTTATCGAAAACTGGAATAAGGGTGCTGAAAAGATCAAAGGATATAATACTGATGAAATCATAGGGAAACATATTTCAATTTTCTACAACGAGTCGGATCGCGATGTTCAGCTACCGCAAACACTTTTAAAAGAGGCAGCCCTTAAAGGTTTCGCCAATCATGAAGGCTGGAGAGTAAGAAAGGATGGTTCAACATTCTGGGGCAATACACTTATCACTGCCATACGTAATGAGGATAACGAGCTCATGGGCTTTACGAAGGTTACCCGCGATCTTACTGAGAAAAAGAAGAGCGATGAACAGTTAAAGAAACATGCTGCCATCCTGGAGCGAAAGAATAAGGATCTTGAAAGCATGAACAATGAGTTGCAGTCGTTCGCCTATGTTGCCAGCCATGACCTGCAGGAGCCGTTGAGGAAGATACAGACGTTCAGCGACCGGATACTGGAGATCGATTATGATAAACTGAGTGACAGGGGCAAGGATTATTTCGACAGGATGAAGAAGGCATCCGGCCGGATGCGGAACCTGATCGAGGACCTGCTGGATTATGCGCGTGCGAACGGGGCGGGGCGTACTCCACAGCCAACGAATCTTGAATTTGTTGTGAATGAGGCACGGGCGCAGCTAAAAGATAATATCGACCAGAAAGGAGTGAAGATAGACCTTGAGACTAACTGTGCTTTAAATGTGATCGAATTCCAGTTCATCCAGGTGTTCCAGAATCTCCTTAGTAATTCAATAAAATTCTCAAAGCCCGACGTTCCACTTGAGATCAATATCAATTGCGAAGAAGTTACGGGTGCTTCAGTGAATGCTGACCTTGAGCCCAACAGGAAGTACCAGTGGATCAGGTTTTCTGATAACGGGATCGGTTTCGACATGCAATACAGTAAACGCATATTCGAGATCTTCCAGCGGTTGCATGGCAAGCAGGAGTACAGTGGAACGGGCATAGGACTGGCTATTTGCAAGAAGATCATTGAGAAACACAATGGCCTGATCACGGCCGAGTCCACTCCCGGTACCGGGGCTACCTTCAATATTTATTTACCTGCAGCCTGAAGAGCGGATGAAACTTTGGCGCCGTTTGGTGATTGTTGTTTCACCGGCAATGCGAGGGTGAAAACAGAACCTTCGCCTGGTTTGCTGCGCGCGAAGATGTAGCCGTTATGCTTGTCGGCGATCTTGCGGCAAATGGCAAGGCCGATCCCTGTTCCTTCAAAGGCCTGGCTATTATGGAGCCGTTTAAAGATCACGAAGATCATATCGCAGAATTGTTCATCGAAGCCGATGCCATTGTCTTTGATGGTTATGCCGTGAAAATCATTTTCAGCCAGTGTAGCCGGGGCACCGGGTATATCCTTCCCTTTTAAGGAAGTTGAGGAGATCTCTATGCGTGGCTCCGTGCCTTCCTTGCAGAACTTGATCGCGTTGCTGATAAGATTCTGGAAGAGCTGGTGCATCATAGCTGGAACGATGGAGGCCAGCGGGAGTTTGTTGCGTTTGAATTCTGCCTTGCGCGACTGAATATTCAGGTCGAGGTCGGTGATCACCTGGTCGAGGATGCCGTCAAGATCCTTTTCAACAAAATCGTCGGTATTGTTCGAGAAGCGGGAGAACATGAGGATATCCTCTATGAGGGACTGCATCCGCTTGCTCGACTTGTCGATCTTTTCAAGATAATCTACAACCGGCGGCGAAAGTTCGCTGCTGTAGCGGGTTAGGAGCATATCGCTGAAGGTCCTGATCTTGCGGAGCGGTTCCTGCAGGTCGTGTGATGCGATGAAGGCGAAGTTATCCAGTTCTTCGTTGGTTGCCTTTAACTGCTCGATGTTCAGCATGAGCTGCCTGTTCAGTTCATCAACCTTTTCCTGTGAGCGCTTCCTTTCTTCAATTTCTTTTTCCAGTTCCTCGTTGGCGAGCTTCAGTTTCTTTTCTGAAGCTACCAGGGCATGGTTCTTTTTATACAGGTCGATGAATACACTAACCTTGGCCCTGAGGAGGTCGGGGTTTATGGGCTTGTAGATATAGTCTACCGCACCTGCCTTATACCCTTTGAAGATATTCTCTTCGCCATAGTTGTTCGCGGTGATGAAGATGATAGGGATGTGGCGCAATTTTTCCCGCTCATATATAAGTGATGCAGTTTCAAAGCCATTGAGGTTGGGCATCTTCACGTCCATCAGTATGAGGGCGAAATCGAATTCTTTCAAAAGGATCTTCAATGCCTCGCGTCCCGACCTTGCCTTAATAAAGGTATAACCATCCTGTTCAAGTATGGTTTCAATGGAAAATAGATTATCCTCCCTGTCATCAACCAATAGGATCTTCTGCATCATCATTTGTTTCGCAGGAATGAACTCAAAGGATGTTCCAAGAAGTCATTCCCGGTGGATTTATTTATAGAACCACACTCTCATCAGAGAAAGCAATTGGTCTATTTTCAAAGGTTTTGTAATATAATCCGATGCACCGGCTTCTATACATTTCTGCCTGTCGCCCTTCATCGCCTTCGCCGTTACAGCAATTATCGGGAGGGTGCTGTTCTTATGTTCCCTACGGATGCGCTGCATGGTTTCATACCCGTCCATTTCCGGCATCATGATATCCATAAGCACCATTTCGATCTTGGGGTTTTCCTCGTTGATGATATTTATGGCTTCCTTGCCGCTTTCTGCAGTGATCACATTGATATTATACCTTTCAAATACGGTGGTCAGTGCAAACAGGTTCCGCACGTCATCATCCACTACCAGGATATTCTTACCGGTGAGGATATCTTCCTTGAGGCGGATATTCTCGATCAGCCTGCGTTTATCCTGCGGCAGTTCCTTATGGTTAATATGCAGGTGCAGCACCGTTTCCTCCAACAGATGCTCCAGCGAGTTCACTCCTTTCAGCAGCACCGAATTGGAATGCTGGTTCAGCATCTTCATTTCGGACTTGGAGAAATCCTTCGCCGAATATACGATCATGGCGCTGTTTGCGGCCTTGATACCTTTTAACTGGTTCAATAACTGGTTGCCCGGCATGTCGGGAAGCGAATAGTCCACAATTATGCAGTCAAAATCCGCATTGGCCTTCGCCAGTTCAAGTCCTTTGCTGGCAGTTTCCGCAACGGTAACTTCCAGTATGTCGGACTGCAGGATCTTGGCGATCTGCGAAGAATCGATCTCATTGTCTTCGATCACCAGCACTTTCTTCACGCCTTTTTCATGGTAGGATCTAATATCCTCGAAGAGTGCATTCAGCGCTTCATTTTCCAGCGGCTTCAGCAGGAAACTTCTTGCTCCCCGCCGCAATGCAAGTGCGCGATTCTCTTCACCCGAGATAAGATGAATAGGGATGTGCCGGTAATTGAGGTCATTCCTCAAAAGCTCCATCACTTTCCATCCGCTGGTATCGGGCAGCTTAACATCCAGGGTGATCGCAATAGGAGTGAAGCGGTTAATGAAATCGAAAACCTCAATATAGCTTACGGCCACGATGGCTTTCAATCCCACCTCGTGCGCCTTATCGATGATGATCTTGCCGAAACGGAGATCATCTTCAATGATCAGCACCACTTTATCATTCGGCTGGATATTATTGCGGTCGTCCCCGGTTTCGTTGATCATCTCGTTCACCAGGTTAAGATTCTTTGTTTCGCTCTTGTCTGATATGGAGATGGAATTCAACAGGGTATCAATATCGCCTGATTCTGAGCCAAGTTTCACCGCAGCATAGGTAGTGCTGTCGAGCGATTCCTTTGCTTCAAGTAAGTGAAGGTTATCGCCGGGCAGGAACAGGGTGAACACACTTCCCTGGCCGGTGGAGCTTTCCAGTTCTATGGTACCACCAAGCAGTTCTGCAAGGCCGCGACTGATGGAGAGACCGAGACCTGTACCGCCATATTTACGGCTGGTAGACCCTTCAGCCTGCTGGAATGCTTCGAAGATGATATTCTGTTTTTCCTGCGGAATACCAATACCGGTATCGCTGATGGAGAAGCCAACCACATTATTTGCATTCTCCAGTGCAGGAGTGCCGAATTTCCAGCTTCCCTTGGCAGCCTTGAAGATATTCAGTTTCACTTCGCCCTTTTCAGTGAACTTGAATGCATTGGAAAGAAGGTTCTTCAGGATCTGGTTCAAACGCTGGATATCCGTTTCGAAAGTTTCGGGCAACTCGGGGTCTGTCTTGATCGTAAACCTGAGATGCCTTGCTTCGGAGATCGGTTTGAAGGTGGTTTCAACGAACGAAGCGATCTCACTGTAACGCACAGGGGAGATGTTCGCTGTGATAAAGCCTGATTCGATCTTTGAAAGATCGAGGATGTCGTTGATCAACTGGATAAGGTCATCACCGCACGAGTGAATGGTTTTCGCGTAGCGGATCTGCTTGTCGTTAAGATTTCCTTCCGAATTTTCATACAACTGCTGCGCGAGGATCAGCAGGGAGTTTAACGGTGTCCGCAGCTCGTGCGACATATTCGCCAGGAATTCCGATTTATATTTTGAAGTGAGCTGAAGCTGTTCTGCTTTCTCTTCCAATGAGCGTCTTGCTTCTTCCACCTCTTTGTTCTTCGCTTCCACTTCATTCTTTTGCTTAACAAGCAGCAGGGCTTTATCCTGCAGTTCATCATTCGTGCGGCGAAGTTCTTCCTGCTGAACTTTAAGCTCGCCCGCCAGCGACTGGGACTGTGCAAGCAGTTCTTCAGTACGGGTATTCGCTTCGATGGTATTCAATACTATACCGATACTTTCTGTAAGCTGGCTCAGGAAGTCGAGGTGGGTTTCGCTGAACACGTCAAGTGATGCCAGTTCGATCACCGCTTTTACATCATTTTCGAACAATACCGGCAGGATGATGAGGTTTGCCGGACGTGCCTTACCGAGGCTCGAAGAGATATTAATGTAGTTGGATGGCACATTATTAAGAATGATCCTTTCCTTTTCCAGCGCTACCTGGCCAACAAGACCTTCTCCAACATTGAAGCGGGTAGGGATGTGCTTTTCAGTTTTGTAGCCATAGGTCGCGAACAGTCGCAGCGACTGGTTATTATTTTCTTCGTCGGTGCTTAATATATAGAATGCACCGTAGTGAGCCACAACCACCTGGGCAAGTTCTGAAAGTATCCTGCGCGTTACTGTGTTGAGGTCTTTCTGACCCTGCAGCATCTGGGTGAATTTCGCAAGGTTTGATTTCAGCCAGTCCTGTTCCTGGTTACGCAAGGTTGTTTCACGCAGGTTGGTGATCATCTGGTTGATGGTATCTTTCAGCGCTTCCACCTCACCTTTCGCGTCAACCCTGATGTTCCGGGTAAGGTCGCCCTTTGTTACCGCTGATGCCACTTCAGAAATTGAACGCACCTGTGTGGTAAGGTTTTGCGCTAGCTGGTTCACGTTTTCTGTCAGGTTCTTCCAAGTTCCGGATGCACCAGGTACGTGAGCCTGGCCACCGAGACGTCCTTCCACACCTACCTCGCTCGCCACCGTGGTTACCTGGTCGGCGAATACCGCGAGCGTATCGATCATCTCGTTGATGGTATCAATGAGCTGCGCCACCTCACCGCGTGAAACGATCGCAAGTTTTTGTTTAAGGTTACCGTTCGCCACGGCTGTCACCACCTTCGCGATACCGCGCACCTGGTTGGTAAGGTTGGAGGCCATCATGTTCACGGAGTCGGTAAGATCCTTCCATGTACCTGCCACACCTTTTACATCTGCCTGACCGCCAAGTTTACCTTCGGTTCCCACCTCTCTCGCCACACGGGTTACCTCGTAAGCGAAGGAGTTAAGCTGTTCCACCATGGTATTGATGGTATTCTTCAGATCGAGGATCTCGCCTTTAACGTCGATCGCAACCGTTTTACTAAGATCTCCCGACGCCACCGCTTTCGTAACCTCGGCGATGTTCCGCACCTGGGCGGTAAGGTTACCGGTCATCTGGTTCACAGAGTCGGTAAGATCTTTCCAGGTTCCGGCAACACCCGGCACGAAGGCCTGCCCGCCAAGTTTTCCATCCGTTCCCACTTCTCTCGCCACACGGGTCACCTCCGATGCGAAGGCACGGAGCTGATCCACCATCGTGTTCAGGGTTTCTTTCAGCTGCAGGATCTCACCACGTACGTCCACCGTAATTTTCTTCGACATATCCCCGTTCGCCACGGCGATCGCAACCTCCGCGATGTTACGCACCTGGTCGGTAAGATTGCTTGCCATACCATTTACGGAGTCGGTAAGATCTTTCCAGGTTCCCGCAACACCGGGCACGTTCGCCTGTCCGCCAAGTTTTCCTTCCGTACCCACTTCTCTCGCCACACGGGTTACCTCGGATGCGAAACCACGGAGCTGGTCCACCATGGTATTGTTCGTATTCTTCAACTCAAGGATCTCACCCTGTACGTCAACCGTGATCTTTCTTGAAAGGTCACCGTTAGCAACGGCCGTTGTTACTTCCGCGATATTCCTTACCTGGCTGGTAAGGTTCGAAGCCATTTTATTTACTGAATCGGTAAGGTCTTTCCATGTACCACCCACACCCGGTACGTCGGCCTGCCCGCCAAGCTTACCTTCTGAACCTACCTCTCGCGCCACACGCGTCACCTCGGAACCAAACGAATTCAGCTGATCCACCATGGTGTTGATCGTATTCTTCAGCTCGAGGATCTCACCCTTCACATCCACGGTAATTTTTCTTGAAAGGTCGCCTCGTGCAACCGCTGTCGTTACCTCCGCGATGTTACGCACCTGGTCAGTAAGATTGCTCGCCATTCCGTTCACGGAATCGGTTAGGTCTTTCCATACACCACCTACATCCTTAACTGCTGCCTGTCCTCCGAGTTTACCTTCCGAACCTACCTCTCTCGCCACACGCGTCACCTCGGAAGCAAAGCTTCTAAGCTGGTCCACCATGGTGTTGATCGTATTCTTCAATTCAAGGATCTCTCCTTTTACGTCCACATCAATTTTTCTTGAAAGGTCACCTGTTGCCACCGCCGTTGTTACCTCCGCGATGTTTCGCACCTGGCTTGTAAGGTTGGAAGCCATGATGTTTACGGAGTCGGTAAGATCCTTCCATGTACCCGCAACGCCCGGTACGTCGGCCTGCCCGCCGAGTTTACCTTCCGAACCAACCTCTCTCGCCACACGCGTCACCTCGGAGCCGAACGAGTTGAGCTGGTCCACCATCGTATTGATCGTATTCTTCAACTCGAGGATCTCTCCTTTCACGTCCACCGTAATTTTTCTTGAAAGGTCACCCTTCGCCACGGCCGTTGTTACTTCCGCGATATTCCGCACCTGGCCGGTAAGGTTACTCGCCATACCATTTACGGAGTCGGTAAGATCCTTCCATGTTCCTGCAACACCCTTTACCTGTGCCTGTCCGCCAAGCTTTCCTTCCGTACCCACCTCGAGGGCCACACGGGTAACCTCTGAGGAGAAGGAGTTCAGCTGGTCCACCATCGTATTGATCGTATTCTTCAATTCAAGGATCTCTCCCTTCACATCTACCGTAATTTTTTTCGAGAGGTCGCCTTTCGCCACCGCCGTGGTTACCTCAGCGATATTCCGCACCTGGCCGGTAAGGTTAGACGCCATCTGGTTCACTGAATCTGTAAGATCTTTCCATACACCACCCACACCTTTCACTTTCGCCTGTCCGCCAAGTTTACCTTCCGAACCCACCTCTCTCGCCACACGGGTAACCTCTGAAGAGAAGGAGTTAAGCTGATCCACCATCGTATTGATCGTGTTCTTCAACTCAAGGATCTCACCCTTTACGTCCACCGTAATCTGGCGGCTAAGGTCGCCCTTCGCCACGGCTGTTGTTACTTCTGCAATGTTCCGCACCTGGCCTGTAAGGTTAGACGCCATCTGGTTCACTGAGTCAGTAAGATCTTTCCATGTTCCCGCAACACCTTTTACCTGTGCCTGTCCGCCAAGCTTTCCTTCCGTACCCACCTCAAGGGCCACACGGGTAACCTCGGAAGAGAAGGAGTTTAGCTGGTCCACCATGGTGTTGATCGTATTTTTCAATTCAAGGATCTCACCCTTTACATCCACCGTAATTTTTTTCGAGAGATCGCCTTTCGCCACGGCTGTGGTCACCTCGGCAATGTTCCGCACCTGCGCGGTAAGGTTAGACCCCATTTGGTTTACGGAGTCGGTAAGATCTTTCCATACGCCAGCAACACCTTTTACTTTTGCCTGCCCGCCGAGCTTTCCTTCTGAACCCACCTCAAGCGCCACGCGGGTTACCTCCATAGAGAACAGGTTTAGCTGCTTCACCATATCGTTCACCTCTTTGGAAATGCGCGCAAACTCACCCTGCAGGTTATGATCACCGATCACCATCGACATTTCCGTGCTAAGGTTTCCTTTTGCCACGGAACTGATCACGTGTGCGATCTCAATGGTAGGGTGTACCAGGTCGGAGATGAGGGTGTTCAGCGATTCGATCCCGCTCTTCCATGCGCCTTTAGATGATGGCGCTTCAATACGTTCGGTCAATTTTCCTTTTTTGCCGATGATGTTTCCCGCGCGGGTGAATTCCATCATCATGTTCTGGTTCAGGGAAATGATCTCGTTGAGGGTATCGCAGATCTTGCCTTCAACACCTGTAAGGTCGAGCGGGAGACGCACATCGAAGTTCCCGTTCTTCACTTCAGTAAGTACTTTAAGCAGGGCAGTCATATCAAGCCCTTCATTTCCATTCAGTTGCTGAGCGGTCACCGCCACTTCAGCGCCATTCTCTCCGGTTAAAATTGGTTCTTGTTTCTTTTTTGAAAGCATAATTCAGGCTTTATGATTAGGCTGCAGCACAGCGTTCAATAAATAATTGCAGATCGAAACTGTTGAAATCAGTTCCTTGTTTTGGCAGACAGAATTTCTCTGTATCTAAATTAAACAAGTATGGCATTGTTTCCACATTAATTAAAACAATTGCTGAGTTGGGGAATGAAGTGTAGAAATTATTCTCAGTTATATATGAAGTTGTTGCACAATTCTTGGATTTTCCTACTATAAAAATGCAAGAGCCACAGCCGTTCATGTATGAAATACTGAATGGATAAAGGCTTCGGCGGGGTTTTGGTAACTTCATTGATGTATTAGTAACTCAACAATATTGCCAATGGTAAATTTTCCACGATTGTTCATCGTCTCCAACAGGTTGCCCGTAAGTTTTTCGAAAAAGGACGACAGAACGATCATGAGCCAGGCAAGCGGGGGGCTTGTGAGTGCGTTAACGGGTTACCTTGATTATTCAACGGGAAAGGGATTGAACCAGTTCAGTGAAAGGATCTGGGTTGGAGTGCCGGGGTGCAGCCAGTCGGTATGGTCGCAATCTGAAGTGCCGGAATCAGCCTTTCAATACCAGCCTGTCTTCATCAACAACACCATATATAATGGATATTATAATGGAATGTCGAATTCTGTGATCTGGCCGCTGTTCCATTACTTTCCTTCCTATGCAGAATATAATCCGCGCTTCTTTTCACATTACAGGAAGGCGAATGAAGCATTCATGGATGTGCTCGAAAAGCAGCTTCACCCGAACGATGTAGTCTGGATACATGATTACCATTTACTGCCGTTGGCGAATAAGATAAGAGAACGTTTCCCGGAGATCACCATCGGGTTCTTTTTGCATATACCGTTCCCGTCTTATGAAATATTCAGGATGATGCCGAACCAATGGCAGGAAGAGATACTGCATGGAATGCTGGGCGCAGATCTTATTGGTTTTCATACGATAGATTATGCCGGCTATTTCCTTAAGTGTGTGCAGCATATCCTGGGCATCGGCAATGAACGGCAATCACTGAAATTCCGGAACAGGCTGGTTAAGGTAGATGTATTCCCGATCAGCATCGACCATAATAAATTCAGAATGAGCTATAACCTGAGAGAGGTTGCGGAGAAAAGACAGAATTACCGGGATCAGTTCAACGGCATGAAGATCATCTTTTCGGTAGACCGGCTGGATTATACCAAGGGAGTGATGTGCAGGCTGAAAGGATACGAGGAATTCCTGAAGCGCTACCCGGAATACATGGAAAAGGTTGTCTTCATTATGTCTGTCGTTCCTTCGCGGGATAATATTCCAAAATACCAGGCGCGGAAAAAAGAGATCGATGAATTCATCGGAAGCTTTAATGCACGGGTAGGAAATATTACCTGGAAACCGGTGATATACCAGTATAATCATTTGGAGTTCGATGACCTGTGTGCATTGTATACGGTATGCGACCTCGCACTGATCACACCGCTGCGCGACGGGATGAACCTTGTTTGCAAGGAATTCGTAGCCAGCAGGCAAGACAAAAGGGGCGTGTTATTGCTTAGCGAGATGACCGGTGCAAGTCGGGAACTTACTGATGCGATCCTTATCAACCCGAATGATACTGAAACCATGGCCCACAAGATCCGGGAGGGGCTCGAAATGCCGGAGGAAGAGCAGGAGAGGAGGCTGAAGAGTATGGATATTCGCGTGAAGAATTATGATGTGAATTCATGGGCCGAGGATTACCTGCAGCAGCTCTTTAAGGTGAAGAAAGTTCAGAAGGAATATGAATTCCTGTTCCTGAATAATTCTGCCAAGATCATGCTTGTAGAAAAGTATCGTGCAGCCCGTCGCAGGCTGATCCTGCTGGATTATGACGGTACCCTGGTACCATTTTCATCGCTGCCGCATTTATCTCAACCCGACAAAAAGGTGCTGGATGTATTGAGGAACCTTGCTTCAGATCCTGCGAACAGTGTATACGTGATCAGTGGACGCGACAGCAATACGCTGGAGAACTGGCTGGGAAACTTACCTGTTAATCTTATTGCTGAACATGGCGCCAAGGTAAAGAATAACGGTGTATGGGAGACGAACATGCTATTGCCTGCAGATGATCACTGGAAGGACCCGGTGCGAACGATCATGGAGAGTTACGTTAAGCGCTGCGCGAATTCGTTCGTTGAGGAAAAGGATTTCTCCGTAGTATGGCATTATCGCCTTGCCAACCCGGAGCAGGCAAGGATCCGGTCGATGGAATTGTATTCAGAACTCCTGGAGATCAACCAGCAACTGAACGTGCAGGTGATGCAGGGAAATAAGATCATTGAGGTGAGGGTGAACGGGATGGATAAGGGATTTATAACCCGGAGGTTACTTTCCGAGGGGGATTATGATTTTATTTTAGCGTGCGGCGATGATAATACGGACGAAGATATGTTCAGGGTGCTTACGGATATTCCCGGAGCCTATACATTGAAGATCGGTGATAATGCCAGCTATGCGAATTATAATTTGTATACACCGCAGATGAATTTGTCGTTGCTGGAGTTGCTGGCGAATTCGACTTATGTTGAGGGAGTGAGGGGATAAGCTACCCTTTTTCCCTGGCAGGGGTCCTCCAACCTCCTCCCCACGGTCAAGATCGGCATTTTCCAAACACCAGGCAACCCCCATAATAGCCAATTAATATCACCAAATTCCCGTGCTTAATAAATTTAAGTCTCCACTTATTTTTATTCTGAGCTGAAATCCACAGTTTGCTGATATTCAATCACAAAGAATCTTTTCGATTCTTCCCTTCTGATTTATATACCCCAAAAAAATTTTACTGAAAACCTGCAGTCATAACATTGCACCCACTTAATTATAAGTAATCGGCCCGGTCGCGTTTCTTGGCTATACGGAAGGCCGCGTTTATCAGGCCTACATGACTGTAAGTTTGCGGAAAATTGCCCCACTGGCTGCCATCCTCTCCAACATCTTCAGAAAAAATTCCGAGGTGGTTGCTGAATTTGAGGATCTCATCCAGGATCTTCATGGCATCATCTACACGGCCAACGCAGGCAAGGGCATCTACATACCAGAACGCGCAAACGAGGAAGGTGGTCTCGGGGAGCCCGAAGTCGTCATAGTGTTTGTAGCGGTAGAATAATCCCTGTGGAGTTAGTAATTCTTTTTCCAGCGCTGCAATATGATCGCGGGCTTTTTGTGTTGAAGGGTCAAGGAAGTTCATCGTAACGATCATCAGTGTGCTTGCATCCAGGTTTTTTGAATTCACCGCCTGCGTGTACACTTTGCGCTCAGCTTCATAACAGTTTTCAAGTAATATCTCGGCTTCAGCCGCTAGTTTTTCAGCCTTCTGCTTCAGGTCGTGATCATTGAAATTCTCAGCTATGCGGGCGGCAGACCTTGCCCCGGCCCAGTGAAAAAGGATGGTATAAGCATGGAATTGCTTGAAGTTCCGGAATTCCCATAGACCTGCATCTTCTGCATGCAGGGTGCGTTCGATCTGTGAAAGAAGCCAGGGTACGATCTTCCGGTAACTGTGTCGCTTTCCGAAGGTGAGCCTTTTATCAACATACAGTGGCAGCAGGCTTACCAGCACCTGGCCGTAAACATCGTTCTGGATCTGTACATAGGCTTTATTGCCGATGCGAACGGGTTTGTTGTTCATATATCCTTCCAGGTCCAGCTCCTTTTCAAAAAGATCTTTCTCGCCAGTGATGGAATATAGTGGCTGCAGAGCATCCCCTGCATTACGGAGGATGTTCTGCACATAGTCGAAATATTTTTCCAGCTCTTCGAAATGGCCAAGCTGGTTAAAGGCTTTTAAAGTATAGTAGGTGTCGCGGAACCAGCAGAAACGGTAATCCCAGTTCCTGGTGCTGTCGTGGAATTCAGGAAGGGAGGTGGTTCCTGAGGCGATGATGCCACCGGTGTCTTCATACTGGTGGAGTTTAAGCACGAGTGCTGAGCGAATGATCTGTTCCTGGTAGATGTCGGGCAGGTAACAGTCCTTTACCCAGTTCTGCCAATGTTCAGTTGTTTTTGAAATGAAACGTTCTGCAGTTTCATATAAAGGTGCTTCCAACGGTTCACCGTAGGTGAAAACGATATACCGGTGCTGGTCAAGAACGAAAGGCTGCTCACTCAGAATATAGTTGAGCGAAATGTCGGTGGTAAGTCTTGCAGGGCTTGCAAGATTGAGGTAGGCAATATGGTTGCTTCCAAGCGTTACTTGCGGAATTATCTTTCCGTATTCGCCTACCGGCCTGCAACCCACTGCAATCACGGGTTCACCGGAGAGGAGTTCTATTTTCCTGACCAGCATTAAAGGCCTGAATGTTCTGTCGTGGATCATCATGCGCGGCGCGCAATCGATCACCCTGAAACTGCCCGACTGCGACTTGAATTCAGTGCATAATATATTGGTGTTGGAAATATAATACTGGGTAGAGGTGTATTCATCGGCCGGCCTGATGTAGAAGTCGCCGCCTTTTTCTTCATCCACCAGGGATCCGAATATAAAACTACTGTCGAATCGTGGGAGGCAAAGCCATTTTACGGAACCGGCCATATCGATATAGCCGATATAGCTGCAATTGCCGATAACTCCCATATTATATTTATGCACTGCCATTTATAACACCGGTTTGGCTATTGGAATCAAATTTCCTTCCAAGATAATGAACCTATTGCTGTTAATTTTGCCATGATGACCCACCTGGCCACATTGAATCGTTTTTTCCTGAAGTATAAATGGCATTTCTTCTTAGGGATATTGTTCGTTATACTAACGAATTACTTCAGGATCCTGTCTCCGCAGATCACAGGCTACGTGGTGAACACCGTGGTGTATTCCATAAGCGGGAAGGTATTCACTACAGGTGCAAGCCATGATATCCTGGTCAGGAATATAATAGAGGCATTCGATTCCTATGATTTTGGAAAGAAGATACTTTTTGCCGGGATCATCCTGCTAATCCTCGCGCTTATCAGCGGATTCTTCATGTTCCTTATGCGGCAAACGATAATCGTAATGAGCCGGCATATTGAGTTCGACCAGAAGAACCAGATCTTCGCACACTACCAGGAACTTGATGCGGGTTTCTATAAATCACATAGCACGGGCGATCTCATGAACCGTATTTCGGAAGATGTGAGCCGGGTAAGGATGTACACAGGCCCTGCCATAATGTACTTCATCAACCTTGCAGCGGTGATAGGTTTCAGCATTTTTTTCATGTTACGGTCTGATGTAAAACTTACCATAGTTGCTCTAAGTCCCTTACCGGTGCTTGCATTCACCATTTATTTCGTGAACACCATTATAAACCGTAAGAGTGAACGGATCCAGTCTTTACTGAGCGACCTAACCACGAATGCGCAGGAATCATATTCGGGGATCAGGGTCATAAAGTCTTTTGTGCAGGAAAGTTCCATGGCAAAGTTCTTCAACCGGAACAGTAATGATTACCGCAACAGTGCGCTGAGCCTGGCGAAGACCGAGGCTATTTATTTCCCCAGTATCGCTTTGCTCATAGGACTTAGTACCCTGATAACGATTATGGTTGGGGCCCTTGACGTGGTGAATAATGCTCCCGGGGCTTCAGTGGGAAAGATCGCAGAATTCGTGATGTATATCCAGATGCTTACTTTTCCTGTAAGTGCAATAGGGTGGACGGCGAGTATGACCCAGCGTGCAGCCACCTCACAAAAACGAATAAACGAATTCCTGCTTACTGCATCTTCGATCCAGGATCCGCCGCGGGCAGTTGATAAAAAACTGGACGGAAATATAAATTTCACCAATGCAGATTTCACCTACCAGAATACCGGGGTGCATGCACTCAAGAAGATAAACCTGTCTATTAAAAAGGGGGAGAAGATCGCCATAACCGGGAGGACCGGCTCCGGAAAGTCCACCATTGCTGCAATCCTGTTGCGGATGTATGACCTTGATTCGGGAAAAGTGGAGATGGATGGAACAGAGGTAAAAGCCATGAAACTGTCGTCGCTTCGATCACAGATAAGTTATGTTCCGCAGGAAGTTTTCCTTTTCAGCGATACCATCTATAATAATATAGCCTTTGGTAACAATGATGCTACAAGAGAGCAGATCGTGAAGGCTGCTGCCGATGCTGCCATCCTGAACGAGATCGAGGCGCTTCCAAATGGATTTGAGACCCTCGTTGGAGAGCGTGGTGTAACCCTGAGCGGAGGGCAGAAGCAGCGGATCTCGATCGCAAGGGCCCTGGTTAAAGATCCTGAAATACTGGTATTTGATGACTGCCTGAGCGCTGTCGATGCTAAGACTGAGAAGCATATCCTTGCCAATCTTTCCGGATACCTGGCCGATAAAACTGCCATAATCATTACGCACCGCATTTTTACTTTGCTGCGGTTCGACAGGATCATTGTTCTGGATGAAGGCAGGATCGCAGAACAGGGCACGCACGAAGAATTGCTGTCTATGAATGGCCTTTACCGTCAGATTTATGCGCACCAGCAGTCGGGAACTTCATCCACATAAAAATATTTGGCGTATTTTGGCGTATAGAAAACACAACTATCTTTGTCCGGTCCGGGAATGGACCATATTCTATTAATAAAAAAAACAGAAAGTGGCGTACGAAAACAACGACAAAAAAATGGAAAGTGTTTACAGCAAAAGGATCAAGGCCGGTAAAAGAAGGACCTATTTTTTTGATGTAAGGGAAACCAGGGGTAACGATTATTACCTCACCATAACCGAAAGCCGTAAACGTTTTGATTCAGACGGGTACGACAGGCACAAGATTTTTTTGTACAAAGAAGATTTCAATAAATTCATTAAGGGCCTCAACGAAGCGATCGATCATGTGAAGACAGAACTGATGCCTGATTTTGATTTTGATGCATTCAACCACGATACTCCATATGAAGGTGAGGAAGGAGAAAGAACTTACCAGGCTCCTCCTACAATGAGCGATACACCGCCAACACCTGCCGATTCTACTCCTGTAAGGGATTCTGAACCTGAGCAGCCATCATCAGGTCATGATGAGGAAGTGGACAAATGGTGATCAGTGTTTCATTCTGAAATAAGCTTCCAGTAAAGCATTTGTTGAAGGATCGTGTAACTGCGATCCTTTTTCATTTTCGATCTCCGTAGCTATGCTTTTGGCAAGCACTTTTCCGAGTTCAACTCCCCATTGATCGAAGCTGAAAATATTCCAGATCACCCCCTGTACAAAGATCTTATGTTCATATAATGCGATCAGTTTTCCAAGGTTTTCCGGGGCCAGTTCCGGGAAAAGCAGAGTAGTGGAGGGACGGTTACCGGTGAAGAGCCTGTGCGGGTTCCCGGGGTCATCACCCTTTAATAATGCCTCCGTTTGTGCAAAGAAATTGCTCATCAAAAGATCATGATGCTTTGCCGACGTACCTCTTGCGGGTTTTGCAAAGCCAATGAAATCGCACGGAATAATATCTGTTCCCTGGTGGATAAGCTGATAGAATGCATGCTGGCCATTTGTTCCAGGCTCGCCCCAAACCACCGGGCCGGTACTATAGTTAACTGCTTCGCCATTCCTTCCTGTTGTTTTGCCATTGCTTTCCATATCAGCCTGCTGCAGGTACGCAGGGAAACGGTGAAGATCCTGGCTGTAAGGAAGAATGGCCAGGGTAGGATAATTACAGAAGTTCCGGTGCCAGATCCCGGCTAACGCCATCAGTACCGGAATATTCTTTTCAAACGGGGCATTCCTGAAATGCTTATCAACTGTCTCTGCACCCGAAAGCAGTTTCATATAATTTTCAAACCCGGTGGTCAGCGCTATTGAAAGCCCGATAGCACTCCATAGGCTGTATCTTCCTCCGACCCAGTCCCAGAAACCGAACATGTTCTCTTCAGGAATGCCAAAGCGTTTCACTTCTTCAGTGTTGGTACTGATAGCCACAAAATGTTTGGGAATATCTTCTTCGCGGCCGCCTCCATCAAGGAACCACTGGCGTGCGGAAAATGCATTCGTCATGGTCTCCAGGGTGGTGAAGGTCTTGCTGGCAACGAGGAACAAAGTGGTTGAAGGATCTGAATCCGACAATGCCTGCGCCAGGTGGGCACCATCAATATTGCTCACGAATTTTGGCCTGATATGGTTCCTGAATGAAGCCAGGGCTTCACATACCATCTGCGGGCCAAGGTCACTTCCTCCGATACCTATATTGATTATGGTATTGATCGGCTTTCCTGAAAATCCTGTATGTTCACCGCTGATCACCTTTCCTGTAAACGTTTTCATCCTTTCTCTCACACCGCGTACATCATCGAGCACATTTTTCCCATCAACAAGCAATTCATTTCCTGAGCTTCTTAACGCAGTGTGTAAAACTGACCGGCCTTCCGTTTCATTTATCTTTTCACCATTGAACATTGCTTCAACTGCCTCTTTCAGCCGGCATTCATAAGCCAGTTGCAGCAGCAGCTCCAGTTCTTTCTGCGAAATATTTGTCCGGGAAAGGTCATAAAGGATGTCATCTGCTTCTATCACGAATTGGCTGGACCTGTCGTGTTCCGTACGAAAGAGCTCAGTTATCTTCCTGTCATTATTAAATTCTGCAGCCAGGGACTTCCATGCCTGGGTAGAAGAGGGGTCGATCTTTGGAAACATATCAGTTCATTATATCTATAAGATGGATCAATTCTTTCACCATATCTTCTGTCACATCCAGGTGGGTTACCATCCGTACCTGTGTTTTAGAGATAGGGAGGCATAATATTCCATGCTCTTTCATGAATTCGGTAAAGGATACAGGTGTATGTGCCCCATAAACCTCGAAGATGATGATATTGGTTTCTACCGGAAGCATTTTGCCGATGAAATCCTTCTTCAATAATGCTGCGGCAATATCAGCAGCATGCTGGTGATCTTTTTGAAGGCGCAAATAATTATGTTCAAGGGCGTATAGTCCGGCAGCAGCGAGGTAACCGGCCTGCCGCATTCCGCCACCCATAACTTTTCTGACCCTCCTGGCCTGGTCGATGAATTCTTTTTTCCCGATCAGCAGGGAGCCTACGGGGGCGCCAAGACCTTTACTCAGGCAAACGGATATGCTGTCGAAAATTTCGCCATACATTCCGGGTGTATGTTCCTTAGCGATCATTGCATTCCATAACCGGGCGCCATCAAGATGAAATGCAAGTCCATTTTCCCTGCAAACATTCCCGATAGCCCTTAGTTCTTCTATGTCGTAGCAACTTCCGCCACCCCTGTTGGCAGTATTTTCTACAGAAACCAGCCGGGTTCTTGGTTTATGCACATCGTCCGGATTTATAGCTTCTTCTACCATTTCGGCGGTGATCATCCCCCTGTTTCCATCGAGAAGCTTCGGTTGGCAGAGGCTGTTCACAGCTATTCCCCCGCCTTCATACATATAAATATGGCTGGTCCGGTCGCATATTACCTCATCCCCGGGGCGGGTGTGGCATTTAATTCCTATTTGGTTGGTCATGGTGCCGCTGGGGCAGAAAAGGGCTTTTTCCATTTTGAACATGGATGCCACGGCAGATTCCAGCCGGTTCACGGTCGGATCTTCTCCGAAAACATCGTCGCCCACCTCCGCGGCTGCCATAAAATCAAGCATTGCAGGGCCCGGGCGGGTAAAAGTATCTGATCTCAGGTCGGTCATCATCCCGCAAATATAACTACCGGGCACCCGAATTACCCTTGCAGGCCATTAAAGGGGAATGAATTATGTATAAGAGTGTTTATATTATTAAAAAATCCGGTCAGAACCACACCAGCAGGCAGGATTTTTCGTTTATTGTATGAAATCCAGCGGGAAAAGCGTAACTTTGCACACAATTTTTGCGACTCAGCCTTAAGTATTCGCTCAATTGCAACTTTTCTCCCGGATCTATTGTCTAAAACTCAGAATCGAAAATAACACATGAGGCAATTAAAGATAGCTACCCAGATAACCAACCGTGATTCACAGGCCGTTGAAAAATACCTGCAGGAGATCTCCAAGATCTCTATGATCACCCCTGAAGAGGAAACCATTCTTGCGCAGAAGATCAAGATGGGTGATCAGCGTGCCCTTGATAAACTGGTTCAGGCCAACCTGAGGTTCGTGGTGTCGGTGGCTAAGCAGTACCAGCACCAGGGACTAAGCCTCAGCGATCTTATCAATGAAGGAAACCTCGGCTTGATAAAAGCAGCGCAAAGATTTGATGAAACCAAGGGTTTTAAATTCATCTCTTACGCAGTTTGGTGGATCCGTCAGTCCATTCTCCAGGCTTTGGCAGAACAGGGCAGGCTGGTAAGGCTTCCGCAGAATAAGATCGGTACATATAATAAAGCTAACAAGGCTTATATGGCCTTTGAGCAGGAGCATGAGCGCGAGCCTTCAACAGAAGAACTTGCCGAATTGCTTGAGATGAGCGAAACCGAGATCAACAATATCTTCCAGAGCAATACAAGGCATACATCTCTTGATGCCCCAGTGCATGAAGCAGAAGATGTTGCTATGGGCGACCTGCTTAAAGGAGGCGATGAAACGGATGAAGATGTTATGCACGATTCATTGAAAAATGAGATCCGCAGAGTGTTGAAATCGCTTAGTCCGCGCGAAGCCGAGATCGTGAATGCCTATTTTGGCCTGGATGGTGAAAATGGTGTTACGATCGAACAGATCGGTCAGAAATATGATCTAACAAAAGAAAGGATACGCCAGATCAAGGAAAGAGCGATCAAGCGCCTGCAGAAAGCCAGGTACAGCGGAGCGCTGAAGGCCTATCTCGGATAAGTTTTTTCTGAATGATACAGGTCCCGCAGCAGCGGGACTTTTTTTTACCTTCCACACACATTCCGGATAACCTAAAGTATTAATTTACATCTTTTAAATATTGTTTTTAAATGAATGCAGAAACTGTGAATGAGAAAGTAAGCTGTTTGATCATCGGGAGCGGCCCTGCTGGGTATACAGCAGCAATATATGCGGCAAGAGCTAACCTTAAACCTGTTTTATACCAGGGGATACAGCCTGGAGGCCAGTTGACCATAACCACCGAAGTGGAGAATTATCCTGGTTATCCCGATGGCATACAGGGACCGGAAATGATGATGCATTTTGAGAAACAGGCATCCAGGATGGGAACGGATATCCGTTATGGCCTTGCTACGAATGTAGACTTTACAGGTCATCCTTTAAAAGTGGAGATAGATGAGGAGAAATGGATCGAAGCTGATGCAGTGATCATTTCAACCGGTGCTTCGGCTAAATGGCTGGGTCTTGAAAGTGAGCAAAGGCTGAATGGTCATGGTGTCAGTGCCTGCGCAGTTTGCGACGGATTTTTCTTCCGGGAAAAAGAGGTTGCTATCGTGGGAGCAGGTGATACTGCAGCGGAAGAAGCTCTGTATTTGTCCAAGATATGCAGCAAGGTTCACATGATCATCCGCAAGGATGTGATGCGCGCCAGCAAGGTAATGCAGGACCGTGTGCTTAATACTCCGAATATCACCATCTACTGGAACAGTGAAACAGAAGAAGTGCTGGGAGATACAAAGGTGTCCGGCGTAAGGATATTCAATAACCAGACAGGGGAGAAGCAGGAACTTTCTGTTAGCGCATTCTTTGTGGCGATAGGACATGAGCCAAACTCAGCCATCTTTAAAGGCTGGCTGGATATGGATGAAGCAGGGTATATCAAAACAATCCCGGGCAGCAGCAAAACCAACATCGGTGGAGTTTTCGCCGCAGGCGATGTGCAGGATAAAATTTACCGCCAGGCAGTAACAGCAGCGGGTAGTGGCTGTATGGCCGCACTGGATGCTGAACGTTACCTCGGCGAAAAAGGCTATCATTAATGATCACTGTAGTTCTGAATAACCTCAAATTTCATGCGCATCACGGTGTGCATGAAGAAGAATCGATCACCGGTACGGGATTCGAGGTAGATGCTGAGATCCGTTTCCCGGAAACAGGCGCGATTGAATCAATAGATGATACCGTTGATTATACCGTATTGTACCGCATCATCCAGGATTCAATCCATAAAAAGCGAAAGCTGCTGGAAACAGTGGCCATGGAGATCGCAGAAAGATTCCATGAATCAGATAAAAGGATCTCCTATGTAAAGATCAGGATCAGCAAAAATGCGCCGGTTACCGGGTTCAGCGGTAAGGTTGGTGTACATTTTGAAAAGGAGTATTGATAGCCTATGAAACTTCTATTTATAATTCTCCTTGCTTTCCAGGGCGCGTTTTTACAGGCGCAGGATATTAATGCAATGCTGGCAGAAGCAGTGAAGCTTGAGGCCAAACCCGATGAGTCGGCAGCTTTCGAAAAATTCAAGATCATTCTGAAATATGATCCGGATAACCTCAGGGCGCTGGTGCATTGCAGTGAGTTGTGCAGCAGGATCGGGAACCGCCAGAAAAACGAAAAGCTCCGCGATAAATATTATGAGGTTGCAGTGAATTATGCAAAAAAGGCTTTACAGCTTTATCCGGGTTCGGATGATGCAAATGTTGCCCTGGCCATAGCCACCGGCAGAACCGTGCTTGTAAAAAGCGGGAAAGAGAAGATCGCAGCTGTAAAGGATATTAAACGCTACGCCGAAACAGCGCTGAAAATAAATCCTTCGAATTTTAAGGCATGGCATATCATAGGAAAGTGGCATTACGAAGTTTCAAACCTGAACATGATGGAGAAGGCTGCTGTGAAAATATTTTACGGCGGGGTTCCTGAGTCATCGCTCCAGGCTTCTATAAACGCATACGAAAAAGCAAAATCCCTGAAGGATGGCTTCCTGCTCAATTACCTTGAACTGGCGAAAGCCTATAAAAGGAATGGTGAAAAGCAAAAAGCAATAGCCCACCTGAAACAGTTGCTGCCGCTTCCTGCCCAAACAGAAGATGATCCGCGTATCAAGAATGAAGCGCGAGAGTTATTGAGGGCCTGGAATTGATGATCTCCATTTTCCGCGCTTAATATAAATGAAGGCCATTACAAAAATGGATGTCCAGTAAATGAATTCATTGCTCCATGCCATAGCAAGGCTTATATAATTCAGCTTCATGAAATACCAGGTATATCCCATGTACAGGATTATGGCCACGATCTCGATCCACAGGTTCACCCTTGTTTTGCCAGTTCCGGTAACCCCGTTGAGCCAGATATGAGCAATGCTCATAAAGATCATTCCCAGCGATACAATCCTGATCACGTTTATACCTTCCCGTACAAATTCTTCATCCTGGCCAAACATCCTGAAGAAAAGTTCGGGTATGATGTTGAGTAGAGAACACATAAGCAGGCAAAGTCCAACGCTCCACCACATGATCCTGGTAATGGCCGGGATCACAAGATCCTCCCTGCGCTGACCGATCAGGTTGCTCACCATCGTATTGGTGGTGCTGGCAAATGCCCAGATGAACACCCCGGCAAGTCCAAATACATTTCGCATTACATTGCTGATCGCTTTTGCCATGATCCCCTTGCCCTCGATCAACAAAAAGAAGACAAGCCAGGTGGTAACGCTTATCAAATATTGGAAGACGAGCGGAAATGCTATTATGCGGATCTCTTTACTTACTTCCCTGTTCTTCTTAAAGCTGTTCAGAAGTTCGTACCGCTGTTTTAATCCTGTTCTGTACAACACCGTCAGCACCACCATCATGCCGGAGAACTCTGCCAATACGGAGGCCACTGCAGCCCCATTGAATCCCATTTCAGGGAAACCAAGGTTGCCGAAGATGAGGAGATAATCGAAAAGTATGTTCACCGAGGCTTCGAAGAAAAAACCGATCATGAGATAACGGCTATTGAGCGATGCCACCAAAAAAGCATTCCCTAACTGGAACAGGTACAGGAAAGGCAGTCCCATTATACGTATCCGTAAGAAGTCCATTTCAACAGGGTAGGCCTTTGCATCTGCAACCTCACGCATAATGAATGGAGCGATAAGCCAGGTGAATAAAATCCCGATGATAGCAAACAGGAGGCATATATGAAGTCCCTGTGTAAAAATTACACTGAACCTTTTGCTGTCCCCGCTTCCCGCGTAGCGGGAAAAAACCGTTTGCATAGCATTGTTCAGGCCCATGCCTGCAACAGCAAAGATCATATAGAATATCCCTGTTATGCCTGCATTACCAAGGGCTTCTTCACTTAGATGACCAAGAAAAATGCTATTCGTTAGCAGGTTGATCTGCGGAATTAAAATGGACAGGGTTACGGGCAATGCTATTGAAAGAATTTGCCTGTTCGTCAACTGAACCTTAAGATCGCCGTGTGCTGGTACCCCTCCCATAAAGTCAGCAAAATTATCTTATTTTGCCACCAAACATTTCTATTTGCATTCTTCATTTATTATAGATCCTTCCAACGAGCCAAACCAGCATCTGGTGCTCGAACTGTCAGACGATACGGCGTCCTTTTGCTGGACCGCTGGCAAAACACTTACGGGCTTGCGTACCTGGAAGTATGAAAAGATAAAGGACCTTTCTTCCATATTGGAGCATCTTCCAGCCAGGCCCGGAAAGATCTTCGTAAGCCTCAACACCCGCGATTTTGTGCTTTTGCCTGTTGATATCACGATCAGTGCGCCTGCCACGCTGGAAAATATTTCCGGAAAAGGAGATGGGGTGGTATATGAAAGAGATATCAATGGTGAAAGGGGAAGGATAGCATTCAGGGTGCCGCTGGAACTGGAGAATTTATTGAGGCAGCATTTTGATGAAGTTCATTTCAGCCATTCACTCGTTTGCAACCTTCCAAAAGACCAAGAGATCGCCGTGGTTTTTTATGAAAAGAATTTTTCATTGCGGATGAACTATAACGGTCTTAAGCTGCTGAATATTTACAGGTATGATTCGCCTGCAGAAGTAGTTTATATATTAATGCAGGCCTGCAATGTTTATGGTGTGAACCCGGAAAAATGTTCCCTGCTTCTAAGCGGGATGATTGATGAAAATTCGAAGCTATACAATGAGCTGTATCGTTTTTTCCTGAACATTTCATTTTCCGGAACCGGGAAGAATAATTATTCTGAAGCGTTCTCGAATTACCCGGCGCATTATTTTGATCACTTCCATTCACTTGCCGGATGCGCATCATAAGTGGCAAATATGGCGGAAGGAGGATCAATCCGCCTGGTAAGATGCCTCATACACGGCCTACAACCGATATCGCGAAAGAAGGCCTGTTCAATATTATTTCGAACCAGCTTAACCTGGAAGGAATCGATACCCTTGATCTTTTTGGGGGTACGGGCAGCATCACCTATGAACTCGCAAGCAGGGGAGCGGCCCACTGCACCATTGTAGAGAAGGACCCTGCCATGTATGGTTTCATTGTAAATACGGCCCGGATGCTCGGTATTGAAAACCTTAGGGCGTTTAAAATGGATGTCTTTAACTTCCTGAATTCTGCTAACTCCAAATATGACCTGATATTTGCAGGCCCCCCTTATGCATTGGGTCCTATTGATGAATTGCCAAGGCTCATTGTAAAAAGGGAATTATTAAAGGAAAATGGCTGGTTCATACTGGAACATACACCACGTAATAATTACAAGGATTTTGAATTTTTCAGGGCTGAAAGGAATTACGGCACCACATTGTTCTCAATTTTCGTGAACGGATGACAAAAAAAGATCTCAGGGAAAAATACAGGGCAAAGCGTTCATCGCTAACGGTACTTGAGAAAGACCGCCTTGAAGACCTGATGTTGATCGAGTTCCAGAAACTGCATCTTCATATTCCGGATGTTGTCATGACCTATTCGCCATCTGTTCGTCTTGCAGAATATGATCCTGTATTGGTAGAACGCTATTGCAGTTTCCGAAATCCTGCGGTTAGTTTTACTTATCCAGTCGTGAATGAGGATGGAATGATGGATGCGGTACTTGCCTCCGAAGACGCTGAATTTGTTCCAAACCGGTATGGAATTGGTGAACCGGTTGATTGGGAAGAAGTGAATGCGGAAGATATCGGGATGGTCTTCATTCCTTTGCTGGCATTCGACACAAAAGGCTTCCGTGTAGGATATGGAAAAGGATATTACGACCGGTTCCTGAAAAGATGCAGGGAGGACGTGATCCGGATCGGGTTCAGTTTTTATGAGGCTGAGGCTGTTATTTCAGATGTGAATGAGCATGATGTGGAGATGGATATCTGCATTACACCCGGGCATTCCTATATCTTTAAAAAATAAGAGTTGCTTAAAAGTTTCAGATACCTTCTTTTTCCTTTTTCGCTGTTATACGGCTTCGGCGTATGGCTTCGGAATAAGCTTTACGATTGGAAGATACTGAAGTCGGCTACGTTCAATTTTCCCATAATATGCGTTGGTAACCTGGCCGTGGGAGGAACGGGGAAGACACCGATGACGGAATTCCTGATAGAGGAGCTGAAGCACAGGTGGGTAACGGCAACCCTTAGCCGGGGTTATAAACGAAAAACAAAGGGATTTGCCATAGCTTCAGAACGCACCACTGCCCTGGAGATAGGGGATGAGCCTATGCAGTTTCACCGGAAGTTCCCGGACATAACGGTGGCCGTAGGCGAAGAACGCCTGGTTGCAATCCCGCAGATCCTGCACAGCAAACCCGGAACCCAGGTCATCATCCTGGATGATGCCTTTCAGCACCGCGCTGTAAATGCGGGACTGAATATTGTCCTGACCGAGTACAGGAACCTTTACACACGCGACCATATGATGCCAACGGGGGATTTGCGGGACGTAGTATCGAGTGCAAACAGAGCCCAGGTTATCGTGGTAACAAAATGCCCGGGTTCAATGACTACTGCCGAAAAAGAAAAAATCAGGGAAGAACTGGACCCTGGGCCGGATCAGCGTTTATTCTTTACCGAAACGGTGTATGGAGATCCTTATCACCTGTTCACCGGCAATAAAGGAGAAATAAACACCGCCAGCGATATCCTGCTCTTATGTGGGATTGCCAACCCGGAACCTTTGAAAGAGTACCTTGAAATCAATACGCATTCGTTTGATATGCTGCGGTATCCAGATCATCACATCTTTACAATGGATGACCTGAAGGATATACTTGCGTATTTCAAAAAGTCGGAAACTTCAGACAGTATGCTGGTCACAACCGAGAAAGATGCTGTTCGCCTGGAGAAATTCAGGGTTGAACTGGAGAACTTTCCCATATACGTATTGCCGGTGAAACACCGATTCCTGTTTGAACAGGGAGGGGAATTTACAGGGATCATTCACCGGTTTATTGAATCTTTTCATATAGGTGAAGGCGATAAACTGTTGTAAATCAATAAAAGTTGCAACATTTTTATTTCCCTCGGCCAGGGAATGTAACAACATCAATCCAGGTCAAGTTCCATTTGAACATCGGCGCGTTTATAAGGTGTGGGCCGGTTATATATACGGGTGAAACCCAGTTTCTCATATAAATGAAGGGCCGGCTGCAGTTTGGAATTACTTTCCAGGAAGATCTTTCGGGCGCCCATTGATCGGGCGGTTTGTATGACGGCTTTACCCAGTTTTTCACCAATTCCTTTTCCGCGGGCCTTCGGGGAAACGGCCATTTTCGCCAGTTCGAAATCGTAGTCCGGGTCGTTTACTTTTATCAGCGCACAAACGCCAACGGGTTCATTATCCTGCAATGCGAAGATTATCCTGCCGCCATTGTCCAGGATATAACTTTCAGGATCGTCCAGCGCTTTATGATCGGATTCTTCCATTTCAAAATACTGGGTTATCCACTGCTCGTTAAGCGCCTTGAATGCTGTTCTGAATCTTGGTTCATAATCAGCGATGATGATATCGTTTGCCATAAGAATATCAATTTCAATGGGTTAAGGTAAATATTTCCATTTACCGGCTCAAATATAATAATTTAAAACAAATAATTAATATTATGTTAAGTAAGTGTAGCCTGGAAAAACTGAGTGTCCTCGTTAAATAAAAAAGCTGCCCGAAGGCAGCTATTTAAATTATTCTGATTCAGATCCTGGTGAAGGTTCCTCTCCCGGGGTTTGTGATTCCGGATCTCCAGTTCCATTATCCTCTTCTTCTTTTTCATCCAGCCTGGTGATCGCTGCGATCTCATCGCCTTCGTCAACCCTGATCAGTTTTACGCCCTGGGTTGCGCGGCCTTGTTCGCTGATCTGGCTTACCGCCATCCTGATCGTAATTCCGGATACGCACGTGATCATCAGGTCATGCCTTTCGGTCACGTCCAGCAATCCAACCAGCCCGCCGGTCTTTTCGGTTACGTTTATGGTTTTTACACCCTTACCACCACGGTTCGTAATACGGTAATTTGCTTCCCCGGTTTCAGGATCATCAAGGAATGTCCTTTTTCCATATCCTTTTTCACTCACCACCAGTACGGTCTTGTCCTTATCATTGGTGTTTACGCAGATCATTCCCACCACTTCGTCCTTCTCACTATCCACTTCAATGCCCGCTACACCTATAGAACCACGACCTGTTGAACGAACCTTCTCTTCCGGGAAACGGATAGCGCGACCGCTTTTCACTGCCATCATTATCTGGCAATTCCCATCGGTCAGTCTTGCTTCCAGGAGCTGGTCGCCTTCCAGGATGGTGATCGCGTTGATACCATTCTGCCTTGGGCGGCTGAAATCGCGCAGGTCGGTTTTCTTTATGATACCTTTCTTGGTGCACAATACAATGTAATGGTTGTCGACGAAGTCTTTATCGTCAAAATTCTTCACATCAATGATCGCCCTCACCTTATCATCCTGCGGGATCTGCACCATGTTCTGGATCGCCCTGCCCTTGCTGGTTCTGTCGCCTTCAGGGATCTGGTAAACTTTTAGCCAGTAGCAACGCCCTTTTTCGGTGAAAAATAAAAGTGTATGATGGGTTGATGCTACAAAAAGGTGTTCAATATAATCCTCCTGGCGGGTGCTGCTGCCTTTGGAACCTCTTCCGCCCCTGCGTTGCTGGCGGTATTCCGATGCAGAGGTGCGTTTTATATAGCCCAGGTGAGAAATGGTCACCACCACGTCTTCCTCTTCGATGAGATCAAGCATATTGATCTCGTCATCAGCATAAACGATCTCTGTCTTCCTTTCATCGCCAAACTTCGACTTAACTTCTTCAAGTTCCTGCTTAATGATGTCAAACCTCAGTTTTTCATCCGCCAGGATTGCTTTCAGTTTTTCGATCAGTTTCATGATCTCGGCATGTTCTTCCCGGATCTTTTCGATCTCCATACCGGTTAGCCTTTGAAGACGCAGTTCCAGTACAGCCTTTGCCTGTATCTCGCTCATTCCGAAACTGGAAATAAGTCCCTCCTGTGCAATGACCGGTGTTGAACTTTCCCTGATAAGCTGGATCACTGCATCCAGGTTATCCAGTGCTATGATATAACCCTCAAGTATATGCGCACGTTCTTCGGCTTTCTTCAGTTCGAAGCGGGTTCTGCGCACCACTACCTCGTGACGGAATTCAACAAATTCGGCAATAAGCTGCTTAAGGTTAAGCTGGCGAGGACGGCCTTTTGCAAGGGCCACGTTATTTATACCATAGGAAGTTTGCAGGTCGGAATGTTTGTAAAGCTGGTTGATAACCACCTGGGCAACCGCATCTTTTCGGAGATCGATAACTATCCTGGTTCCTTCCTTGTTATTACTTTCATTGTTCACATCAGAAATACCCTCTATCACTTTTTCATTGATAAGGTCCCCGATCTTCTGCGTAAGCGTATCCCGATTCACCTGGTAAGGCACGTCGGTGATAATGATCTTTTCCCTTCCCCTTGCATCGGTTTCGATGGTTGTTTTTCCGCGCAGCACTACCCTTCCCCTTCCCGTGTTCATGGCGGCCTTCACGCCATCCATGCCGTAAATGATACCGCCAGTCGGGAAGTCAGGCCCCTTCACGATCTTACTCAGGTCATCTATGCTGATCTCGTTATCGTTAATGTAAGCGATACAGCCATCCACGACCTCAGTAAGGTTATGGGGCATCATGTTAGTGGCCATGCCAACGGCGATTCCGCTGGATCCGTTTACAAGTAACTGGGGGATCCGTGTTGGCAGCACGGTTGGTTCTTTCAGTGAGTCATCGAAGTTGAGACCGAAATCGACCGTATCCTTATCGATATCTTCGATCATCGCTTCCGCGAACTTTTCCATCCTTACTTCCGTATATCGCATAGCCGCCGGGGGATCACCATCCTGGCTGCCGAAATTACCCTGGCCATCCACCATAGTGTAGCGCATAGACCATTCCTGCGCCATGCGGACCATAGTATCGTAGATCGATGCATCGCCATGGGGATGGTATTTACCCATAACTTCACCGACAATACGTGCTGATTTCTTATAAGGACGGTTGCTGGTATTTCCGAGTTCGCTCATACCATACAACACCCTGCGATGCACCGGTTTCAGGCCGTCCCGCACATCCGGGAGAGCCCTTCCTACGATCACGCTCATCGAATAATCGATGTAAGCGGTCTTCATTTGTTCCTCGATATTTACCGGTATTATCTTACCCCTGTTATTCGGATTGGAGCTATCCTGAGTTTCCTGATTTTCCATATAAATTATAGTGAGCAAATTTACGAAATCAGGCCCCTATTTCCTTAACAAAATCAATACTTTAACGCATTTATTTTACACAATTCCGACCCTGTTTGTGGAGAACTTCCGGGATGCGGAATTCTAATAAATCTGCTTATCGAAAATGCTAGGGATCATGCTGCGAGGGATGGAATTTTCAGGAAATTTAAAACCTATAACTTGCCAAAAATTGCAGTATTGAAAACGATCCTTTTATTTGGCGCCGGAAAGTCGGCTTCAGTCCTCATATCCTTCCTTATCAAGAGAGCTTCTGAAGGAAAAATAGGTCTGATTGTGGCAGATATGAATCGTGAACTTATCCTGGCCAAAACTGAAAATTCTGAGCATTGTGAAGCCGTAGAGACCGATATAAACGATCCTGTATCAAGAGAAGATCTGATCACACGATCCGATATTATTATTTCTATGATGCCGCCGGCATTACACATCCTGATCGCGCGTGATTGTCTCCGGCTGGAAAAGCATCTTTTAACTGCCTCCTATGCAGATGATGCTATAAGATCCCTGCATGAAGAAGCTTCCCGAAAAGGGCTGCTCTTTTTATGTGAAATGGGACTTGACCCTGGGATCGATCATATGAGTGCAATGCGGTTGATACGCGGAATAAAAGACCAGGGCGGTTCAATCTATAGTTTTTTAAGTCATTGTGGCGGACTTGTTGCCCCCGAAAGCGATGATAATCCCTGGCATTACAAGATCAGCTGGAACCCCCGCAACGTGGTGCTTGCAGGAAAGGCCGGAGCAATTTATAAATTGAATGGTGTTGAAATCAATGAACCATATGAGCAATTATTTGATGCTTCGCGAGCTACCCTGATAAATGATCCGGAGATCAGGCAGTTAAGTTATTATCCAAACCGGAACAGCCTGCCCTATATTTCGTTATATGAACTCGACGGGGCGCAAACCTTTATGCGCACTACCCTTCGCCACACAGAATTCATGTACGGATGGAAGAATATCGTTGATCTGAAACTTACTGATGAAACCCCACGGTATGAAACTTCCGGGCGGACACTTTATGAATTCTACCGTGAGCATCTTGAATTGAATGGTTTTGGAGAGTGGCTTCAAAAAAAATTGACGGGTCATTTTACTGAAACCAAAGCACTTCTTGAAAACCTGATGAAACTGATGGAGGCTGAAGAGGAAGCCCAGCTTGAAGGCGCTGAGGTTCCTGCGAATATCATGATGGTTGATGAAACCGGTGACATAAAGGATGTGGAAATAGATGAAATTAAGAGCCAGGCCGCGAGCACGGTGGCTGATAAGATGCATGAGGCGAACCTTATTATGAAGCAACTTTTCTTCCTGGGACTTGACGACCAGGAAACGATGATCAACAAAGGAACTTGCAGTGCGGCAGATGTATTGCAGTTTGTACTGGAGAATAAATTAAAGCTGGAAGATGATGACAGGGATTTGGTGGTGATGCAGCATGAGATCGGGTATATGCTTAATGATGTTCCCCATAATGTTACCAGTACCCTGGTTGTAAAGGGAGAGGATTCAAGAAATACAGCTATGGCCAAAACAGTGGGATTGCCCCTGGCCATCAGCGCAATGATGCTGGCAGAAGACAAACTGAAGATCAGGGGTGTACATGTACCAGTTAACAGCGAGATCTATGACCTGGTATTACCAGAGTTAGAGAGAGAAGGAATAATTTTCAGGGAAGAATTCCTGTCATCCGATAAGTTGAATTAGTTCGCTGATCCCTCCCGTTGCGGGTTTTTCTATGCAGTGCATATCCCTTGAAGCAACCGGGATGTTTTTATCGATCACATATTTCGGAATCCCGGGTTGGAGAAAATTGATCAGGCCTGCGGCCGGGTAAACCTGCAGGCTTGTCCCGACAAGGATGAACAGGTCTGCCGTAGGCATGATATGCATTGCCGTTTCTATCATGGGTACGGGTTCTTCAAACCAAACAATGAAAGGTCGTAGTTGGGCTCCGTCTTCTGCAAGATCGCCCAGTCTTATATCATCTTTAATTGGATAGATCAGTGAGTGATTTCGTTCACTGCACATTTTGAATATTTCGCCATGCAAATGAATCACATTTTCTGAACCGGCCCTTTCATGCAGATCATCTATGTTCTGGGTAATGATGGTAACGTCATATTTGTGCTGCAACTGTGCAAGTCCGAAGTGAGCTGCATTGGGTTCAGCCTTCAGCACTTCCCTTCTCCGGTAATTATAAAATTCCAGGACCCGCTCCGGATCTTTCCTGAAAGCTGAGGGAGTTGCAACGTCTTCGATCTTATGCCCCATCCATAATCCGTCAGCATCCCTAAAGGTCTTCAGCCCCGATTCTGCACTTATTCCGGCTCCTGTAAGCACTACGATCTTCATGAGCCCAATCTTATTATTTCATTGAATTCATCTTCGGTGACTGGCTGAACAGATAGCCTGGAATTTTTTACCAATACCATATTCCTAAGCGTGGGATGTGCTTTTATGGTATTCAGGTTTACCGGCTTTTTAAGTTTCTTAACCGGGGCAAGATCAACCACCGACCAGTCATCTTCAGTTGTGGGATCCTGGTAGGCTTCGCGGATCACTTTTGCAATGCCAACCACTTCTGTTCCTTCATTGCTATGGTAATAAAGCACTTTATCATTCTTTTTCATGCTTCGCAGGTGAAGGCGTGCGCCATAATTCCGAACGCCGTCCCAGAAGGTGCTGCCTTCCTTCACGAATTGATCCCACGAATATTTAAATGGTTCTGATTTTACCAGCCAGTATTGCATAAGTTGAAGTTAGGAAAGTTGATCATTCATCCCAACCGGAAGCAAGCACATCTGCAATATGCATTGTCCGTATAGGAAGTTCGCGCTTTTTTATAAAGCCATCCAGTTGCATAAGGCAACTCATATCGGTGGAGATAATGTATTCCGCCCCTGTGGCCAGGGCATGATTGATCTTTTGATCTGCCATCGCTACGCTGATCGGTTCAAATTTAACCGAGAATGTACCGCCAAAACCGCAACAGGTCTCATTATCGGCCATCTCCACGAGTTCCAGTCCTTTTACGTATGAAAGTAATTTCCTGGGTCCCTGCTTAATACCGCATTCCCTGAGGGCCGCACAACTATCATGGTATGTTGCCTTGCCTTCCAGTATAGCGCCGTAATTCTCGATCTTAAGGACATCGGTAAGAAATTCGGTGAATTCCATAAGTCGCTGGCCGGTAGACTTAATTTCTGAGGAGGTGGAATTTTCAAACAAGGCCGAGTAATAATTCCGGACAAAACCTGTGCAGCTAGCGCTTGGTGATACGATATATTCACTTCCTCCCATATCAGCTATGAATTTCCTGGCAACATCCCGGGCTTCGGAAACAAAACCAGCATTAAAAGCTGGTTGACCGCAACAAGTCTGATTCGGATTATAGGATACATCACAGCCAGCCTTCTCCAGCACCTTCACCATATTGAAAGCAGTAGCGGGGAACAACTGGTCTATGAAACAGGGAATGAATATCTGTACTTTCATCTTATTTCAGGGCTTGTTTCAGCCCGATCATTTTTATAGCAGTTGCTGCAGCTTCTTCGCCTTTATGGCCGTGCCTTCCACCTGTTCTTTCATCTGCCTGCATCTGGTCAAGTACAGTAAGCACCCCGAAGACCACCGGCACATCCAGCGAAAGATTCAGGCTGGTAGCCTGGTCTGTTGCTGCCCTGCATACATAATCGAAATGAGGAGTGTCTCCCTTGATCACACATCCGAGAGCTATATATGCATTCGCCTTCTGTGAAGAATATAAAGCATGTTGCCTGATGGCGAAGCCCATTTCAAATGCACCGGGGACCGTAATGGTTTCGAATTTCACGTTGTGCTTTTCCAACATTGCCCTGCATCCTTCTTCCAGGAGGTCAACCACATGAGCATTCCATTCAGTTCTTACAATAAGAACAAAGGCATCCTGGGGAATCCGGATGCCTGTTGTATCTAATAAAGTTTTTGAAACTATGGACATATCAATTATTTCAATACTCCTAATCTTGCAAGGTATTTGTCAACATCACCAGATCTGACTGCAGAATAAGCAGGATATGTATCCCTCAGTTCGGTGTATATCTCAATGGCTTCTTTGTGCTTACCGGTTGATTCCGCATAAGATGCTGCGAGTAGCAATGCTTCAGGAGTAATGCTGTCATCCTTTTTGTTTACCCTCGAAGCTTTCCTGTAATGCTCCAGTGCCTTTTCAGTTTTATTAAGTTCGGCATATGCATGACCCATCATGATATGAGCTTTGCTTTCTACCTGGTGTGCGCCATTTGCGTCGAAATCCTCCAGGTAATTAATAGCCTTGTCAAATTGTTTTATGTGAAGATAGGTGGCTCCTGCGATGTACCTGGCACGGTTGCCGGGTTTGGTTCCGCCAAAATCCTTAATAACTTTAAGAACCCCTGTGATCTTCCTTCCTTCAAGATTTCCGCCATTCAGTACAAGAGCGGCTGAATCAGGTCCAAACGATGTAGCGACCATGTTGTCGAAGAGGCTTTCAGCAGGAAACAATGCTTCGCTTGCCTTTTGTTCCTTTGGAGCCACAATAAATTCCTGGTACGCATACCAGCCAAGGATCAATACTATGATCGTGGATCCGATATAAATAATAGGTTTACTGTACGAAGCCCAGAATCCCCTGGCCTTATCAAGGGGTTCATCCGTAATGGTAGTTGCAGTTGTTGTTTTTTTCTCAGCCATGTTAATGATGGTAATTTGAAAGCCTTATTGTTGTTTGTTTAATCAGTAATATAAGGATAGTCTTCCTGTACATATACATCCTTCAGTAATTCAGAATCATCCGGCCATGGACTTTCTTCTGCGAATTTTACGCTCTCTTCCACTTCCGCCTTCACCCTGTTGTTGATCGTTTCGATGTCTGCTTCCGGTATTTTAAAATCATTCTTCAGCACCTTCAGTACGTGCTCAATAGGATCTTTCGATTTATATTCTTCCAGTTCTTCCTTGGTGCGGTATTTCTGGGGATCACTCATGCTGTGGCCCTTGTAGCGGTATGTTTTTATCTCAAGAAGGGTTGGTCCGCCTTTTTCCCGCGCGCGGTTCACAGCTCTAAGCACCCCGTTATGCACTTCTTCAGGACTCATTCCATCTACGGTATCAGCAGGCATTTCATAAGCGTCGGCCAGTTTGTAGATGTCGAGCAGTTTACTTGTACGTGCAACAGAAGTTCCCATTGCGTAGTTATTATTCTCGCATATGAATACAACGGGCAGTTCCCAGAGCATTGCCATATTGAATGTTTCATGCAGCATCCCCTGCCTGGCCGCACCGTCGCCAAAGAAACAAAGCACTACATTCTGTGTTCCTTTATATTTTTCAGCGAAAGCCAGGCCTGCGCCTGTACCGATCTGTGCTCCGACAATTCCATGCCCGCCAAAGAAATTCTCCTTTACGCCAAAGAAGTGCATGCTTCCACCCTTTCCCTTACTGCAACCCGTAGCTTTACCATATAGTTCAGCCATGCAGGATTTAGCAGAAACGCCTTTTGCTATTGCCAGTCCATGATCGCGGTAAGCGGTAATGAATTTATCCTCAGGATTGGTAGCAGTCATACAACCTGCCGCTATTGCTTCCTGCCCTATATAAAGATGACAGAAACCCCTGATCTTTTGCATACCATATAGCTGACCGGTCTTTTCTTCAAACCTTCGCAGTAGCAGCATGAGTTCATACCAGTACAGGTATGTTTCCCTGGAAAACTTGGTGGCCAATGGGTTAAATTTTAGGCGGCAAAGATAGGGAAAACTGCATATCCACCGCCAGCAGTTCAAAGCGTGTTTCCCGTGCCGGAAATAGTAATTATAAATAACTTGCCGCCGTGCTTAAGCTGCTGAACATAACTATAACCCAGTTCAAGAATTACGACTTTTCGTCATTTGATTTTGAGGCGAGGGTGGCTGGAATTTGTGGTGCGAACGGGCGCGGCAAGACCAACCTGCTGGATGCCATCTATTATTGTTGCTTTACAAGAAGTTATTTCAACAGCTCAGATCTTGCATCCGTAGGCATAGGGTTGGACGGGTTCCGCCTGCAGGCGAAATTCCTTTTGAACGGCGAACCGGAAGAGGTGATCGCCGTTGTTCGCCAGGGCGCAAGGAAGGAATTCACCGTTAACGGTGTACCTTATGAAAAACTAAGCAGCCACCTGGGAAGGCTCCCGGTAGTTATGATAGCACCGGATGATATTGCCCTGGTGACGGAAGGAGCTGAATTCCGCAGGAAATATATAGACTCCATACTTTCCCAACTCTACCCGGAATATCTTCAGCAACTGATCACCTATAATAAGTTATTGCAGCAACGGAACAGCCTTTTAAAGAATTATCATGGCAATACCTCAAATTCCTCCCTGCTGGAGATCCTTGATGACCAGTTGTGTGTGCCTGCTGCCTTCATCCATAACAAGAGAAAGCAGTTCACAGAAGAATTATTTCCGCGCGTAGCGCTCTTCTACAATTTTATTTCAGATCATTCCGAGCCTCTTGAGATAAAATATGAAAGCCAGCTTTTGCAATCAGAATTTTCATCACTGCTGGCATCAAACCGGTTCAGGGATATACAATCACAGCGCACCAACGCAGGTATCCACAGGGATGATATCGGCATTTTCATGAATGGAAAATACTTCCGCCAAATAGCTTCCCAGGGCCAGAAAAAAAGCCAGTTGTTCGCACTTAAGCTTGCAGAATTTGAACTGATTAGGGAAAAGAAAGGATTTGCTCCCCTGCTGCTGCTGGATGATATTTTTGAAAAGCTTGATGAATCCAGGATGAAACGTTTACTGAACAGGGTGTGCGCACAGAATGATGGCCAGGTATTTATAACCGACACCCATTGCGAAAGGCTTGGCAATTCCTTGCGGGAAACTACTCCTGAGCATTTTATTATAAACCTTTAATTGGCCCCCGCCTATTCATTACCTTTGGGGCATGGGCGAATTTTCTCTACAGGATGCCATGCAGCATTATTTGAATAACAGCAAGTTTAAGAACGGCATGCAGGCTGTTCGTATTGAAGCAGCTTGGGAGAATATCATGGGGAAGACTGTAGCCAGGTATACTGAAAAGATCCAGATCGCCGGGAACACGCTCTTTATTACCACCAATGTTGCACCGCTTCGCAATGAATTGCTTTTCCAGAAACAGGCCATTATAGACCGGGTTAATGAAGCTCTCGGTGATAAGGTTATTTCAGAACTGGTGATCAGGTAACAATCAGTTATTCAGAACCGGGCGAACAGTATATCCTTTCTGACGTAACAGGTTCAACACTCCCATTTTGCCGGGTAAATGCCCCGCGCCCACCGCAATGAAAAGTCCCTTTTCTTGTAGTATTGGTTGCATGATCTCTACCCAGTTAATATTGCGTTGATCAAGTAAAAATGAGTTCATGGAGGAATCGGCGAACATAGAGCTTTTCATTGCTTCTTCCATTTTGGTAAGATCCTGTGTACGGTAAATATTAACCAGGGAATCAAATTCTTCCTGGTAGTATTGAATACTGTCGATACTTTTCAAAAGTTCTTTTGCCTGAACATCGTACGGTATGCTGTCGAAAACTGAAGCCTGGAATGCGATGGTTTCAAATCCCTTTATTTCTTTCCCGTGTGCTTTGGCAAGCTTCATCAATTCTTCTTCCATCCCGGTTGTTTTGCTGCATGCAAGAAGCTTGGGATAAAGCAATGCCTGGAGGAACAATGGCTTCATCCTCTCCATCATCGAAAAAGGGGTATTCAGAGAATCCTTAAAGAACGCACTCAGCTTTTCATATTGATCTGGTGTATAGAAATCGCGCAAACGTTTTCCATCCTTCATATTCATCACGAGTAAAGCTCCGAATGTATTTGCAGGATCATCAAGGTCCATTTCAAAATAAACCTCATCTGCATGCTGAATGATGCTTTTCAGATTTGTCCCGATACGGATATCATCTTTGCACATCAGGTGAAAAGTGCCGAACAGGTACGTAGGTTTTCTTATTCCATTGCCTGTTACCTCCCATAACAATGAATTATTATCCTTATTTATCTCATACTCAGGGTGACGCTGTGCATTGCAGTTCTGAAACAGGATTACGGGTATCAACAGGCCAAGAATTCTCATGAAATGGAAGATACGTATTAATACGGGTAGTAAAATGTTGAAATGCGAATTAGCCCTTTTTTCATGACCAGGATAATTGTTAAATAAAATATTTATCCCTTTCTTTGAACACATCGGTTTATTCCGAACCATTACCAAAACTACTCTATGAAACTTTTGCAAGCGTTTCTTTTATTATTTATGTGCACTACTGCAAATGCACAGAAGAAACTTCCCCAATTTGGAAAGATTGATGCCTCCGACCTGAAAATGACCGAATGTGAATTCGACAAAGGAGCACCGGCCGTTAAACTGATCGATTACGGAACTGTGGACTACCAGCGGGGAATACCTGGTCACTCCTACTTCAAAACAGTGTATAAGAAAAGATCGCGGATCAAGATTTTAACCGATAAGGGTCTGAGCTATGCAAACGTTGAAATACCGTATTATAACAGGAATAACGAGGAGAAGATAGTTGATGTTGACGCTATAGTATATAACCTGGATGATGCAGGTAAAGTAAGTTCAACCAAGGTTACTAAGGGTTCGATGTATAATAAAAAGATCAACAAACATTACAGCAGGCATATCATAGCCTTCCCAAATGTTAAGGTGGGAAGTGTGATTGAATACCGGTACACTATAGAAAGTGTTTTTGAAACTTACCTTAAAGAATGGTATTTCCAGGATGAGATCCCCACAGCCTACAGTGAATATAATCTTGAGATCCCTTCACTGCTGAAATTCGATCACCAGCCTCTTATTACCGGTAAGCATGAATTATATGTAGACAATTCTGAAACGGTTATTGATTTCCAGGACGGTCCTGTAAAGTTTGCAACAGTTCAAACAAAATATATCGTCAGGGATCTACCGGGGATCACATATGAACCTTTCACTTCCGCACCAAAAGATTATAAACAACGCGTAGCTTTTAAACTTGCAAAGATCGATATGGGAAGGGAGGAAGTTGAGAATGTGAACACTTCATGGAAAGATGTGGTAAAACGATTTGACAAGGATGAAGATTTTGGAGAGAAGCTGAAAAGGCAATTCAATAGTGCAGATTCAATTGTATTAAATGCGAAGAACCTGGCAACGGAGCAGGAAAAGATCCGGTATATCTTTAATGCGGTTCGCAATCATATGACCAGTACAGATGATGAAAATATATGGCTAAGTGAGACGCTTGAGGATAGCTGGAAGTCGAAACAAGGTAATTCTGCAGATATCAATATGATCCTTGTTTCTCTTTTAAATAAGGCAAACATACCGGCTACCCCCATCCTTCTCAGCACAAGGGATCACGGATTGGTTGTTACGGATTTTCCCGATCATAATCATTTCAATGTACTAATGGCCTATGTTCACAAACAGGGCGGCTTTCTTGTTCTGGATGCAACAGACAGGATCTCGGATTACAGGCTTACACCGGAAAGAATTGTGAACACGGTTGGATTGCTTATGGGTGATAAGGCATCAATAGTGGAAGTTGTTAATAATAACCATAAGCACAGGATGCAGATCTCAATAGAGGGGAAGATCCTTCCGGATGGAAAGATCGAAGGAGAAACCAATATACTGAGTTATGATTATGCGCGCCGAAAGAAGGTAGCATCAATTAAAACTGATCCTGAAGCCTACCGCAAACGATTTAATGAAACCGGTGCAGAAATTACCGAATATGCTGTTAAGGATCTGGATAAAGATTCAGTGGCACTTAATGAAAAAATCGTATTTACATCAAATCTTACGCAGGCAGACGAATTTTCATTTTTTACAACAAATTACTTTTCCGGGTTTTCATCTAACCCGTTTACCAATGATTTGCGGAAGACCGATATAGATTTCGGAACACAACAGGAATATGTTATTTACGTAAATTTTACCCTGCCCGAAGGATATGTTTTTGATGAAGTGCCTAAAGACGCATCTTTTTCAATGCCGATGTCGAAGGCCAATTTTAAGCGGGTAATGGAAGCAAAGAATAATGTTCTGAATGGCAGGATAACAGTGAATTTCAATTCAACCTATTACCCACTCAACGACTATCCTGTATTTCAAACTTTTTATAAGAAGATCATTGAAAGCCTGAACGAGCAGGTGGTGATTAAAAAGAAAGCATAATGAAGATCCTGCTACTACTATTTTTTTCCTGCATTAGCTGTGCAGGGATCTCTCAACTTAAATTGTCAGATGTCCCTGATTCTTTATTGAAAGGTGCGAATGCCATTGTGCGGGAAGAGGTTGCGCGTGTCCAGGTCAAATCTGCTTCAGATGCTGTGGTTTCCTACCGCAGGTTAATCACTGTACTGAATGAATCTGCAAAAGATGAATTGTATTTTGAAGAGTATACCGACAGGTTCAAAACCATTCCGGAATTTTCAGCTACGCTCTATAATGCACAGGGAAATAAGGTTGCATTTTATACAAGGAAGGATCTTGTGATCTACAAATACGATGAGAATGTTGTTGGCGATGGTAAACGGTACCTGCTGAATATTCCTGCTACCTCCTACCCTGTACACCTTGAGGTGGAATATCAGAAAGTTTATAAGGGATTACTGCATCTTCCTCCTTATTATGTAGGAGAACATAAAACACCGGTTTTGTCCAGTCTTTATGAAATTTCAGTTCCATCTTCGCTTGATATCAGGCATAAGTCATTGAACACCTCACTGCAACCGGTTATAACCAATATTAAGGATCGAAAAATTTATACCTGGTCAGTCAAGAATATTCCAGGTCTTGATATTGAAACCAGGAGCCCTGTGAGCCAGGCCTATCCAGTGGTCCTTACAGCTCCGAATAAATTTGAACTTGATGGCAACCCGGGAAATATGTCAACCTGGGAAGCTTTCGGAAAATGGTATGGCGACCTGGCAAAGAATGCAATTGACCTTTCCCCGGAGAGAATCAGTTTCTTGCAGGAACTGGTTAAGAACACGAGCACCGACAAGGAGAAGGCATCCATAATTTATGATTATCTCCAGAAGAATTTCAGGTATGTAAGTATCCAGTTAGGTATTGGTGGCTGGAAGCCATTTGCAGCCTCTTTTGTTGATAAGATGAAATACGGAGATTGTAAAGCTTTAAGTAATTATACACAGGCGTGCCTGAAAGCCGTAGGAGTTAACAGTTACCAGGCCCTGATCTTTTCTTCTCCTGCAGGAAGTATAGTGTCCCATGATTTTCCAATTAATGCATTTAATCATGTTGTTCTTGCGATACCTAATTCAAATGATACCACATGGCTTGAGTGCACAAGCAATACCAATGAATTCGGGGTTCTTGGCACAACCACGGAGAACAGGCATGCACTGCTGATAACAGAAGAAGGAGGGAAACTGGTACCTACTCCAAAAAGCAATCCCACCAATAATTCTGTAGCTATTCATTCAATTGTAGAACTGCAGGAAAATGGAAATGCGATCGTTCGGTCTTCAATCAGGACAAGAGGTGAATACAGGCTTTTTGAATCGGAAAAAATATCGGTTGATGACAAGCAAAAATTTTTAACTAATGGTCTGGGATTTCAGAAGCCTGAACTGTTTGAGCTGAAGGAAATAGCGTCAGATAATGTTTACCAGCACCTTTCTGTTTTGTCAGAATATGAAAAACTTCCTGCGGTGAAGGCGGGAAGCAAATTATTCCTGCATCCGCGTTTCATGAATGTATTGCGTTTCTCAATCCCGGATATTAAGGAAAGAAAAAATGATTTTTACCTTGACATGCCATTTACAAAGTCAGACACCACGGTGTATATTCTGCCTGAAGGTTATATGGTAGATAAATTGCCTTCTCCTGTGGATCATTCTTCAGAGTTTGGAAGCCTTAAAGTTGATTTCAGGTATGATGAAAATGCCAGGAAGCTAACAACTATAACTTTTTTCAGCCTGGCCAAGCCTATAATTCCAGCCCGATCCTACGCAGCTGCAAAAGAATTCTTTGATAAGGTAAATGCAGAATATTCGTCGAAGATCGTAGTTAAAAAGGCCTGATCATCCGAGAGTGGCCAGGCTTCCTCCTTTTGCAAAAAGCCTGTCTACCTTTTTCTCTACTTCCGGATCTTTTTCGAGTGGTGGGGCATGATGCGGCTTAATCCGGGCATCAAATAAAAGTGGACCATTGCACCCCCAATGTTTATACTTTACAAAGGAGTCAATTCCGTGTATGTCGTGAGATGGATTGCACCTGGTGAATGTAGCCCAAAGGAAATTATTCAGGGTTGCCTTCATAAATTCAGGCTCATCAGAAAGGATGATCATTGGTAATCCTTCAAGCTCTTTTACCTTTTCCTTCAATTGAGCATTCAATGATTCCAATTCCTTTGCGGCCATTTCATAGTCACTGAAGTCATTACACATTAATGCACAAACTCCCGGCATTACCATTGCAGCACGGGAGAACCCATTCAGTTCATTCAGGCTTGCCGGAACTTCCAGCGCAAGTTCCCTGATCTTTTCACCGTATGCAGCAAACACTACTTTGCTTCCGGCGTTCAGACCTGTACCTGAATAATCAAGCGTATCAATGGTAGTATGGGTGTAGAAATGAATGTCCCGTTGCGTAACGATCCTTTCAAGGATATATTGAAAGTATTCAGCCACATTGTTCGTATGCAGCATTCCACTTTCTTCTGCAGTAATGAACAGGAATTTTGCGAGACTTAACTGTCCGGTTCCTAAAACCCTGTTGGCAATTGTGAGAAGTTCAGAAGGTTGTTTTGCCTGGGCATATGGTGTATAACGTTCACTCCCCAGGGCAAGTAGCAAAGGATGAACCCCTGCTGCATCTACTGCGTGAACTTCTTTAAGTCCTGGTATTTCCTGCTGAATAGCAGACCCCGTGATCTCGTGGATCAATTTTCCAAAGCTCGTATCTTCCTGTGGCGGCCTTCCCACAACCGTAAACGGCCAGATCGCATTTTTTTTCGCAAATACTTTATGGACCTTCATTACCGGAAAATCATGCGTAAGACTGTAATAACCCAGGTGGTCTCCAAAGGGCCCTTCAGGTTTTACCTCTCCTGGGTACACTTCCCCGGTTATCACAAAATCTGCGTCGGTACTGATACAGAATCCATCGCGATAGGTATACCTGAACCTGCGTCCTCCTAAAAGTCCTGCAAAAGTCATTTCACTGATGCCTTCCGGCAATGGCATTACAGCAGCCACGGTATGTGCCGGGGGGCCTCCTACGAAGATGCTCACTTTGAGCGGTTTTCCAGCTTTATTAGCTTTAGCCTGGTGAACTCCAATTCCTCGATGGATCTGGTAGTGCAAACCGACTTCTTCATTGCTGCGATAGTTATTTCCATTTAACTGGATCCGGTACATCCCCAGGTTTGAATTCATTATTCCGGGCTTGTCGAGGTCTTCTGTATATACCTGGGGAAGGGTTACGAATGCTCCTCCATCCATCGGCCAGTGCTTGACCGCGGGAAGTTGATCTATATTGATGGAAGTCTCTAAAACGGGTTTAGAGCCAGGATCTTTATGGGGAAAAGCTTTTAAGGCAGAAAGCGCTGCCGAAACATTTGAAAACGGGCGTTTGACGGCTCTTATTGGGTCCGCACGGAGGTCTATCACTTTTTGAACTGCTCCTAATGTATGGCGGAAAATAAACCTGCTCCTGTCTATTGTGCCAAAAATATTGGAAGCAGCACGGTAAGAAGTGCCTTTCACATTTTCGAACAAAAGCGCAGGACCACCAATTTCATGAACACGGAGATGGATCGCTGCCATTTCAAGGTCAGGATCAACCAACTCCTTCACTCGCAATAGGTGTCCATGTTTTTCAAGATCAAGAAGGCATTGTTCCAGCGAACTGTAGGGCATGTGGTAAAGATATCAAACAAAAAACCCGGCATTTGCCGGGCTCCAGATTATTTTTTTATGTACATCACTTCTTTTACAAGGTTTACTGTCCTTGCCACATCCGGTAGATAGGCTGCAACCAGGTTCGGTGCATAGTGCATAGGAGCATCCGCAGAAGTTATTCTTCTTACAGGTGCGTCCAGGTAATCGAAGCCTTCTTTCTGAATACGGTATGCGATCTCTGAGGAAACTGAAGCAAATGGCCACTGTTCTTCAACGATCACAAGCCGGTTAGTCTTCTTTACGCTTTCAAGAATAGTGAACCAGTCAAGCGGGCGGATTGTTCTAAGATCGATCACCTCGGCTTCGATATGCTCCTTGGCAAGTTCTTCGGCGGCATCCAGCGCCACTTTCATCATTTTGTTGAAGGAAACGATTGTTACGTCCTTCCCTTGCCTTGCGATATTTGCCTTGCCAATGGGGATCAGATATTCCTCTTCTGGAACCTCACCCTTGTCACCATACATAACTTCACTTTCCATGAACATCACGGGATCGTCGTCGCGAATCGCAGATTTAAGCAGCCCTTTAGCATCGTAAGGATTGCTGACAGAGACCACTTTCAGTCCTGGAATATTGGCATACATACTTTCAAAGGCGGTTGAGTGCTGTGCACCCAACTGGCCAGCGCTTCCGTTGGCCCCGCGAAAAACGATAGGACATCCAACCTGTCCGCCACTCATTGCAAGCATTTTGGAGGCGGTATTCAGGATCTGGTCAAGCGCCAGCACTGCAAAGTTCCAGGTCATAAATTCAACGATCGGGCGAAGGCCATTCTGCGCTGCGCCTACAGCTATTGCAGAGAAACCAAGTTCAGCTATAGGAGTATCTATAATACGGCGCGGCCCGAATTCATCAAGCATGCCCTGGCTAACCTTATAGGCACCATTATATTCTGCCACTTCTTCTCCCATAAGGAAAACCCTGTCATCTCTTCTCATCTCTTCCTGCATGGCCTCCCTGAGAGCTTCACGAAATGCTATTTGTCGCATGTAGTTTTTTAATTGTGGGCAAATTTACCTGTTCAGGGGTGAACAGCAAAATCACCTTGTTACTGTATGTTTTCTATAACCATAGCGCTTGCCCCACCGCCACCATTGCAAATACCTGCCGCACCATACCGTGCATTATTGCTCTTAAGTACATTTAATAATGTCACTATAATTCTTGCGCCACTGGCACCCAGGGGGTGACCCAGGCTAACCGCTCCGCCATGAGCATTCACCTTTGACGGATCCAGTTTCATACGTTTAGTATTTTCTATTCCGACTACAGCAAAAGCCTCGTTAAGTTCAAAATAATTGATGTCTTCCATTTTCAGTCCTGCCTTTTCTACCGCTTTCGGAACTGCAATGGCCGGGGTTGTTGTGAACCATTCCGGAGCCTGTTCTGCATCTGCGTAAGAAATGATCTTGCCTACCGGTTTTAAACCGAGTGCTTCAGCCTTTTCTTTACTTATCAATACCAGGGCTGCAGCACCATCATTCATAGTAGATGCATTTGCGGCAGTTACCGTACCGTCTTTCTGGAACGCACCTTTAAGCGAAGCGATCTTATCAAATTTTACATTGAATGGCTCTTCATCCCGGCTAAAGATCACCGGGTCGCCTTTGCGTTGAGGAATCTCAACGGGAACGATCTCATTTGTGAACTTTCCTGCCTCGGTTGCTGCCTGGCTTCTCTTATAACTTTCTATTGCAAAGGAATCCTGGTCTTCCCTGCTGATGCCGCAGGTTGAAGCACATAATTCCGCGGCATTTCCCATTGCTTTCTGATCGTACACATCGGTAAGGCCGTCTTTGGCAAGACCATCTATTAAAGCGGTGTTACCGTATTTATTACCCCACCTGAGATTTTCCACGTAAAAAGGAACATTGCTCATACTCTCCATTCCACCTGCAACAACTATATCTGCATCGCCTAGCATTATACTCTGGGCTGCCTGAGAGATAGCTTTCATTCCACTTGCACAAACCTTATTAACCGTGGTGCAATTGACATTATCAGGCAAACCGGCAAATTTTGCTGCCTGCCTTGCCGGGGCCTGTCCAAGATTCGCCTGGATCACGCAACCCATTAAAACATCATTCACCTGGTCTGGTGCAACACCTGCTTTCTCAAGAGCGCCCTTAATAGCGATTGCTCCGAGCTTTGTTGCAGGAATGTCCTTAAGAGTTCCCCCGAAACTTCCCATTGGGGTGCGAACAGCCGACAAAATATATACTTCCTTCATCGTGAAAATTTAGGCCGCAAAGGTAAGAATATATTGTTCAAGTAGCAGGAGGCATGCAATGTGCTGGTATTGCTTTCACACAAAACACGATTAATTTCATCGCATGAATATATTATGGAAATATATAAAGCCTTACCGCGGGCTTGTTCTTTTGTCAATGCTGTTGGCTGCTGTTGCCCAGGCACTAACCTTACTGGATCCTATCATTTTCGGGAAGATCATTGATGACTATGCATTGAACCCAAAAGGACTCCCTGAGAAAGAACTGGTGAAAGGGATCACCTGGTGGTTGCTTGTGGCAATAGCTGTTGCTCTGGCTGCAAGGCTTGCCCGAACTTTCCAGGAATATATCCTTCGCCTCGCCGTTCAAAAATTCGGCATGGGAGTTTTTAATGATGGATTAAAACAAACCCTCAGATTAAATTACCAGGAATTTGAAGAGCAACGCAGTGGTGAAACATTATCCATCCTGCAAAAAACGAGAAGGGATACAGAAGGTTTCATGTCATCATTCATTCATGTACTCTTTTCAACCATTGTGGGAATTGGGTTCCTCGCCTATTACGCCGTAACCAAACACTGGGCTCTAATCCCTGTATTCCTTGTCGGTGTGGTTCTGCTTGGTGGTTTGACAGGTCTTCTCAGTAAAAGAATAAAATCCATTCAAAGGAAGATATTCCGGCAGAATGCTGTCCTATCCGGGAATATCACGGAATCCCTTCGAAATATTGAACTGGTAAAAAGCCTTGGGTTAACCTATCCTGAGATCAAACGATTACGCACCTTCACTCAGCAGATCTTTGACCTGGAAATGCTGAAGACGCGAAAGGTCAGAACACTAAGCTTTCTCCAGGGAACTACTTTGAACCTGCTGAAGCAGTCAATTTTATTTATCCTTCTATGGTTGATCTTCAGGGATGTGCTAACACCGGGTGAATTAATTTCCATGCAGTTTATCATGAATACCATATTCGCTCCCCTCCAGGACCTCGGTAATATCATACTATCCTACAGGGAGGCTGAAGCTTCGCTGCAGAATTTTGACAAGCTTATGAAAAAGCCTGTAGAGGTTAGGCCGGAGGAACCGATCGAAATTGAGAATATTGATACGTTGGAATTCCAGGATGTATTATTCAGGCACAGAACAGGGGCTGTTAATGCAATAGACGGGTTAAGTTTTAAAGTATCAAAGGGAGAATCTATTGCCTTTGTAGGACCATCTGGTTCTGGCAAATCTACGCTGGTAAAATTGCTTGTTGGATTATACACCCCGGTAAGCGGCAATATTTTTTTCGACAATGTTTCAGTAAAGGATATTCGCTATAATAAAGTAAGAAGACAGATCGGATTCGTTACGCAGGATACACAACTTTTCTCAGGAACAATAAAACAAAACCTGCAGTTCGTAAAGCCGGCGGCAACGGATGAGGAAATGCTGAGTGCTCTTGAAAAGGCATCGGCATTAAAACTGGTAAAGAGGTCTGAACAGGGACTGGACACTATATTGGGTGAAGGAGGAATGAAGTTATCTGGTGGGGAGAAGCAACGATTATCTATCGCGCGGGCTTTGTTAAGAGATCCAAGAATTCTGATATTTGATGAGGCCACTGCAGCCCTGGATTCCCTTACCGAAGAAGAGATCACCGAGACTATCAGGAAAATTTCTTCTGAAAGGAACAGGATGATCATCTCCATAGCTCACCGGCTATCTACCATTATGGGATCAGACAGGATATATGTTCTCGAAAAAGGAAAGATCGTTGAAACCGGAACTCATAGTGAATTATTAGAACAGAAGGGATTGTATTATGCGATGTGGCGGCAGCAGATCGGGGAAAGATCAAGGCCTGTAATTGAAAAAGCCGCTCCTGGAGAAGCGGCTTCGATCTGACATTTACGATCTTATTTTTGTTTGAAGACTTCACCGTTAGGAAGGATCTTAAGTTTTACCTTATCCTCGCCTTTGTTCAACTTTACCTCGTACATATCACGGTCCTTGTCATTTTCCTTATTGATCTCCTCGATGGTATAATCAGCATAATTATCATTGATATACTTGCTTACCGGAGCAGGCAGGCCTGATTTATCTGAAACCAGCGTAGAAGTTTTTACCCATTCTCCCCTGGTGTTATACCAATTGATATAATCTGCACCATCATTATTGAAACGTACATAATAATACGTGTCATTAATATCCAGCCCATCATCAGCCACCGGCTTGTAGCGCGTCCAGGTTACTGTTTTAGCTGCAGGATATTTTGTGGTGAATGTTGTTCTCACTTCAGATGGTACATCGGCTTCTGCTACTGTTCCTGTCGTAACTGCAGGGCTTTCCACCGCGGCAGCCTCATTTTCTACGTTCTCGGTCGTAGTCACTGATGTTTCGTCTTCCTTGTTGCTATCGCAACCAATGATCGAAAATGTTGATAATGCTGTAATTAAAGCAAGGTGTTTGAATTTCATAACGAATAATTTTTCCCCTTCAATAAAAAAAATAATGCCAAAATGCAGGGCTTAACTTATTCGGGGATCAAAATAACGGTAGATAAGTTCGGTAAGAAGGTTTATGAAAATGAAAATGCATGCACTCAGCAGCACAGCTCCCATAACAAGCGGGTAATCCAGTTTTTCAAGTGCATCAACGGTAAGCTTCCCTATTCCCTTCCAGCCAAATATATATTCAATGAAAAACGAACCGGCGAGTAATTCTGCGAACCAACCTGAAATAGCGGTAACCACCGGGTTCATCGCATTTGGCAGAGCATGCCTTAAGATCACCCTTCTCCTGCTAAGTCCTTTGGCATATGCAGTTCTGATAAAATCCTGAGAAAGTACATCAATCATCGAACTCCTGGTAAGTTGAGCTATAATAGCTAATGGACGGATCCCCAGGGTAATTGCCGGGAGAATCAGGTTTCGAAGTTCCAGTTCCGATTTACCCGTTAGTGCATTAATTGTAAACAAGCTTCCCGTGAAATTCAGCCCAGTCTGATCATGAAGGACTATTCCAAATATATAGGCAATCAGTATCGCCATGAAGAATGAAGGCGCAGAAATTCCTGCAATGCTTGAAATGATTATTCCTGAATCCATCCACGTGCCTTTCTTTAATGCTGCAAGTACACCAAGTCCTATCCCTGCAATACAAGCGATCAGCATAGCTGAAAAAGCAAGAACAAGCGTGCCCGGAAGGGCTTCGATCAATACTTCAGTAACAGGTCTGCGTGACTGATAACTGCGTCCCAGGTAGGGGACCTTCACACCTATTGAACGGTCGCCGGGAAGAAAGAATCCTTTTAGGTTGTTACGGGCAATCTCTTCTTTTGAATGAATACCAACCGGTGAAACATCATTAAGGTATAAAATTAATTGCTTCCAGATTGGCTTATCCAGGTTTAGGTCCTTCCTGATGTTTGAGATGGTCTGATCATTTCCAGATTGCCCGGCCAGCATCCTTGCAGGATCCCCAAACCCCTGGAACATCAGGAATACAAGAATGATCACTCCAAGGAGCACTAAAAGAGAGGATCCTATTTTGCCACTAAAAGGCACATGGTTATTTTAGGTTTTCAAAATCGGCCCAGCCCCATTTGTATTGAACTATGGGACCTTTCATTTTGTATAAAGCAGGATTGCTTCTTGCTGCGGTCTTTATAGCTGTTGCATCACAGGTCAGGATCCGGGTAGCTTTAAGTCCTTTGGAAGAAACAAATTTTTCAGTTGCATCAAATCGGGAGGTAACTACATAAAATGGAATGTTCTGATCAGCTTTTTGCAGGTCCTTCAACCATTTATCAGCATTGTTCGCAGGCATTTCAAGGAAAAGCAGGTAATAATCAGAATCACTGTTCATAATACTGTCTGTAAGATCTGTACCATCTTCGCCAACCAGTGAAAAGTCATTTATCAGGGGAATGTTATTGCTTCCTTTCTGTACTAATACCTGTTTGCGGTCCACAAAATTCCAGGTTTCATCGGGTAGATCGCTTGCGGGAAATTCTTTCTTTACGCCATCCTTTTCATATACAAAGGTATAATCGTATTTGTCGGGTATGGCATTGGCCGGCATCTTTCGTAATTCAAGAATATTATTCCCTTTTTTGAATGGCAGGCAATCAACTACCGGCAGGTTTTTCATTACATGGAACTGGAGCCATAATGTTAGTAAGGTCGCAAGAACCAGGTAAATCGCAAGCACTAATGGTTTGGCCACCGGGTATATAAATCTTCTTTTCCAGAAAAGGAATAATGCAAACAATAAGAGAATGATATCCTTGGCAAAAGTTTGAACCGGGGTGATCGGGATACAATCACCGAAGCATCCGCAGGCCCTTATCTTTCCGCTGAAAAGCACATAACTTGTCAGGAACGTAAACAGGATTATCAGCAGCAGCAGTAAAATAAGGGAGAATTTCCGTTTCCATCCCAGCAGGATAGCTAGGCCTATGATCACCTCCAGGGTTATAATTATCACTGAAAATGTGAGCGCGTGGTCACGGAGACTGTGCATCATACCTGGCAAAAAGCCATCGTTTGCAAAAGCCTCAAAGAATTCCTGCATCTTATAGGCCAGGCCACGGGGATCTATTGCCTTAACCAGACCGGAAAAGATAAATAATGCACCTGTGATGATCCTGACGGTAGTTACTATTCCTTTCATAAGCGCTAATTGGCATGCCTGCCCTCGCTGATCATGATGAGTGCAAAGGCTGCATAATTCATTATGTCATAGAAATTAGAATCAATTCCCTCGCTGGCTATGGTCTTGCCCGCATTGGCTGATATCTGTTTTATTCTCAGAACTTTTGCCAGAATAAGATCAGCGTAACTCTCCTGGCTCATCTCTCTCCAGGCTTCACCATAATCATGGTTCTTTTTCGATAAAAGATCCAGGGCATAAAGTACTTTTTCATCATACATCCTGGTCACTTCTTCCACAGACAGTTCTTCTGGTTCATCAGGCAACGATAATTGAATAAGACCGATAATGCTGTAATTATATATTCCTTCGAACTCACTCCTGATATCATCCCCAATTTCCTGTCTTTTCAATTCCTGGATGTTCCGGATCCTTTTGGCCTTGATATATAACTGGTCTGCTACCGAAATGATCCTGTACACCCTCCAGCTGGTTCCATAATCCGCTGTTTTCTTCAAAAACATCGTCCTGCAATTCGAAACTACTTCCCGGTATTGTCCCATCGTCGAGATTTCATTCATAAGATACCTTATTAATCTGCAAATTGCAGTTGTTCCAAAAATAGCAATTAACCTGATGTACACGATAAACTGCCGAGGAAAGTTAATAAACCTTGAACATCCAAGGGTGATGGGTATTCTTAATATAACACCGGATTCGTTCTATAAAGGTTTTGCAGGTTCTTCGACACAGGAGATCATTGATATCGCTGGAACCATGATACGCGAGGGCGCTTCCATAATTGATATAGGCGGACAGAGTTCGCGGCCAGGAAGTGAAAGGATATCTTCCGGGGAGGAATTGGAAAGAGTTTTACCGGTAATTCAGGAATTACGGAAACAATTCCCGGCGATACTGATCTCCATTGATACTTATTCTTCTCATGTTGCAGAATGTGCAGTAGAAGCCGGTGCTGAAATTATAAACGACATCAGCTTTGGAGAAATGGATCCCGAAATGTTTCGCGTAGCAGGAAAGTTGAAAGTGCCATACATTGGAATGCATATGAAAGGAAGACCGGAGAATATGCAGTTAAACCCAGAGTATAATGACGTCTCACTCGAGGTACTGCAATATTTTTCCCAAAGGATCGCCCTGGCGAAAAAAGCAGGGATCAAAGATATTATCCTTGATCCAGGGTTTGGATTTGGAAAAACATCGTCGCACAACATGGAATTATTATACAACCTGGGAAAATTATCTGTGGCAGGCTATCCTTTACTAGCAGGGTTAAGCAGGAAAAGCACGATCAGTAAGATCCTTGGAGTTGATTCAAGCAACGCCCTGAATGGAACAACCATATTGAACACCATTGCCCTGCTGAATGGAGTATCAATTATCAGGGTTCATGATGTTAAAGAATCTGTGGAATGCATTAAACTTGTTGAAGTATATAAAAAAAATGGCTTCCGGTAAAGAAGCCATTCTCCGATCTAAAAATTAATTATCTAGGTTGTTCTGAAGACTGGTTTTGTAATTCACGCAGCTGGGATTCCCTGAAGAACCTCATCTCCTCCTCTACTGCGGCTTTTGCCTGTGCTTTATTTAATATATCAACAACTTCAATATTAAATATCAGGATGGAATTAGGCTTAATATCCGGAGCTGCCCCCTGCGCACCATAGGCCAGAGATGAAGGGATAAAGAATTTTGCTTTTGCTCCCTTATTTAACAGGGTTAGTCCATCCTTCCACCCTTTAATAATTCCTCCGCCTAGGGAAGGATCATCGGTCATATTTACAAGTAGTGGGGTAACATGTTTGAAGCTGCTATCTGTATTGCTGTCGAATATCTTACCATCCATCAGCATTCCTGTATAGTTCGCCTTAACTACAACACTTGTATCGATAAGCGGCCCTGTTCCCTGTTGAATTATCTGCACATAGGTTCCCAAGGGTGCTTTTTGAACCTGTACTTTATTTGCTTTAAAATAATCCTGTAATATCTTGTCATCCTTCACCAGCTGGGCAGCGTTTTCTTTTTCCATCCTTTCCTGTGCCTCCAGTATGCTGGCCGTGCGGGCACTGTCTGCCTGCTCTTTCGTTTCAAATATATTCACCATTTTAATTGTTGTGATCAGGTAATGCCCTTTTTTAATGAATGGTGGCATCCCATTAGGATTTTTTGCAAACATGCTATCCGACAATACCCTGATAACTGCACTATCACCCTTTCTTAACTGTGAGAGGATATGAAAATATGATGGAGGAGTTCGTACGGTATCCAGTACTTCAAATGCAGGGATAGCTGTTCGTGTATCCGAAACCAGGGAATCCGTTTTACCGTTATCATAATATTGACCTATGTGAATCTGCATGAATTCACCATATTGGATCTGGTCTCCGCCACCGGATTTAATGATCTTGTATTCGAGGCCATCCTCACCTTTTTTAAATGTGTCTTTGCAACTGGCAAAAAGCAAAACGATCATTGATAGAAATACGAGGTTTCTCATTCTTGTTGGTTTATTAAAAATCATATGTTGTCAGTTTATCTTTATTTTCTTTGATCGCATTCATAAAATGCTCAACAACCCGGTCAATAGGCTCCCTACTCTGTCCTCCTGCTGCATTAAAATGCCCACCACCATCAAAATATTTCCGGGCAAAAGTATTTACATCAAAACCTCCTTTGCTTCTAAAACTGCATTTTCTTTCTTCTCCACGGTCAATAATGATAGCAGCGAGTTTAATTCCCTGGATGCTCAACGGAAAATTCACCAGGCCTTCAGTATCTCCGGTTTTGATCTCATATTTAATAAGATCAAGTTGTGGAATGGCGATGAGCGCGGTATTATATTCATATAAAACTTCCATTCTGTTAAGCAGTACATTCCCAATGAACCGAAACCTGTTCTCTGAAAAATTATCAAAAAGGTGTTCATGTACAGGACTATGTTCAAGTCCTTTGTCCATTAGGTCAGCTATCATCCGGTGTACACTGGCTGAAGTAGATGGAAAGCGGAACGAACCGGTATCGGTCATCACACCGGCATACAAACATTCGCTGGATTGAAGATTCAGTTTATCCGGATAAGGTGAATTCTTGATGAAGTCATACACCATTTCTGCCGTTGAACTCTTTTTGGTATCACTTATACCGTAGTTAAAAGCAGATTCCTGTGGCTGTTGATGGTGATCTATTAACACCTTAATAGCACTGGCAGAGCCAAGTACATTTTCCATTCTTTTGGTGCGGCTCAACGTGTTAAAGTCGAGGCAAAAGATGATCTCTGCATTGCTGATTGCTTCATCTGCCTTTGCAGTGTCTCTTTCGTAATTGAGCACCATTCGTGCATCCGGCATCCAGTTAAGGAACGATGCCCAGTTAGTTGGGGATATAACGGTAACCTTATGGTCTTGCTGGATCAGGAAATGATAAAGCGCGAGGCTGGAACCCATGGCATCACCATCCGGTTTCTGATGCATGGTAATAATGATCCTTCGGGGAGTTTCCAGTAATGGATATAAAGAAGCTACAGGGAGCATAAAGTCGGCAAAAGTAATTTTAATTCCCTAAATGTCAAATTACCTGCGTGAAAGATTGAGCGGCGGTGTTATCTTTGCGGCCAAAATCGAAAAAATGAGTAACAGGACTTTCACCATGATAAAGCCAGACGCCACTGAAAACGGGCATACCGGGGCTATATTGGAAAGAATAAACAAAGCTGGATTTCGTATCGTAGCGATGAAAATGACCCACCTGAGCAGGGAAAAAGCAGGACAATTCTATGCAGTGCATAAAGAGCGCCCTTTTTACGGCGAACTTGTTGAGTTCATGAGCCGGGGCCCCATCACTGCTGCAATACTTGAAAAAGAAAATGCCGTTGAAGAATTCAGGAAACTGATAGGAGCAACAAACCCGGCAAATGCTGATGAAGGCACTATCCGCCGTGAGTTCGCCACTTCAATAGGTGAAAATGCGATACATGGAAGTGACAGTGATGAGAATGCCACAATTGAAGGTGATTTCTTCTTTAGCAAGCTCGAACAATTCTAAACATTATAAAGCTGCTCTTTGGGGCAGCTTTATTCTTTTTTGTCCTGCTCTGACAATGCCCTTGATCTCAGGATATTCTCTGGTACCATTAATTCACCTGTATCAAAATCGATGATACCATTTCTCTCTTCTTCAATATTGGTAGCCTGGGTATAAACGTCTCCTGCAATATTTCTTTTTCTCATTTCATCTTTAAATACCCTGATCATTTCTGCGCGGTCGCCCAATCCTTCAGGTCCTCCATAGTCTTTAAAGCCGAAACCTCCCCATTCGCTTATTATAAGAGGAATATGGTTCCTGTAAAAAAATGGATCTCCAACAACGAGTGGAAATGCTGCCACATCCTTCATTTCGCCGTTTACAAGTCGATCAAGCATATTTTTCCATCTTTCAAGTTCAGCCGTGTATAGGTGAACGGTAAGCAGATCAGATTTAAGTCTGCCCTCAAATGAAATATGCTGCCATCCGTCATTATCCACAACCAGAAACTGGGGATAGGATATATGCATAAAATGAAACATGCTTATTATGTATGCCCTTGTTTCAGGATTGGTGCCAATATCCTGCGCTCCCCAGTCTTCATTATACAGGCTCCAGATCACCACCGATGGATGTGTGCCAATCAGGGCAAGCATTCGCATCAGTTCAGCTTTATGGTTTAGCCTGCTTTGTGGGCTAGACTGGTGTGGGCTGGGAACCTCAACCCAAAGTAATAATCCCAGCTGGTCAGCAAGATTATAGATCCTGGGATCCACGCCGGCAATGTGTATTCTCACCAGGTTGCAACCCAGCTTCTTCATGGCATGCATATGCTTCTTTATAGTTTCATAAGAAGCAATACCAGGTTGATATAATATTCCATCAAGATAAACCGGCTTGTTATTCAGGTATACACAACATCCTCTTGATTCTATTTTTCTTAAACCAAACCTGGTTTCAATGGCTGCAGAGAAACCATTATTATCGATTATTTCTGCAACAAGTAAATAAAGAACTGGATTTTCCGGCGACCATAATTTCGCTCCCGGAATCTCAATTGTAAGCCGTTGGTTTCGCTGTCCTGCTTCCAGTTCCATAGGGAAGTCAGATTCGGCAAGCAACACTTTTCTATTTGTGCTGAAAACTTTCAGTCGAACGGTATAAAGACCCGGGTCATGAATGCGCATAGTAAGCGTAAATCTTACAAGCCTGTCTTCCACAATGCTTACCACTCCAACTCTTGAACGCAACCTGTTTCTTTCCACGGTTTCTATCCAGATCTCCCGCACAGCTCCTGTGTATGTCTGGTACCAGATCCCTCCCCTCTTATAAATATGTGATTCCTGTTTTCCCCGTGGCAGGTCAGCATCCATTGTATCGCAAATCCGGACAGTGATGCGGTTCACGGGCTTTAATGTTTCCTCATTCAATTCAAATGAAAAAGAAGTGTATTCACCGGTATGAATGAGTTCGCCATCCACTGTTTTGAGCGGCACACCATTCAGCCATACCATTGTTTCATAACCACAAGCGCCGAAAGAAAGTTGGAATATTTTGTGTTTCCTGTCTTCTTCGGTCATTTCAGGAAGCGGGAAAGACCTTTCATACCATGCCACGACTTTATCTTTCCAGTGGCCGACATCGCCTTTCGCTGCCTGGATATGCGATTCTATAGAGCCCGGCCAGTTTGCCTTATGGCTATATTCATGGCCAAGAAACCACTCTTCCTGCAGGCCGGAATCTTCTATGTCAAGTTCAAAATTCCATTCTCCGTCCAGTAACATAAAAGCATTGTGCCTCAATACTGCCCTTGGAAGCAGATTGACCACTTCCATTACTTCTTCCTGTTCTTCATGTACTTCCTGGAAGCCGTAGTTTGGATGATCCATGGATATTTTTTAGAATACTTATACATATTTGAAGCCATTTTGAAACGGGAGAAGTATTTTGCCCTTCATGGTTACCCTCACGGTGATACGATATCGCACTGTATTTTTTCCTTTTGCATTCCTGGCTATGGTTCTGCACCGCTTAACCTTATCCCTGAACAGGAATATTTCTTTTTATAAATTACTGGGGTCAGGGAAAGGCGGCAGCTTTAGCGCGGTGCCATCTTTAAGACTTTGGGCAGTGCTCGCGGTGCATAAAAAGGACCTGGAAATTACTGATCCCTATCTTGGAAGGTTCATACATGGCTGGTGGAAATTGTTGGCCCGTGAAGTTTCTCATATTAAGATGGTAGCTGTTGCCAGCCATGGAAAATGGGACGGTAAAGAACCTTTTCCAATAACGCCGGAAGTAAAGTCATCTGTCAGTGCGGTGATCACGCGGGCCTCCATCAGGCCGGCACGGGCATTCCTATTCTGGAAAGATGTGGCTCCTGTTTCTAAAGAGGTGTTTTCCCAACCAGGATTACTGTTTGCCATGGGAATTGGTGAGGCTCCATGGTTCAGGCAGGGCACTTTCAGTGCCTGGGATTCGTTAGAACACATGAAAGCATTTGCCTACTCCCGGCCGAAACACCTTGAGGTGATCAAAAAAACGCATAAGGAAAACTGGTACACCGAAGACCTCTATACCAGGTTTGCTGTACTTCAATCAACCGGGAACCTGCTATGGCAGGGCTCTGAAACTTAAAATGTAAATTCGCATAATGAAGAATATCAAGCTAATAGAAGTTCCATCTGAAATAGGCGCAGGTACCAGAGGGGCCAGTTTAGGCGTAGATGCGATCAAAATTGCAGCCCTGGACTTTATGAGCAATTTTTTTATTCATTTTCCTTCGGAGAAGATAGAGATACAGAACAACCTGCTGTTTGAACCAATCCATTCTCCCTTCGCTAAGCGGATCCATGGCGTGGTAACTATGTTTGAACGCATCAGTAAGGCGGTTTCAGACAGTTTAAAGAACAATTTCTTCCCTGTAGTGTTAAGCGGGGATCACAGCAATGCAGGAGGAACTATTGCAGGCATAAAAATGGCAAAGCCTAAGAGTAAACTTGGTGTAATCTGGATCGATGCACATGCTGATCTTCATACGCCGTATACAACGCCTAGCGGAAATATGCACGGTATGCCACTTGCAACAGCCATTGGAACGGATAACCTGGAATGCAAGGTTCATGACCTGGATGAAAAAACGCGCAAAATGTGGGACCAGCTAAAAAATATGGGAAATATCCCTAACAAGGTTCTGCCGGAAGATATAGTGTTCATATCGCTGAGGGATTATGAAAAAGAAGAAAGATATCTCATTGAGAAACTCGGGATGAAGGTGATCACCACCAGCGATGTAAGAAGAAATGGTGCAGAGAATATCAGCAGGAAGGTTTTGCGGTATCTTAATGATTGCACAGATATATATGTAAGCTTTGACGTAGACAGCCTGGATTCTTCTATTTCAAAGGGAACAGGAACCCCTGTGGGAAATGGCCTGCGTGAAAGAGAAGCAGAGGACCTTATTTCAAAATTCATGCAAAGCAGGAAGATATGCTGCTTTGAAATTACCGAGGTCAATCCTACCCTCGATAAAGAAAACCTGATGGCAGAGATAGCTTTCAATATTCTTCAAAGAAGCGTGAACATCCTGATGATGAACTAAACCTTATTGAATCATGGATGAATCCCTTTCAACCATAAACAGTTCCACCCTGAATATCCTTATAGGATTCATCGTGAGCGCTGGTATTGGATTTCTTATAGGGCTGGAGAGGCAATATACAAAAGAAGTCCAGGAAGGTGATGAACAATTTGCCGGTATTCGCACTTTTACCATGGTTTGCATTGCAGGGTTCATTAGCGCTCTTCTTTCCCGGCATTTTGGCCCATGGGTATTTGTCGTTGGCTTGTTGTCTCTTAGTGCAATGCTGGTAGCTTCATACATCAGGATATCATCCGATGAAGATGAAAGAGGTGGTACTACTGAGGTGGCTACCCTGATAACTTTTTTGCTTGGCGGCCTCGTTCATCTCAATTATATACTTATTTCTCTTTCGGTAATGGTGCTCATGCTGGCTTTATTGGCATTCAAACCGGGACTTCATGGTTTTGCAAAGAAGCTTACACGAAGCGAGCTATTATCGATAATTCTCTTTGTTGTTATGTCGGCACTGGTGCTGCCCTTTCTGCCTGGCCGATCATTCGGACCATATGATCTCTGGAATCTTAAGGAGATATGGAAGATGGTCATCCTTGTGGCAGGTACCAGCCTGGTAGGTTATATGATCGCCAAGGTAATGGGTAACAAAGGAACCATTGTAGCTGGAATTGTTGGCGGCCTGGTCTCAAGTACATCAGTAGCGCTTGCCTTTTCCAAAAGAAGTAAGGATGCGGAATCGCAGGGTTCGGTGTACCTGGCCATCGCAATACTTGGCGCCTGTACCATTATGTTTCCAAGGATCCTGTTCGAGGTATTCATTGTTAATCCTTCGCTTGGTGAAAAAATGATACTTCCTATAAGTGTATTAACTGCTGCGGGCGCAGCAGGTGCTTTACTTATTTTTAAAAGGCAAAAACGGGCGTCTTCGGGCGAGGAATTACCACTGAAGAACCCTCTTAATCTTTCTACAGCTATAAAATTCGCTTTGTTCTTTGCAGGAGTTCAATGGCTGGTACATTATACACAACAGAATTTCGGCGCAAGCGGAACCTATGTTGCCGGAGCAGTGTCAGGAATCACAGATGTTGATGCAATCACCCTGTCCATGGCAAAGATGGCAAGGGGAGGCGATGAAATGCTCTCAATTAATACGATCCTTATAGCAGCTCTTTCCAATACACTGGTTAAATTCATGATCGCGATCTTCCTGGGAAGCCCACAATTAAAAAAGGCCGTAAGCATGGGCTTCGGCCTGATATTCCTTGCGGGAATAGCTCTGTTTATCTTTTCAAGATTCTAGAAATGATAACGTAGTCCTACGGCGAAATCTAAACCTTTCCCGGTTTGCTTTTCATCATCATCTTCATACTTTTCAGAACGTGATTCATATCCAATCATAGGGGTGAGGGAAATTCGCCTTGCCATAAATATATTATAACCAAGATGCGCGCCCCACGAGGTGAATTTTATCTTATCCTCGTCTTCATTGCCGTTATATTCTTCGGTGTAGTTGTCGGTTCCGAACCCGTACCCTGCCCTTATGAACAGGTTTCTTGCTTTGCCGGGCATATTGTATTCAACAGTTGGCCGGAAAGACAGTACGGTTCTTGATGATTCGAATCCATTATCATATTCATAGCTTCTGGAATTAACTCTAACCTGGGCACCTAAAGCCAAATTGTTTATAATATAGTACAGGTATTCTCCTTCAAGCTTTGCCTGGAAGAAATCCGTTTCTTCATCATCATAATCTTCATCGTATTCAAAGGTATAAGACCCGAAAGATATTCCGGAACGTGTAGTATAACCAAGTATGCTTTGTCCCTGCCTGTAACGGTCAGATGACCATCTTCCATTGGTGTCCCAACCTTTTGCACTGCAGGGAAGGTAAGTTTCAAACCTCATATTTAGTCCAAACCTGTTATCCTTCTCTTTGCCATCATCATAATCGGTGGTGATTCCTCGATACTGAAATTGCGGAGTAAAGTATAATGGGGAATTCCTGGCTACTCTTATGGGAAGACCTGCAGTGAACTTATACCCAAACCTGCTGTAACTGTCTTCTTCCTCAAAATCATCTTCTTCATAAGATTCTTTTAAACCGCCAAAACCTACAGCAGCTTCACCATAAATGCTGATGTTGCTTGACAGGCCTCTCATATAGGTGAAGTTTCCCCACACCATGTAGTCGTTCGTTTTGTATATGGCATCCAAAACGCTATTGTACTTATCTGCGCCATACATTACGGATAAACCTACCGCAATATGATCTGCAACAAAGTATTTGGTGCCAAAATTCAGATTAACTTCTGTTGCTGAACCCTGGTCCTCACCATCATACTCATACTGCTGGTTGTTGACACTTGCGTATTCCTGGAAGAGAAACTGCCAGTTGCCTTTTGCATAAGGATGTTCTTCCCATTTATACGTTGAAATTGCCTGGGGAGTTTCCATTGGAACGTTCTGGCCGATACAGGTGATCGAAATGATCAGGATGGCCAGGAAAAGGAAAAGCTTTTTCATAAAATTCAAAATTTTAAGGGTTAATGGTGCTTTTCCAGGCCGCCTATCGAAAATAATTACCCTTAATATATAAATAGTTATTAAAAAAACATAATTTCGGCGCCGAAAATAAGAACGGGGAACCGTTCCGATTGAAAACTTAAACTCTCAAAACAAAAATGAAAAAGTTCTTTGCTCTTGCACTGATCGCTGCTTTTGCAGTGGGTTGTGATTCAAAAGAAGAGTCTACCGAAACAACTGCTGACTCTACAACTATTGAAACTCCAGCGGTTACTGAACCAGCTGTCGTAACCCCAGACACGACTACTGTAACTGTAGATACCACCAAGGTTGCAGCAGATACAACTAAGAAGTAATTCCAAAAGCCTCCCCCGGGAGGCTTTTAACTTTGCATCCTCCCGTTAGCCAAAGCCTCTCCCGGACTTATACATCCAGAAAAAGATCAAACTTAACGTTCCTGCTGTAGCTGCCCCTATCCATAAATTCCATTCAAGGTCCATGGCGAACCAATAAGTGAGAGCGGATACCAGAAGTGCAAGTCCCATCATCCATGCTAGCCTTACAAAAGGAAATAAGGTAGAAATCTTTAAAGAAGATAAATGTGCTGTGTGCCAGGAATAGTAAGCAGCCTGGATCCAGGTAGAAATAACAAACGCGGCTGCCAAACCCCTCACTCCAAAGAAAGGATACAACACCAGCACCAGCAATATTGCTAAAACCAGGTCGTATAAAGCACCCCGCAAAACCAGCTCGTTCCTGCCCAGCACCTGGAGTGCCGAAGTATATCCGGTTATACGTACAGGAAGTACAAAAATGCAAACGAGGAAAACCGGTATGGACTGCAGGTATTTCGTACCGAACATTAAAATGAAAAATTCCTGGTGGTAGAAAAGCAGGAAGGCAAAAGCAGGAAATACGAAGGATGCCAGGAGTTTTGAGGAATTGTGAAATTGAGCTTTTACACTTTTTCCATTATCCGAAGAGAGTTCCGTGATCATTATGCTGCTTACAGCGCTTACCATAAGGGCAAAGACAGGGATCTCATAAGCGCCATTGAAATATATTGCAAACGGGGCAAGTCCTGCATAAAATAATATAATCCATTTATCGAGCCAGCGAAAGATAACCCCGATCACATCATAAAAACCCAGGTACAGCCATTGCCTGGATACAAGAGTTTCATTGCCGGAAGCAGCATTCCGGTCCCGCTTCGGTAGGGTTGCAAAACATTTCAGGATCTGCAAAGCAGCCAGGCTCCCAAACAATAGAAGAAATGAATATGAATTTGCAACATGATAAATATGCAGGGCGAGGAACAGTAAAGCATAGAGAACATTAAGCAGGGCCAATTGCCTTTCTCTCCCCTGTTTTACCATCAATGTCTCGAAAATGACTGAAATATTCGTGATGACGATATAAACAAAGATCACTGGTTTCTCATAACCAGACAAAGTGGAAAATGCGTATATCCAGGTGCCAACCAACAGGTGCATTGCCACAAGTAGAAAAGTGAATAGCTGCCTGTTCTTCCTGATCCAGTTATTCAACTGAAAAGTTGGAAAAGTGAGAATCACAGATGGAAGACCAAACAACATTATCACACCAAGCAGGTTGGTATATAACCATGCTGACTGGTACTTCCCGTAATCTTCTACGGTCAATTCCCTTGCAAATAAAATAAGAACTGCCAGTTGGGTAGCAAGGCGAAATACCTGCGCACTTACAAGCCAGCCCGATCTTCGTGCGAGTGTGCGTGCATGGTCACTTATTGATGGAGTTGCGGTATTGTTCACATTCAGCTTTATCGAGTTTCTTTAGTATCTGGGCAGGAACACCTCCAATTACACAATGGCCCTCCGGAAAGCTGGAGGATACAACTGCACCAGCAGCCACCACCGTAAAATCGCCCAACTCCACACCGGGAAGAACCACAGAATTCATCCCCAGCCAGCAATAATTACCGATCCTGATTGGAGGCGCGGGGTCATGAACACTATTGTTGATAAGATTGTGATTCGCCGAAATAAGACCTACGCCAGGGCCAAGATTGGTATGATCCCCTATCTCTATCCCATTCGAGGCTTCTATATAATTATTTGGTGAGTCTCCCGGGAATACTCCCTTTCCTCTTTTGATCCGTGCAGGATAATAGATCTTGCTGGTAAAATGAACAGCCCAGGAAGTATCAGCGTTCTGTCTCAGGATCTTCCTGAAAATAAGATCGGCCATGTAAAAATTCAAACCCATTTCCGGCCTCAGGGAGAAAAGATTTTTAATGAAACGCTTCACATCGTGAAGATAAGTAATGAATCATGTTCAAATAGGTGTAACGTTATATTTGCATAGTGAAGGTCTATTTCATTCCTGGATTGGCTGCAGACAAACGGGTCTTTAAATACATTGAACTCCCTGGTGGATACGAGCCGGTATATCTTGACTGGATACCACCGGAGCCTGACGAAACACTGGAACACTATAGCCGGCGGATGGCCGAATCTATTAATGGAAAAGAGCCCTTCATTTTAATTGGCCTTTCTTTGGGAGGGATGATCGGTTGCGAGATTTCCCGACTTTATCATCCGGATAAGCTGATCCTGATCTCCAGCATAACTGATTCAAAAGAAATACCGGGCTATTACAGGTTATTTCAAAAACTGAATGTGCATAAGGTGATCCCTGCATCATTGATCAAATCAGCATCCATCATAAAAAGGATCTTTACACCTGAAACGCCGGAAGTAAAGGAACTGCTCCGGAAAATAATCCGCGAAAGCGATCCTGATTTTATCCGTTGGGCACTTGGAGCCATTCTTCACTGGAAGGGCGAACGACCGGACGTTCCTCTTTATCATATTCATGGAACCACAGATGAGATCCTGCCATTAAAATATACCTCACCACAATTCACAATTGAAAAAGGAACCCACTTGATGGTGTTGAGCAAAGCGAAGGAAGTGAATGATGTACTAAAGAACATTCTGGATGGAAATGGTTCCCGCTGATCTCCGGTGATTGATCGCAGATGACCGCTGAATCATTACGCATCCTTCTGCGTGAATCCGCGTTCCATTTGCGTATTCTGCGGGAAAAATTATTAATCCAAATGTTCTTCAACGGGTTTAAAGAATAATAAGCCAGCAAAAGGCAACCACGAAAAATAGCTGATATTCATCAATACATAGTTGAACAGGATGAAACAACAAAATGCAAACGCAAGCATCCTGTCATACTTCCTCGTAAACAACGCAACACCAAAAGCGAGTTCAACCAGGAAGGCTGCCAGGTATAAATAATAGGAAACGCCCGGATGACGTATCAGCCATTGAATATAACCTGCATTGCCATCAATGATGGCAGAAGCATGCTGTTGCAGAAGGATGGCAGACATCTGTTCCGTATTAAAAATTCCCCCTGCCCTGATCTTCCACAATGCCGTGGATAAGAAAATGATCGCAAAGATGAGACGTATCGAATCAAACAGTTGTTTGTCCTGGTTCGCATTACGGCCCGCAAATACCAACGGCATCAGCATCCATGCAGTGAAGACTTCAATGCTTACAAAGGTGGAGATGCTGTAAAACCACGCATAGCACATCATGAACAAGGCGGTGAAGATGGCCATCAATGTGCGCCATATCGATTTGCGTACGCTGAAAGCGACAAGGATAATCGGCATGAACAGATATAAGGCATCCATCAGCAATCGCTCATCACCGCCTTTAAGAAGATCATGCTGCATACCGGACAACATCAAGAAATTACCGGTAATGTCGAGCTGGTTTAGAAAGTACTGTGGCCTGGCCTGGAACAGCAGCATATCATTCATGAAGTACCAGGAATAATTCAACAGGAAGGTTCCAAGGTATAGAATGGCCAGGTTGCGCATATAGAAAGACTTTTTCACCTGGCTAATATATTTTCGACTTTAACCTCTTGCCCGTTCCAGTATAACATAACAGGAATGAAATCAATCTCTTTTACTTCTGTGCCTGCATAAACGGAAATCCTTTGTCTGATCCATTCCAGCATGGCAACTTCGGTTCCGGGCGATTGAAAAGTGGATGATGGAGCAAGCGTCAGTCCCGGTACTCTGCGCATGGTCTGCTCGATGGAACTGTTTACCTTGTCTTTAATATAAAAGCGTTTATAGGTTTCAGTGAGCATGTCGCGCGAGGAGAAATGCAATGATGAAAGTGGGAATTCGCGGTTATTCACCAGCAATCGGTAGGTATGCACGGTATCTGATAGTTTCATCTTTCCGCTGAACATACCATAGGTATACACGGGGGTAGCTACGGCTCCCCATTTTAAATTCACTGTAATAAAGAAAGCAATGAAGGTCACCAGCGCGGCGAATATGACTTTGTTCTGCCGAAAAAGCTGGCGGAACATTATTTAAGGCTGTTTATGATAGATGCGAATTCTTCTGCGATGAGGCTCGCACCACCCACAAGTCCTCCATCAACATCCGGCTTTCCAAAAATGTCCTTGGCATTGGAAGCCTTTACGCTTCCTCCATATAATATTGAAATGGTGTCGGCTATATCCTTGCCATATTGTGAAGCAATAACAGACCGGATATGAGCGTGCATTTCCTGGGCCTGTTCGCTCGAGGCTGTTCGGCCTGTACCTATTGCCCAGATGGGTTCGTAAGCAATTATAAAGTTGCGCAGTTTACTGCTGTCGAGGTGAAAAAGGCTTTCCCTTAACTGGGTTTCAACGAACTGGTTCTGGCTTTCCTGTTCCCTGATATCGAGAGATTCTCCACAACAGAAGATAGGCTGAAGGCCGTATTCAAGGGCTTTGTCAACCTTTGCGGCAAGCAGGCTGTTGCTTTCAAAATTGTATTCTCTTCGTTCACTATGTCCAAGGATCACATAAGGTACATTAAGGCTTTTAAGCATCCTTGCGCTTACTTCCCCGGTAAAGGCTCCATTATCATTTGCAGAACAGTTCTGGGCTGCTATATGGATGTTCTTTTTGCCTTTTATCAGCCCGGATACTGGTACCAGGTAAGGAAAGGGAACAGCCAGAATAGCTATCTGGTCATCACCAATGTTAATCTTTGATGCGAGAATGTCATTTACCAGATTCTCTCCTTCGGCAAGGTCCAGGTTCATTTTCCAGTTGGCTGCAGCAATTTGTTTTCTCATGATCTTCTTATTGTTCTTGATAGATTTTGGTTAGTAGATCCACCTCTTTTTTATCCAGCTTCATCTTTTTGAAGGCTTTCCATTGTTCAATATCACGCAATGCTTTGTCAAGCTCATATTTCTCATTTCCCCAGGTGAAGCTAGGCATCCTGTTTACCATGCCCTGGCCAAAGATATTGCAACAAATCCCAATCACGCAGGCAGTATTCAGTGAAGTGTTAATTGCAGTACGGGAATAATCGCCCATTATAGTGCCGGCCTTATTGCCCAATTGGATCAATTCATTGTCATTTTGAACAGAAATGATTCCACCGGTATTCTTCAGGTTACTATTCGATGTGCCTGCACCAAGGTTACACCATTCCCCTATGATGCTGTCTCCCAGGTAGCCATCGTGAGCCTTATTGCTGTAACCTATAAGGATAGAATTTTTTATCTCTCCACCTGCAATGCAAAACGGGCCAAGCGTGGTTGCCGGATACATTTTTCCACCCATCTTTATCACGCTTCCTTCTCCCATTGCGAAAGGTCCTCTTATTAAAGATCCTTCCATTACCGTCGCATTCTTTCCTATATAAACCGGGCCTGAGGCTGCATTGATAATGGTATGCTCCATCTCCACCCCTTCCTCAACAAAGATCTTCCCACTCACCTTATTGGTGTCTGATACCGGAAATGAAGTGCGGGAACCGGTTAAAAGGTCAAAATCGTTTTCGATCTCTGCAGCATTCAGTTCAAGCAGGTGCCAGCAATGCTTTAAGGTTATAACATTTTGCGGCATTTTTCCTGAAGAAAATGCTTCAATAATTTTACCTGCGGTGCTTTTGGTAGGGATAATATTAGCCGGAATGACCACATCTCCCCGGGCCGGGTCTGCATTAAAGAATATGGGCAACCCGGTAATCTTCTCCCATTTCTCTTTTATGGTGAGGATACCGATCCTTAGGTCAGCAGTATGCCGGGTGAGGGTCAACGGCTGAAACAGCCGGGAAATATGCCTGTCTTCCAGGATGATGCGCATAATGTAAAAGTACAAATAGGAAGAAGGCAAAAAAAATCCCCCCGGAAAACCGGAAGGACCTTAAAGTATAGCCATGAAAAACAAACTTCTATAAAGATAATCTTTATTTTTTCTTTTCGTAGCGCTTTTTAAACTTGTCGATACGTCCTGCAGTATCCACCAGTACATTCTTACCGGTATAGAAAGGATGAGACGTATTAGAGATCTCCAGCTTGATAACCGGGTATTCCTGGCCATCATCAAAAACAACTGTTTCCTTGGTTTCCGCGGTTGAACGGCTAAGGAACATATGCCCGTTACTCATATCCCTGAACACCACAGTACGGTAATTCTTTGGATGAATTTCTTTTTTCATTATTTAATGTTTGACGCACGGATTTTGCCGTGCCGGTTTTGGAAAGGTGCAAAGGTAAATAAATACTCACAAATATCATCAGCTTTTCATATTTACATATTGGAGGGCAATACCAAGGTTCCAGCTCTTGCTTGCTTGTATAACTTCCTGAAGATCATCTATTTTTTTGCCAGTAACCCTTATAATGTCGTCCATTATGGCTGCCTGTACCTTTAATCCGCTGTCCTTTATCATCTTAACGATCTTCTTTGCATCCTCCTGTTTTATACCATTCCTCACGGGAACGTCCTTTTTAGTAACCTTTCCAGAAACAAAGGGCTCATTGCTGAGGTCATATACTTCTGCGGCCAGTCCCTGTTTCATGCTCCTGCTGATCAACACATCTATTATCTGCTGAAGTTTCATATCACTGTCGGCCTCTAGCGTAAGTTTGTAATTCTTCTTATCAAGATCGATCACAACGTGGGATCCTTTAAAATCGAACCTGTTGGTGATCTCCTTTGAAGTTACATTTACTGCATTGTCCAGGGTCTGGAGGTCAACCTTGCTGACGAGGTCAAATGATGGCATGTCGATAAATTTGTTCAAAGATAAAAAAACGCCACCTACGGAAGGTGACGTTTTCTAATCACGGGTATTCAGCCTTAGTTACTTGATTTGATCCGGTTTTGCTCTTCCGAAGCGCCACCTGTCTTTCTTTTTTGAATGCCCTTAATAGGCTTTCCGAAACGGTAGTTGAAACTGATGGTAGCTACCCTGCTGTCGTTGGTTTGCCTGAAGCTTGCTTCAGTGCCGGGCATGCTTATATTTCCTCTTCCCCCTAGGCTTTTAAAGATATCGCGGACGGTAAGTTTTACCGAACCTTTATTTTTCAAAACCTGCTTCGAAACTCCCGCCTGTACCTGGTAAATATCCTTGATCAAAAGCTGACCCTGGATGATTTTTGTGCGATAAAAACCTTGTGCCTCTGCTGCCCACCCTTTTTTGAAGGTGAATTGATTATTGGTATGGAAAAGCGCGTAGGTACCTTCCCTGTCTATTCGTTCACCATAAAGATCTGCAGTTATATTCCTGTAACGTATTTCAGTGTACGGGGTAATTGACCACCACTTAGCGATCTTGAATTGTCCTTCAAAGGAAATACCTGCCATATGCATCTTACCATAGTTTCCATTGCTTTGAATGGTGGTAAGTCCATCCTGCCTGAAGCTTTCACTGACCATGTCGGTTGTAAGGCTGTAACTAAGCGTGGTGGTGAACTTACGGTTATAGGTATGCGAAAGGTCGATATTATTGGAATAGGTAGGTCTTAAATACGGGTTTCCTGAACCATAGGTGTATTTATCGAGGAAGAAAAGGAAAGGGTTCAGATCCTCGTAATCCGGGCGGTCGATCCTTCTTCCGAAGGATAATCCCCACTGGTTTTTAGAATTGCTTTCATAGGTAATATAGGTGGTTGGGAATGCATTGGTATAGGAATTGGAAAAAGCGGAATCGGAACGGAAATCATTTCCATGCTGGTATCCGTCATACCGGGTATTTTCAACCCTGACACCTGCCTGGAGTCCCCATTTTCCTATGGTTTTGCTGAAACTTACATAAGCAGCATTGATATTTTCCTCGTATTCGAACCTGTTGGTTTTTTCATAGTCAACCTGGTAATCGTTTCCTACCACATTGAAATATCCTGCAATGTTATCTGTTTTTACAAAGCTTGTTTTTACCCCGGCTTCCATTTTTAAACCATTCTTAAATGGACGGGTAAGGTCCATTTTCGCTGAATAGATATGTATATCGGATGGAAGTTTCCCGGCAAGCTGGTCCCCGGCCTTCGGCGACCAATCAGAATGATAAGTATTGTTGAAGAAGTTCTGGTCCCTGTTTGAAGAGTACGTCAGGTAATCCAGGTCTGCTGTAAGTTCTGTTCCGGCAGAATCAAACTGGTGACGGAAATTAAGGTTAATTCCTCCATTCTTCCAGGTATACTTCTCATGCATGTCGGCCTTCACAATAGAGTCGGTAACTCCAACATGGCTCTTCAGGTATGAAATATTCACTCCATCCTCGGAACCTGGGGTGGTATAACCGGTCAGCACAAAACCGATAGTTGTTCTCTTTCCCGCATAATAATCCATTCCCAGTTTTGCATTATAATTCCCATGACTTCTAATAGAATTCGCTTCCTGGTCAAAGATGGCTCTTGGAGAACCATCTGGGTTTGAGTACAGTCTCTTAATATTAAGGGTCTTGTTCCATTCACGGTAGTTTCCACTGAATGTTCCGAACATATTCACCTTGTTGATGCGATAATTAAGCGTAAGGCTGTTATTTGTTTTAGGATATTCTCCCTGGCCATAAGCAAGAGCGAGAGATCCATTGAAGCCTTTCAACTTTTGTTTTTTCGTCCGTATATTGATTATGCCGCTGTTTCCCGAAGCATCATATTTGGCGGACGGGTTGGTCATGATCTCGATCTGATCGATGGTTGAAGCAGGCATTCCTCTTAAGAAATTGGCGAGTTCTGTACCCGACATATAGCTTGGTTTGCCATCCATCATTACGATCACTCCCTGTTTGCCTTTAAGTGAAATATTTCCATCATTATCAACCTGCACCCCCGGGGCTCTTTCCAGAACTTCCATAGCGGTGCTGCCGGCATTGGTTATGGAGGCATCAACATTCAATACTGTTTTGTCGATCTTCCTTTCAATAAATTGCTTTTTGGAGGTTACCACCACCTCTTTCATGTTTTTTGAGGCTGGTTGAAGGGTTAATGTGCCGGCATCTGCGGTGCCATTCTCAGAAACAGCCACCTGGGATGAATATTCCGGTTTGGCACCTGCTGCAGATGCCTGGATCAAATAAGTTCCCGGTTTAATATCAGGGAACGAAAAACTGCCGGTTTTGTCGGAAACTGTAAACTTTACAATAGAGGAATCTGAAGAATTCAACAAGCTGATGGATACACCATCTGTTTGAACCCCGGATACTTTACCTGAAATTTTACCCGAAGGTGATTGAGCTAACGTGCTCATTCCCAATGAGGAGAGCACTAAGCTTAGGAGAATTTGTTTCATGGCTTTACTTTTTTGGCTAAATACTTTGTTAATAAACTACCTCACAAACGTAGGTACTTTGTAAAACATAGTACAAGGTAAAAGCATGAAAGGCAAATTTCTAATTTGAATGGAACTATCCCTGTGAGGAACGGCGGTGCCTCATCCGCGCAAAAATGATTAGGATGATCCCGGCTAAAGTAAGCCCCAGCGCTATTAATTCAGACTGACTGGAATTCATGCCCAGGAAATCATAATGCTTGTTTACCCGGATCTGCTCAATGGTAAAACGCTCCAGGCCATTCACAACCAGGTAAATTCCGAACATGACAAGCGGGATAGTGACCTTTCTTCTTAATGCCCATAAGAATAAGAAAAGGAGGCCGCAAATGATGGTTTCATATAATGGCGTCGGGTACACCGGGGCCGGAAGAACCCGGTTGTGTTCATCAGTATCATCAGGGATCACTATGCCGTCCTTGTTTACATTTTTCGGGTATGAATAGGCAAAAAGCCAGGCAGGCAGAAAATCAGGGCCCTTAAAATGTATGGAAGGAACAGAATCTATACTTCCATAGGTTCGGTCGGTTACATAGGTGAAGCTGAGAGAGTCGACCACTTTTCCTTCCGAAAAATAAGTTGCATTCTTTTCAAGGCTCGCACGGTGCTCCCCTGCTGCAGCAACCCTTACATTCCCGTATTCATCACTTATATATGCAGAATTGTAAACTCCCCAGTCACCATCTCCCGATACCTGGCAGCCAATTCTGCCAATCGCATAAGCGAGCATCAGCGCCGGTGCGGCAGAATCAACAAGGTGAGATATCCGGATCCCTTTCCTGTAGGCATACATACATATCGCAATGGCAGCCAGGATGAGCCCGCCATAAAATGTAAGGCCGCTGGCGGAAAAGATACTTCCCACAGGGTCGGCTGTAAACTGGTCCCAATGCTCAACTGCATCAAATAATTTCGCACCCAGGATCCCGAACACCAGGGCAAGAATTACAAGGTCGCCTACCCTGTCGTGCGGCCAGATACGTACAGTTCTGCGTTCCGGTGATTTTAGACGCTGTTTGTTCTTTTCGTACCATTTCAATCCTGCAAGCAGCGCTGCACCTGCAAGTCCACCAACAATACTTCCTTCTGAAGAAAAAATATATTCCTGGGCATTTATATTTTCAGGACGGCTGAAGAGCACTCCCAGGATCTTATAGCCAAATAAAAAACCTATCAACGCATTCATGATCAATTCCGCTGCCCCGGCCGGCCTGCCCACGATGATCACTTCTTCCCTCGGGTGAAGCAGCCCTGCTTTTTCCTTACGTTTAAGTTCGGAAGTAATGACCATTGCTGCAGCCACGAAAGAAAGAGCTACCATCAGGCCGAATGAATTCAAAATGCTCAGCGCTTGCCATTCAACTCCAAACCAATCCTTGAAAACGTAATATAAGTTGGGATACATTCCTCTGTTTTAGGGTTAGTGCTGCAAGATAGATAATAACATAAAAAAACCTCCTGCTTGCAGGAGGCCGGTAAATTATAAAATTGTTCAATCAATTGCAGTGCGTATCAAAAGCAGACTTTAGATTATCTGCGATCATTTGGGCGCTGCGGCCTTCTATCATGTGGCGTTCCACCATATGAACAAGCTTTCCATCCTTAAATAAGGCTATCGCAGGAGAAGAAGGCGGATAAGGCATCATATGCTCCCTCACTTTTTTCACAGCATCCATATCAAAACCTGCAAAGGTGGTGGTAAGATTATCCGGTCTTTTATCATGCTGTACGGCAAGCAGCACTCCCGGGCGTGCAGTTCCGGCACTGCAGCCACAAACGGAATTGATCATCACAAGTGTTGTTCCTCCTTTCGAAAGAACATCTTCTACATCGTTGGCAGACAATAATTCGCTGAACCCGTTCTCGGTCAGCTCTTCCTTCATCGGGATTACTATTTCTTCTGGATACATATTTATTTCTTTAGGATTGCAAAATTATGAATTAATGTTCCTTCACAATTTCGAAAAGAGGAACTCTGCTTATTTGTCTTGATGAACCTTCCCGAAATGTCATACTGGCGTGGGTTTCGGGCAAAATCTGACGATTTGTTTCTGGTTATTGCCTGGGAACGGAAATTGAACCTGGGATATCAATCTTAAAATTGAAAACTATGACAGTAAAAGCAAATAGCCAGTTCGCCCGCACCATCGACGGATTCATGAAAGAGATCATGAATGACCTCCCGTCTGCAATGACCAAAACCCTTCGGGAAGATGTACTTCATTATCCCCCGGTCAATATTTTTGAAACGCCAACCTCTTACCAGGTGCAGATGTCTGTTCCGGGATTCCAGAAAAACGATTTCTCCATAAACCTGGAGAACAATGTCCTTACCGTTAGCTCTGAAAAAAAGGCTGAACAGGTGGAAGAAGACCGCAAACAGATCAGGAAGGAATTCACCTACCGCGCATTTAAGCGTTCATTCACCCTTGATGAAAAGATAAATGCGGATGCTATCCAGGCGAAATATGAAAATGGCCTGCTGGTAATCGATCTTCCCAAAAAGGAGTCGGTGCTTAATAAAAGAGATATCGAGGTCCTGTAAAAGGTGACCAAAAGAAAAAGGCGCGAAAATGCGCCTTTTTTATTTTAAGAAATTTATTCGCAACCAGCTTTTCTTCGTGTATCGATAAGGTACTGGATCTTCCATTCGTTATTCAGCTTTACAAGCTGGAATGAATTCACCCCGCAATGACTGAATTTGCCCTTGTAATAAAATTTATAAGGAGTCCATACCATTGCAAGATTCCCATCTATTTTCACGGTTTCAAATTCGATCCTTTCATCAAGATCCCCCGGAGCTGTCTGTTTAATTTGTGATGCGAAATCGGAAGGTTTATCTGTTCTGATTATAGTTTGACCTTCCTTATTCCTGGCAAAGGATTGCATGATCGCATCCCTGGTAAAGACCATTTCCGCTTTTACGGAATCAGAAGTAGCCATAGCTTTAAAAAGGTCAGTTACAACCTGTTTCACAGAATCTGTGGCTGTTTGGGCCTGGGTGGTTACAGAGGTAAGCAGGAAAAGAATTCCAAGTACATATTTCATAAATTCGATATTAACACTGTTTGGTAATATTATTGTTAAGCTTGCGAAAAGGAAAATTAATGAAGACAATCCTATGCATCCTTACCGCCTGTGTAATATTGATCTCCTGCGGCAAACGCACTGTGCCAAACGAAACCGTGCAGGTTTATAATACCACTGGTCCGCTGCCTGCTAAAAAAGCCGATTCCGTGGAAGTTAAAAAACCTGTGGCGGCAACAAAACCAAAACCGGTTGTTCCAAAAGTGATAATGGTGAGCGATAACTATGCAAAGAAGACGATAGATGGCAGGTTGTATTATGATGCACGCGGGCATCGGTACTGGAAGAACTTCAAAGACGGAAAATATTATCTCTATAATAAATCCATGTACTCTAACGAAGATTTCCGTCCGCCGAAAAATTAGATATAGCCTAATATTTTCAGCATGCTTTGAGCGGTCTGCTCCCTGGCATAAACCCAGTCCACAAGTTTCCCGTTCTTATCGTGGCCCACGATAATATGTTTTGGAGAAGGAATAAGGCAATGCTTTATCCCGCCATAGCCGCTGATCTGGTCCTGGTATGCGCCTGTGTGAAAGAATCCAAGGTAAAGCGGCTCTCCCTCCTTTTCTACTTTTGGAAGGAACACTTCGTTGATATGTTCTTCCGAATCGTAATAATCATGGCTATCGCAGGTAATACCTCCCAGCACTACCCTCTGGTATTCGGAATCCCATTTATTTATGGGAAGTAAAAGGAACTTCTCTCCAATTCCCCACGTATCAGGAAGTGTTGTAATGAAGGAAGAGTCTATCATATACCAGGTTTCCCTGTCGTTCTGAACTTTCTTTGAAATAACGCTGTAGATATGCGCCATGCTTTCACCCACAGTGTAACTCCCGAACTCTGTGAAAATATGCGGCATCGGAACTTTCGCCTTCTTGCAGGCAACTTTTATGTTCCGTACAATTTCATTGATCATGAACTGGTAATCATAATCAAATCCCAATGAATGTTTGATGGGGAATCCTCCACCGATATTTATTGAATCCAGTTCAGGGCAGATCTTTTTAAGCTGGCAATAAAGGTTGATCACTTTATTCAGTTCACTCCAGTAATAGATATCATCCTTGATTCCTTTGTTCAGGAACAGGTGAAGCATTTTTAACTGGAAGCGGTGTTCGTTACCTTCGATCTTATCTACGTAGAATTCCAGGATATCTTTTGCCCTTATGCCAAGCCGTGATGTATAGAAAGGAAACGTGGGTTCCTCTTCTGTAGCCACCCGGATCCCCAGGTTAAAAGGAACTTTAACCGATTTAATATACGCTTTCAGTTCATCAGTATTATCCAGTACGGGAACAACATTTTTAAATCCCGAGTTGAGCAGGCTGGCAATGCGTGAAGTGTAGGATTTCTGCTTGTAACCGTTGCAGATGATGTAAATATCCTTATTTATCTTCTTCTTTTCGTATAGTTTCTTGATGATCTCTATATCGTATGCATAACTTGTCTCAAGGTGAATGTTATGCTTCAATGCTTCTTCCACCACAAAACTGAAGTGGGAACTTTTAGTGCAATAACAGTAATTGTATTCCCCTTCATAACGATGCTTTTTGAAAGCGGTCTCGAACATCTTTTTCGCCTTGGCGATCTGCATTCCGATCTTGGGGAGGTAGCTCAGCTTCAATGGCGTGCCGTATTTGTCGATGAGCGCTTTCAGGTCAAGATCGTTGTACTGCAGGTACCCGTCCTTTAATTTGAAATCTTCCTGTGGAAAAACGAAAGTCTGCTGAACGAGGTCGTTATAAGTATTGTTCATTTATGGGTAGTACTGAATGAAATGAAAAGTTCTGCAAATGTACTCATTAGGCATAAAAAAAACCGTTCCAAAAATGGAACGGTCTCTTAAGTATTTGTGTTGCTTATTACTTTACAGAAGCGATCAGCGACTTAAAAGTTGCAGGCTCATTCATGGCCAGGTCGGCAAGTACCTTCCTGTTAAGTTCAATACCTTTTGTATTAAGCCTGTGAATGAATTCGCTGTAGGTCATACCTTCTTCCCTTACGGCAGCGTTGATACGTGCGATCCAGAGGGTACGGTATTCGCGCTTTTTATTTTTACGGCCCACATAGCTGTATGTAAGACCTTTTTCCATTACGTTTTTCGCAACGGTATAAACATTTTTACGTTTGCCATAGTAACCTTTAGCGGCTTTCAATATCCTTTTGCGGCGTGCGCGGCTGGCTACTGCATTTACTGAACGTGGCATATCTGAATAATTTTAATGGTTGTGATTAATTGCTTTCCTTATTTCATTCCGAGAAGACGCTTAACAAAATGCATGTTTGAATCTGCAACTACGCCGTCTACACGCATGCCGCGTTTACGTTTTGTGCTCTTTTTTGTAAGAATGTGACGTTTGAAAGCTTTCTGAAAGGTGATCTTACCTGTACCGGTAACTTTGAAGCGCTTCTTTGCACTGCTGTTTGTTTTTACCTTTGGCATTACATAACTTGTTTGAGTTACTCCCTGCTGGCGCTTCCGATCGGCCGGAAGACTTATGGAGCCTTGTGGGAAATGTATCCGAATAAATTCGGGCTGCAAAGGTATATAAATTCACCCAAATTTGATCCTGTAAAGGAACATATTATTCATTTTTGCCGAAAATGTTCCGGTTTTCTGAATTAAAGGGTTATTATCCGTTCTGCCTGCCAGCTCTTTTCTGCCGTCTGTTTCACTTTCATAACCCCGTTTCCACCGGCCATCCCTGCCGGGGGCGCCTCTTTACCAAGATTGGGGTCATCGCTGAACAAAAAATCGCTGATCCAGGAAATTTGTCCAGCCGGCAGCTTCACAGCAGCGTGAATATGCTGGGGAGCGGTACTGTTTGGATAGCTCGCCGGCCTTATCGTTTCAAAGGAATAATTACCGTATCTGTCCGTTTTACACCATCCGTGGTGCTTTCCATGCCATTTCTGAACTCCTTTTTCCTTTTCAGACTTGCTGTAGATCCCCTTTTCATCGGTATGGTATATATATAATATGGCTCCTTCAATTGGTTTTCCCTTTCTATCCTGGATCCGACCTTTTACATATAAGCGTTCTCCCCCGGTTGATCCGCCGGCGATAACCGTATGAGAAGCTATATTCTCAGGCAGATCGATAAAACTGCACGCTACAGGAGCGTCCGGCGAATTACATTCCTGGTTTCGGGGAGAATTTGACTGCGCCTTACAGGCGGAAATGAGTAATAAACACGGAATTATCAGCTTCATTTAAGAAAGCTAATACATAAAATGCTGTATCCAGACAGATTTTATGTGAGCGGCCCCGGTAAAATGCCCGCGGCCCTGGTTAAAATTCAGCGGCAAGTTCTTTACGAAAGACTTTGTGACAATTATTTTGTGACACATCGGGGTTTGTCACAAATATTATGTCACAAACTCCCGTGATTCTACATTTTCTGCCGAAAGTTCTTTTTTCGCCTTGACGAGGGCAGAGCCGATCACCTGGTGCATATCATAATAACGGTATTCTGCCAGCCTGCCGCCGAAAATAACTCCCGGGATTTCCGTAGCCAAATGCTGGTACTGGCTGAATCGTTTCTGGTTTTGTTCATCGTTCACCGGGTAATATGGTTCCATTCCCCTTTTCCATTCGGCCGGGTATTCGCGCGTAATTATGGTTGTGGGCTGGGTGCCGAATTCAAAATGTTTGTGCTCAATGATCCTGGTAAAGGGAATTTCAGCTTCTGTATAATTTACCACGGCATTTCCCTGGTAATTTTCCATTTCCAGGTGTTCATGCTCAAAGCGGAGGCTCCGGTACTGCAGTTCACCAAACCTGTAATCAAAAAACTCATCGATGGCGCCGGTAAAAACCGTTTTCTGAGCCAGGCTATCAAAATGATCCCTGTCCTCAAAATAATCCGTACCAAGCCCTACTTCTATCCCGTTCAGTAAACCTTCAGTGATCCTGTTATAACCGCCTTCGGGAATACCCTGGTATTTATCGTTGAAATAATTATTATCAAACGTAAATCTTACCGGGAGCCGCTTAATAATGAATGCCGGGAGATCTTTTGCCTTTCTTCCCCATTGCTTTTCAGTATAGCCTTTTATCAGTTTCTCATAAATATCCTTTCCTACAAGTTTCAAAGCCTGTTCTTCCAGGTTGCGCGGCTCCGTAATATCCAGTTCTTTTATCTGCTCTTCTATCTTTTGTTTAGCTTCTTCCGGGGTATGAACCTTCCACAACTGGTAAAAAGTATTCATATTGAATGGAAGATTATATAACTCCCCCCTGTAATTGGCCACGGGCGAATTTGTATACCTGTTGAACGGTACAAAACTGTTCACGAAATCCCATATGCCTTTATCATTCGTATGAAAAATATGTGCGCCATACTTGTGCACATTTATACCGTGTTCATTCGAACAATAGATATTTCCGCCTGCATGATCCCTGCGGTCTATTACCAGGCATTTCTTCCCGGCCTTTTTTGCCTGGTGCGCGAAAGTTGCACCGAATAAACCTGCTCCTACAATGAGATAATCGAATTCTTTCATTAGTGTTTTTAAACTGTTATGGACCTGTTTTCAAAATAGTGGCCTATGGCCGAATTAAGTGATGGAAGCAGCTTTCCTTTTTCACTGTCTAGTGCACTGTTCACAGGTCTCCTGGCTTTCCATGGCATTTTTAAAACCGGTTCAATCAGCGATTGATCGTAGCAGGCTATTCCCGCAACATTCGTGGCCAGTTCGTACCAGGATACTTTGTCGTAGTTGGTGAGATGCCAGATCCCTTTTTCATCATCGATCATCAGGTCGAGCGAAGCATTTACAAGGTCGGGGACATAGGTAGGTGTTACAAATACATCGGCAGCAACGGCCACATTCCTGTTTTCAGAAAGGTCGTTAAGAACTTTAGTTACAAAGTTGTATTCGTCCCACGGACCAAAAAATGAACTGGTCCGGATAATAAGCGATGAAGGATGTATGGTCGATACAAGCGATTCGGCCATAGCCTTGCTTGATCCATAAACATTCAGGGGATTTATCTTATCCGATTCCAGGTAAGCTGAATCTTTTCTCCCGTTAAATACCAGGTCGGAGGAAAAGGTCAGCAGCTTCACGCCGTAACGCCTGCAGGCTATTGCCAGTTGGCGCGGGCCATTGGCATTCTCCTGGAAGCAACGCATGCGTTCGCTTTCTGCATCATCCACCCGCACATATCCTGCAGCATTGATTATAGCCCAGGGATCATAACGGAAGATCGCTTTTTCTACTTCCTCGTAGCAACAGATGTTCATATCATCCCTTCCAACCAGGATATAATTAAGGTTCCTCTCTTCACAGATCCGTGCGAAGGCGCGACCGAGCGTTCCCCTCTTTCCAATGATCAGTAAGGGTTGCGACTCATTGAAAACTCCCGGTGCAGTCAGGGATCTCTCTTCACCATAAAACCGGTTGTCCAGTTGCCACCAGCCCTTCTTTGTTGTTGCCGGGCTTTGGAAATCTCCTTCTTCCTTAAGTTTTCTCAGGAGCGCTGCCATGGCTGTTGGCCTTAGCTTTCCGGAACTTACATCAAAGGCACCTCTTTCATATTCGAAGGGTGCGCCGGTCAGTAACCGGCTCCAGCCGAAAGATCCCAGCATAGCCCAGGAAGTGATCGCTTTTATTTCTAACCCTTCATTTAATAATTCCTTGCAATCCCTGTAGCGTTCCATGAACCAGATAAGTTGCTCCTCACGCGCACAATGAAGATGCGCTTCCGTCACGGCGATGGGAATGCGGTACCGGTTCCAAAGTTCTTTCATCAATACACGAAAACCAGTAGGCTCGCTCACGCGTGCCCGTATTGCTTCCACATCTGCATACTGGTGAATTGAATTACCACCATGACATGCAGAGGGATATTTCATTACATTTTCGTCGAGATACCTTTCTGATGTTACGTAATAATTTACGCCGAGCACGTCAGGAGGGCATGGATTTTCCCTGAAGAAATCAAGATCCTTTTTATCAAAGCCGAGTCTTGTGAAGTAATTCCATAAAGGATGATCTTCATTCAGCTTACCGCAAAGAATATCATAAGTAAGCCAGCGCCGGTTATTTTCAAACTTCGCCTGGTACCGGAGCAGCGGGGTGCTGTATGTTTTTGAAAGATCCTCTGTTTGAATGAGCCTTGCTCCAGGAATAATTTTTCGTATCGCCTGCATCGCCAGCACTGTTCCTTTCAGTTCATTCAGCAACATTTTCAGGAAATTCACATCATTGGTCCTGTGCGGATACCAGATGCCGTACAATCCGGAGAATCTTGCGGTGGTCAATGGCTCATTTACCGGGGTGAAATCTTTTATCCAGGGAAACGTTCTTGCAACATGCCCGGCATAGTTCGCCAGTAATTCAGGGAATTCCGGGTCGCCGAGCGAAGTAAACGAGGGACCTGATCCATGATGCACCAGGCCGGCGATCACGTTCATCCCGTTTTGTTTCAGGTTTTGCAGCCGTTGTGTTGCTTCCGAAAAATCAGGATCTTTTTCTTTTACCGGCTGGTATCTTTCCCAGAGAACAGGATAACGGACCGAAGTGATCCCGGTTGCACAAAGTGCATCGATATCACCCTGGCGATTGTAATGCCCGCTCATTTCGAGTTGATCAAAATACTGATCTCCTACCCTGTTTATTGTACATTCAATTCCACCCCAAATCTCGGGTCTTAATTCAGATCTGTCCACTACAAGTTGTTTCGTTATCAAACTGAAGCTTTTGCAAGCGGCTCCATTGAACGGATAGTTGCTTTCTGCGTGCGGGATGCAGGAAGGATCTCTTCCACGAGTGACATCATTTTGTTCCAGGTTTTATCCCAGCTGATGTTCTCAAGGAATTTTTCAACCCGTGCTTCCCAATCTGATTTATCCTTTGTTGACAATTCCCTTTCCATTGCATTTATAAAAGAAGATGGAGTATCTGCGATATGAACAAGACGTTCTTCACCGTAAGGGATCACCACATCCCTGATCGAAGTTGAGATCACAGGCTTTCCTGCTGCAAGGTATTCCGGGGTCTTCGTCGGGCTGATATACTTAGTGCTTTCATTCTTTGCAAATGGTATCATTGTAACATCCCATCCGGAAAGATATGTAGGCAATTCGTGGTAGCTTTTTCCTCCCAGGTAATGAATGTTCTCAAGCCGTGGAAGGGTTTCAGGATCTATCTTCACTACCGGACCTATGAGCACAAAGTGCCAGTCGGGCCTTTTCTTCGCAACCTGCTCCATCAGTTTAATATTGAACCTTTCATCGATCACACCATAGAAACCAATTCGCGGATGCGGGATCCCTGCCTGGTCTGCAGGATCCGGAATTTCCAGCTTGGCCTGCTCAAAATGTTCTTTATCTATACTACTCGGGAACGGATGAATATTATGATGACAATTCTTTTTGGCTTCAAAGAGGCAATGGCCACCAGTGAAAACGAGGTCGGATTTCTCAAAAAGCCTTTCTTCCAATTCTTTCAACCCTGTAGGTGCGAATTTGAAAGCAGAGAGTTCATCCATGCAGTCATATATCACACGGATTGGTGAAAACTGGTCGCTGATCTTCAGAGCCATTGGAGTATAATACCAGAACATGTAGTTATTGATCTCCATTTTCAGGAACCAGCGGTTTAGCAATGCCTTCTGTCGAACGATTAGTTCAAGTTCTGTTGCCTCTTCTTCATGAAGTTGGGGGGTTACCACCCAAACATTCTCACTTGTCTGGCGAACAAAACAATTATCTTCCTTGTCGTGAAACTGGGCTTCTTCAATGTAAAACACCCTGAACACCTTCGCAAAGCGTGAAAGCAAATGCTGAGGGCGCTGGTAAACGAAGTCCCAACGTAAATGACTGAAACAAACGAGGTCTTTGATCTCTTTCTCTTCGGTTACTGTAGTAATTGGCTTAAGTATGGCCATGTTTTTAAAGGTTTGTTTAGATAAGAATGACAGATTACTCAGGACATGAACAGTGCGGAATGCCTGTTTGTTGTAATAGTGTGAAGATTATCTAAAAGAAGCGTGCCAATTAATAGTTACGCCAAAATATGTGATTCTAAAGGCTTTTGGGCGAATATGGATTAGAAGAAATAAGCCTTGCGAACGTTTTTGTAGAATATAAGCCACGAACCTACTCTCCCAGGCTGTCAGTATCTGCTGTGTTGCTGCTGTTCTTTATAAGAATTTTGAGGTGTTCAATTTCAGCAGGAGTAAATGCGCGCCATTTTCCCGGGGCGATGCCTTTCAGTGTGAAATCCATGATTCGAATACGGGTGAGAGCTGTTACGCGATAACCCAGCGCTTCGCACATTCTGCGGATCTGGCGGTTCAAACCCTGGGTAAGGATTATCCGAAAACGCCGGGGTGTTTCCTGCTTTACAAAGCATGGCTTTGTTACGGCCCCGGGTATTCGAACGCCTTTCCGCATTTTATCGATGAACTCGCGCGTAATGTCTTTGTCAACATTTACAATATATTCCTTCTCGTGTTTGTTGCCTGCGCGAAGGATCCTGTTCACGATATCGCCATCGTTGGTCAGGAAGATCAGGCCGTCCGATAATTTATCAAGCCTGCCCACGGGGAATATTCTTGCCTTGTGCCCGATAAAGTCTATGATGTTTGTCTTATCCTTGCGATCGGTGGTGCAGGTTATTCCTTTCGGTTTATTGAACATGATGTAAACCAGGGAGTTCGTATTTCGTTTTACAAGTTCCCCGTCTACCCTTACCACATCTCCCGGCTGAACCCTGTTTCCTTTACCGGCATCCTTTCCGTTGATCGTGACCCTGCATTCCTCTATATATTTATCCGCTTCCCTGCGGGAGCAGAAACCGGAATCGCTTATATATTTATTGAGGCTGATGCCATCCATGCTTCCGCAAATTTCAGCTTAAGATCAAAAAAGCCATCCGGAGATGGCTTTCGTTATTATTTTTCTGCAGGAGGAGTATCCGCAGGTTTTTCTTCCTGGGGTTTGTCCTTGATCATCTTACCGATCTCAGAACCCTTTTTCTTTTGTGTTTTAGGGGCGAACATCACCAGCATACGCTTTCCTTCCATCTTGGGCATGCTTTCCAGCGCGCCTACATCTTTAAGCCTGTCGGCAAATTTCAACAGAAGAAGCTCTCCTCTTTCCTTGAACATGATCGCCCTGCCTTTGAACTGCACATGCGCTTTTACCTTATTTCCTTCTTTCAGGAAGCTTTCGGCGTGTTTGCATTTGAATTCAAAATCGTGTTCATCAGTATTGGGAGTGAAGCGGATTTCCTTAACCTCGCTGGTCTTGGCCTTCGCTTTCATTTCCTTTTTCTTCTTCTTTTCCTCGTAAAGGAATTTATTATAATCTATGATCCTGCAAACAGGAGGATTTGCTCCAGGTGAGATCTCGACAAGATCCAGTTGCTGCGATCTTGCAATGTTCTGTGCTTCGTTTGTACTGTAGATACCTGGTTCTACATTGTCTCCAACCAAACGTACCTCGGGTACTTTGATCATGTGGTTGGTGCGGTGTTCCTGTTGTTGTTCTTTTTTGAAACGTGGGTTGAATGTTCCCCTGGGTTGTCTGGGTGGAAATGCCATTTATTATTTTTTGTGACTAAATTTCCCGGTTACAAATTTTCAGCACCGGGGGCTGTGGTTAAAAATGTTATCCTCTTCTTTCGCGGATCTCCTCAATTAACGAATTGATGAATGCTGTGGTTTCCATGGCGCCTTCGTCTCCCTTACCGCTCCTTCTCACCGAAACCAGATTGCCGTTCATTTCTTTTTCGCCTACAACAAGAATATACGGAACTTTCAGCATTTCGTTGTCACGAATTTTCTTTCCTATCTTTTCGCTCCTGTCATCAATTTCGGCACGAATATCCGCTTTTTTCATGGCCTGCAAAAGTGAATTTGCATAGTCCATGAATTTATCGCTCACCGGTAATATTTTTACCTGTTTCGGCGCCAGCCACAGCGGGAACCTTCCTGCATAGTGTTCCAGGAGAAACCCGATGAACCTTTCGTGGGTGCCCAGCGGGGCCCGGTGAATGATGAGCGGGGTTTCCGGGGAGTTCTCCCTGTTGGTGAATTGCAGGTTGAACCTTCTTCCCTGGGCAAAATCCACCTGGTTAGTGGCCAGGGTGAATTCCCTGCCAATGGCGCTCCAGATCTGAACATCAATTTTAGGACCGTAAAATGCGCCCTCATCCTTCACCTCTATAAAAGGAATATTGCTTTCAATGAGCACCTGTCGAACCATATCTTCCGTTTCCAGCCAGAGTTCCGGCTCATTCACATACTTTTTGCCCAGTTTGGCAGGGTCATGAAGACTGAGACGCATTACATATTTATCAATACCGAAGATCTTGAAGTACTTGATGTACATTTCGTTCACCGCGCGGAATTCGTCGGCAAACTGCTCGCGGGTACAATAAATATGTGCATCATTCATGTGAAGGCACCGCACCCTCATCAGCCCGAATAATTCACCGCTTTGTTCGTATCGGTAACAGGTTCCGTATTCTGCCAGGCGGTACGGAAGATCCTTATAACTTTTATGTTCAGCCGCAAATACCTTGTGGTGATGCGGGCAGTTCATTGCACGGAGATAATATTTTGTTCCGTCCAGTTCCATTGGCGGGTACATGCTTTCCTCGTAATATGGAAGATGCCCGCTTGTTAGATATAGATTTTGTTTTGCAATATGCGGAGTGACCACCCTATGGTAACCGGCTTCGCGCTCAGTTTCTTTTGCGAGTTTTTCAAGTTCCTCTATTACAACGCCACCATTTGGAAGCCATAAGGGCAATCCCTGTCCTACGTCATCATCATAGGTATATATGCTCAGTTCCTTACCAAGTTTACGATGATCACGCTTCTTTGCCTCTTCCAGCATTGCCAGGTATTCGTCCAGTTCTTTCTGGTTCGGGAAAGTAACACCGTAAATGCGGGTGAGCTGTTTGTTATTTTCGTCGCCCTTCCAGTATGCGCCTGCAATTGAGGTTAACTTAATGGCTTTAATGAACCCGGTATTTGGAATGTGAGGTCCACGGCACAGGTCGGTGAAATTCCCCTGGGTATAAAATGTGATCTCACCATCCTCCAGGCCGCCCAGCAGGTCGAGTTTATATTCATCACCCTTTTCTTCAAAATATGCAAGGGCATCTTTTTTTGTGATCGCTTTGCGCAGGTACTGGTTATTTTGCCTGGCCAGTTCATTCATCTTTTTTTCCAGGGCAGCCAGGTCATCTTCAGAGATCTTGCGGTCGCCAAGGTCCATATCATAATAAAATCCCTTGTCGATCGCCGGGCCGACCCAGAATTTCACCCCGGGAAACATTGCTTCCACAGCTTCAGCCATAAGATGGGCAGAAGAATGCCAGAAGGTGCTTTTGCCATCCTGGTCATCCCACGTAAGCAGTTTCAGGCTGGCATCCGATTCAAGAGGGCGGGAGGCATCCCATACTTCGCCGTTGATCTCAGCGGCTAATACTTTCCGTGCAAGGCCTTCACTTATTGATTTTGCAATGTCGAGAGAGCTTGTTCCTTTTTCAAATTCTTTCACTGCCCCATCCGGCAGGGTGATCTTAATCATTCGCTATCTTAGGTTTGGCTGCAAATTTAACGAACTCTTTGCGACGCTGAAACTTATTCCGGATAACTTTGATTTTCCTCTCATGAGGGATATCCATGAAGAACCGAATGTTCACCTAACCCAACCGGATGCTCAGATATCTGCCTTTTCTTCTTTTTTTCTCCGGAAGCGCTGCCTTTGGCCAGGATTTCAATGGGCAATGGAAAGGTTCCTTCATCGATAAAAGTACTTCATATTTAAACTGGGGTGGCGATCGTTGCGATTATGTACTTGAACTTCAGACCACCGGCAACAAGGTTTCAGGCTATTCTTACACTTATTTTACGGATGGCGGCAAAAAATTCTATACCATTTGCCGGCTGGAGGGGTTTATTGACAGGAAGAAGAAGTATGTAGAAGTACGGGAAACGCAGCGAACAAAAACGAACGTTCCTGTTCATATCCGCAACTGTTTCCAGGTGCATAAACTTACCTGGACTAAAAGCGGCGCAGATGAAGCCCTTTCCGGAAGCTGGGTGCCGGCTCCGAAACAGGCAGGTGATTGCGGGTATGGATTCACCAACCTGGTGCGCCGTGT
>JAEZEI010000114.1 GCA_023417815.1 Bacteroidota bacterium | reverse complement strand
TAACCGAGGTGCTGATCCAGCCCAAATAGGTCCTGCGACGAGAACATCAGGCCCACGTCGCGATCCAGGGTGAGCTCGCGCACGACGGTCGGACGATCGACCATCTCCAAGGCGAACTCACGGATGGTGCGGGCGCGATCGAAGGGTACGAAGTACTGGCCGAAGCGGATGTTGAGGTCGCGGATCTTCACGTACTCGATGTAGGCGTCGAAGATCGGCGAGGGATTGTCTCGCTCGAAGTCGCCCGCGCCGAAGGCGAGCTGAATCACGTACTTCAGATCCTTGTCGAGCACGTTGCCCTGCACGTAGAAGCGCAAGGTGCGCACCTGGATCTCGTTCGTGTTTTCGTAGCGGCTGGGGCCGCCGTCGCGCCTCTCGAGCGTGAAGGTCTCGCGCAGCTGGATGCGCGAGCGCACCGTGAGGGAGTTCTTTCCGTCCTTACTGGTGACGGTGAGGCCACGGCCAGCAGCGACGGTGACGATGGGTGCCTCTGGCTCCACCGTGGGCGGCTCCGCCGCGACCGCGCTCACGGTGGTCGCAGGTGGCGGCTCCACTTCGGGCGAGGAGGGCACCGCGATGGGCAGCGAAACCGGTTCTTCGATCGGGTTCGCGGGATTTGGCGCGGGCGGTGCGGGCGGTTCCGCCGCGGCACCAGGGGCAGCCGACTCGGGCACTTCGGACGCAGCGTCGCCGGCGGGGCCGGGCTGCGCCCAGGAGCGGTGGGCCAAGCCCACCCATGATAAGCTCAGGACGAACAAGAACTTGACCAAATCGCTGGGGAATGTCGGCAAACCGTTCACAGCAGCGCCCTTAAGCACAGACTGGGCCATGCCCGTGAAAGATCCGGGTTTGACCGTGAAATCTCAACGCACCCGTGGAGTTTGCTGGGTATTCCCGGCGGCACGGTTTCTGCTGCCCTGCGCCGGCTAGTGGTATTTCATGGTGCATCCAGGAAATACCACGGTGAAATATCACGGAAGCTGTGACATATGCTGGATGGCATGGATATCCCGTTACCTCTTTGGCGTGAGATCTGCCGGCACCCGGAGATCGGCGCCGCGCTCATCAAGCTCGTGCCTTACCTGCGCTCGGAGCTCCCGCTGGGCGCGGTGTTGGTGCGTCGCTTCGACGTGGGTCGCAGGCAACTCGAGACGGTGGCGGAAGAGGCGCGCGATCCGCGCGCGCTGCCCCAACACGCCCACAACGAGTACAGCGATACGCAGTTCGAGAGCATCCTGGCGTTCTGCCGTGAGGGACGCGTGCTTCATGGGCAGGCCAACGCGAGCGGACTGATCGGTTCGCTCGTCCCGCAAGGCCTGCGCGGCGATCTGATCGTGGGGCCGCTCAACGACGAAGAGGGTCCGCAGGGCGTACTCGTGTTGGTGGCGGACGATCGCTTCAGCGATCACGACGTGCGCAAGGCGCAGGGGTTGCTCGAGCCATTTCGCCTGGCGCTCGAGAACGATCGGCGCTTTCACGAGCTCGCGCGCCTGCGTGAGGCTGTCGAGGCGGACAACCGCGCGCTGCGCTCGCGGCTCGAGCGACAGGACATCGTGGAGACCATCGTGGGTGGCGACAGCGGCCTACGCGAGGTCACCGAGCGCATCGCGCAGGTGGCGGTCACCGACGTGCCCGTGTTGGTGTTGGGTGAGACCGGTACGGGCAAGGAGGTGGTGGCGCGCGCCATCCATGCGCGCTCCGAGCGCGCGAAGGGCCCCATCGTGTGCGTGAACTGCGGCGCCATCCCGCCGGGCCTCGTGGACTCGGAGCTGTTCGGGCACGAGCGCGGGAGCTTCTCGGGCGCATCGGGCACGCGCAAGGGTTGGTTCGAGCGCGCCGATGGCGGCACGCTGTTCTTGGATGAGGTGGGCGAGCTCCCGCTCGACGCACAGGTGCGCCTGTTGCGCGTGCTGCAGGAGCGCATGTTCGAGCGCGTGGGTGGCACGCGATCGATCCACGTGGACGTGCGCGTGGTGGCGGCGACCCATCGAAACCTCGAAGACATGATCCCGCTGGGCACCTTCCGCGAAGACCTCTGGTACCGCCTGAGCGTGTTCCCGATCGCGCTGCCGCCTTTGCGCGAGCGCTTGAACGACATCCCCGCGCTGGCAGCCCACTTTGCGTGGCGCGCGGGCAAGCGTCTCGGTGGCGCGCCGCTCGTCCCCAACGATGCCGACGTGGAGCTTCTGATCGGCTATGAATGGCCGGGCAACGTGCGCGTGTTGGCGGCGGTCATCGAGCGCGCGGCGATCCTGGGCGGTGGCAAGAAGCTCAACGTCGCCGCTGCGTTGGGCCTGCGCGGCGCGCCGCGCCAGAGCGCGCTACCTCCGCCGCCGGCCGCGTTGCCATCGCCGATCCCGCTGCACCCGGTCAGCAATGGTCACGCGCCCGTGCTGCACTCCTTGTCGGGCGCGGCGAACGCGCCGTTCGACACGCTCGACCAAGCCATGGCCAAGCACATCGAGCGCGCGCTCGAGCAGACGCAAGGTCGCATCGAGGGCAAGGGCGGCGCCGCGGATCTGCTCGACATCAATCCACACACCCTGCGCTCGCGCATGAAGAAGCTCGGCGTCGAGTGGAATCGTTTTCGGGGGCGGCTCGGGGCGTGAGGAACGCTCTCACCTAGACTCGCCCGTGAAACGGCGTGCGCCCGAGCTGCGACCAAGCTTTCTGGAGCCGCCATGAACGACAAAGCCGAGTACGTTCCACCCAAGGTCTGGAGCTGGGACAAGCCTAGCGGCGGGGTGTTCGCCAACATCAATCGTCCCATCGCGGGCGCGACGCATGAAAAGGCGTTGCCCGTGGGCAAGCACCCCTTCCAGCTGTACTCGCTGGCCACGCCGAACGGTCAGAAGGTCACCATCATGCTGGAAGAGCTGCTCGAGCTCGGACACAGCGGTGCCG
>JAEZEI010000078.1 GCA_023417815.1 Bacteroidota bacterium | reverse complement strand
ATTCTGCTGAATGACGACTACACGCCGCGTGAGTTCGTCGTGCAGGTGCTGAAATCGGTCTTCCGAATGGGCGCGGAGCGAGCGCATGCGGTGATGATGACGGCGCACCGACGCGGTGCCTGCGTGATCGCCGTCTATACCCGCGATGTCGCGGAGTCCAAGGCCAAGGAAGCAACCGACCTTGGCAAGCAGAAGGGCTATCCGCTGTTCTTCACGACCGAGCCTGAAACCTGAGGCGAGGGGGCAGCCGTTACCTTTGCGTCACTCCAAAGCGCGTCGTAATTGCGAAACCGTTTCAGGATCGGTTCGGCTCGCGTCGGTTCGATGAGCGGCAGAACGCGCATCAGGAGTTTGTTCAGCCGATCCGATGTGTGACGTACATAGAGATCGAGCGGATAGAGATCGAAGCCGAGATTCAGCTTCGGCTCATAGCTCAGTCCGGTGGAGAGACAGCGCTTGTAGCCGTTGGCGATGGCCCAGCTCACCACATCGCGGAAGGCCACGAAATACAGATGCCGCTCCAGCGCGACATTGTAATCGAGACCGAGATACTCGTTACAGACGTGATCGCCATGCGCCATGGTGAGGCTGAAGGCGACGATGCGACCCTGGCTGCGCCAGACGAAAAAGCGTGATTTGTCCGGCATCCGGTGGCCGAGCGCGCAGAAATAGTCCTTGCTCAGCTTTTCGAAATGCCGGTCTGAGCGATGATAGACCTGAAGATAAAGCGGATAAACCTCGTCGATGATGTCGGATACGTCGCGCAGCACCGTCACCTCGATCGGAGGTCCTGCTTCGGCGGCCCGGAATTTGCGGCGCAATTCGGAGCGCTTGCGCGCGGAGACGCCGCGTCGCAGATAGTCCTCGAAGTCCTTGTAATCGAGCGTCAGTTCGGCCATCGGCAGGCTGGGGATACGCGCGAAGCCCTGACCGACAAAGGCCGAAAGTTCACGGCGGTAGTCAGCCGGAAATTCCTTCAACACGATCAGCTTTGCACCCAATGTGCGGGCCTGTTGCGTGATCTCGCGGGCGAGCAGCGCGGCATCGATGGCGGCATGATGGTTGGCCCGATCGAGATGGGCTTCACCGGCGGCACAGCCCATCATCATCGTTCGCGTCTTCAGGAACGATGGCCAGATCCGGCGTATGGCCTCCGCCCCGGATCGGACAAGGCGCGAGGCGCCCTCCAATAAATCCTGATCGAGCAGAAAGAATGGTTGCACCGCACAGATCTGTCCGGCCTCATTGCGCAGGGCAAAATAGCGATAGTCGAAATCGGGCATGAGCGTTTCGTGCACGATTTCGTAATAGCGGTGATCCTTGCGGGTATGCGCGAAGGCGCGATGCCAGTGTCGTGACGTATCCAGTTCGGATTGGGAGACGATGTCGATGCGGTGTGCCTGATGCCGTGCCGATGGCGCAGCTTTCTTCCGCAGGACATGTTTCATCAGTGCTCACCTCGCTGACCCGGACGCGCGTCCAGCGACAACAGGCCGCCGTGAGGATCGTTCCATCAGGAAACACGGTTTCAACGTCGCCACCGCAGTTGGTAAACGAAGAGCGTATGCACCAGACTGGCATGCGCAAGTCACGCTGGCGCTCGTATGGAAAGTCGCCGAGAGCGTCGGGGGCTTGGTTCAGTAATATGGCGCCAGGGGTGGCTGGACGCTTATGGCGGCACAGGGCATGCTCTTGAAACTCGCTCTTGAAACTCGCTCTTGAGCCGGCGGTGATCTGCGGCTCGTCCTTGACAAGTGTCTGCAAAAATCCCCTTCTTGATAACGCCTCTCTGACCACCGGCCACAGTGTAATCGAACCGGCCCGGCTTTCCTCCGGATCCCCCTGATGCACGATGTCCTCAATGCCTTCCTTCTGGTTTATGCCGGCTTGTTTCCGATCGTGAATCCGGTCGGCAGCGCGCCGATCTTTCTCGGCCTGACGGCTGGCTGCAGCGACGACGAGCGCAACGTGCTGGCGCGGAGGGTCGCGATCAACAGCGTCTTTTTGCTGATCGGATCGATGTTTATCGGTTCCCATCTTCTGGTCTTCTTCGGCATTACATTGCCGGTGGTCCGCATCGGCGGTGGGCTGGTGGTGGCGACCTTTGGCTGGAAGCTGCTGCAAAGTGGTGTCGACGCGGACAATAAAAGCGCCACTGCCGCCGCGCGTGAATCGACGCAGGTGGATGCATTCTATCCCTTGACGATGCCGCTGACGGTCGGACCCGGCGGCATTTCGGTTGCGATCGCACTCGGCAGTCAGCGGCCCGCCGCTGGAAGCGACGTGACGCATCTGCTTTTGCTGGCCGGCGCGGCGATCGTCGGCATCGTGGCCGTCGCGGTGACCGTGTTCGTCTGTTATCGCTTCGCCGAACGGATGATCGCGATGCTCGGCCGGAACGGCACCAACGTGCTGGTGCGGTTGTCGGCTTTCGTGCTGCTCTGCATCGGTATCCAGATTATCTGGACGGGCGTGAAGACGTTGATTGCCGCGGGCTAGGGACCAGCGCGGGTTAGCGGACCGCTAATGCCGCGCGCGTGGCCTGGATGTCTTTCGTGCTGCTGACGTCGAGGCGCGCACAATCAGCGTCGGCTGCAGGATGACGTTGTGCTTGGCTCTGTTCGGGTGCTCGATCAATTGTTGCAGGAGGTCGGCCGATTGCTGGCCCATATCGTGATGATCGATATGGATCGTGGTCAGGGGCGGATCGATCATGTCGACAAGCTGCATGTCGTTATGCCCCACGATCGACAGGCCGTCGGGGCAGCGGATGTTGCGGTCCCGCAGCACATCGTAAAGGCCAAGCGCGAGCAGATCGTTGGCGGCAACGATGGCGGTCACCTGCGGATGAGCGTCCAGCAGCTTGCGTGCGGCGGCCGCGCCCTCATGGCGCGAATAACTCTTTGTGACCTGGCACGGCGCAGTCGCGGACAGGTCGTGTCTGGCCATGGCGCGCACAAAGCCGCGCCGGCGCAGATAGCCGGTGGAATGCTGGGACGGACCGGCAATATGGCCGATATCGCAATGTC
>JAEZEI010000035.1 GCA_023417815.1 Bacteroidota bacterium | reverse complement strand
TTGAAGGTCAGCAACAGCACCATACCAGCCAGGACCAGGACGGCCGGAATCACGCGCGGGCCGAGCGGCGCGGTCTGGCGGCGGATCGCCTCCGGGGAATCGACCAGGACCACGTTAGGGTCACGCGTGTGTTGGTCAAGTGCCTCCCAGCGGCCCTGCAGCAGCAAGGAATCACCCGCCTGCAGCGTGATGTTCTGCACGCCCAGGTCGGCATCGTGGCGCTGTACGCCCAGGATGACGAGTTTGCCGCTGTCCGTGACCATGCCGGGGAAAACCGTTTCCCCAATGTAGTTGGAGCGCGGCGCCACGATGACTTCGGCGACACCAAAGTCGTGACTGAGCAGCCCCAGCGTGGCTGGCTGGGCCTCCTGATTCGCGGCGATGGTGAGGTCATTGTCCCCGGCAAAGCGGGCGATATCTGCCCGCGGACCACGCACCACCAGGATGGTCCCGGAGGTAATCGGCTCATTCTGGAGCGGGACGCCACGCGCGTTCAGGACCCCCACGATGTGCAGCGAGGGGAAGGCATCGCCCTCATTTGCGCGCTCAACCAGGAGGCCGTTGTAACGCGACGCTGGAGTGACCGTAAGCCGGACCAGGGATTCATTCGCGATGTATTGCTGCAGGAGATCCTGTGGCAGGCGGCTGAGATCCCGGGCGAAGGTGCGTGCGGTGCGATTGGGCAGGAGGCGTTCGCCAAACAGGACCACCACCAGGATCGTACCGATCAGCAACGGCACGCCGGCCAGGGCGAACTCGAAGAAGCCAAGGCTGCGTTGGCCCGCGCTGAGCGCGGCCTCCAGCACGAGCACGTTCACGGCTGAGCCGGTGAGGACCAGCAACGATCCCGCGTGGGCGGCAAAGGCGAGGGGCATCAGCAGCTGGGCCGGTGACATGCCCAGCCGCACCGCCAGCACGACACACATGGGGAAGAGCGCGGCCACTGCGCCGTTGGGTGTGATCAGCGCGGAGAGGAGCGCGCTGATGAGCATGGTGAAAACGATAAGGCGCACCCGGCTCCCGCCGGCGTGCTGCACCAGTAACTGCCCAGCCCAGGTCGTAAGCCCGGCAGCATCAAGCCCCTCCGCCACGACGAAAAGGGCCGCAATCAGGACGATGGTGGGGGAACCGAACCCCTCGAAGATTTCCTGCATCGTGAGGACGCCGGGCGCCCAGAGCGACAGCGCCACCAGCAGGGCCACCGTGGCCACTGGCAGCCGGTTCCAGACAAAGAGCACGATGGCGACGAGCAGGATGCCAAGGGTGATGGTGATGTCGTTCATGAGGGGGTGTCGCTCCGCTCAGGGGGAGACGGCCTGCGGGCCTTAGAGGGAGACGCACTAGCGTGCTTGGGGAGTAAGGGAATAAGGGAATAAGAAACGCGTGAAGCCATGTGCGTCGGTTGCCCTACGTCACTCGGCATCTCTTGCTCCTTACTCCCTGAGGCCCGCAGGCCGTCGTCCCGAAGCGAAGCGTCTCCCTCTCCGCTAGGGCATGACCACCGGGTACCCAGGGCCGAGCGGGATGCCGAGCGCGTACCAGATGACAAAGAAGATGATCCAGGTGATCAGGATGATGAACGTGTAGGGGATCATCAGGGAAATGATGGTGCCGATCCCGACGCTCTTGTCATAGCGTTGGGCGACGATGACGATGAAGGGCAGATAGACCATCAGCGGCGTGATCACGTTGATGGGCGAATCCCCGATGCGGTAAGCAGCGAGCACGGTCTGCGGGGCAATACCCAGGCGCATGAAGAGCGGGATGAAGATCGGGGCGAAGATGGCCCACTTCGGCAGCACGCCGGGGATGATGATATCCAGCACACAGACGACGAGGATCATGCCGATCAACAGCACGATCGGTGGCACGCTGGCGGACTCCAGGGCCTGCGCCATACCGCCAGCGATGATGTTTGGCAGGTTGCTCCAGTTGAAGAGGGCAATGAACTGACTGATAAGCAGCAGAATGAAGATCAGCCCGGCCAGGCTGGCGAACGTCTTCGTAATGCCGGCGATCACATCGTTGCTGCTCTTGATCGTTCCGGCGCCGCGTCCGTAGCCGATACCCGCGACCAGGAAGAGCATGGAAATCACGAAGATGAGACTGTCCATGAAGGGCGTCTGGCCGATGATCTCCCCCGTCTCCGGGTGACGCAGCGGTGCACCTGGGGGAAGGGTCAGCAGCAGGATGACGACCAGGCCGATCAGGAAGCCACGCAGAGCGCCGGAGAGCCCGCGTGACTCCGCGGCCTCGTCTACCACAGGCCCATCATCCGGGGTCACGATATCGGGACCGCCCTCGCCGGGCGCCTTGCCCAGGGCTGCGGTGGGATCGTACTTGCCCAGGCGGGGCTCAATGAGGCGGACCGTGATGAAGGTCATGATGATCGCCATCAGGATGGTGGAGGCGACCGAGAAGAAGTAGTTGGCGGTAATGGTGATCGACTGATCCGGCGCCGCGATAGCGATCGCCTCGTTCGTCATTTCGGTGAGCAGCGCGTCCA
>JAEZEI010000029.1 GCA_023417815.1 Bacteroidota bacterium | reverse complement strand
GTGTTGTAGACGGCGGGCTTCTCGGGCAGCACCACGCGCACGTCGTCGACGCTCACCGGGCCGTCCTTGGGCATCTGGGAGAGCGCCTGCTTGATGATGCGCAGGGACTGCCGCATTTCCTCCATGCGGCACTGGAAGCGATCGTAGTTGTCGCCGTCGTGACCGACGGGGACGTCGAACTCGAAGCGGTCGTACACGCTGTAGGGGTGCGCCTTGCGCACGTCGTAGTCGACGCCGGTGGACCGCAGCATCACGCCCGTCACACCGAGCTCGATGGCGCGCGACTGGGTGAGGATGCCGACCTTCTCCATGCGATCGAGGAAGATGCGGTTGCGCAGGATCGTCTTCTCGCACTCGATGATCTGCGCCTCGAACTTGGGGATCAATTCGAGGATGTTGCGCTCGAGGTTCGCCGTGGGGGGCTTCGCCATGCCGCCGATGCGCGCGAAGCTGTGCGTCATGCGGGCGCCGGTCTCTTCCTCCAGGATGTCCCAGACGAAGTCACGCAGCTTGAGCATCCACAGGAACGGCGTGAACGCGCCGAGTTCCATCGCGCTCGCGCCGTTGCACGTGAGGTGGTCGCAGATGCGCGCCAACTCGCCGAGGATCACCCGGTAGTACTCGCAACGCTCGGGCACCTTGATGCCCAAGAGCTTCTCCACGGCCGCCGCAAAGCCGTTGTTGTTGAGCATGGGCGAGACGTAGTTGAGGCGATCCGCGTACGGGAACACCTGCTGCCAGGTGCCGCGCTCGCAGCTCTTCTCGAAGCCGCGGTGCAGATAGCCCGGCTGAATGTCGAGCCCCTGGATGGTCTCACCGTCCAGATCGAGCACCATGCGGATGGTGCCGTGCATGGCCGGGTGGGACGGGCCCATGTTGAGCCGCATCGGCTCAGTGGGTAGCTCGAGAGCGCCCTCTTCGGAGAGCTCGTCTTCGATGGGTTCCATCGTTACTCCTCCGTGCCCGCGGTGTTCTCGCCGGCGCTCGATTGGCTCAGGGCCTGGCGTTGTCCGGTTTGCACCGCGATCGCAGGCGACACCTGCTGATCGCGCCCCCGGAGGCGCTCCTGCCATTGGATGCGGCCGAAGGGCTGTCCCTCGTCAGGACCGAACGGCGGCAGCTTCGCGACGTGATCGCTGGTCTCGCGGTAGGGAATCAACGGCTGCGTCTTTTCGATCGGGTAGTCCTTGCGCAGCGGATACCCCTGGAACTCTTCGTACAGGAGGATGCGGCGCAGATCCGGGTGCCCGTCGAAGCGGATCCCGAACATGTCGAAGATCTCGCGCTCACCCCAGTCGGCTCCGGCCCACACGGTCGTGAGCGTGGGCAGCGACTTTACGTCTGGCACGCGGGTCTTGATGCGCACGCGCTGACCGCACCCCAGGGAGCGCACGCAGAGCACGACGTCGAAGCGCGGCTCCTCGGGCTCCCGCTCGGGGTAGTCCACGGCCGTCATATCCGTGAACTGGTTCATGCCGCATTCGCCCTTGAGGAACTGCGCGATCTCGAGCCAAGACTCTGGCGCGATGCGCGCGACCTCGTCGCCGCGAAAGTCCGAGGTCTCCAGGATGCGCTCGCCGAACTGCGCCGAGAGACGCTCGAGCACGAGCTTACTCATGCGGTCTCCTTCTTGCGGATCTGCGTGAGGCCGGGCAGCTCGCGCGCCGGGACGGTCATCGGTTCGCGGTTGCCGTTGGAGATCTTCTCCTGGAGCAGCATCAGGCCGTCGAACACGGCCTCGGGACGCGGCGGGCAGCCGGGAATGTAGATGTCGACGGGGATCAGCTTGTCGACGCCCGGGACCGTTGTGTAGTTGTCGTAGAAACCACCGCAGGAAGCACAGGTGCCGAAGGCGATCACCCACTTGGGATCGGCCATCTGGTCGTAGATGCGCTTGAGCACCGGTGCCTGACGCTGCGTGATCGTGCCGACCACCCAGAGCAGATCGGCCTGACGCGGGCTGAAGCGCGGCGCCTCTGCGCCAAAGCGCGCGATGTCGTAGCGCGCCGAAGCGACCGAGAAGAACTCCATGCCGCAACACGCAGTCGCGAACGGATATTGGAACAGCGAGTACTTACGCGCCCAGGCGAGCAACGCGTCGAAGCGCGTCGTCGCGTAGCCAGCCTCGCCCGTTTGAAGGACCTTCACTTCTCCCATTCGAGAGCCCCCTTCCTCCAGGCATAGATCAATGTGACGCCGAGGATGACGAGGAAGCTCATCATCTCGACCAAACCGAACCACCCGAGCTCCCGGAACAGCGCGGCCCACGGGTAGAGAAACACCGCTTCGATGTCGAAGACGACGAACAAGATCGCAGTGAGATAGAACTTGATGCTGAGCTTGAGGTGGCTCGCGCCCTTGGTCGCCGATCCGCTTTCGTAGGGGATCGCCTTCTCGGGCGTCATGTTTTTGGGACCTGCAAGCGAGGTCCCAACGAAGATCACCAGGGCCAGAATCAATGCGACTGCTATCAGCAGGAACACTGGCAGATAGGTGGAGACCATCGGCTTCCCTTCGACGTGCGCGCGCCCTGCGTGAGGCGTGCGCGACGCTCAGAACACATCGGGGCGCAGGAGCGATCCAACCTCGATCCCGCGCCGCCCGAAGAGCGCTAAATACGCGTGGCTGTTCTAGTCCTAGCGTTTGGGGGTGTCAATGATGTCGAGACACCGCCCCAGCCAAGTTGAGCGGAACAAGGCTAGGCCGAAAGCCGAGGACCTTCTCTGGACGATCGGCCCGATCCATTTGCCTGTGAGCCGAGACGGGGTCCGCTGCCCATGCGCAGCCAGACACCCGCTCGGTAAAACTCACTCGTCGTCGTCTTCGAGTTCGTCGAAGTAGCGCCTGGCGTTGCCGCCGCCGCGCTTCTTTTCCTGCTCGAGACGTTGCTTGCGCGTGGCTCCCTTGGCCGTGCGGGCAGCTCCCTCGACGTCGTCCATGCGGCGAGGCGGAGGACGCCCCCCGCGATCGCCGCCCGCAGGCGGGCCAAAGC
>JAEZEI010000016.1 GCA_023417815.1 Bacteroidota bacterium | reverse complement strand
GTGGCGAACAGCGTGATCGTGTCGACCAGGTAGAGCCAGTCGTAGCCGAGCACCGGGATCAGCATCCCGGCGGCCAGCGGGCCGCCGATCGCCCCGGCCTGGAAGCCCGTCATGTTGAGCGAGTTCGCCGCCGGCAAGAGCTCGGGCGGCAGCAGCTTGGGCAGAACCGCACTGCGGGTGGGCTGGTTGACCGCGAAGAAGGCCTGCTGCACCGAGAACAGCCCGAGCAGCAGCCACACGTTGGTGTTGCCCAGCGCCGCCTGCACCCAGAACAGCGCGCTGGTCCCGATCAGCCCGGCCGTGGTAGCGATCAGCAGGGTGCGCCGGTCGACGTGGTCGGCCAGCGCCCCGCCCCACAGCCCGAAGACCACCAGCGGCACGAGGCCGAACAGCCCGGTGAGCCCGACGTACGCCGAGGAGCCGGTGATCTCGTAGATCTGCGCCGGCACCGCCACAACCGTCAACTGGGCGCCGATGACGGTGATGATGTTGGCCAGCCACAGCCGGCGGAAGTGCTCGTTGCGCAACGGCCGGGTGTCGGCGACGAGGCCCCGCAGTCTGCGCACGATGGCCCAAGGTAGCCCGCGCTAGCGTCGCAGGTGTGACCGAGTCGGTGTGGGACTACCCACGTCCACCCCGGGTGGACCCGAGCTCCGAGCACGTCGAGGTGCTCCTCGGCGGCGCGGTCGTCGCGGCCACCGACCGCTCGTGGCGGGTGCTGGAGACCAGCCACCCGCCGACCTACTACCTCCCGCGGGAGGCGTTCGCCGACGGCGCCCTGCGCCCGCTCGAGGGCGGCCACACGTGGTGTGAGTGGAAGGGCGAGGCGTCCTACTTCGACCTCGCCGCGGGCGGCCGCACCGCCCGTCGCGCCGCGTGGACCTACCTGCATCCCACCGCGGGGTTCGAGGAGATCGCCGGCGCGGTCGCGGTGATGCCGGGTCTGGTCGACCGGTGCACCGTGGACGGCGAGGTGGTCGAGCCGCAGCCCGGCGGCTTCTACGGCGGCTGGATCACCTCCCGCGTGGTCGGGCCGTTCAAGGGCGGGCCGGGCACGCTGGGCTGGTGAGCGATGAGTTCGGCGGCGCGGCCCGGTCGATGCAGGCATGACCGACAAGGTGCAGGGCCCGGCGTCGTACTTCCCCGCGATCGAGAAGAGGTACGGCCGCCCGATCGCGGAGTGGAAGCAGATCGTCCGGACGGCCCCCGGCTACGGCTCCGGCGCGAAGCACATGGAGCTGGTGGCGCTCCTCAAGGGTGAGCACGGCATGGGCCACGGCCACGCCAACGCGCTCGTCGCGCACACCCTGGCCGAGGATCGGAGCGCAGGAGAGGGCTGAGCCTCAGCAGGACCCGGACTCGGGGCGACCGAGCAGCCGGTCGGCGAGGAGGTCGCACCACTGGCCCGACGGCGGTCCGCCGTTGACGGTGCCGTCGGACTCGCCCGGGTGCTTGACCCACAGGGTGCCGTCGAACGCGCCGTCGAAGACCAGCCGCGGCCGCTTGCCGACCCGCGCCCAGGTCGGGTTGATGACGTCGAAGCCGTCGGAGCCGGGAACCGCCCCGTTGCGCGAGGTGTCGATGACGTAGCGCTTGCCCGTGACGCCGAGCCTGCGCAGACCACGCAGCAGCTGCTGGGCGTAGGCCCGCTCCTGTGAGGTGGGCCGGAAGTTGGACACGTTGGTGCTGATGCCGCGGGCGTGCCGCACACCGGCGGCCTTGAGGACGCGCGGGCGCGCGTCGTAGGGCGTCCAGCTGGAGTGCCCGGCGTCGAGGTAGACCCACGCGCCGCTCGCGCTGAGCCGCTTCGTCGCGAAGCGCAGCATGCCCTGCCAGCCGGCGGGCTTCTGCGGGCAGGCCTGCACCGAGCTGCTGAACAGCGGCAGGGCGTCGGGCTCGAGGACGACCAGCGCCCTCTTCTTCGCCAGGCCGCGCGCGAGCTGCTTGATCCAGCCGCGGTACTGCGCGGCGGTGGTCAGCGGGTTGCCGGAGGAGTACATCCCGCAGTCGCGGCCGGGGATGCCGTAGACGGTGAGCACCGGCGTCTTGCGGGCCGCCCTCGCGTCGCCGGTGTACTCCTCGACCTTGGCGCGCACCGAGCGGGTGTCGTAGGCCTCGGGGATCACCCAGAAGGCCTGCGCGACCGTGCCGATCCGCTCGCGGTACACCCCGCCCCGTTGGTAGGCCGGCATCTTGGGGTCGACGTAGAGCCCGAGCCGTTTGCGCGGGTCCGCCGGCTTCGCCGCCGCCGCGGCGCGCTCGGTGGGCCGCTCCTCCCGGGATGCATCGACGCCGGGCGCCTCGGCGCCGAACGGCGCGGCGAGGCTGAGTCCGAACGCCAGCACCAGGGCCGGGGCGAGGGAGCGCAGGGTCACCGGACGGGGGAGCACGGGCTCAGGGTAGGGGTTGGTCGTCCTCGCGGGGACCGAAGATGCACAGCTCGTCGAGCTGCTGGGGCGAGAGCGCCAGGCCCCAGGCCTGCATCTGGGTGCGGGACCGCCGTGAGAACAGGGCCCGGAAGAGCTCGTAGGGGTCGACCTCCTCGGGGATCCCCTCGGTGCCGAGCCGCATCGGCGCGACGTTCGCGAGCACGGGCTCCCAGAAGCGCGGGTCGAGCTGCGGACGGCCGAGCGCCTCGTGCAGGTCGGCGTGGTGGACCGCGATGTCCCAGACGATCGCCGGGCGCGGGTTGTCGACGG
>JAEZEI010000108.1 GCA_023417815.1 Bacteroidota bacterium | reverse complement strand
CTCGAAAATCGTAAGTGTCGAACCGCTCAGGAGAACGCTACATCTGCGTTTTGAGAGGACTTGAGCAGCGTTTTAAGAAGGAAAAGCCGGCTAAAAACCGGCCTTTCCTGTCAGGTAGCCCCGAGGGTACGAATATCGAACGAGTTTATTGCGAATCTGAAGAAATTCAGTGAACTGAAAGTCGATTCCTTCAAATTCATTTAGAATCGTTCGTAATCATTAACTAGTCAAGTGAGTTAATTACCTTGGCAATAAGTTATTTTGCCAGACATTGAATGATGAAGAGAATTCATTTGAGTCAAAGTGAACATTTGAGTAAGGATGTAACATACCTCCCGACAATGGCAGCGGATCATCTTTTTAAGCCTTGTGGGTTATGGTACGCAATGGATGATGAGTGGCAACAATGGTGTTATGACGAGTCGATTCCCGAGAATTTTGCAGGATATAAGTACAGATATGAACTAGAGGTTGATCTGAGCAGTATTTGTGTGCTGGATAATGTAGACTCCGTTATGTCATTTCATCGGGAATACGGTTATAAAGTTCAAAAGGGCAACTTTACGGCAATCGACTGGAAAAAGGTTATGACTGACTATGCGGGAATTGAGATCAGAAACTATCAAACTCTAAAATTAGCCTGTGCTTTCTATGGTGTAATTTGGCTACGTAACTGGGCAGTGGATGGCGGATGCCTTTGGGATTTGACTGCGGTGAACTGGATGAAGGGAGAAATGAACTTGGCTAGGCCATGAGTTTCTCAAGCTTTGCCTTCCACTTTTGCCAGTCCGGCATTTCTTTGGTTTGAAGATCAAAGAATTTCTGGGTATGATTCCGATGAACGAGGTGACACAGTTCATGAATAATGACATATTCTATGCAAGCCTTAGGAGCTTTGATCAATTCGGGATTGAGAATAATTTTTCCTTTCGCTGTGCAACTACCCCAACGGGTTGTCATGGTCTGAATGAAGATTCCCTTGGGCTCCACATCGTATTTCTTAAACCGCTGAATCAATGGCTCTGCGATAACGGCAAAATTCGTTTTGGCTTTTATCCGGTACCATTTCAATAGTAGTGGCTTAATATCCGCTTTGGTTTTGCTCTGCACCTCCATGAACCGACCTTTTCGTACAACATCTTTCCTGGTTGACTTTGTGTACTTTAACTGATAAGACCTTCCCAAGAACAGGTGCGATTCTCCTGATACAAATTTCTTCTCAGCTGCCTTCGGATAAAATGCAAGGAAGAAATTTTGCTGCTTCATGATCCACGGTGCGCGCTTACGAATTTTTTCTTTGATCTTATCCAACTTGGCACCGTGTGGAGCCTTGACATAAACTTCCATTTCCGGAGTCACGGTAATCCCTAATGACTTCCTTTCGCTGTAGGTGAGATTGAATCTGATTTCTTTAGATCCAAACTGAATGGCGTGCTTCGTCATTTATACCTGATTTTAGCAATGCCAACAGCCTTCTCTGCAATCTCTTCCGCTTGCGGAATCGGTAATTTGAATTCATCTATCAAGTATTCTCCGATGTAGAAGTTGATCTTTCTTACGACATCCAATTTTTGCGTCCAGTCTACTACTTTATATTTCATAACAATGGACTCCACTTCATTGGCGAATGCTACTCCCTGATCGGGCTTAAGTTCCGTTGATGAAACCAATAAGCGGTAGAATGGAATGGCTTCTTCGCGATTGGAAAGTGCTGGAGGAATGTCGTCCCCTTTCTTTGTTAATGCCTGATCCCTGTATTCTTTAAGTCGCTTTAAAGCCTCCAACTCCGACAATCGTTGTGCGCGTAAATCAGAAATGGTTTGTTGAACAAGCTCGGAAAGCCTTTTATAAAACACCGGATCTTCGTCCATGTGTTCGTTGATATGTTTGGAGGTGCGGCTGGCAATTGTCTCTGCTTTCGCACGAGTGCCAACTACTTTCTCCAACTCCTTCTCAAAGGCTTCTGTATCCATAATGCTCACCTGGTCAGTGAGGCGAATAACTTCCTCAGTAGTTACGTGCTGATCGAGAAGCTTCTGCAACTGCTTCTCGTATTTTTTGAAGTCGATCTTATCGGAATAGGTATTGATAACTGCGTTGCGCAAGTCCGCATAGAACCTTAAATGATTTTTATAAAGGTTCTTTAATGCTTCCGGGGTATTATTCTCGAACTCAATAGACGACAACGCGATCCGTAAGCAACGAGCAAAAGCACTGAATCTTTGATAGAATTCAACCCGTTTCGCTTCGTCAGCGAGGGTGTTCGAATAGCTTACCAAATCCAGTTTATTTTTTACTGACTTGAAAATGTCGTTAAGTTCAGAATGCCTTTGCGACAAGTCTTTAATCTCATCCGCGATGTTTGACATCATGTTTTGTACATCTGCCTGATCGAATTCTTCAAGATTCGAATATGCATTCAGAGCCACATCCAGTTCACCAATGATACCCTCATAGTCAATGATGAATCCGTAATCTTTACCCGGTGCAATCCGGTTAACACGTGCAATTGCCTGAAGAAGTGTATGCTCCTTCAGTTTTCGACATACATACATTACAGTTACTCGTGGTTCATCGAAACCGGTAAGTAACTTATCGATGACGATAACAAGATCTGGATAATCTGTTTTCTTGAATTGGTTGATCAGTCCCTTCTCGAAATCTTTGCCATACTTAGCTTCCATCTTCTTCCAAAATGAAACAACTTCATCAGCTGGCTCATCATGAACATCTTCATTTCCTTCACGATCATCAGGTGGTGACATGATCACCTCGGTTGTTACTTTACCAATGAGGTCGAAGGCCTTCTTGTACTTAACAGCCGTAGCCTTATCTGGAGTTACCACCATTCCTTTAAAGCCGCTCTTTTCACCGGTCTTATCTTCTCCCCAATTCTGATAAAAGTGATCAGAAATGTCTCTGGCAATTTCATCGATCTTTTGTTCAGTCTTTCCAATCAAATTCGCTCGACTGTATTTCTTCTTCAGATCGGCTTTCTCATATTCATTCAGTGGTTCTGCCACGCTGTCAAACCCCCTGTCTAAAGCTTTTTGATTTACATCCTGGACAGCGTACCTGCCTTCATAGATGATCGGAACAATAGCTTTGTCATCGACCGCTTCTTTGATAGTATATGCATCGATGATGCCCCCGAATTTCTGTGCAGTACTCTTCTCCTTTTTCATCAAAGGAGTACCGGTAAAGGCGAGAAAACATGCATTCGGTAAAACCTTTTGCATCTTCACGTTAAAGGTTCCGTATTGGGTACGATGCCCTTCATCAATCAGTACAAAAATGTTAGCTGACTCCAGCGGACTATTTCCTAATTGATTGACCGCAGCTTCAAACTTGTTGATAATGGTTGTGATCACTGCATCACTTTTACTTTGAAGCAATTGAATCAACTGATTACCCGTTCGTGCATTGTGTACCGGTACATCCACTTTGCCAAATGTATCCGTGATTTGAGTGTCCAGGTCAACCCGGTCCGTCACCAATACTATTTTTGGGTTGCGTACAATCTGATAAATCTTTCTGGCGAGCATCGCCATAGTAAGTGATTTACCACTTCCCTGTGTATGCCAGATCACTCCGCCTCTGCGTTTACCATTCTCGATATGCTGTATCCGATCAATGATTTTGTGGATAGCAAAGTATTGTTGGTAACGGGCTATCTTTTTGTACTTACCGCCTTCAAATATGACGTAGTCCTTGGCCAATT
>JAEZEI010000069.1 GCA_023417815.1 Bacteroidota bacterium | reverse complement strand
GAGTCCTCAGCCTTTTTGCCCATGTCCTCAACAGCAATTGCTGTTTTGTTGTATTGGGTCTCAGCCTTAGCAACGTCAATTCTTGCTTTGTCCAAAGCCTTGCCCTGTGCATCAAGGTCTGTGTTGCTTTTTTCGAGCTGCTTTCCAAGTTTGTCAACACTCTCAGCTTGCTTTTTGTATTCATCAGAGTCCTTGCCCAGAGCTTTTTCAATCTGCTCAAGCTTTTTCTGCTCTGCATCATACTGCTTTTGCAGGTCTGCATTAGATTTCTTGCTTTTTTCATAAGCATCAGCCATTTGTGAGACCTGCTCTTTTACTGCATTGAGTGCATCCTTTTGAGTTTTGAGGTCTTTTGACATCTGTTCAGATGTCTTGGCAAGCTCTTTCTCTGATTTATCACCTGCATCAAAAGATGTGGTTGTCGCTTTCATCTCAGCAGACACAACCTTGAGGTTTTGAGTGATGTCACTCAAGGCTTTTTTGTATTCTGACTCACCGCCTAATTTGACAGAGCCACCAAAAGTGTTGTTAGCCATTTAAACCTCCAAAATTAAAACCATTCCTCCTCTTGTTGACTCTGGAGGAATGCTTTTGCGTATGTTAAACCATTTGTTTTAAGTATTAATTCAAAGTCAAAGTTATTTTTGTAATGCTTATAAAGCTTGTGGAACGTTGTGAGTGTAAGTCTGCCCACTTCTTTGTCCGTCAAGCCAAGCTTTGCCCTGCCAATAAAGTAAAACCATGAGAAATCAATAGCAGGGTCATCATCTTCATCTCTCTCATGGATTATGAGTTTTTTTCTGTACCCTGTGAGGACTCAATAACTGTCTCATTCTGGAGAGCAACAGCCTTTGCAAGTCCATAGTTGGTGATTATTCTGCCAACCTGTCTCTCCGTCAAAAATGGATCAGTTTTTCCCTCACGCTCATTTCTGATGTCAATGCCCTCATTCATCATTTCTGTAAAACCAAAAATGACAGCCTTGGCATCTGGCTCTTTGGTGAGCTTGTCTCCGTCTTTTTTTGCCTCCGTTACGTCACCCCAATTTTCAAGTGAGCCATAACGCTCTTGAATCGCCTGCATGACATTCAAGTTAAAAACAATTGGGTATTCTTTACCATCAAGATTGAGGACTTTCTCAATTTCTTTCATCTCATTTGCCTCCTCAATATAAAAGGAGCAAGATTTTCATCCTGCTCCTTAGTTTTATAGATTTTAAGGGAATATTATTTGTTTGTAGTTACTGTTTGTTACTCAGCTGCCTCATAAACTGCATAGAGTGTCACATCTGCTGTTGGTTTATAAGGGCTTGTAACGTTTGGCTCTTCTGCTGTTGGGGTTGTTGCCCAACCTGCAAATACTTTTTCAGATGGTGGTGTGAGTGTGCTGCCATCATCAAGTGTGATTGCATCACCAAATTCAACAACTGCTGTGTCAATTGTACCGCTGCCACCATTAGCATTGTAGATAACACTGTATTCAACAGTTGGTGGTGTGCCACCTAACAAGCTCTCAAGGTATGTGAGAGCCTCATTCTGAGTGTTGAATGTTTCAGACTTAGACCAATCTCCATTGGCAAGCTGAGAAACTAAACCCTCAAGAGAAACTGTGCCAAATTCAAGGGACTCACCCTTGGTGTTATTCTCCTGTGATGGCTCACTGAATTTTACTTTGTACAAAAATTCAACCTTGTACTTGTAAACTCCGTTGACCATCTTAACAAGAATCCTACCCAGACCAACATAAGGAGCTGAGTCATTTGCGTTACGGATCATCTCACCATCCTGTGAGATTGTGTGACCTAAGATGTCAGCCATGACAACATCATTGTCCTCATCGAGTCCCATTGTGACTGTGCCACTCTGGAAAGAGGTGTCTGACTCTGCCAAGCCATCATCTGCAAAGAGCTTTGCTGAGTTGTTTGTGATTGACACATTGCAAGACACAGCCTTAGCAGGCTTGTGTGCTCCGTTGTAGGATGGTGTGCCATCAGCTGCCTCAGTCAAAATGCCATAGCGGAAATTATTTAAACCGACCTTTGCCATTTTATGACCTCCTAACTTTCTACAATCTGTTCATGAATTGCAAAACACAAAGTTTTGTGATAGTAACCGGTATCATCTTCATACATGTCTTGGGAGTCCCTTGCCGGTTGCCACACAAAACCATTTTCTTTCATTTTTTCTTTTATCTGCTCAACAACATTTTCATAATTGCCTTTTGAATAGACATCAAAATCATAAAATCCTACATAACCCAACAGCTCATCATCACCTGCATAAGAGGCATTTGCATCTTGCTGCATGTATGTGACATAGGTTGTTTTGTTGCCCTTGTATCTGAGATATTTAACAGGGATTGCAACCTTGTCAACTGTGAAATTGGCAAAAATTGTTTCGATTGTTGCATTCATCATAGATTTTTACCTCAATTTGTCTCAATTCCAAGGATCTCCCAACCTTTTTCTTGTGCCTCCAGAATAGCCTGCTCAATTGCTGACTTGTTGCCAATGGCAGACCTGACTGATGGATGCTTGGGAAATGGACTGTTGCTCCTGCCGTATTCATACATGATGGCAAGGAATGATGCAGGGACTCCTTTACTTGTTGGAGTGCCACCATTTGGTCTCTGAAAATATTTCCTGTTTGGATTGCTAAATGGGATATATCCTCCAAAATAGACCTTAGTGTTGATGCATCCATCACTTGGAGTCCTATATGTCACAGAAACTTTCAAGTGATTTCTCAAAATATCTGGGCACTTAGCTCTGATATTATACTCAACCGCTTTTGCTCCTGCCTGTGTCATCTGACCCATGAGCTCATCTGTGTTGTCATGAAGCTTTTTAAACTGCTCCATCAAATCAACAGGGAGCTCCATCTCAAACTTTGCCATTAGTGCGTTACCTCCTTGCACTGCATCTCAAGCTCAATGCAAGCCTCATCCACATTGTTGAGATATTGAATTTCGTAGGTTTTTCCCCTAAAAATTACAACCATCTCTCTTGTAATTTCCGTTTTTGGATAACGGATTGTGAAGTTTGTTAGAGCTTTTTCAAAATCTGAGTTGTTTTTGATGATTGTCATGCCCTTTGTAGTTTTGACGTTAGCATATGGAGACAGGATCACATTTGTGACCTCTGTCTGGAATCCATCTGCATCAGTCTCAATCACTGTCTGGCATATTTGAATCTTATGATTGTATTTGCCTGCATTTATCTGTTTATAGTCTGTCATAACAAATTCACCGAGTGCATGCCAAGGATTGACTCAACAACCTTGTTGAGATTGCTCTTGTCTACATAGAGTGCTCTTGTGTCCCACATATCTTGGACAAGCACCAATGCAACAATAACAAAGTCTTGAAAGTCATCAAGCTCCTCAGAGCTCCTGCCTGTGTAACTTGATATAAACGTCTTAGCAACAGATAAAAGTGTGTTGAGCAAAGCTGTGTCATCATTTGAGACCTCATCAAGTCTGATGTACTCAGCAAGGTCTGTTGTTGTGATGTCACTGATTTTCTGAATATTATTCATTCAATCACCTCCCTAGGAGGCTTATGACTCTGATGTTGAGTCACTTGTTGCTGTGTCCTCATAGATTGCATAGAGTGTCACATCTGCTGTTGGTTTAAATGGAGTTGCAACAGGCTCAGTTGAGCTTGCTCCCTCTGCCCATCCAACAAAAGTCTTGCCCTCTGGAGCTGTGACTCCTGTGCCATCATTGAGTGTAACTTCATTTCCTGCAATAACAGTCTGCGAGCTGATTGTGCCTGTGCCACCATTGACATCATAGGTCACTGTAACTGTGCCAACATTGACTGTGACACTAGCCTTTGACTTAATATCATAAGTGCCATTTGCTGTGATGCTCTCTGAGCCTGTTGGCTCTGGAACTGCAACCACTGCATTGGCATACGCTGTGACATCATTCTCCTCAGAGTTTTCTGTCAGAGTGACAGAACCACTTGGAGAGATAAGTGTGTAAGCCTCTGCAAGTCCATCCTCAATGAGGCTTGCTCCCAGAGTGTCATCCACAACTGCCACTGCACCACAAGCAATAGATGTGAGCTCTCCTGTTGTTGCATCTCGTAAAGTAAAAGGCTTTAATGCTTTAATTTTCATTTTTTGCTTTCCCCTTTCCCTTGGATGCTGTCTTTTTTTCTGCTTTCTTTGGCTCTGCCTTTGGTTTTGGCTCTGTAAGAGCTTTTCCATCATACTCCTCAAATGGGATGATAAGATGGGCAGCCACCAAATCAGAGGCAAGGGACTCATCAGAGATGACTCTGATGTCCCCTGCTCTCATTGAAAGCTTTACCCCAGAGAAAGAGACAATTGCCATGTATTCCATTGTCTCATCCTCCTGTCATTATGCTGACTTGCAAACAAGCTTTGCAACTTTCTGCTGATCCTCAACCTTAGAGTCAAACTCAAACCATCCAACAACTCCAACTGCATGCTCATCAGCATACTTCTCACGGAGTACCTCAATGTTGATGTCCTCAGAGAACTTTGTTGCAAGCCCCTTGAAATCACCATAATAAATGGCAGTATTGCCTGCACCAATCTCTGGCATGTTATCTGAAACGTAAACAGGCTTACCAAGGAGAGTTGCACCAAATGGAGATGAGATGTCATCCTGTAACAGATAGTGACCCATGTCATCCTTGAGAAGTCTGAGAGCTGTTCTTGTCTGTGAGCTCATGATCCACATTGCATCACTCTGAAAATCGTCAATGATTGCATCGTGAAGCTTAACAACCTCATCAGCTGTGATTGCATTAGATGCTGCTGAGGTGATTGTCTTTGTTACTGTTGAAAGTCCAAGAACCTTTGCAGATGGTGATGTTGTGCCAACTAAAAGCTCATGCTCAATGAATCTCTTGATTGCATAAGCCATTGCATCAACCACATATGTTACGATGTCGAACTCTGTATTGTTGATTAATGACTTAGAAATCTTTGTGAGTGCACCTGCAAGGAATCCACCAAGCTCGATTGATTTGAACTGTCCTGAGCTTGACTGAAGTGGAGAAAACTCTGTTGCATAGGCAACTGTGATGTTGGTAGTATCTGTGTCATAGTAAGGAATCTGGAGATTACCCTTGACATTGTACTTGCTTGAACGCTCAAGGATAGGGCAGATATTGTAAACCTTAGCAATGATTTTCTTTGCGATTGTGGTTGGGATTAAAGCTCCGCCACTTGCAGGATCAGTTGATGGTGTGAGCTCGCCTGCTCTCTCATGGATTGCTCTGCCACGGAGGAAATTCTCAAAAGCTCTTGTCTCCATCTCCTCAACGGACTCTTTCTCCTGCTCTCTCTTTTCCTGCTCGCCACACTCACGAGCCTCATCGAGTTTCATCTCCTCAATGTCATCCTCAAGACCCATGCTCTTTACAATCTTGCGAACATTGTCACGGATTTCAGCAAGCTCTGCTGCCTCATCATCTGTGAGCTCTCTTGTCTCAGCCTTAGCTTTTGCAACAATCTCATCAGCTCTTGTGATAAGGTCATTCTTCTTTTCGATTAACTCTTTTCTCATGATGATTTTTCTCCTTTCATTTCTGCAATCATCTGCTCATATTTTGAATAATCTATTGTTTTCTCACCGGACTCTGACTCCGGAGTTGGCTCTTGGTCTCTTGTTTCCACCTCTGCCTCTGGCTCTGTGTCCTCTGGCTCTTGCTCCTCAGTCTCATCAACGATTTCAAAATCCTCATCAATAGCTCTGACCTGCAAAGCTCTGCCATCCTCACGGACTGAGACAAGTGTGCCATCATAGGCAGGTGTTTTTGACTTATCAAGCAATGAGACCTCCTCCAAGTCCATGTCTCTAATCATTCTTAGAGGCAGACCTTGCTCAATCCCTTGCTCGATTTTTCTATCGTAAAAAGCAAATGACCAACCAACTAAATCTCCCCTTTTTGCCTTTGCAACAACATCTGCATCAGTGATTGTTGCTCTAGCCTTTAGACCAATGGCATCCTCTGAGAGCTCCAAGTTTCCTTGTGAGATAGAGCCAAGCTCTCTCTTTGGATCATGATTGAGTAGAATCTTTACATCCTTGGCTCTCTTGAGAGCCTTGCCAAAAGCTCCTGCACAAACACGCTCAAAGAAATATCCCAGAGATGACCAAAGTGGCTTTGATAGCCTCTCAACGCTGTTGACATATCCCTCAATCTCAACAGAGTCAGCTCTGATTGTTACTCTCATGAGCTTGCACCTCCCTTTTCCTGCCACTGCTCACCATCAAAGTAATATTCTTTGCCTGTGTCGAGCTCATAGAACTTTGAATTGATGCCAATGTCCTCTGTTGGCTTGTCATCATCTTCAACACCCTCAAGCTCAACATAGTTTGTGCCATGCACAAGTTTATTTGTTACTGCCATCTTGCACCTCCTGTCTCTCTATATCGTTTCCAGACTCATCGAACTCAGTGACCTCCTCATGAGACTCAAGCATGTCATCCATTTCTGAGATGCTCTGAGACTCTCCTGTGTTTGGTGTGTAATAGGTGTGTGTGTTGGTATCATAGAGAACTGCACCAAGTCCCACATTGACAACATCGAGTCCCTCAATCTGATTGCGATTTTCCTCTCGCCTAATCTCGTTGAGAGTGAGCCATCCGGTCTCTTTTGCGATTTTCCAAGCGTTGAATCTGTCAAGGAGTGAGGCTTTGACAATTTCTTTAACATCAAACTCAAAGAAATACTTGCCTTTTTCCTTTTCAAACAACAGTGTTGTGTTGAGAGCTGTCTCAAATGCCTTGACAATTGGATAGATTGCAAGCTTAAAGGTCAAATCAAAGTCATCTGGCTTGATGTGAAACAAATTATTGATTTCATCTTGCAGCGTTTTCTTGGACTCATTGAGCTGCATCTCAACAGAGCTGTTGCTTGCCTCTTGGAACTCAAGACCATTGTTTAAAACAACAACATTCTCCTCATTGTTGGCATACATCTTGCGCCAAGCTGCCTTGAGGACATCAATCTCATCTTGACCAAGCTTTCTTGTGGATTTAAGGAACCCTTTTTTGTTGCCTCCAGACTTCACAAGTCCTAATTGATAAAGCAAGGTCTGATAGGCAGTCTCAAGTGCTTTTGAGACCTCCTCTGTGAGTCCCTCTCCACTTGCTCCATCCTTTGTGTTGCGCAAAAGTTTGATGAAATCCTCTCCATGAAATTCTGAACCCATAACCAAGAGCCTATATGTTTTGTAGATAGGCTCATATGTTTTCATAATTTCGATGTAAATGTCCTCAACATAGTAGAGACCTAAGACCTCATTTTTGTTTTTCGCTTTTTCGATGTAGCAATAACCACCTTGTCCAAGTAGGTAGTCAGTGACCATTGCTTTTCTCATCTGGAAAGCATCAAGTGTGTCCCCTGTGTCAGAATTTAGCATCCTAACTCTAGGATCATCTCTGACCTCCTCAACATCCCCTTGCTTAATCTTGTAGAGCTTGACAGGCATTGAGGCAATTGAGCTTGCAATGAGGTCAACTGCTCCAGAGACAGCAGGCAACATCAGAGCTTTTCTCCTGTCGATAGTCTCACCATCTAAAAGAGCCCTCAAAAGCACATCCGAGACATCCGGTGTTACTTGGGGCACTTGCTCTGGAGTTGAATCTCTTGATTTAAATGCATCAAAAAATTTCATCATGCACTCCTCTCTGTTAAATTGTTTGGACTAAAAAGTCCATTTGATTTAAAAAGTTGTCCTGTTGGCACAAATACATTGCATTGATTAGGCTCACAACCATATCAACCTTGCCTTTGGACTTCTTTTTATTCACATAAAGATTTTTGTTTGTATCATAAACGCATCTTGCATTCTGGAAATTAATCTCAAGCAAGCGATTATCTGTGTAAGCAAATTCTTTTGCAAGGATTTTCTCTTTTAAGAGCTTTGTTGGTGGATGCAGCACTGATGAGTGCTGTCTAATCTCAATCATGTTGTAACCATGCTCGCCCTCTCTGCCTTTTTCAAGCTTTTGTGCAGAGCTCAGAGCATTCCACCGGTCAAATCCTATGGCTTGAACTTGGACTCCCATTTTTGCCTCCAAGTCCATGACAAAATCCTCAATGAATCCATAGTCAACCACCTTATCACCACAAGCAAAGACTTTCTTGCTCTTGAGTAGCTCAAAATAGTCAACCTTTTCGCATGCTGTTTTGCTCTCAAGTCTGCCCTCTGGAATAAAGGCAAAGCTTTCTGCAAGGATTTTGTTGTCCTCATCAACAGCAACCATGCTCACTGAGGTGTTATCATTAGACTCCGAAAAATCAAGTCCCAGGTAGACCACCCTGCCTGTCCAATCAATGTGTGAGACCTTGCAAGCCTGCACATCTTTGACATCAATATAAGTTTGAGTTGATGCTCCTTGATAGATGATGTTGCAGTGCTTTGTTACAAAGTTTTCTCTGGCATCCTCAACCGCTATGGCATAGGCTCTTTTTTTGAGCAAGTCTTGCCAAATTTCCTTTGACTCTAAAGCAACAGGGTTTGCTTGCTTTAAAATCATGTCATCTGTTTCCCAATCCTTGGTGTTGTCTGGCTCGTAGAGCAAAGAAAAAATCTTGTCATCCTTGATGAGACCATCAAGCACCTTTTTAGAGTAAGCAACTCTTGACTCAAAAGGATTGTCAATTGTTGGGTACTTAGTTGAAATGATAAATCCAAGCTTGTTCTTGATGTTCAGTTGTCCTGACTCCATTGCATCAATTGGATAGCTAATTGGCAGTGCTCCAACTTCATCAGCGCAAAAAGCATTGGGCATCTTGCCATCCATTCTGGATGTACTAAAAGACAACGGCTCATATCTCGATTGCAAAGGCTTAAAAAGAATGTAATCTCTGAGGATTTTGAACCTCTTTTGATTTTTCCACTCATACACCTTTGGAGAGGATCTGATGATTTCACTCATCGCCTCTCTTATTTCTCTGGACAGTGAACCATCTGGAGCGACTGAATAAAACTTTGAAAATTGTGGCTCAGTAAAAAATAACAGAATGAAAAGCGTGGCAATGGTAAAGGTTTTGAAATTCTTTCTGCATATCTCAAGCAAGCCTGTCTCATACCGCCTCCGCTTAGGATCATCTCTGTGAACTGTGCAGATTATGGCAGTGTAAAATACCCATTGATAGCCTGTTGAACATTCAAACAAGCTCTGTCCTGCTTTGAGACCTTTTGGCATATTGAGGAGCTTGAGAATCTCCTCCACCATCTTGACCTTTGACTCATCAACAAAATATTTCTTGTTTTTCCCATCGAAATCCTTGAGAAATAGCCTCATCTGGATTTTGACATACTTGGGTGTTGTCTTGAGCCTCACCGATTTTCTTGCATAATCAACCGCCTTGCTCAATCATCATCACCACCATTTATCAAGTCCATCAATGGGTCTTTCTCCTCTGAGTCTCCAGAGCCAAAGCTCTTGATTATCCTCATAAGCGTTGCAACAGTCTTGTTGGCACTGTCTGTTGTCCTGTTATACGCTTGAATGCATGGTGATGAGTAAAGGTTGGTTTTACCTTTGACATAACTCTTTTTGACTGTCAGTCCAGACTCATCAATTTCTTGCTTTAATGCCTCAAGCATCTCAATCTGCACAAGGTATCTCTCAAAGGTTGTCTGAAAAAAGAAATTGTCAGCACAACCTGCCTCCTCAGCTAATCTCTTGATGCTCTCAGCCTTTTCTGTGAGCTTTTCTTTGTCCATTTTTCTGCACCTCTCATTGTTTTCATCACATTCTGTGCACT
>JAEZEI010000017.1 GCA_023417815.1 Bacteroidota bacterium | reverse complement strand
CCACGAAGGCGTCGAGGCCGTACTCGTCCTCGAGCTCCTGGAAGCGCTCCTCGGACAGGATCTCGCCCTTGGAGAGCGGGGTCTCCTTGGGGTCGAGCACCACGTAAGCCTCACAGTAGAGAACCTTCTCGAGGTCCTTCAGGGCGAGGTCGAGCACGGCGCCGATGCGCGAGGGCAGGCTCTTGAGGAACCAGATGTGGGCGACCGGCGTGGCCAGCGTGATGTGGCCGAGACGCTCGCGACGCACCTTGCTCTGGATGACCTCGACGCCGCACTTCTCGCACACGATGCCGCGGTGCTTCATGCGCTTGTACTTGCCGCAGATGCACTCGTAGTCCTTCACCGGCCCGAAGATCTTCGCGCAGAACAAGCCATCGCGTTCCGGCTTGAACGTGCGGTAGTTGATCGTCTCCGGCTTCTTCACCTCACCGTGGGACCACTCGCGGATCTTCTCCGGCGAGGCCAACGAGATGCGAATGGCGGAAAACGAGAGCGGGTCTTTGGGCTTCTCGAAGAAGCTGAAGATATCCTTCATGGATCACTCCTCTTCCGCGGCAAGAACGTCGTCGCGCTTGCCAGTTGGGCCTTCGATGAGCTCCACGTTCAGGCACAGTGCCTGGAGCTCCTTCATCAGAACGTTGAAGCTCTCCGGCAACCCCGGGTCGAGCTGGTAGTCGCCCTTGACGATGGACTCGTACATGCGCGTACGGCCCTGGACGTCGTCGGACTTCACGGTCAGGAACTCCTGCAGCGAGTAGGCGGCGCCGTAGGCTTCCATGGCCCACACCTCCATCTCGCCGAGGCGCTGACCACCGAACTGCGCCTTACCACCCAGCGGCTGCTGCGTGACGAGCGAGTACGGTCCGATGCTGCGCGAGTGGATCTTGTCGTCGACCAAGTGGTGCAGCTTGAGCATGTACATCACGCCCACGGTGACGTCCTTGTCGAACGGCTCACCCGTGCGACCGTCGAACAGCACCATCTGACCGCTGGTGGCAAGGCCCGCCATACTGAGGCGCTCCTTGATCTCCTTCTCGGTCGCGCCGTCGAAGACCTGCGTGCTGAAGTGCACGCCCTCTTCGAACTTCGCAGCCACCTTCGGCAGCTCCTCGACCGGGAGCTCCTCGATGATCTTACGGGTGCTGCCCGTGTGGAAGAGCTTGAGCAGGTCCTTGCGGAGCTCCTCGCCCTTGAGGCGCGCCTCCTCGACCTTCTCCTGGATCTGCATGCCCAGGTTGCGCGCGGCCCAGCCGAGGTGAACCTCGAGAATCTGGCCCACGTTCATGCGGCTGGGAACGCCGAGCGGGTTGAGCACGAGGTCGACGCAGCGACCGTCCTGCATGTACGGCAGGTCCTCCTCGGGCAGGATGCGGCTGACCACACCCTTGTTGCCGTGGCGACCCGCCATCTTGTCGCCGACCTGGAGCTTGCGCTTGATGGCGACGTAGACCTTCACCATCTTGATCACGCCGGGCGGAAGCTCGTCACCCTTGCTGAGCTTGGCGATCTTCTCCTGGAAGAGCTGCTCGATGGAGGCGACCTGGCTGTCCAGCTGGGTCAAGATGTTGTCGATCTTGTCCTTGTTCTTGTCGACCTCGATCTGCGACCACAGCTTGCGCGGGATCGGATCGAGCAGCTCGTCAGTGAGCTTCTCCCCCTTGTTCAGGAGGATCTTGCCCTTGTCGTCGACCAACTTGGCGTCGGTGGTGTTGCCGATCAGGAGCGCCTTCACGCGGGCGTAGGCGGAGGTTCGGATGATCTTGATCTCATCCGCCATGTCCTTCTCGAGCTTGGCGCGCTCGCCGTCCTCGATCTCCTTGGCGCGGTCGTCCTTGTCGGTGCCCTTGCGCGCGAACACGCGGGCATTGATCACGATGCCGCCGACGCCCGGGGGCACGCGCAGCGAGCTGTCGCGCACGTCGCCGGCCTTCTCACCGAAGATGGCGCGCAAGAGCTTCTCCTCGGGGGAGAGCTGGGTCTCACCCTTGGGCGTGATCTTGCCGACCAGGATGTCGCCCGCCTTCACCTCGGCGCCGATGCGCACGATGCCGGAGTCGTCGAGGTCCTTGAGGGCTTCCTCGCCGACGTTCGGAATGTCGCGGGTGATCTCTTCCTTGCCGAGCTTCGTGTCGCGGGCGACGCACTCGAACTCCTCGATGTGAATCGAGGTGAACACGTCGTCCTTGGCAATGCGCTCGGAGACCAGGATCGAGTCTTCGAAGTTGTAGCCCTGCCACGGCATGAACGCGACGACCACGTTCTGACCGAGCGCGAGCTCGCCGGTGTCGATGGCGGGGCCGTCCGCGAGGACGTCGCCGGGCTTCACCTTGTCCCCCGCGCGAACGATGGGGGTCTGGTTGTAGCAAGTGTTCTGGTTCGAGCGCTGGAACTTCTCGAGGCGGTAGATGTCGGGGAACTCGCCGCCCTCGCCTTCCACACGCACCACGATGCGGGTCGCGTCGACCGAGTCGACGATACCTTCGCGCTTGGCCACCGCGCACACGCCGCTGTCGCGCGCCACCTTGGCCTCGAGGCCGGTGCCGACGAGCGGAGCGCGGGTCTGGATCAGCGGCACCGCCTGGCGC
>JAEZEI010000005.1 GCA_023417815.1 Bacteroidota bacterium | reverse complement strand
GTGCGGAGGCGGCCATCGCCTCGTCCGCGGACAGCGCGCCGCGCGGCTGCGGGTTCGCCCGGTTCACCACCAGGCCGGCCAGCGGCATGTCGTCCTCGCCGAGCCGCTCGACGAAGTACGCCGCCTCGCGCAGGGCGTCCTGCTCCGGCGCGGCGACCACCAGGAACGCCGTACCGTCGGCCTGCAGCAGCTCGAAGGTCTGCTGGGCGCGCTGCCGGAAGCCACCGAAGAGCGTGTCGAAGGCCGAGACGAACGTCTGCATGTCCTGCAGCACCTGGGCGCCCAGCACCCGGTTCAGGGCGCTGGTGACCACCCCCAGCCCGGCCGTCATCAGCCGGGCCGGCCCCTTCGCCGGGGCCAGGAGCAGGCGGATGAAGCGGCCGTCGAGGAAGCTGGAGAGCCGCTCGGGGGCGTCGAGGAAGTCCAGGGCGGAGCGCGACGGGGGCGTGTCGACGACGATCAGGTCGTAGCGGCCCTCCCGGTGGAGCTGCCCGAGCTTCTCCATCGCCATGTACTCCTGGGTGCCCGCGAACGAGCTCGACAGCGCGATGTAGAAGGGGTTCTCCAGGATCTGCTTGGCCTTCTCCGGGCTGGCCTGGCTCTCGACCACCTCGTCGAAGGTGCGCTTCATGTCGAGCATCATCGCGTCGAGGCTGCCGCCCCTGCGGTTGCCCTTGGCGTTGGTCCGCAGCCCCGCGACCGGGCGGGGGACGTTGTCCAGCCTCTCGATGCCCATCGACTGCGCCAGCCGGCGGGCCGGGTCGATCGTGAGCACGACGACCTTGCGGCCGCGTTCGGCAGCGCGCAGCGCCAAGGCCGCCGACGTCGTGGTCTTGCCGACGCCGCCGGACCCGCAGCACACGATGATCTCGGTCGGGGGGTCGTCGAGCAGGGCGTCGACGTCGAGGTGGGGCGCCTGGCCCGGCGTGGTCGCCAGGGGGCCGACGCGGGGATGTGAGCCGCTCATGCCAGGCCCTCCTCCTTCAGGATCTCCGCGAGCTCGTAGAGCCCCCCGAGGTCCACACCGCCGGGCAGCCGGGGGAGCTCGTAGACGGGTACGCCGAGGTCGCCGACGACCTCGCGCTGAGCGTCCTCCAGGGCCCGGCGCTCGGCGTGGTCGCGGGCCTCGGCGATCAGACCGTCGACCAGCTCCGGTCCGTCCTCGACGCCTGCGTCGGCCAGGTCGGTGGCGATCCGCTCGCGGTCCAGGGTCCCGGCGAGCGCGGCCTCGAGGTCGGCGGGCGCGATGTCGCGTGGACGCACCTGGTTGACGATCACCGCTCCCACCGGCAGCCGCGCTCGGCGCAGCTCGGCGATGCCGTCGGCGGTCTCCTGCACCGGCATCTCCTCCAAGACGGTGACCAGATGCACCGCGGTGCGCGAGGAGCGGAACAGCGTCATCATCGTGTCGGACTGGCTCTTGATCGGGCCGACCTTGGCCAGCCCGGCGAGCTCGCCGCTGACGTTGAGGAACTGGGCGATCCGCCCGGTCGGCGGGGCGTCGAGCACCACGGCGTCGTACCGGATCGCGCCCTTGTTGCGGCTGTTGCGCTGCACCGCCTCGAAGACCTTCCCGGTGAGCAGCACGTCGCGGGTGCCGGGGGCGATCGTGGTGGCGAACTCGATCACGCCGAAGCGGTCCAGCGCCCGGCCGGCGCGGCCGAGCTTGTAGTACATCGCGAGGTACTCCAGCAGCGCGGACTCGGCGTCGATGTGCAGAGCGTGCACGACGCCGGGATCGCGGCCGTTGTGGCGCAGGCCGGTGGCGATGCGCCGCTCGGCGTAGGGCAGCGGGTCGACGTCGAACATCCGCGCGATGCCCTGGCGGCCCTCGACCTCGCACAGCAGCACCTGCTGGCCCTGCGAGGCCAGGCCGAGGGCGAGGGCGGCGGCGACCGTCGACTTGCCGGTGCCACCCTTGCCCGTGACGACGTGGAGGCGCACGCCCGACCAGTCCGGCTCCGTCATGTCCGACAGCGTAGGTGGGAGGTCAGCGTCGCCGCATCGAGGTGGACAGCTCGTGGGCGGCCCGGAGCAGCAGCGGGCCGAGCTCGTCGCGCCGCGACGGCGAGAACCGGTGCTCGATCCCGGTGAGGCTGAGGGCGCCACAGGGACGCTCGTCGGCGTCGAAGACGACCGCCCCCATCCCCCAGCTCCCCTCGACGAGCAGGCCGGGGTTGAGGGCGTAGCCCGCCGCCCGCGTCTGGGCCACGCGCTCGAGCACCCGGTCGGCGCGGTGCCCTTCGCCGTACGCCGCGGTGAGGTCGGTGCGGTCCAGGTACGCCTCGACCTCGGTGTCGGCGAGGTAGGCGAGCACTGCGAGACCCGCCGAGGCCACGCCGAGCGGGAAGCGGATGCCCTCGTGGAGCACGTGGGACCGGATCGGGAAGCTGCCGTCCTCGCGCAGCAGGCACACGGTCTCATCGCCGCGGCGCGCAGAGTAGAAGGCGCTCTCCCCGGTGGCCAGCGAGAGCCGCCGCACCACCGGCTGGGCCAGCGCGGTGACGTCGTAGCGCGATGCGGCGGTGCTGCCGAGGAGGTAGAGCTCGGGGCCGAGCAGCCAGCGTCCGGACGGATCGCGGTCGACCAGGCCCTCGGCGAGCAGGGAGGTGAGCAGCCGGTGCGCGGTGGGCCGGGCCAGGCCGCTGCGGCGGGCGACCTCGGAGGTGGTCGCCCCGATCGGCTCCTGGCCGGAGACCGCGCGGAGCACGGCCGCGGCTCGGCCGATCACGTCCACGGGGATGTCCATTCAGTGAACGCTAGCCGAGTCGGGCTCTCACTGGGTGACTGATCCGCGTCGACCCACCGGTCGGGCGTTGACCGGCGACCCTGGGCGGGCTTGGATGCCGGGCATGGACAAGGTGGTGACCTCGGCCGCGCAGGCCGTGGCGGACATTCCGGACGGCGCGACGCTGTCCGTCGGTGGGTTCGGGCTGTGCGGCATCCCGTCGGTCCTGATCGACGCGCTGCTCCAGGCCGGCACGACGGACCTCGAGGCCGTGTCGAACAACTGCGGCGTCGACGACTGGGGCCTGGGGCGGCTGCTGGCCGAGAAGCGGATCCGGCGGATGATCTCCTCCTACGTGGGAGAGAACAAGGAGTTCGCCCGGCAGTACCTCTCCGGCGAGCTCGAGGTCGAGCTGAC
>JAEZEI010000109.1 GCA_023417815.1 Bacteroidota bacterium | reverse complement strand
GCGTCGAGCAAGAGCTGCCCGATGCGACGCAGCTGCTCGAAGCGCTTCTCGGGCCGGTCCTGCGGCGAGAGCGAACGCAACAGGAGTTCGGCCAGCGCCTGCTTCTCGCTGAGCTCTTCGTAGAGCTCGGAGAGCAGCTCGACCAAGCGGGCTTGGTCGACGGCACGCTCCGCGGCGCGCTCGAGGCCCTTGCGCGCAAGCTCGGGGCGTCCGAGCGCACGCGCAGCGGCCAACAGGCGCTCACCGATGGCGCCGAGCACCTCGGGCTGATCCTCGCGGAGCAGGGATTCGGCGACGCCGATGACGGCGGTCCAACGCTCGGCGGTCATCAGGAGTTCGAGCAGCGCACGAAGGGCTTCCACGTCGCGCGGCGCACGTGCCACCCAGGCGATCAAGAGCTCGCTGGCCTCCGCGACCGCACCGGCTTCGCTCTGGAGCCCCACGAGACGCAGCGTCAGCTCGCGCTCACGCTCCGGGTTCGCGCGCTCCTGCGCCGCAACACGGGCGCGTTCGAGCCCGGCCATCAAGTGCGGCAGCACTGCCGCACCCGCAGTCGCATGCGCGCTGTCCAGGGAGGCAACGGCGTCGTCGTGCATGCCGGCGTTGCCCGCCACCTCGGCGCGCAAGAGGAGCAGCTCGACGCGCTCACGCTTCTTGCGCGAGCGCTCCTCCAGTGCCTGGTCGATCTCTGCGAGCGCCGGACCGAGTTCGCCGGATGCAGCGCTGGCCCAAACCGCGCGCTTGAGCAGCTCGAAGTCGCCCGGCGCATAGGCGCGCGCGCGCCGGAGGAGCGCCGCGGCCTCCGAGGGCTGTCCGAGCTGATTCAGGCGCAGATCGGCGACCTCGATCAGCAAAGCGAAGGCGCGCGCCGGGTCCTCCACGCGTGCGGCCTCCTGCTCGAGCATGGCAGCCAGGCTCCCGAAGTTGCCGCGCTGCCGGTACCACTGCTCGAGGCGCGTGCGGATCTCCTCGTGTCCGGGCGCGACGCCGTAGGCGATGGCGAGCGCTCGCTCGAAGGCGGCTTCGTCCCCCGCCTGCGTCTGATACTCGAGCAGCCAGAGCGCCGCATCCAGGGCGTGCTCGTCCTGGCGGCCATCACCCGACAGATAGCGCTCGAGCAAGCTTGCCCGCTCCACCGCGTCGCGCTCGGCATCGAGCATCGACAGGGTGGCGCGCATGAGCTCATAGCTCTCCGGCAAGACCGCGAGCCCTTCGCGGTAGATCTCGACCGCTTGCTCGGGGCGCGTGCCCTCGAGCAGCGCGCCCATGCGCAGCGAAATGGGGACCAAGGACGCGCTGCGACGTTCGCGCGCGCCTTCGAGCTTGCGCCCGAGCAGCTCGGCCATCGCCTCGTTCTCGCCCCGCCGCTCATAGAGATCGGCCAGCATGATGGTCGCCTCTTCGTGATCCGGGTCCTCGCTCAGCACGCCCTGCAGCATGGCCTTGCAGTCGTCCTCCCGGCCGCCCTCCAAGAGCAGGCGCGCCGTCTCGACGCGCAGCGCATTGCGCTCCGCCGGGTCGATCAATGCATCGAGCGTGGCCTGCACCACCCCGAGCGCGCCGTCGAGATCCCGACGCTTCCTGTAGAGCGCGAGCAGCGCACCCCACACACGCCGGTCCGCCGGATCGCGCTGGCGCAGTGTCTCGTAGATGCGGATCGCGCGCTTTTCGTCCTTGCCTCGACCTTCGGCGAGCGCGCCCACCTCGAGCCCGATCTCGAAGCTCTCGACCGAATCGCTGGCGTTCATCGCGCGCTCGAGCCAGTCGATGGCGCCCGTGATGTCGTTCATCTGGCCGCGCAGGCGACCGAGCGCGACGGGCGCCCAGAGCGCCTCCTCGAGTCCTCCCGCGTGCTCGGCCGCGCGAATGGCCTTACGCAGCAGGGCCTCCGCGCGGGCATGTTCGTTGAGGCGTTGGGCGAGCTCCGCACCTTCACGGAGCAGCCCGAGCGACGGCTCGGATCCCTTGGCGTGGCGCTCCAGAAAATCGAGCAGCAAGTGTGGATCGTCGCTGCGACGCGCGGTCTGCTCCAACATCTCGAGCGCGCGTGCATCGTGCGGATCGCGGGTGCAGGCGGCCTGCAAGATGCTCCCCGCGCGCACGAAGTCGGGCGCCTGCTTGAGCAGCGTGTTCAGCGCGGCGAAGCCCTCTTCGCGCGTGCTCGGGGATTCGATCGCCAACTCGACCATGCGGTAGCGCGCATCCCTCTTTCCCGAGGCGTAGGCGGGGTCGTCCGGCATCTCCGCGATGCGCGCGAGCACCGCGCGCTCCTCCTCGGCGTGACCGAGCTTCCCTGCCACGCGTGCGAGCGAAAATTGCGCTTCGATGTATCCCGGCGCGCCCTCGCGCACGACCTTGTACTGGGCTTCTGCCGCGCTCAGGTCTCCGATTGCATGCTCGTAGACCGCGGCAGCCCGCAGCGCGAGATCACTGCTGAGCGCGACCTCCTCCTTGCGACGCGCGCGCTCGTAGAGCGTGCGCACCGTCTCCGCATACTTGCGCACTTCGCCCGCGGCCTCCGCCGCCGCGAGCGCCTTCCTGTGCAACGCGTCTTGCTCGGGCGCACAGGACAACGCGCGCAGGCGCTCCTCCAGCGCCTCCGCCTTGCGGTCGAGTTGCTCGAGCACGGCGGCCAGGTCGCTGCGCGCCGCGGCCTCGGCCGTGGGATCGCCCACC
>JAEZEI010000105.1 GCA_023417815.1 Bacteroidota bacterium | reverse complement strand
TCTCCTCGTCTCGCTCCTACCTGCCGGGGTATCGGACGGACTCACGGGGTGCTGCGGGCGGGATGCCCGCCGGCACCGCGTGGACGGGATCAGCGGATGGCCGCGAGGAGCTCGGCGCAGGCGGCCTCGCAGTCCCGGCACGCCTCGGCGCAGATGCGGCAGTGCTCGTGCATGCCCGCGTGCTGCTCGCACTCGTCGCCGCAGGCCCGGCACGCGGCGATGCAGGCCTCGAGGTGAGCCCGGGTGATGTTGGCGTCATAGCCGGTGTGGCGGGACAGGATCCGCGCCGTGGCCGCGCAGCTGTCGGCGCAGTCGAGGTTGGACCGGATGCACTTGCGCAGGTCGGCGACCATCTCCTCACTCAGACACGCGTCCGCGCACGCGGTACACGCCTGCGAGCAGGCGACCAGGGACTCGATGACGCGAGCCAGCAGCTGGCGGTCGAGGTTGATGGTCGCGGGGTAAGTGTCGAGCATCTGCGTGGTCCTCACGACGGCCTCCTGATGTGCGGATCGTGCGGCACATCGATCGCTCGTGCGCCGCGGGGACCCTTTCGACGCTATGGACAGGGCCGCGTGTTCGCGCGGTGAGAGGGACGGCGCCGCCATGAAGGTTCGATGAGGGTCTCTCCGGCGGACGGCCGCGCAAGGGCGAACGCGCGTCAGGCCGTGAATCCGACGGCTACGCCGCAGGGCCGGCGGGCACGAACCACACCGGTCGTGCGCCGGTGCGGCGGCATGCACCGGACGGACGAGCGACCACGACGTCGCCGCGATCGCACGCGTCGAGGCAGTCGACGGTCGTCAGGCGAGCCACGCCGGAGTCGGCCAGGTGCCTCAGGCGCTGCAGCTGGCCACCCGGGGCGGTGTCAGCTTCGCCCAGGGTCTCTCCGGCACACAGACTGCACGCGGTGAGGCCGGGCAGGTTCTTCCTTGTCAAACGGGGAGTTCGGCACCGGGCGACGGTACGTCCGCACCTAGTGCTTCGCCGCAGCGCCGGTGGCAGACGCACGCGACAGGAGGCCACCTTTTCGTGCGGGGTGGCCTCCTGCCGGTCGTGCTGCGGGCTGCTCAGAGGGACCGCAGCAGGTTCTCCATCTCGGTGATCTCTATGTTCTGGTCGTCCCTGATCGTCCGGGCGAGTGCCAGGGCGTCGGGGTCTGCGCCCTCGCCGATCTGGGCCTGGGCCATCTCGACGGCGCCGCGGTGGTGGGCGACCATGAGCTCGAGGAACCTCCGGTCGAACGCGACCCCTTCAAACTCGGCCAGGGTGGACATCGCCTCCTCCTGGTCCATGCCGTCCATCTCCATCCCGCCGTGGTCCATGCCGCCGTGCTCAGCCTCAGCGGGGAGCTCCTCGTCCCAGGTCTCCAGCCAGCCGGACATGAGCTCGATCTCCGGGCCCTGCGCTGCGGCGATTCGCTCGGCCAGTGCGCGCACCTCGTCGGTGGAGGCCCGCTCGACCGCGAGCTCAGCCATCTCAAGCGCTCCCTGGTGGTGGACGATCATCATCTGCGCGAACTCCACGTCGGCGGCGTTGTGCTCAGTCGCCGCCTCGGCGTCCTCGCTGCTCGAGGACTCCTGCACCGCGGGGGGTTCGGGCGTCGGTTCGTCGCCGGTGGAGCAGGCGGTCAGGGTGGCCGCCAGGGCGAGTGCTGCTGTCGTCGCGGCGAGGCGCCGGCGCGTGGTGCTCGTCAAGGGGTGGTTCCTTCCCAGGATCGGTGTTGGGGATCAGGCCGAGGTGCTGGTCGTGCAGCAGGTGTCCGCGCCCTGAGCGCCGCCGCCGCAGCAGCTGTTGCTCGTCGTGGTGGCCGTGCTCTGGGTCGTGGTCGTCGAGGTAGGGGTGTCCTGGCAGCAGCCCATCGGGCTCTCCTTCATAGGTCGGTGACGCGCGCGTCAGGTCAAACGGTGATGGTCAGAGTCGGCTGGTGACCTCCTTGAGCAGGTCGGCGGGGGCAAGCCACATGGACGGGTAATTGCCGTGCCACAGCTGGTTGCCGTCGGCGTCGACCAGGACGAACCCGTGCCCCGGGAGGCCTTCGTGCATGCCCTTGCCGAGGGTGTCGTAGGCGGCGGAGACGGTGCCGTCGTCAAGCAGGAACGGTGCCTGGACGCCGAGGCGTTGGCGATCGGTGTTGATCTGCTCGGCGGTGTTCATCACGATCGGCAGCACGGTGATGCCGGTCTCGGCGAACGCTGGATCCTTCTCGATCTCGGCCATCTGCAGCAGGCATGAGTCGCAGCCGGCGCCCTCGTTGAAGTACAGGACGACCGGTCCACCGCGGAAGTCCGCCAGCGAGACGGTCGAGCCGTCCGAGGCGGGCAGCGTGAAGTCCGGTGCGACGCGCACGTCGCTGGACGTGGTCGGCTGGGAGGTGATCAACGCGGCGGCGATCAGCGTGGCCACGATCAGCAGACCGGCGCCCCACGCGGCCCAGCTGATGCGCTGGCGGCGGCGCGCCTGTCCCGCCTGCGCGGCCTGAACCTCCTGCAGAGCCTGCTGGCGTTCGGCGAAGCGGCGGGTGGCGGTTCCGGAGGTCATCGGGTCACTTCTTCCGTGGTCGGGGTGGCGTGGCAGGACGGGACGGGCACGGCTGGGCCGTCGCTCGGCCCTGCAGCAGCCGTGGTCGTGGCCGGGGCGGCGCTTTTCGACCGAGCGGGCCGGCGCCGGTCGACGAGCGTCGCCCAGATGAACGCGGCGGCGACCGCGAGCAGCGCCAACCCCTGCAGGGGCTCGGGCACCGGAGACAGGAAGTCCTGGACGGCGGCGAACACGTCGGTCAGGGTGCGGCTGGCGGCGTCCTGGAACGCCGAGCCGCCGGTCATGTCCTTGCTGCCGGCCAGGGCGATGACGAACACGCCCATCACCGTGAACCCGACCGCGACGGCGATGTTGAGGGTGTTGGTGACCAGGGTGCGGCCCGCGACGGGCAGCCGGACGGTTCTGGCCTGGAACAGCTTGCGCTCACCGAGGCGCGCCTTGTCCCAGACCAGGGCCATCACGAACAGCGGGAAGACCATGCCGAACACGTACGCCAACCCCAGGGCCAGCCCCCCGATGGGAGACCCGGACAGAATCGACAGGGTCATCACCCCGGCCAGGACTGGGGCGCAGCACGAGGACGCGATCCCGGAGAACACCCCGAGGGAGAAGAAGCTCGCGGTGTCACCACCGGTGGTATCCGGAGTACGCAGGAACGACGGCAGCGACCACATCCGACCCGAGAGGGCCAGGCCCGCCAGGGCGATCATCAGCAGGCCGCCGGCCCAGTACAGCGGAGCGTGGTACCGGGCGATCGCGCCGGCGAGCAGGCTCATCCCCAGCGTGATCGGCACCAGCACCACGGCCAAGCCCGCCGCGAAGACGAAGGTCAGCGGCAGCAGCCGCCACCGGGCGTTCTTGACCGCACCGGCCAGGTAGGACGGCGCCAGGAAGACGATGCAACACGGGGCGAACAGGGCCACCCCGCCGGCGAAGAACGCCGCCAGGATGCTCCCGGTCGTCAGCAACTCGCTGCCCATCTCAGGCCCCGACCGCTGCCGTGCGCCGGCTGTGCAGGACCTTGGTGAGCTTCTTCCGCGACAGTCGCCCGGCGGAGAAGAACTCCCCGTCTACCAGCACCAGCGGGTTCATCGGCGGGCGGTGCTCGGCGACCAGGGCCCGGCCCTCGTCCGTATCGATGCCGACGCTGCGGACCACCAGCGGGAAATCACCGGCCAGGGCGGCTAGGGCCTCCTCGGCGTCGTGGCAGAAATGGCACGCCGGGGCATGGACGACGGTGACGAGGACCGGTGGGTCGGCGGGCTCGATGGTCGACACGGGTTCTCCTGCAGGCGGTCGCGGATCGGTACATGTGGAGCGTCGACGTGCCGCACCGAAGGACCGGTCGCCCTTGGATCAAGGTTCGATGAAGGTCCCCGACCGGCGTCCGTCCGCAGCCGACAATGGCCAGGTGACCCCCACCCCAGACACCACGACGACCACAGCGCGGCGCGCGGTCGTCGTCGACGACGAGCAAGCCTTGGCCCGGCTGGTGGCCGGATACCTCGAGCGGGACGGGTTCGAGGTCAGCGTGACCCATGACGGTTCGCAGGCCGTCGGGGTGCTGCGCGAGGTCGATCCGGACGTCGTCGTGCTGGACCTGGGCCTTCCCGGACTGGACGGGGTCGAGGTGTGCCGTCAGCTGCGCACGTTCTCCGACTGCTACGTGATCATGCTGACCGCCCGCGCCGAGGAGGTCGACACCCTCATCGGCCTGTCGGTCGGTGCGGACGACTACATGACTAAGCCCTTCAGCCCGCGTGAGCTCATGGCCCGGATCGCAGTCCTGCTGCGTCGACCCCGCCGACCCGCTCCCGCCGTCGCAGCGGCGGCGCGCCCTGCTGTGGAGATCGGGGCGCTACGGCTCGACACGGACGCCCGCGAGGTGCACCTCAAGGGCCGCCTGGTGCCGTTGACGCGCACCGAGTTCGACGTCCTCGCCGCACTCGCTTCAGGCCCCGGACGGGTGTTCAGCCGCCGGGCCCTGATCGAGGAGGTCTGGGGCGCCAACTGGGTCGGTGACGAGCACCTCGTCGACGTGCATGTGCTGCACGTGCGCCAGAAGCTCGGTGACAGTGCTGAACAGCAACGGTTCGTGCGCACGGTGCGAGGTGTCGGGTACCGGATCGGGACCGGGGAGTGAAGCCGATCCCGCCGGCAGCGCGGTGGGGCCTTGCAGGTCGCCTGCTCATCGCGCTCGTCATCGTGCTCGCGACCGCAGCCCTGACAGCGTGGCTGGTGGCCTCCGCCGTGGGCCCAGGCCTGTTCCACGAGCACATGGTGCGCGCCGGCCTGGAGGACCACGACGACGCCGTCATGCACGCCGCGCGGGCCTTTCGCGACGCGAGCGCCGTCTCCCTGGCCCTGGCCCTGGGCGCCGCCGCTGTGGCCTCAACTGCCGTGAGTCTCGTGCTCGCGCGGCGCATCGGCCGGTCTCTGTCGGCCGTGGCCACCGCTGCGGCGCGCCTGGGCGCCGGTCGGTACGAGTCCCGCGTCCCGGCTGCAGGACTGGGCGCGGAGTTCGACGACCTCGCCGAGTCGTTCAACGCCATGGCCGCGCGGCTGCAAGAGGCCGAGCGGCTGCGGGCCCGGCTCCTGGCCGACGTCGCCCACGAGGTCCGCACCCCCGTCGCCACCATCGCCGGGTACCTCGAGGCCGTGGAAGACGGCCTGCAACCGATGGACGAGCCCACAATGGCCGTGCTGCGCGACCAGTCCGCGCGCCTGACCCGGCTGGCACGCGACCTCGCCGCGGTGACCCGCGCGGAGGCCGGTGACCTCGTACTCACGCTCGAACCGCTCGCGCCAGACGAACTGCTTGCAGCGACCACCGGCACCTGGCGGGAGCGCGCGACCGCCGCCGGGGTCGACGTGCGGGTCCAGGTCGACCCCGAGCTGGGACACGTCCGTGTCGACCGCCAGCGTATGGGCCAGGTCCTGGACAACCTGGTCGCCAACGCACTGCGTCACACCCCGGCCGGAGGCACGATCACGCTCCGTGCGACCGGCGGTTACCAGCGCGTGGCGCTGCACGTGTCCGACACCGGTGCCGGCATCGCGCCCGAGCACCTGCCGCACCTGTTCGAGCGCTTCTACCGGGCCGATACCGCGCGTGACCGTACCCACGGCGGATCGGGCATCGGCCTGGCGATCTGCAAAGCGCTCACCGAGGCCCACGGCGGCACCATCACCGCAACGAGCGACGGCCCGGGAGCCGGCGCATCGTTCACCGTCACGCTTCCGGTGCCGCCCGGCTGAGCTCAGCGGGCTCCCGGCGCCGCGCTGTGCGGCGGCGACGTCACGGGCGCGTCCGCCGTGACGTCGTGCGCGCCATGGTGGGGCTGCCCGGTGTGGCCGCGGCGGTGCATCCACACCATCATGGCGATCATCATCAGCGGGCACGCCAGCGCAGCCGCCAACGCCGCGCCAGGACGCACACCCGCTGCCAGCGCCACGACCAGCACCGCCGCAGCAGCGACGACCATTCCCTTGAGGTGGCTCTTCATCGCAGTCCTTCCGATCGCGCCGGCACAGGTCCGGCGAGCTCGGCGTGAAGCCTGCGGTAGGTGTCCACATCGATCTGCCCGGCGGCCAGCCGGGCGTCGAGCAGCGTCACCGCGTCCGGCTCTGGTGCAGCGGGAAACAGTCGCGTCACCGCCCACACGGCCATGCCGAGCACCGCCAGGCTCGACGCGAGGACCAGCCAGCCGCCGACTCCCAGATCCACGCACCACGGCATCGGTCCGCTCCCTCTCGCGCCGGGCGCCGCCCGCGCCCCCGGCCTGCGGCTGCCCCGGGCCCCCCCCAGAAGCGGTCGTGGG
>JAEZEI010000103.1 GCA_023417815.1 Bacteroidota bacterium | reverse complement strand
CCCCGCTGGACTCCCATGGCACCGCGTGGTCGGCAAGAAGGACGCGCGACGTGCGCAAATCAACGTGCAAGACCCGGAGCACGCTGCGCTGCAGCGCAAGAGGCTCGCGGCAGAAGGCGTCCGCTTTGATGATGCGGGCTTCATCGCGCTCCGCGCACATGGCTGGCTACCCGCCTAGACCAAACGGGCACTCACCAGTGTAAAGTTGTGTAGACCCGCGGGGCCTTCGCGTAACAATTGCGATTTAAACGTCGTTCAAAGGCTTCTCGCTTGGTGACTTTCGTTCACAATCCCCATCCGGGAACTATGAGCGAGAACAGGGACCGCGAGCCGAGCCCCAACGTGCAGGCAAAGCGAGCCGAGAAAAAAGAAAAGTACATCGCTGCCGCGCGCGAGCTCATCAGCCAATCCGGCATTGCGGAGGCGAGCGTGCACGGTTTGGCGCGCAAGCTCGGGCTCTCGCCAGCGGCGCTCTACTGGTACTTCCCCTCGCGCGAGGCCTTGATCGGCGAGGTACAGCGCCGCGTCTTCACCGAGATCGCGCAGGAGTACCGTGCGCGCGCCGAGCAGATCGATGCGCGCCTGCAAGAGCGCTGCGACGATGCCGTGGTCTCTTCCCTGACGATCCTGCTGGGATTGGCCCATTACTACCTGGAGATGCCCACGCGCAATCCAGAGCAAGCACGCGTGATCGGCTTCTCGCTCGATCCTCGCGTGTGGCTCGACGCGGAGGAAGGCTCGCGCTTCGCTCCCGTGCTGGCCCACCTTTTCCGCGAGGTCACTCTCCCCTTCCAGCGCGCAGCGGATGTCGGCGCGCTCAAAGCAGACGTGGCCCCGGGACGCGCCGTGCAGTTCTGGGCCGCGCTGCAGGGCCTGGTCCAGACGGCGAAGCTCGAGCGGCTCGCGCCTGGCCTTTTTAGTGCGGTGAAGCTCGGCATGGCCAGCGCCGAAACGCTCATGCTTGGCTGGGGCGCGCAGGAAGCGAAGCTGAGCGCCGCACGCGCGCTGTGGCTGGATTTGGCGAGCGAGCTCGACTGAGGCCAAGACTCAGGCGTCGCGCAGCGTGATCCAGACCGGCGCGTGGTCGCTCGCCCCGTCGAGCCCGCGCTCGGAGCGCTCCACGCCGCCGTCTTCCAGGCGGGCGCCAAGCACGGGCGACAGCAGCAGGTGGTCGATGCGGAGTCCGTGTCCGCGCGCCCAACCATTTCGTTTGTAGTCCCAGAACGTGTGCGGGGGCTCGCTTGGGTGCAGGGCGCCGAGCGCATCGACGAAGCCGAGCTCCAGGAGCTGTCGATACCGCGCGCGGGGCCCAGGCTGCACAAGCGCGTCGTTCTTCCAGGAGGATTTCGAGGCGTACATATCGCGGTCGCTGGGGACGACGTTGAAATCCCCCGCCAGCACCACAGGCACCTTGGCCGCGCAGAGCTCGGAAGCATGGACGTGCAGGCGCTCCAGCCAGGCCAACTTGTAGTCGAAGCGGGGACCGGGCTGAGGATTGCCGTTCGGCGCGTACAGGCATGCGATCAACACGCCCTGCACCGCGGCCTCGATATAGCGACACTGACGATCCGCGGGGTCGCCCGGGAGCGCACGACGCGTGATCAGCGGCTCGCCTCCCTTCGTGAGGATCGCGACTCCGTTGTAAGCGCCCTCGGCCAGCCACGCGGAGCCGTAGCCCGCGTCACGCAGGGCCGCGCTCGGAAAGCGCCGCGCATCCGTCTTGAGCTCCTGCAAGCACACGCCATCGGGCGAGGTGCGCGCCACCCACTCGAGCAACAGCGAAAAGCGCCCGAGGATGCCGTTGATGTTGTAGGTGACGATCCTCATTGGCCCCTCGCCTCGTACGCCCAGCCCCACCCCCGAGAACGACGCCGCGTGTAGCACGCAGTGCAGAGGAGCTCGGCCGCCCGGTGGCCACTCGGTGGCCCCTATGGCAGCCTCCTTTCATGCCGGACTACAGCCTTTTCGGAGCGGAGCACGTCCGCCAGTACGAAGCGACTGGTGGCAAAGTCGGCCACGACTGGAATGGTGCAACCTGCTTGATCCTGCGGACGATCGGGCGGAAATCGGGCGAGGTGCGCAAGTTCCCGCTCATCTACGGTCGCGACGGCGACAACTACGTGGTGATCGCTTCCAAAGGAGGCGCGCCGGAGAACCCGGGTTGGTACGAGAACCTGATCGCCCACCCGGAGGTGGAGATTCAGGTGCGCGACCAGGTCATCCCGGTGGTCGCCCGCACGGCGAGCGCCGAGGAACGCGCGCGCGTGTGGCCGACGATGACCGCGCAGTGGCCCGACTACGACCAGTACCAGGGCAAAACCGCGCGCGAAATCCCCGCGGTCATCCTGAGCCCGCGCTGACCCATCGGCGTTTGTTCTGCTCGCGGGCGGAAGCGCCCGCTTCGACTCAGGCGACGTGGCAGCCGATGCATTCGAGGTACTCGGCCACTGTCAGTGGAGCAGAGCTCTCCTCGAGGTTGGTCGGGTAGATAGGCAGGCCGTCGGCCTTCGCGTCCGCATGTGTCGCGCGAAACATCTCCATCGCGAGCCACGGACCAAAGCCGGGCACCCGTGCGAGCAGCGCCTCGACACGCTCCTCTCCGCCCACGAGCCCCTTTTTCAAGCTCTTGACCGCGCGGAGCACCCGTCGCTGCGCGTCTTCTCGC
>JAEZEI010000074.1 GCA_023417815.1 Bacteroidota bacterium | reverse complement strand
CCCAGGGAGAGCGCCTATTTTCGTTCTGACAAGATGTCGAAGGTCGCGCGACGCGAAGATTGGGACGAGCGCGATCTGTTTCTCGATCACTTTCCGCTCTGCGATCGGATTGCGTAGACACCGACGTTGCACGCGCAAGATCCCATTCTGGGAGTTCATGCGAAGTCGAGAGATGTCTCACCGCCGAGGAGCAGCGCTCGAGCTGCGACACGCCTAAATTTTCGGATATCCGCGCGAGCAAGATCGTCTCACCACGTTCGTGAGCTCGCAGGAAAAAGCGGAGCATGACCACAAATGAGGGCAGATTTCCCTGCAAATCAGCGGTGCAACAGGAATCGTGCTCACAACGTTTCACGTGCGCGTGAGCGAGACACGCGCGGTGCAATGTGTTTCCGTTCCTCGAAACACGGCTCGGGTGCTGCCATAGTTTCAGCATGTCCGAAGTCGCAACCACCACGGTCCAAGAGCGACGTAAGGCCCAGCAGGAGCGGCAACGTCGGCGCCTCATTTTGGCAGCCGGCGAGACGTTCGTTGCGCTCGGGTACGCAACTTCCACGGTTGCAGACATCCTGAAAGCGGCAGGGATGTCACGGCGCTCTTTCTACGAGTTCTTCACATCGAAGGAAGACATCTTGCTCGCCTTGCTCGATGAGATGGTGAACGAGATCAATGGTGAGGTTGAGGGATTGACTCAGGGGGTCGAGGATCCCTTCGAGAGGGCCACGTTATGGATGTTGGCCTATGTCCGAGTTGCTTCGCGTTTCCCGGTGGTGAGCTACCAAGTGATGGCAGCGGGGGGCGAGCCGCGCGTTCGCCGTCGCCAGCACCTGTCCGCTTTCCTCGAGCAGCTCAACGAGCAACTCAAGGCTGCGCACGAGCGCGGTCTGATCTCGAAGGCTCCCGACGAAGTGACCTTGCGCATGCTGGTGGGCGGGCTCGATCACCTGATCCTGTCCTATCACCTCGACGGTTCGCGCGAGCGTCTCGGCGAGACGGAAGGTCAAGTACGCGAGCTGTTCTCGCGCGCGTTCAAGTGAACGGGCGCGGGCCAGCGTGAACGGGTGAGGATTCGCCAGGCTGGCACGGTGGTGTTCAGCCTGGCAGAATCGTGCCCACTCGATGCGCGTAGGGAGTCGGCTCGCGCGAGATCCGCTTCTCGCTCTGCTCATGTGCAGCGCGTGCGCGCTCTCGCTCTCGTCGTTCGCGAGCTTTCCAGCGCTGATGCCGCGCCTGTTCGTGGAATGGCGCTTGAGCACCAGGGACGCGACGTTCGTGAACGCGGGTTTCTACGCGGGCTACGTGGCGGTTTCGCCCGTCCTCACTGCGCTCACCGATCGCATGGATGCCAGGCGCATCGTGCTGATTTCCTGCGCGCTCGGAGGAGTGACCGCCGCAGCCTTCGCGGCCTCGCAAGGCGTTTTCTGGTGGGCGCTCGGTGCGCGGGTGCTCAGCGGCGTGGCCACGGCCGGCTCGTTCATGCCGGGCCTGCGGGCGCTCACCGACCGCGCGTCGCCTGAAAAGCAGGCGCGCTACGTCGGCTACTACATGGGGTGTTTCGCGCTCGGCACGAGCCTCTCCTATGCGGTCTGTGAGGCGATCGCAGCGCGGTGGGGGGCGACGGTCGCGCTCTGGTGCACGGCGCTCGGACCTCTCGTTGCGCTCCTCATGGTCATGGGGCTCTCGCCGGTCGAAGCGGGCGCCTCCGCCCGCGAGCAAAGCCGCGCCGCCTCTTCGCGGCTCTTTCCGAGTCCCACGCCCATCCTGCGCAACCGGGCCGCGGTGGGGCTCATCGGGTGCTACGGGCTGCACACCTGGGAGCTCTTCACGCTGCGCAGTTGGGGCGTGGCCTTCCTCAGCTTCTCCCAGGCCGCGCGCGGGTTCGAGGCGCCGTTTTGGTGGGCCCCGGCCACGGTGCTCGGGCTCGCGAACGTACTCACGGTGCCCGCCAGCGTGCTTGGGGTGAGCTTCGCGGAGCGTGTGGGTCGGACGCGCTGGGTCGGCTCCGTGATGATCGCCTCCTCGCTGTCGTTCGCCATGTTGGCGTGGGTGGACCTGCTCTCGCCTGCAGGCGCCTGCCTGGCAGTACTGCTGTGCGGCGCGCTGATGGGGGCCGATTCGGCCACCCTGACCTCCGGTGTGATGGCGCAGGTGCCGCTCGCGGAGCGGGGGCTCGGCATGGCGGTACACACCACCGTGGGCTTTCTCGGCGCCTTCGTCGGCCCCCTGGTGTTCGGCCTCATTTTGGACGCGGCGGGAGGACCCGGGGTGCCCGCCGCCTGGACGCAGAGCTTTGCGATTTCGGGTGGATTCACGATGCTCGCGGGGATCATCGTGCGCGGGCTCACGCGCCGGGGAGCGCCGCAGAAGGCCGCACGAGCGCCATCCTAAATTGAGCGTGGTGGGGCTGCAGGGCGAGCTATGCGATCGTGATCAGCGCAGCCGCGATGCCCAGATGTCTTTGCCATCCAACACCCACACGGCAACAACACCAGACCGCAGTGCGGCCAATGCCAGTTCGGTGGGAAAGGCGCTCTCACTTGTGACGGTTCGCACGGAACCCCAACCCTCTGCGAAAAGCGTGCTCGCTTTGATGTGCTTGGGCGAATTGTAGTCCTTGGGATCGTCCCGCTCCGTCCAGGCGGCCACGGACACCCCTCCGCCGTTCACGACTTGCTGTTCGAAGATGTAGTATCCCTCGCTGGGCGGGGTATCTGCGCTGACGAGTTCGGGACTCGTCCAGCTACCCGAGGGAAGCTGACG
>JAEZEI010000055.1 GCA_023417815.1 Bacteroidota bacterium | reverse complement strand
GCATAGAGCTGGTCGCGATCGGCGATCTCCATCACCCGCCCCATGTACATCACCACGACGCGGTCCGAGATGTGGCGCACGACGGCCAAGTCATGGGCGATGAACAGGTAGGTGAGCCCGAGCTCCTTCTGCAGGTCCTCGAGCAGGTTGATGATCTGCGCCTGGATGGAGACGTCCAGCGCCGACACCGGCTCGTCGCAGACGATGAAGCGCGGCTCGAGCGCCAGGGCGCGGGCGATGCCGACCCGCTGGCGCTGGCCGCCCGACACCTCGTGGGGATAGCGCTCGGCCATGTAGTCGAACAGCCACACCTGTTCGAGCAGGGACGCGACCCGCCGCTTGGCGCTGGCGCGGTCCGGCACCAGCCCGTGCACCAGCGTGGGCTCGGCGATGATCTGGCCGATGGTCATGCGCGGGTTGAGCGACGAGTACGGGTCCTGGAAGATCACCTGCACCGCGCGGCGATACCGCTTCATCGCGGCGGTGTCCGCGGCGGTGACGTCCATGCCGTCGAAGACGATGCGGCCGGCCACCTCGCGCTCCAGCCGCAGCAGCGTGCGCCCGACCGTGGTCTTGCCGCAGCCGGATTCGCCGACCAGGCCCAGGGTCTCGCCGGGCCGCAGCATGAACGAGACGTCGTCCACCGCCCGGACCACCCGCTTGCCGCCGGAGCCGATCCCGCCCACCTCGAAGTAGGTTTTGAGGCCCTCCACCGCAAGCAGCGGCTCGGCCGGCAGGCGCGTGGGTGGAAGCGGCTGGGCCAGCTCCGTCGCGACCAGCCCGAGCGCGCGGGGCCCGTTTCGCGAGAGCTCCGCGGCCCGCAGGCAGGCCGAGCCGTGGTCCGGCTCGATCGGCTCGACCTCCGGCAGCAGCGCCTCGCAGGCGACCTGCCGCGCCGGGCAGCGTGGCGCGAAGCGGCATCCCGACGGCGGGGAGAGCAGGCTCGGCGGCAGGCCTTCGATCGTCTCGAGCCGCGCGCCGCGCGGACGGTCCAGCCGGGGCACCGACCGCAGCAGGCCGATGGTGTAGGGATGCAGCGGTCGCGCGAAGACGGCCTCGGCGCTGCCCTGCTCGGCCATGCGGGCCGCATACATGACGTTCACCCGGTCGGCATAGCGCGCCACGATGCCGAGGTTGTGCGTGATCGCGACCATCGCGATGCCCAGGCGTCGCGACAGGTCCTTCATCAGCTGGAGGATCTGCGCCTGGATGGTGACGTCGAGCGCCGTGGTGGGCTCGTCGGCGATGATCAGCTTCGGATCGCAGGCGAGGCCGATGGCGATCATCACCCGCTGCCGCATGCCGCCGGAGAACTGGTGCGGATACTGGCCGAGCCGGCGCTCGGGGTCCGGAATGCCCACCAGGGAAAGCAGCTCCAGCGCGCGGGCCCGCGCCTGGCGCTCGTTCATCCCCTTGTGGATGACCAGCGGCTCCATGATCTGCAGCCCGATGTCCAGCACCGGGTTGAGCGAGGTCATCGGCTCCTGGAAGATCATGGAGATGTCGCGGCCGCGGACCTGGCGCATGGATTCGTCATCCAGCTCCAGGAGGTTGCGGCCCTCGAACATGATGCGGCCGTGGACGATGCGCCCGGCGGGCCGGGCGAGCAGCCGCATCACCGCCAGCGCGGAGACCGACTTGCCGCAGCCGGATTCGCCCACCAGCGCCACCATCTCGCCCGGGCGCACCTGCCAGCTCGATCCCTCCACCGCGCGGACGACGCCGCGGGAGGTGACGAAGTGGACGTGCAGGTCCTCGACCGATAGCAGGGGAGCGGGGGCTGACGGCGGTGAGACGGCTGGCTCGGGCTCGGCGATGGCCTGGATCATGGGTGGCTGGCAGCGGCCGTGGCGATGGCGGCTGCATGTCTCCTGAGGTTCTCCGATCAGTTTGCCACAGCGCGGCCCGCGCCGTGCGCCCCTGCCGCTGGGGGAATCCCCGATGGCGGAGGCCGGGGAGGGGCCGTCGGCGAGCGGCGACCGCCGCGCCGGAGCCGGTGTCGTCCGCTACGCGTCGTCCGCTATCGCCCGGATCCGGCGCGCTGGCGGCGCAGCTCCTGCGCGATGCAGAGGAAGGCGTCGACCAGCCGTGCCGCCCGCCGCTCCTCCAGGCAGACGACATGCGCATGCGTGTGGATCTCGACATCGGAGAGCCGCACCTGGACCAGCGCCCGGTCCGGCACGTACTCCACCTCCGAGACCGCGCCGATGCCCACGCCCTTGATGACCGCCTCGCGCACCGCCTCGCGGCTGCCGATCTCCATCACCACCCGCGGCTTCACCGCCGCGCGGCGCAGGGCATCGTCGAGCGCCTTGCGGGTCGTCGAGCCGACCTCGCGCATCACCATCTCCTCGCCCTCGAGCTCGGCGATCCGGATGGCGCCGCGCCGGGCGAACCGATGGCGACGATGCACGAAGAGCACGATCGGATGGCGGCTGTAGGGCAGCGAATGGAAGCGCGGATCGTGGTTGAACTGGGCGAGGACGGCGACGTCGGTCTGGTAGTCGAGCAGGCCCTGCAGCACCTCGGCGGAGTTGCCCACCCGCACCGACACCTGGATGCCGGGGAGGCGCCTGTTGAAGCCGGCGAGCATCTCGGTCACGTGGTAGGGCCCGACGGCGCCCACCCGCAGGTGTCCGGACTTGAGCTCGCCGACGTCCTTGAGCATGTTCACCGTCTCCGCCTCGAGGGCGAAGATGCGCTGCGCGACGCCGAAGAGCTGCTCGCCGAAGGGCGTCAGGCGGACCTTGTGTCCGCGCCGGTAGAAGAGCTCGACGCCATAGGTCTCCTCCAGGAACTTCACCTGGGTCGTTACCGTCGGCTGGCTGATGTGCAGCAGCCGGGCGGCCCCGGTGAAGCCGCCGGCGCGGGCCACGGCGTGGAACGAGCGCAATTGCGTGAGCCGCATCGATCTCCTCCGGAGGCAGCCGCGGCCGCCCGGGGCGGTCGCCAGGGGGCGGTTGGTCGGCGAAGGCGCGGCGGTGCCTGGCGATGAGAATAGCTTTTCTGAATGGACAGGTCCAAATAAAAGAATTTCTGGAACGGGACCGTCGCCAGTACGCTGCCGTACCGGTCGGAGAGCCGGTCGAGGAGACGATGGGGACGGCAGCAACGCGATACCACAACCCGGTGGCCATCCGCTACGGCGCCTCGGCGCTCGACGAGCTGCCGGAGGTGCTCGGCGACCGGCGCGCGGTGCTGGTGACGTTCCCGGAGGCGGCCGGCCTCGGCCTCGTCGACCGGATCCGCCGCCTGCTCGGGCCACGCCTGGTCGGCGTGGAGGACGGCATCGAGCCGAACCCGGATGTCGCAGGGCTCGGGCCGATGTACCACCGCTTCTGGCAGGACCATGCCGACTGCGAGGCGGTGGTCGCGGTCGGCGGCGGCAGCGCCATCGATACCGCCAAGGCGCTGATGGTCGGCACCGCCAGCGGCACCTTCGACGAGCTGGTCGCGCTGCTCGCGCGCGGCGGCAGCTTCGTGCCGCATCGGATGAAGGCGCTCGTCGCCGTTCCGACCACCGCCGGTACCGGCAGCGAGGTCACCCCATGGGCGACCATCTGGGAT
>JAEZEI010000102.1 GCA_023417815.1 Bacteroidota bacterium | reverse complement strand
GCCTGCCCCTGCCCTTTTTCCGCGCCTACAACGCGGGCGATCTCGCCTCGCGCGCCGATGGCATCGATCGGATCCGCCAGGTGCTCTCTGGGGGCACGCTGTCTGCGCTGTTGGCGGGTGTGTTCTCGTTCTTCAATTTACTCCTGCTCTTTCACTATGACACCGCGCTCGCCATCGCGGCCACGGTGCTTGCGCTCGCGGCCTCGGCCGGTGCAGCCGCCACCACCCTCGGCGTCCTGCGCTACGAGCGCAAGGTGATAGCCCTGCAAGGCAAGCTCGAGGGGTTCTTGCTGCAGATCCTCACGGGCATCGCGAAGCTGCGCGTGTCTGGCACCGAGTCCCGGGCCTTCCGCGTGTGGGCGCGCATGTTCGAGGCCAAGCGTGACGCCGAGCAGAAGACCACCCGGGCCCACAACCGCTTCCGCTCTCTTCACGCGGCCTATCCGTTGCTCTCCAGCGCCGTGTTGTTCGCGCTGGTGATGCGCGCCGACAGGGTGCTCGGGACCGGCGAATATTTGGCCTTCAGCGCGGCCTTCGGCTCGATGACCAGCGCCCTGCTCTCGCTCGTCGACAGCCTGCTCTCTGCGGTCTCGGTCGTGCCCCTGTACGAGCGGGCCAAGCCGATCCTCGAGGCGGTACCCGAGATCGACGAGCTCAAGAGTCCGCCGGGAGATCTCACCGGGTCCATCCAGGTGAACCAGGTGTCCTTCCGTTACGACGGGGCAGGTGCTCCCATCCTCGATGATGTGAGCCTCAACATCGAAGCGGGACGTTTCGTCGCCCTGGTGGGTGCGTCGGGCTCCGGGAAGAGCACGTTGTTGCGCATCATGCTGGGCCTCGACCTGCCCGAGACCGGCGCCGTGTACTACGACGGGCGTGCCCTCAGCGGCCTCGACACACGCGAGGTCCGGCGACAGATCGGCACCGTGATGCAGGCGTCGCAGCTGATGGACGGCGACATCTTCAGCAACATCGTGGGCTCCACCGGCCTCGGGTTGGAGGACGCCAAGCGCGCCGCCGAGCAAGCGGGCATGAGCGAGGATATCGCCTCCTTTCCCATGGGCATTCACACGCTGGTGAACCAGGGCGGTGGGACCTTGAGCGGTGGACAGCGCCAGCGCCTGCTCATCGCGCGGGCGCTCGTGGCGCAGCCGCGCATTTTGTTCTTCGACGAGGCGACCAGCGCGCTCGACAATCGCACGCAGGAGCACGTGAGCCGGGCACTCGAGAAGCTCAACGTGACGCGCGTGGTGGTCGCCCATCGCCTGAGCACCATTCGCCATGCGGACCGCATCTTCGTGATGGAGCGGGGACGTTTGGTCGAATCGGGTACGTATGAAGAGCTGATGGAGAAGCAGGGCGCTTTTTCGCGGCTGGCGCGGCGTCAGTTGCTGTGAGGAGGTTTCGATGCGCAAGGTCCTCTACATCTTTGGGCAGCTCCGTGACGACGACGTCGAGTGGCTCGCCGAGGCCGGCGGCACGCGACATTTTCGCGCGGGGACCGAGATCATTCGTCACGGCGTCGATGTCGCGAAGCTGTTCATCGTGATCGAGGGCAAGCTCGAGGTCACGGACGCGAAGGGCACGCGGCTCGCGGAGATCGAAGTGGGCGAGATCGTGGGTGAGATGTCCTTCGTGGAGGCCAGGCCTCCGAGCGCCACCGTGCGCACCGTGACGAACGCCACTTTGTTCGAGATTCCGCGTGACGTGCTGAACGACAAGCTCGCGCGGGACACCTCGTTCGCCGCTCGCTTCTACAAGGCTCTCGCCCTGTTCCTTTCTGATCGTCTACGCGCAGCCAGTGCTCGCAACGCACCTGGCGCTCGCCCGGACGACGAGCTCGATCCCAACATCCTCGACAACCTGTCCCAGGCGGGGGTTCGCTTCGATCGCCTGGTGGAGCGGGTTCACCGGCTATCGATCATGGTGTGAGTGGCCGCGCGATCCGCGCGCTGGACCGCGTTCTAGGGACCCGCTGGAGCGTGACGCAGCACAGCGAGCACAGTGTGGCCCTGGATATGCCGTCGGGCGAACTCGAACTGGAGCAAACGTTGTGCGATGGGCGCGACGGTGCGCCATGCCACACGCGTGGCGAGCGAGTTTCTCGGCAGAAGCTGCATGCGCGTCGTGACGTACCAGCCGATGTGATGGTCGGATAGAGGCTCAAACGCAAGCTGCTCGCACGCGAGTGGAAGGAAGCTCGAGATGTTGCGGAAGGTCTTTGCGCGAAAGCGCGAGCAGTGGTGCGGTGGCTGATTGAGCTCCTGCGCCGTGTTATCTCCGATGAAGCTGTCTTGGTTGGGAACTGCGACGTACATTCGTCCGCGCTCGCTCATCAATGGTATGAGCGCCTCGAGGAAGGAGCGCGGATCGGGGATGTGCTCCAGCACCTGGAACGCAAAGATGTAGTCGAAACGTTTGTTGCCCAAATGCCTGAGATCCTCATAGGCGGGTATGCCGTTCGACTCGAGGGTCTTCAGGGCACGCCTGTTGGAGTCTACTCCGCAGACGTCCTGGAATCCTACTGCACGCAGCTTGTTCAGGAAGTTGCCTACTCCACAACCAATCTCCAGCGCGGCTCCCGGCGGGCCCAGGCGAGC
>JAEZEI010000013.1 GCA_023417815.1 Bacteroidota bacterium | reverse complement strand
CGGTTCGGCGCTCTCGTCTCGCGCACCCGCATCGAGGTGGTACCAGCGCTTCGCGACGAGCGACCGATCGACCTCCGGGCCGAGGTCCGGCTCTACGACGAGCGACCCGTCCGGCTGCGGCTCGACGAGGATGCCCACCGACCGAGGGCTGACGGTCGTGAAGCTGTCGAGCGCCCCGAGCGAGATCCGGAAGTGCTCGTCGCGCACATCGCGATCCCCGTCGGTGGCGAGTCGCTGCGCCGCCTGGAGCTCGGCGACAAGGCGCACGTTGTCGATCTCGGGTCGCGCACCGCTCGGCAACGCCGCGTGGTCCTCGACGGCACGGAGTGCGCGCAGCAAGGGCAGGCTCGTGCGGTGCAGCCGGCCGCCGACGCGGACGACGGGGCCGCGCCTTCGGGGAGCCTCGGGGTACGCCCCGACCTGCAGATCGAGCTCGACCCCGAATCCCGGGTGCGCCGTCCAGTGTCGGACGTCCGCGTGGACCTTCCCGGTGAACCGCGGAGGGAGATCGAGGACGTGCGCGTCGACCTCGGCGAGCAGGGCGAGCTCCTCGGCCGGGACGGAGAACCCGTCGGCCAGGCGCTCGGCCCTGCCCTCGTCGACCAGCGCGTCGAGGACGTAGTACTGCTCCTGGGCGGTCCGTTGGGCGCGCCCGTCCTGCATGAGGGCGAACGTCTCCGCGTCGGTGACGAAGCGTGTCTGCTCGCCATAGTCGACGCGGAAGCCAGGCATCGGGGAGAACTCGTCGTCGGGGGCGACGGGCTTGCGGCCCCTGATCCTGTCGATGAGCCCCATGGATCAGCGCCAGCCCGCCCGGCGTCGCGCCAGGTCCGCGTAGTCGTTCGGGGTCATGAGTGCGCCCTCGTCCAGCCTGATGCCTCGGGACCGGAGGAAGTCGAGCGCGGTGCGGATCCACTCGCCGCCCTGATGGGCCACGCCGAGGTACATGTGGCCGCCGTGCGCCATCACGTGCCTGTCCGGGTAGACGTCTCGCAGGTCGACCGCCTCGAACACCCTGGTCCGGCGATCGGCGATGGGGGGGATCCCTCCGCTCCCCACGTACAGGTGCAGCTTGAAGTTGTGGGAGCCCTCGACGAGCGAGAAGTCACCCGCGTCGAGGTAGACCATCGCCGTGTCGCTCGAGATCCCGCCCCGGAGCCGTGCCGCGTCGATCGGCACCGCCGAGTGCCGGAGGACCCACCTGCGGATGTCGTCACCGAGGATGAGCCGGACGTCCAGCGCGCGGTCCTGCGCGTAGAGACCGAGGAGAAACTGCCGACGACGCTCGAGCATGCGCTTCATGCTCTCGTTCCCGGTCTCCTCGGCGTAGGCGTCGACCCCGTCGAGGAAGGCACGCAGGTTGACACCCTGCATCCACCTGATCGCCTGCCGGACCGCCTCCGGTGAGACGCGCGCCCACCAGGACCGCCACTGGGGAGTCTCGTTCTTGGTCGGGTCGCCGCCGATGTCCAGGACGGCTTGAAGCCAGGTGCTGCTCGGCCGGTTGGTGGGTTTCGTGCTCAGCGCCTCCAGCACCACGTGGCCGAAGCAACGCCCGTCGGCTGCGGTCGTCTCGGTGCGCTGACGGGCAACGGCCTCGTCCTTGATGGTCGCGAGGTAGGGCTGCTCGGAGGCGGACGCGTCAGCCGCCTCGATCCAGGCGAGGAAGTACGCGTCCCGCGTCATCCGGCCGAAGCGCGAGTCGAGATGCGCCGACAGGCCGTGCCCACGGAACCACGTCACCGGGTCGAAGCCGTCCTGGGTGACGAGCCACGCGGCGAGGCGCTGCGGCCCGTCGGATACGAACATCACCCCCGCGTTGACACGCAGCGCCTCCACGACGTCGCGCTGCCCCCGCGACGGTGCCGTCTCCACCGCGCTGCGGACGAGGTGTGCGAGCGCGTCGAACGTGCCCGGCCGCCACCCGTCCAGCAGGTCGAAGTGTTCGAGCAGGAGGGATGCCGCGGTGATGGTGGCCAGGCGGGAGAAGGAACCTGCGATGGCGAGCGACCGGAGCAGTCCGGGGGTCATCGTCGACCTCGCGAGCGGCTCGTCGTCCGTCCACGCGGTGACGACCGCCCTGAGGAACCGGCGGTCACCCGCGCGGTTCACCAGGGCGTCGTGGTCGTTCGCGGTGAGCAGTGCGCGTGCCTCCGCGACGAGGGCGTCGAAGTGGCGTCCGGTGCCCGCCCGCGTGGTGATCCTGCCGGCGGCCTTGGCCCGCTCCTTCCAGCCGGCCGACGTCGCGGGACGCCACGGCGGGAGCTTGACGGACCGCGCGGGCAGGTCGACCAGCGTCGTCCTCATCCGACACCCGCCTCCGCGGCGTCCCGGAAGGCCGCCAGCTCGTCCTGCGAGAACCGGTGCTCGGTGAAGCGGATGTCGATCCGACGGTTGGCGGCACGGTCGGCGTCGGTCACCTGGACGGCGTTGACGGGTCGGGTCTCGGCGTACCCGGAGACCGAGAACAGCCGCTCGCCGGCGTGCCCGGTGAGGCCGCCGAGATCGATGGGCAGACGCCCCTCCCACAGTCTCCACAGCGAGATGGCCCGGTTGGACGACAGGCCCCAGTTGCCGCCGTAGAGGCTCTCCATCGGCACGTCGTCGGTGTGCCCCTCGACGAAGACGGTGTCGAGCTCGCGGTACCGCTCGTCCTTGACGAGCGCCTCGGCGATGACG
>JAEZEI010000026.1 GCA_023417815.1 Bacteroidota bacterium | reverse complement strand
CCAACCTCCAACCTCAAACCTCAAACTCAGTCAACTTTGGTGATCTTGATGGTATTCGTGGGAAGATGGAGGTGAACAGGTGTAGAGCCTGTATTTACGATCACATCATCCTTTTTGATGAAGCCGCGTGTACGCAGTATGTCTATCTGGTCGAAGATGATATCGTCGAGGCTTTCTTCTTCTGCATAATAGAAAGCGCGCACCCCCCAGCTTAAAGCAAGCTGGCTGATGAGGGTCCTTTCCTTGCTGAAAATATACAGCGGACATTTAGGCCTGTAGCTGCTTAGCATAAAACCGGTATAGCCGCTTTGCGTCATGCCGATGAGGGCATCAGCCCGGGCATCCTCTGCGAGTTTACAAGCGCTATAGCAGATCGCATCACTTATATAAGAAGGAGAGTGGGGTTGCGGGGTAAGGATGTCGGCCCTGTTATAATCATAAGTGGTGCGTTCCACTTCCTGGATGATCCTGCTCATGGTCTGTACTACCAGTGTCGGGTAGCTGCCGGTGGCGGTTTCGCCGCTGAGCATTACCGCATCTGCACCTTCCAATACCGCGTTGGCAACATCACTTACCTCGCTGCGGTTTGGTTTGGTGCGGTCTATCATGCTCTCCATCATCTGGGTGGCAACGATCACGGGCTTTGCACGGTGCATGGCCTTGCGGATGATGTCTTTCTGGATCATAGGGACCTGCTCTATCGGCATCTCTACGCCAAGGTCGCCCCGGGCAACCATTACCCCATCGCTTTCTACAATGATATCCCTGAGGTGTTTTAAGGCTTCGGGCATTTCGATCTTTGCGATCACTTTTATCTTGCTGTCTTTTGCCTTTATCAGTCTCTTCAGTTCCGTTATATCCACCACCTTCCTTACGAACGACAATGCAACCCAGTCGAGCCGCTGTTCAATAATGAATTCAAGATCCGCCAGGTCTTTTTCCGTCAATGATGGCATGGTAAGTTCACTATCCGGGAGGTTCACGCCTTTCTTCGGCAAGAGCAACCCGCCAAGGGTAACGCTTACCAGCAGTTCTTTATCGTTGAGGCATTCTTCAACACGCAGTTCCATCTTGCCATCATCAAGAAAGATCCTTTCACCTTCCTTTACATCCATGCACAGGTTAGGATAGGATACATATATCTTTTCGCTTGTGCCTATGAGCTTTTCAGTAGTGAAAATTATTTTCTGCCCTTCTTCCAGCCTCACGCTGCCTCCATCGAGTTCGCCAACTCTTAGCTTGGGACCCTGCAGGTCGGCAAGTATTGCGATGTTGAACGGTTCGTTGGCTATTATCCTGCGGATGTTTTTTATCACCTCCAGTTTGTCTTCATGGGTGCCATGAGAGAAGTTCAGCCTGAAAACATTAACTCCTGCCTTTACAAGTTCCAGCAGGGCATCATAGGTTGAACATGCGGGTCCTACGGTTGCAACGATCTTGGTCCTTTTTTGCGAGTGCGCAATCCCCGCCTGCTTGTCCATCTGGGTGTGCAGGTATTTCTCGATATTCTTTGGCATGGTCTGTTGAATTTAAGTGGCCAGGATCTTCACGATCTTCATCCATTCCTGGCTGATGCTTTGCTTTTTCTTTACGGCTTCGTTCAGTGGTATAAGGTTCACCTTATTGTTTACGATCCCTACAAATACATTGAATTTTCCTTCGAGGAGGCATAACACCGCCTGGTAGCCCATCCTGCTGGCGATAAGCCTGTCCATGCAGGTAGGGGAGCCCCCGCGTTGTATATGACCGAGTATGCATACACGCACTTCCATGTGCGGCAGCTTCGCTTTGATATGCTTCTTAAGTTGTTCAGCGCCGCCGAAATCATCTCCTTCCGCCACCACTATCAGGTTCACAAGTTTCTTCCTCCTTTCTTTCTCTTCCAGCGAATCCACTATCTCGTTAATGTCTGTTTTGCGTTCGGGGATCAGGATATTCTCTGCCCCGGTGGCGATACCGCTGTGCAGGGCAATATAACCTGCATCCCTTCCCATTACTTCTATAATGAACAGCCTGTCGTGCGATTCTGCCGTATCTCTTATCTTATCGATCGCCTGCACAGCAGTGTTCACTGCAGTATCAAAACCTATGGTGAAATCTGTTCCGGCAATATCCTTGTCGATGGTTCCCGGCAGGCCTATGCAGGGAATGTCGAATTCATTGCTGAAGGTCTGCGCGCCACGGAAGCTGCCATCTCCGCCCAGTATCACCAGCCCGCCAATGCCGCGCTTCTTCAGGTTTTCGTATGCCTTCCGCCTTCCTTCATGCTCCATGAATTCGGGGCAACGCGCAGTTTTAAGAATGGTTCCCCCGCGCTGGATAATGTTGGCCACGCTGCGATTATCCATCTGGAAAATATCATCTTCGATCATACCGCTGAAACCCCGCGTAATGCCAAAGACCTCGAGGCCATGGTAGATCCCGGTGCGCACTACTGCACGAACGCATGCATTCATGCCCGGGCTGTCGCCGCCGCTGCATAAAACCCCGATCTTTTTAATTTCTGTCTTCATCATTTACATTCTTTCCGGAACACCAATACCAAGCAGCTTCATTCCATGGCGGATCACATTCGCTGTTATAACGGATAACCTCAAACGAAGCAGTTTCTTCTCCGCGCTTTCAGCCCCGGCAATGGAAAGTTCGGAATAAAAGGAATTGAATGTTTTAGCGAGCTGGAACAAATAATTTGCCATAACAGAAGGATCATGCTCCTTTCCGGCCTGGGCTATTACAGCCGGGTATTGTTCTATCAGCGTAAGCAGGTCCTTTTCCGGCTTCAGCAGCGGCGAGGTGGCTGATTCATCCGATTCGGGTAGCGCTTCCTTCCTGAGAACGCTTTTTATACGGGCGTGCGTGTATTGAATGAATGGCCCGGTGAATCCATGGAATTCTATCGACTCTTCGGGATTGAAGACCATCTTTTTCTTTGGATCAACACGCAGCAGGTAAAATTTCATGGCGCCCAGTCCAAGTGTTTCATAAAGGGTTGCCAGTTCATCCTCCCGGAAGTCGCTCACCTTGCCAAGTTCCTCGGTATGTTTCCTGGCAGTGGCCACCATTTCCTCCACAAGATCATCGGCATCCACCACCGTACCTTCCCTGCTTTTCATTCTGCCGCTGGGCAGTTCCACCATACCATAACTTAAATGATGGATATCATCCGCAAAGGGTAGCCCGAGTTTCTGGCAGATCAGCTTCAGCACCTTCATGTGGTAGTTCTGTTCATCCGCGATCACATAAATAGATTCATCAATGCCGAATTCCTCGTACTTCTGGATGGCAAGGCCTATATCCTGCGTGATATAAACCGAGGTACCATCCTTTCTCAGCACAAGTTTTTCATCGAGCCCGTCCGCTGTCAGATCGATCCATACACTGCCATCCTCTTTCTTATAGAAAACCCCTTTCTCGAGTCCCTGCTGCACTATATCCTTTCCAAGTAAGTAGGTATTGCTCTCATAATATTTTTTATCGAAGTCGGTGCCTGTTCTGTTATAGGTGATATCAAATCCTTCATACACCCATTCATTCATTTTCTTCCAGAGATCGATCACATTTTTATCGCCGGCTTCCCATGCGCGCAGCATTTCCTGGGCCTGCTTCATCAATGGAGCTTCTTTTTCCGCATCTGCTTCTTTCATTCCTCCCGCAACAAGTTCCTTTACCTGCTTCTTGTGTTCATCTGAGAACTTCACGTAATAATTTCCTACGAAATGGTCTCCTTTCACACCGGCACTCTCCGGGGTCTCGCCATTGCCGAACAATTGCCATGCGATCATGCTCTTGCAGATATGAATGCCGCGGTCGTTTACAATGCAGGACTTATACACCTCGTACCCGTTGGCCTTCAGTATCTCGGCAACACTCCATCCCAGGAAATTATTGCGGAGATGCCCCAGGTGAAGAGGTTTGTTGGTATTGGGCGATGAATATTCCACCATCACCTTCTTCCCATTCGGTTCGTGGGTGCCGAAACAATTATTGTTGTAATTCTTTTCGAGCACTTCTATCCAGTACCTGTCGCTGATCTCAAGATTCAAAAAACCTTTAATGATATTGTAAGAGGTGAATAGGGCGGGGTTGCGTTCCACCAGTTTTTCCCCGAGCATATTACCGAGTTTGTCGGGCGACATACCCGTTTTTTTCAACAGTGAAAAAAGTACAACCGTATAATCGCCTGTAAATTCAGGGCGGGTGATATTCACCTGGAATTCATTCTCTGTAAATGGCTGATTGAACAGCTCTTCCAATGCTTTTACCGTGGCTTTCTGCAACGCATCAAAAATGGACATCTTCTTCTTTCTCTTTTGGCGCGAAGTTACAGTATTGATGTTCAATCGTCTGACCCCTATTTGCTCAGGATCCTGATCTCAACCCGGCGGTTCATCAGCCTTTTTTCGGGAGTGTCTTCAGGATATACCAGTGGTCTCTGGTTCCCGAATGCCTTCCAGGTAAGTCTTTTGCTGTCGATGCCATTCGCGATGAGGTATTGGTAAATGTATTGTGCCCTGTTGGAGGAAAGGGTAAAGGTGCGCGTTTCGGTATCATATCCTTCCTGGCCGTGCGTGCAGCAAACATGGCCCTGGATCTCGATGGTCAATGCAGGGTTTTTCCGGAGTACCATCAAAAGTTCTTTCAGTGCTTCCCAGGATTCGGGCACCAGTACATGCCTCCCCCCAAAGAAATTAAGGTTGCGGAGAACGATCTGCGAACCTTCTTTGACCGAAGGATCATCGAGCCTTTCCTGCAGGGGAATGTATGGTTCTGATACCACTATCTCAACCCTGCGGTTCAGTTGACGCTGAAGTGCATCGGCATTCTCATTCAGCGGTTTTCTTTTTCCAAAACCTGAGTCTACGGTGATGTTCGAAGGTTTTAATCCCCGGCCCAGCAGGTAATCCCTTGCAGCCTCCACGCGCCGGATGCTGAGAATATCATTGTAGGAATTATCTCCCAGCGAATCGCAGTGACCGTAGAGCTGGAGCTTCCGGTCGTTGATGCGGCCGAGGGACAGGATGCTGTCGAGCGTAGCCTTTGCGCGCGATGTGATGTTATATTTATCGAAATCGAAATGTATAAAGGTTTTGAATGCCGGCTGGCCAGAACCGGCCAAGGAAAGGAGCAGAAAACCGATGGTGATCCAGGGTTTCACCCTATAAAATTCGCTAAAAACGGCCAGAATCCCAAGGCGAAAAGCCTTACCTTTGCCGGCCATTTCAGAAAAGCTATGATCAGTGTAAATAATGTGACCCTTGCCTATGGCAAAAGGGTTTTATTCGACGAGGTAAATATCAACTTCACCAAAGGAAATTGTTACGGTATCATCGGCGCCAACGGCGCAGGGAAGTCCACTTTTCTGAAGATAATCAGCGGCGAGATCGAACCCAATAAGGGCAGTGTTGATATCACTCCCGGCGAACGTATGGCCGTTCTTGCGCAGAACCAGAATGCCTTTGATGAGGAAACCGTTCTGAACACCGTATTGCGCGGGCATAAGAAAATGTGGGAAGTGATGCATGAAAAGGATGCGCTCTACATGAAAGAGGATTTCTCTGAGGCAGATGGAATTCGCGCAGGCGAGCTTGAACATGAATTCGGGGAAATGGGCGGCTATACGGCAGAAAGCGATGCTGCAACCCTCTTAAGTGAACTGGGCGTAAAGGATGAACTGCATAGCCAGTTGATGAAAGATATAAGCGGTAACCTTAAAGTGCGTGTGCTGCTTGCACAGGCATTGTTCGGGAATCCTGATATCCTGTTGCTGGATGAACCTACCAACAACCTGGATGTTGAAACAATTAGCTGGCTCGAGAACTTCCTTGCCGACTACCAGAATATCGTACTTGTTGTAAGTCACGACAGGCACTTTCTTGATGCGGTGTGTACGCACGTTGCGGATGTGGACAGGAGCAAGATCAAGGTATTCACCGGGAACTACAGCTTCTGGTATGAGAGCTCGCAGCTAGCCGCACGCCAGCAGTCGGATAAGAACAAGAAGATGGAAGAGAAGCGCAAGGACCTGCTCGACTTCATCGCCCGTTTCAGTGCGAACGCATCCAAGTCGCGCCAGGCTACCAGCCGTAAAAAAGCTCTTGAAAAGCTGGTGATAGAAGAGATACAGCCAAGCAACAGGAAATACCCGGGCATCATCTTTAAGCAGGAGAGGGAAGTAGGGAACGAGATCCTGAAAGTGGAAGGGCTAAATAAGTCAGTGGATGGGAAACCATTATTCACCAACCTGCGTTTTGATATTCAGAAAGGTCAGAAGATCGCTTTCCTTAGCCGCGAACCACTTGCAGTGACGGCTTTTTTCGAGATCATAAATAATAAAGCAAAGGCCGACAGCGGCACTTTTGAATGGGGTACAACCGTTACCACCGCATACCTTCCCAATGATAACAGCGAATTCTTTGCAGGAAGTACTTTGAACCTGATGGACTGGCTGAGGCAATATGTTCCTTCTTATGTAAAGGATGTTGATGAAGACTTCCTGAGGGGTTTTCTTGGCAAGATGTTGTTCAGCGGTGATGAGATCATGAAGAAGACCAGCGTGCTGAGCGGGGGTGAGAAGGTGCGTTGCATGGTAAGCCGTATGATGCTGCAGAACCCCAACGTGGTGATCCTGGATGAACCTACGAACCACCTCGACCTGGAATCCATCATCGCATTCAACGATGGTATGATCGCATTCCCGGGGATAGTGCTGTTCACCACGCATGATCACCAGTTCATGCAAACCGTGGCCAACAGGATCATCGAGATCACGCCCAGGGGAATGATCGACCGACTGATGACCTACGACGAATACCTGGAAGATGAGCGGGTTAAACTGCTGCGAGAAGAGATGTATGCGTAACGCACATGGTGTGGGAAACGTTGACAGATAATGAGAAATCAAATCTTATATCTTTGCCCGCAACACAAACCCGAAGAAATAAAAAACAAGCTATGAAAAGAAAACTCGTATTGCTTTCATTTGTATTACTGGCATTCACCGGTGTGCAGGCACAACGGAATGTAACATCCCAGGAATACACTACGGCCCTCGGGGTTAAGTTCTACCCTGGCGCCATAACACTGAAACATTTTGTCAGCGACAAGGCGGCATTGGATTTCCTGGGTTACTTCTGGAAAAGAGGGACCAGGATCACAGGACTGTATGAACTACACTTCCCCATCCCTAATGCAACAGCATTGAAATGGTATGTAGGCCCTGGCGCCCACGTTGGTTTTTATAACAGCAAATGGGGTGGCGGAACTGCAATCGGTGTAGACGGTGTGCTTGGTCTTGATTATAAGGTCAGGAATGCCCCGCTGAATCTTTCGCTCGACTGGCAGCCAAGCTTTGAATTCGGAGACCATGATGGTTTTGATAGCTGGGGCGGACTGAGCATTCGCTATGTATTTTAAAGAACCGAACTTCATAAAGGAACCTGTTGGAAACGACAGGTTCTTTTAGTTAATGCATGAAGCATTTTCTCACATCCCTTATAGACCGATTTTACCCGCCTTTCAGGAGGTTCATGCCCCTGACCACTTTTCGCTATGCAGCCTGTGGCGGCGCCAATACCCTGATGGGCCTGGTGATCTATGCGATCAGCTTCCGGTACATCTTCAACCGCGAGATCTTCCATTTCGGTATATCCGCCTTTAAACCACACGTTGCCGCGCTCTTCCTTTCTTCCTCCATCGTTTTCATTGCAGGTTTCCTGCTGAACCGCTACGTGGTGTTCGTAGGTTCCCATCTCAGGGGCAGGATCCAGCTCTTCCGATACCTGCTATCCTTCCTCTTTAACCTTGTTTTAAACTACCTGGTGCTTAAACTGCTGGTTGAGGTGCTTTTCTGGGATGCCCTGCCCAGCCAGGTGATCACTACCGTGCTTATCATTGCTGTCAGTTATCTCACCCAGAAACACTTCAGTTTCCGCACCCGTAAAACGGCTGATTAACAGAATCCTGCCATTTTTTCACCCTTGTTTCCGTTGGCATAATGATTGACCAACCCCTATAAATTCAAATAATCAATTATGGCAAAGATCATAGGAATCGACCTCGGTACCACGAACAGTTGCGTTTCGGTAATGGAAGGAAATGAGCCTGTCGTTATTGCAAACGACGAGGGAAGGAGAACCACGCCTTCGGTGGTGGCATTTCTGAAGAACGGGGAACGCAAGGTGGGTGACCCTGCAAAAAGGCAGGCCATCACCAATCCCCAGAACACCATCACCAGCGTTAAGCGTTTCATGGGTCGCAGGTTCGATGAAGTAACCGAAGAATCCTCTCACTGGAGCTACAAAGTGGTGCAGGGAGATAATAATACTGTAAGAATAGATATTGATGGCCGTATGTATACTCCGCAGGAGATCAGCGCGATGGTATTGCAGAAAATGAAGAAGACCGCTGAAGACTACCTGGGACATGAAGTGAATGAAGCGGTGATAACCGTACCTGCATACTTCAACGATGCGCAACGCCAGGCAACAAAGGAAGCAGGGGAGATCGCAGGACTGAATGTACGCAGGATCGTGAATGAGCCAACAGCAGCCGCGCTTGCCTACGGTCTTGATAAGAAAGGAAAGGATCAGAAGATAGCCGTATTCGACCTTGGTGGCGGTACGTTCGATATTTCCGTACTGGAACTTGGCGATGGGGTGTTCGAAGTGAAATCAACCAATGGTGATACTCACCTGGGTGGTGACGACTTTGACAAGGTGATCATGGACTGGCTTGCAGATGAATTCAAGAGTGAAGAAGCGATCGATCTGCGTAAAGATCCGATGGCGCTCCAGCGTTTGAAAGAAGCCGCGGAAAAAGCAAAGGTGGAACTTTCTTCCGGTATGGAAACTGAGATCAACCTGCCTTATGTTACCGCGGTCGACGGTGTGCCTAAGCACCTCGTAAAGAAACTGAGCCGTGCAAAATTTGAACAGCTTGCAGATAAATTATTCGAACGTTGCCTGAAGCCTTGTGAGCAGGCCTTAAAAGATGCAAATCTTACCACATCGCAGATCGATGAAGTGATCCTGGTGGGTGGTAGTACCCGTATCCCTAAGGTGCAGGAGATCGTTGAGAAATTCTTCAACAAGAAACCAAACCGCGGTGTAAACCCGGATGAAGTGGTTGCCATCGGTGCAGCTATCCAGGGTGCGGTACTGACCGGTGAAGTGAAGGATGTACTTCTCCTGGACGTTACTCCATTGAGCCTGGGTATTGAAACCATGGGTGGTGTAATGACAAGGCTGATCGAAAGCAATACGACCATCCCAACCAAGAAATCAGAGACGTTCTCTACTGCGGCCGATAATCAGCCTGGAGTGCAGATCCATGTATTACAGGGTGAGCGCCCAATGGCCAACCAGAATAAGAGCCTGGGTATGTTCAACCTGGATGGAATTCCGCCGGCCCCACGCGGCGTACCGCAAATTGAAGTGACCTTTGATATCGATGCCAACGGTATCCTGCATGTAAGTGCAAAAGATAAGGGCACCGGCAAAGAGCAGAAGATCCGCATTGAAGCAGGTAGCGGACTGAGCAAGGAAGAGATCGAAAGAATGAAGAACGAAGCGAAGGCAAACGAGGCAACCGATAAGCTGGAAAGAGAAAAGATCGACAAGATCAACCAGGCAGACAGCCTGATCTTCCAGACCGAAAAGCAGCTTAAAGAATATGGTGACAAGATCTCCGCTGATAAGAAAGCGCCTATCGAATCCGCCATGGAAAAGCTGAAGGAAGCGCATAAGTCACAGGACATTGCAAGCATCGACGCAGCCATTGCGGAAATGAATGCAGCCTGGACCGCAGCCAGCGAAGACATGTACAAGGCATCGCAGGAAGCAGGCCAACAACCCGGCCAAGGCGCATCCGACCAACAAGCCCCTTCAAATGGTGAGAACGTCACCGATGCAGAATTCGAAGAAGTTAAATAAGGGATCAAAAAAAGCCGCAACAATAGTTGCGGCTTTTTTATGTTTATGTTTATGTTTATGTTTAGTGTTTAGTGTTTAGTGTTTAGTGTTTAGTGTTTAATGTTGCCGTGGCTGGTGTTATCACATATTGCCCTGGCTGGTGTTCTCACCAGCCATATAACTGATGTTTATTACCAGCCACATGACCATGTTTCCTCCCACCAAGCTGCTAATTCTTTATATTAAACTGTATCCCGTTTATGGTAGTAAGGAACGACCCTACTGCCCTTGGCTGGTGTTCTCACATATTGCCGTGGCTGGTGTCTCACATATTGCCCTTGGCTGGTGTTCTCACCAGCCATATAACTGATGTTTATTACCAGCCACATGATCATATTTCCTCCCACCAAGCTGCTAATTCTTTATATGAAACTGCATCCCGTTAATGGTAGTGAGGAACGACCCTGATTTAAACCTGCCTTTCAGTTCGGGACGGTCGTAGGAGGAGTAATAAGTATAATTCATGCTGCCTATGCTTTTGATCTTACCCCTGAAGGCAGCATCCTCAATGGCATTATAATAAGTAACCTGGGTATTGCCGATCGATTTAAGTTTCCCTTTGAAAGCGGTATTGTCGAATGATGTGTAGAAGGTAACAGCCTGCGATCCTATGGCAGCAAGTTTTCCTTTCAGCGCCTCATCTGTGTACTGGTCGTTGTATTTCAACTGGAGGGTGCCTATGGTTTTGATCTTGCCCTGGAATGCATCGTGCTCATAAGAGGCATAATAAGTGAAAATTGTCCTCCCGATCGCCTTCACCTTTCCGCGAAATGCAGAATCAGCAGTGGTAGGATAGTATTCCACCCGGCCGTTATATTCATACAGTTTTCCGCGAAAATTATCGGTGCGTCCTTTATAAAGATCAACCCCCCATTTCTGAATGGTGCCGTCTGTGCCGAGGTCTAACTGAACATCTTCATCAAATCCAAGCGAGATCGCTTCCACCGTTCCGTCGCCAGAGAAGGTGACCTTTGATATCCGTTGCGCGGAAACAGGTAATGCAATGGTCGCTGCAAGCAGGAAGGTAAATGCGTATCTCATAAAACAGTGTTAGGGCTTACAATATACTTATAAATGCTCATCCTTACAAGGCTAGAAGCGTGGTTTGAATTTTTCGAACGACTTCTTGCTGAACACACCGGGTTCTGCATGATCGCCGGGGGTAAACTCCAATCGTACATAATTCACGCCCGGAACGGTGGTGAGGTTCATAACCGCCTGGGCTACATAATGCTCTGCACCTGTGGAACCGGATTGCTGGGTGAGAAAGGTTGCATCGGGGATGCGGGTTACCAGGGTATCTCCTGAAAGCTTCACCTTCTCCATCTGAATCTCCGGGAACTTCCGGTTAAGTCCTGTTATCAGGGAATCGACGGGCAATGCGCCTTCTTCATAGCGCGGGTTCTTGGTCCTGGTCATGGTGCTGGCATCCAGGTCCCAGATATACAGGTCGGTATTGATCACAACCGGGGTTTCTATAACGGATGCGGTATCGGTTGTTCCTGGTTCTGAAGGATCATCATTATCATTCTTGCAGGATAGTAGGGCGATGATCAACAGGAATGGAAGGAGCTTTCTCATGCTGTAAAGTTATTAAAAGAGATTTTTAAGCGTTGGGTATTAACAGGCCTTAGGGATGAACAATTTTATGCGCAATGTAAATTATAGATGGATTAATTTTTGCATGTGTTAATCCCATGAAAAGAATTCTACCTGCTTTTTTATTGTTGATCGCATCATCTGCCAGCCGCGCGCAAACCGAACTGATCGACATCGGCACCACCATCCTGGAAGCAACTACCATTTATACCAGCACGGATATACCATGGGAACTGAAGTTCGGTCCGGGTGATTCCTTATGGATGACCACGAGGCCTGGCAGGGTGTTGCGGGTACATCCCGGCAATGGTGGCGCAACCGTACTGCTCAACCATGTTCCCAATGTATGGCAGGTGAGCGAGTCGGGGATGCTTGGGATGGAATTCGACCCGCAGTTTGCGACCAACCGCTTTGTTTATATCGTTTACAATTATACCAGTGGCGGCCTGAACCGGGAAAGGCTTAGCCGGTTCACCTATTCAGGAAATTCGCTGGGATCAGAACAGGTATTGCTTGATGGCGGGCTCATTGCGGCCAACAGCATTCATAACGGCTCACGCCTTGCCTTGCTTCCTGATAATACCCTGCTGATGACAACAGGGGATGCTGCCAATACCGCCAATGCACAGAACATGTCTTCTCTGAATGGAAAGATCCTTCGGTTGAACCTTGATGGATCCATTCCGGCCAACAATCCTTTCCCGGGTAGCTATATCTATTCATTCGGTCACAGGAATCCGCAGGGGCTCATGGTGCATTCCAACGGAAGGGTATATGAAACCGAGCATGGCCCCAGCAACAATGATGAATTCCAGGTGATAGAAGCAGGCAGGAATTATGGCTGGCCGAATGTGGAAGGTTTCTGCGATAACGATAAGGCAGGCGAAACCACTTTCTGCACCAACAACAATGTGAAAGAACCCCTCGCATCATGGAATGTTGCGCCGGGAGGTACCTGGGCGCCGAACGACCTGGTATGGTATGGGCATGCTGCCATCCCTGAATTCCAGAACAGCTTCCTCGTCACTTTCCTTAAAACAAACAAGGTGCGCAGGATCAGGATGAATGCCGCCGGTGATGCCATCACCGGGCAGCAGGATTTTTTGGTGAATGAATGGGGCAGGCTGCGCGACATCACCGTATCGCCTTCCGGAGAAATATTCCTCGCCACCAATACTTCGCCCTTCCGCATCATAAGATTGCGTAATTCGGCGGTGGTGCCGGTTAAGGTGCGCAATACCAGGACGGTCTGCCATAGCGAGATGGTATTGTCGTGGGAAACGGAACAGGAAATGAATAACAGGCGCTTCATCATTTATGGCGGCGATGATGCCGGGGCAATGACCCTGGCAGGATATGTTGACAGTCGCGCTACCGGCGGTAATTCGAATATCCCTGTTCGTTATGAATTCAGGGTGCCTGCTGCGGATGCTTCCAGGATATACAGGCTGCAAAGCGAGGATATCGATGGAAGGATATATGATCATGGAATTGTGCAGGCGCGTTGCAATGAAAGGAACGTGAGGATAGAGAACGGAAGATCATTCCTGAGGGTGGTGTTGCCGGCAGGTGGTGAGAGAATGAGCGTACAGGTGATGGATGGCAATGGAAGAATGGTGTATAACGGCCATGTTATGCAGGAGGTAACGATAAATACTGCTTCTTGGGCAGGCGGCATCTATTATGTAAGGGTGATTGGAGCAGATGGAAGGCCGCGATTGAAAGAGAAGATCATGAAAGTACAATGAACATTTTTTTAAGAAAGGGTGCCCGCAGATCCAACCTCATTTTTTTTGGTTTCTGCGTGCATCAGCGAAATAATCGGCGATGATCTGCGGGAACTATTTTCATCCGAATGCCAATAAAAAAGCCGCATCGCTGCGGCCTTTCCAATAATATCATTTGTCATTACATGAGGTCCATTGCCAAAGCAAAGAATGTTACGTTGAATGGCAATACAAGTGAGCAATATCCTCCCCCGATGGCATAAACACCGAAAAATGCAGCTATTGAAAGAAAGAATAAGATCCAGTACAGTCCGCGCGACCTTTTTGCAGTTTCCATTTCATTAATTTTTGCAAATATAGGGCTTCAAAGTTAAATAGTTCGGGTGCCTGTTCATTCCTTATTGGCGCGATAGTGATAAATTGCCGAAGTCTATGCTGGTACATTTTAATATATACTATCCCACAAAGTTTGGTGAATCAATAAGGGTCGATCCCGATGAAGGCGGGTACGTGGAAACCGTGTTTCATGAAGGATCGGTTTGGAAAGGATTTTATAATTCGAATGGTTCATCGCTTTCCTTTTCGGTGGCGCTGATCGGCGCCGATCATTCCGTAAAGGTTTTGAGAGCGTACAGCATTTCCGCGGGCGACAGGGTGGAATTATTCCTGCAGCCTGGAGGAAGGCTGAACGAGGTGTTCCGCACTAAACCATTTGAACTGCTGCTCAGGAAAGAAGCACGCGAAAGAAAAATGGTTCGGCAAGGCAAGGTCACCTTCCTGCTTAGCTGCGACCCTCCGGCAGCATCGCTGGTGCCCTGCATAACAGGCTCGGCCGATCGCCTGGGGAAATGGAAAGAAAAGAAGGCCATACCGATGAAGCGTTCCGGCAGCGACTGGATGGTACGTTTTAATCTCCAGGATCTCAGCGAGGATTTTGAATACAAGTTCGGCCTGTATGATACCAGGAAGGAAAGACTGGTGGAATTCGAGGAAGGAGAGAACAGGAAGTTGGAAGGACCGGGAGCCACCGCGCTTATCCATGGTTTTGCATCGTTTCAAAAAAAGTGGAGAGGAGCCGGCATAAACCTGCCGGTAAGCGCCATACGCACCGCAAGGTGCTGGGGCGCCGGCGATCTTACTTCGCTGAAAGAATTCACCAATGTGGCCTCTAAAGCCGGTTTCAGGATGCTGCAGTTACTGCCGCTGAATGATACGATCGCGACCTATACCAACCGCGACAGCTATCCCTATTCGGGAATATCCACCCTTGCACTGCATCCTGTATTGCTCGATGTGCAGCAACTGGCAAAGGCAAAGGGGATCGCCTTTGGCGCCGGAACACTTGCGCGCATAGAGCACCTTAATTCGCTGCCGCATATTGAATTTGCCGCCGTGGTGGACCTGAAACTTTCGGCCCTGAAGGTGATCTTTGAAAAGGACCAGGATACATTCCGCGACGACTTCGACTGGTTCAGCTTCTTCGACATCAACCGCGAATGGCTGTTGCCCTATGCTGCCTTCTGCTATCTCCGCGATAAATACGGTACACCTGATCCATCGCATTGGGAGAGCTACCGGGTGTATAATGAAGACAGGGTGCAGGAACTTGCCTCGCCCGACAATGAGGCCTACCCGCAGATCCTGTTCTACTATTACCTGCAGTACCACCTTCACCTGCAGCTACAGGATGCCGTTAGTTATGCGCATGAGAAGGGGATCATCATCAAAGGCGACCTTCCGATAGGGGTTGGGCGGTTCAGTGTAGACACGTGGATGTACCCGCAATATTTTCACCTCGATAAGAAAGCCGGGGCGCCGCCCGATTATTTTACCACGGAAGGGCAGGACTGGGGTTTCCCGACGTATAACTGGGAAGCCATGAAACATGACTGTTATGCATGGTGGCAGAACAGGCTGCAGGTAATGGAACGCTATTTCGATGCGCTGCGGATCGATCATGTAATAGGACTCATGCGGATATGGACGATACAGCAGGGAGGATCTTCGGCATTGGGATATTTTGTTCCGGCGCTTGCATTAAGCGCAGCCGATCTTGAGATGGCTGATCCCTCTATAGATCCCGAAGCCCTTACAGGCCCTGCGGGCGATAAGAATGTTATCCTCATCAAAGACGGTGCAGGATACCATTTCAGTTTCAATATGCGTTCAACAGAAATGTTCAGCAAACTGCCTTCCTCCCGGCAGCACAGCCTGGAAAGACTATATCATTATTATTTCGGCAGCATGCAACAGCAACTGTGGCGGGAACGCGGGCAGGAGCATCTCAGTTTCATGAGGAAGGCAACAACTATGTTGTTATGCGCCGAAGACCTGGGCTTTGTACCGCCTGTCACAGGTTCATTGCTGGATGCAAACGGCATTCTCAGTCTCTGGATTCAGCGGATGTCGAGAGATGACGGCCATAATTTCTCTGACCTCACCAAAGCTCCCTACCTGGGTGTGGTCACACCTTCCACCCATGATATGCCGGGGATTGCAGACTGGTGGAATGATCCGGATACTTCGCGCAAGTGGTTCATGGATCAGGTACTCGAGCTTGATGAAGAAGCGCCGGAAGAAATAACTCCTGCTATTGCTGCCAGGATCATATACCAGCATCTTGAAAGCAATGCCATGTGGGCGGTGTTTTTGCCGCACGACATACTCGCAATGGATGAGAACTATATTGCTTCGTGTGCGAAGCAGCGCATAAACGATCCTTCCGATAATGAACATATCTGGAACTACCGGATGCCGTGGGATTGTAAACAACTGGCTAAGGACAACTCCCTCCTCAATACATTAAAGAAATTAATCCGCAACGCAGGACGATGACGATCAGGTACACTCAAAGCGAACTGGAATTCAAACATCCCTTTACCATTTCAAAAGGAACCAAGACCCACCAGCCTGCGTTGCTGGTAGAACTCGGTCATTTTGCGCTGAGAGGATATGGAGAAGCGCCGGCGATAAGTTATTACAACATCAGCGTGCAGGATATGATCGCCGATATTGACAGGAAGAAGGTCTTCCTCGAAAAATTCGCCTTCAGCGACCCGGAACGATACTGGCACTACCTGCATCATCTCTATCCAAAGGATCCATTCCTGGTTTGTGCCCTGGATATGGCGGCATGGGATATCTATGGAAAAATAAAACAGGCGCCGCTCTATAAACTATGGAAACTTGAAATGGTTCATGCCCCGCTCACTGATCTCACCATCGGTATCGATACCCCGGAGAATATGATCCGTAGGATCCACGAGAACCCATGGCCTATTTACAAGATCAAGGTGGGAATGCCCGGTGATATTGAATTGATCAAAACCATCAGGAAGGAAACAGGTTCTGTGCTTCGCGTGGATGCCAATGGCGGCTGGACCTACGATGAAGCCATGGAGAAGCTGCCCATCCTTGCCGACCTGGGAATAGAACTGGTGGAGCAGCCTATAACACCATCATCGCCCGAAGAGATGAAGAGGCTTTTTGCAGATTCGCCCCTGCCACTGATCGCGGACGAATCGTGTGTTGCCGAAGAACATGTACTGAAATGTGTTGGCATGTTCCATGGGGTGAATATAAAGCTCACGAAATGCGGTGGTATCACGCCTGCGAGAAGAATGATCGATAAGGCCAGGGAACTTGGATTATCCGTTATGCTCGGGTGTATGAACGAATCTGCAATCGGTTCCGCAGCGCTGGTGCACCTCGCACCTTTATGCGATCACCTGGATGTTGACGGGCCTTTATTGCTGGCAGAAGACAATGCCTCCGGTATTTCTTATGATGCAGGTAAGGTAAGGCCCTCGGGGATGCCCGGCCTGGGCATTACACTTAAGCCCGGCATTTTTGTTTAATTTCTACCTTCGCGGTAATGACTCCTGAAAGAACTGAAAGACTGAACACGGTGCTGGATAAACGCCAGCCCGATCTTACCGTTGTGCTTGAGAATGTGGCCGACCCGCATAATATTTCCGCGGTGATGCGCACCTGCGATGCGGTAGGGATACAGGACATATACATACTGAACACCATCGTGCCCAAACAAAAGAAATGGGGAGCAAGAAGTTCATCAAGCGCGGCCAAGTGGCTTACCGTTCACCAATTCACCGATATTGATGAGTGCTTCAGGGCGCTCCGGGCAAATTATTCCAGGATATATTCCACCCATCTTACGGAAGAGGCTGTAAGCCTTTTCGAGCTTAAGCTTACAGAGCCTGTGGCCCTGGTATTTGGAAACGAGCATAGCGGGCTATCGGAAGACATACTCAGCCGTTGCGACGGAAACTTTCATATTCCACAGGCAGGGATAATCCGTTCCCTGAATATATCGGTTGCCTGTGCAGTTTCTCTATACGAGGCTTATCGCCAGAAGGAGATCGCAGGGCATTATAAGCAGCCCCGCCTGACCGATGCACAACGCAATTCCCTCTTCGAACTGTGGGGAAAGCCCGGCAGTTAGGGAAGTACTGCCACAACAACGCCTGCTCCAAAACATTCATTGACACTGAATTGCAACCTGTTGGCATGTGTTTTGACCTAACAGCGACAGGAATTGTATGTCATGATGGAATCTCGACAGAAAACTTTATTTGTATTACTGATCTTATCGCTGTGGCTGAGCTGTACCCCGAGGAAAGAGAAGAACACATCCAGCCAGTTTGAAGAAACTGAACTCTATGCACTGGCGCAACCAAAGGTGCTTGAATTGCCCGACCTGCTCAACGAGGTCTCCGGTTTAGCGTATTATCCTAAGGACACTTCCGTTTTTGCCATCGTGGATGAAATGGGCTTGCTGTTCAAGATCCCGTTGAACGATCATAAGAATTATAAGTATTGGGAATTCGATAAGTCGAGGGATTATGAAGACCTGGTATATATCGACAGCATGTTCTACATCCTGGTAAGTGATGGAGATATCGTTACCGTGAATTTTTCCGGCGACAGCATGGTATCCAAAAAGCATGATATAGACCTCCCGGGAGAGAATGAATTTGAGACCATGTTCGTTGCTCCTGATTCAACGGGGGTCATCCTTGTGTGCAAGGAATGTGATCACGATAAGAAATCGGCCATCTCCTCTTATAAGTTCTCGTTAACGGATACGGGTGGGCGTTATGAGCCGTATATCGTATTTGATATGAGCGAGCTGAAAGAACAGCGTGATGAGCATTTCAAGGCCGGGGCAGGAAATGTGAACCCGCTGACGCGGGAGATCTATCTCATTACTTCGGTGCAGAAATTACTTGCCATTGCGGATTCTTCCGGCAAGGTGCATAAGATGATCCAGCTCGATCCAAAACTCTATAAACAGCCTGAAGGGCTCACATTCACTCCTGAAGGCCATATGGTAATATCGAATGAATTCGCCGACGTAGGTTTTGCCCAACTACTGCTTTTTAAAAACAAACAAAGTAAGCAATGAAACACCTTTTACTGGGAGCGGTGTTAATGTCAGGCCTTGCAGCGTCCGCGCAGGATTCCATCCAGGCGCGTATTGTATTGATAGGAGATGCAGGCCAGCTCACCCTGGGCAAACAACCCGTTGTAAATGCTGTGAGGAACATAGTTCCGATGGATGATAAGACGATAGTGCTTTACCTCGGGGATAATCTTTATAAGACCGGCCTGCCGGACGAGACCCTTCCAACTTACGAGATCGCCAAGGCGCCGCTCGATTCACAGATCCACATCTCGGGGCTTAACAATACCACCCCGATCTATTTCCTGCCGGGTAACCACGACTGGGCCAACGGCAGCCGCACAGGACACGAATCGATACTGCGCGTGCAGAACTATATAGACCTGCTCAGCAACCAGTATGTGACCATGCTGCCGCGCGACGGATGCCCAGGGCCTGTTGAAGTGGAAGTGAATGATGATGTATTGCTGGTGATGATGGACAGCCAATGGTGGCTCCATGAATATGATAAGCCGGGAATTGAATCGGACTGCCCTTATAAATCAAAGGAAGAAGTGCTGCTGCAGCTCGACGAGATCTTCTCAAAGAACTCTTCGAAACTGATCATCTTCGGCGTGCACCATCCTTTCAAAAGTTATGGTCCGCATGGCGGCTACTTCACTTTCAAACAACACGTATTTCCCTTCACCGACTGGAAGCCGAACCTGTATATCCCGTTGCCGGTGCTGGGAAGCGTTTACCCGCTTACCCGCGCGGTGTTCGGAACCATCCAGGATATCAAGCATCCCTTCTACCAGGAAATGATCGGCGAAGTTGGGAATGTGATGAAGGGATATACCAACATCATCCATGTTTCAGGACATGAACATGCACTGCAGCATATCGTTGACAGCAGCCAGCACTACCTGGTAAGCGGATCAGGAAGTAAATCCACCCGTGTATCCAAAGGACGGAATTCCAAATATGCTTCTTCAGACAACGGTTTCGCGGTGCTGAATATCACCAAAGACAAGAAGGTATATGCCAGCTTCTATACTGTGACCGATTCGGTTAGTAATCCCTACAATGCCTACCTGATGGAGTTCTCCAAGGTGCCAATAGAAGCGGAGGATACGTTGCGCCAGGTGGAGTATGCATTTGAAGACAGCGTGGTGATCTCCGCGAGCGACAAGTTCAAGGAATGGTCAGGGCTTAAAAGAGTCATCCTCGGCTCAAACTACAGGAAGGTGTGGAATACACCGATCGCACTGAAGGTTTTCAACATAAGAAAAGAAAAAGGTGGATTAACGATAAAGAGCCTCGGAGGAGGAAAGCAAACGAAGTCGCTGAGGCTGGAAGATGCCAATGGTAAGGAATGGACCCTGCGTACCGTGGAGAAGGATCCCGAGAAGGCGCTGCCACCGCATTTGAGGGGAACCATAGCACAGGGAATAGTGGAAGACATGATCTCCGCTTCGCATCCTTATGCACCGCTGGTGGTGGCCGATCTTGCACAGGCTGCGGGTATCATCGCGGCGAAGCCGGAATTCTTCTTTGTACCCGATGATCCTGCGCTCGGTTATTACCGCCCGCTCTTTGCCAACAGGGTGTGCATGCTCGAAGACCGCGACCCGACCGTTACCAGCGGCGACCAGGACGACAGCGACGGCACCGGCAAGATCATTAACAAGATGCTGGAGGATAATGAACACCATGTGGACCAGCAGCAGGTGCTGAATGCAAGGCTGCTCGATATGCTTATCGGTGATTTCGACAGGCATAACGACCAGTGGAAGTGGGGCAAGGGCGATACCGGTAAGGGAAAACTGTATTATCCTATCCCGCGCGACCGCGACCAGGCATTCTTTAAATCGAATGGCCTGCTCGTCAAATTCCTTTCACAGCAGATCATGCCCTTCCTGGAAGGATTTGACCGCGACTTTGAAAGCATGAAGGGAGTGAATTATGTGGCGAAGGATTTCGACCGTTTCTTCCTTAACGGGCTTAACGAAGAGGACTGGAAAAAAGCGGTTACCGTATTCACAGGTAACCTAACCGACAGTGTACTAAGGAATGCAGCGACCAAACTGCCCAGGGAGATCTCAGCCTTCAGTTCAGACAAGATAGCAGATATCCTTATCAGCCGGAGGGAAGAGCTGAAAAAAGATGCGATGGAATATTACAGGATCCTTTCGCGGTCGGTTACCGTAACGGGAAGCAACAAACGCGAACTGTTCCACCTGAAGAAGGCGGATAACGGCCTGCACCTTACCACCTACAAGCTTACGGCGGAATCAGATACCGGCGCGGTGATGTTCAACCGTACATTTGACCAGAAGCATACCCGCGAGCTTATCATCTTCGGGTTCAATGAAGCCGATAAATTCGTGGTGGATGATGATGTGGATTCCAGGATAAAAGTGCGCTTCATTGGCGGGAAAGGGAATGATACGTTCGACCTTGGCGGAAATGTGCGCAAGTTTTTGTACGACCTCAGGCAGGAGGATAACAAAGTGCTAAAGAGCAGGAGAACTAACCTGGAATACGGTAATAATGTGGATGTGATCCGTTATGAATTCAAAGGATTCGAATACAACTATTTCCAGTTTCCCCAATTCCGCATTGGTTATAACCCGGAAGACGGGTTGCTGGCAGGCGTTGGCTTTACCGCCCGAACCTTTGGATTCCGCAAGGAGCCTTATGCCACCAACCAGAAGTTCACGACCCTGTTTGCGCCGATGCGCGAAGCCTACCAGGCAAACTACCGCGGAACTTTCAACCAGGTAATCTCCAAAGGCGACCTGATCCTGAATGCCGATTTCGTGAATCCTACGCTGAATAATTTCTTTGGCCTTGGCAACAGCACAAAGTTCGAAAAGGACAGCAGCCTTTCCTATTATCGTACACGCTACAAATACTTTGAAGTGGATGCCCTGATAAGAAAGCGTTTCAACGATATCCTGCATTTTTCTCTTGGTCCTACCTATTACCATTACTGGAACAGGTTTGAGAATAACAAGGACCGGATACTTGCCGATCCAATGGTGATAGGGGCTGATTCCGCTTCCATCTATGGAAGAAAACAGTACCTCGGTGCGCGTTCAAAACTAGATATCCGTTATATCAATAATGAACTGAACCCGACGCGGGGGATCACATGGTTCACCGATTTTTTGGTGGCTAAAGGGATGAATGATAACAGTGATGATATATCAAGGATCACTTCTGACATGACCATCTATGCTGCGGTGGCAGAACCAAGCCGGATAAATGCCATCCTGCGTTTCGGGGTGGGACATATATTCAGTCGTAATTTTGAATACTTCCAGGCTATGAACCTCGGTGCGAACAATTACCTGAGAGGTTTCAGGAAGAACAGGTTCTCAGGAAGGTCGATGGCATACGGAAGCGCGGAACTGCGGTATAAGCTCTTTACCTCAAGGTCATACGTATTCCCCGGTGATGTAGGCCTGGTTGGATTCTACGACATAGGAAGGGTATGGCTGGAGAAGGAATCTTCGCGCAAGTGGCACAGCGCTTATGGCGGTGGAATTTATTATGTACCTTATAGATTGCTGGCAATAACAGCAACGGTCGGGTTCTCCGAAGAAGAAAGCCTGTTCAATCTTTCCATCGGCACCCGGTTCAACCTAACATTTTAAAGCCATGGATCCTAACAACCTTTTTAAACGCGCAGAACAGTATGTTACCCGCTTATACCAGGAGCATAATGATCCCAGGCTGCACTATCATAACCTGCAGCATACACGCTACGTGGTGGGCAAGGCCAGCCAGATAGCAGCGCATTACCAGCTCAGTGAAAAGGAAACATTGATCATCTACCTCGCTGCCTGGTTCCATGATACCGGTTTTTTGATCGGTGATCCTGAAGGGCATGAAGAAAACAGCGTTGAACTGTTAAGATCGTTCGCAAAGGAATACAGCCTGGAAGAGGAGGTGCTTACCGAAGCCGAAGGATGCATCATGGCAACAAGATCGCCGCGCGAACCAAAGAACCTGCTGCAGGAGATCATCTGCGATGCCGATACGTTCAATCTCGGTACCAAGGATTTCAAGGAAAGCAATAATAATGTGTTCAGGGAGATACAGGCCCTGGGGAAGGAGCAGGTCACGCGTGAAGGCTTCAACCTCTCCACCAGCAAGCTGCTGGAAGAGCACACCTACTTTACCAGCTACTGCAGGGATCTTCTCAATCTGCGTAAAATGAAAAATCAAAAGAAGGCAAAAAAGAAAGTGGATAAGATAATGAACGAGCCCAACCTGGTGATCACCGAACAGATGGGCACCAGGAAAGGGATGCAGACCATGCTTCGCCTCACCTCGCAGAATCATATCCAGCTCAGCGAGATGGCCGATAACAAGGCGAACATCCTTATTTCCGTTAATGCCATTATCATATCCGTGATACTGACCGTGCTTTTGAGGAGGCTGCCTACGGACCCGCACCTGGTGATCCCGACAGCCATATTCCTCATTTCCTCGGTGTCAACCATCATCATTGCCATACTCGCAACAAGGCCAAAGGTGTCGTCGGGTGTGTTCGATGATGTGGACATCACCAACAAGAAAACAAACCTCCTGTTCTTCGGGAACTTCCATAAGGTTCCTTACGAGAAGTATGACCGTGCCATGCGGTCGATGATGAATGATTCAGACTACCTGTATAGTTCCATCATCCAGGATATTTATTACCTCGGTTCTGTTCTGGGCAAAAAGTACAAGCTTACCCGCCTTGCATACAATATTTTCATGACAGGGATCATTATATCAGTGATCGCCTTCGGTCTTGCTGTAATGTTGCATGAAGCTGGCGGTGCGGCCCCTGCCACGAACAGCAAGGGCTCGCCCTTTTAATATGCGCTATGATCTACAACAGGGACCTAAGCTGGCTTGGCTTCAATCATCTCGTTCTGCAACAGGCGAACAACCCCGACCTGCCTGTATATGAAAGGATGAAGTTCCTGGCGATCTTCTCTTCCAACCTCGATGAATTCTTCCGCATACGCTACCCGGCGCTGATCGCGCTATCCATGATGAACAAGAAAGTGTTGAAGAAGGAAGCAGTGAAGCAGGGGCCCGGGGTGGTGGAAGAGGTACAGGCCAGGATTTCCGCGCAGCTCACAGAATTCGGCGAGATATTCCTGGAAAAGGTGATCCCCGAACTGAAAGAACATGGCATTCACTTCTATTATAATGAAAAGATCAGGCATGAGCACTTCAGGGAAGTTCGGGAGATCTTTGTGACGCAGGTGCTTTCTTTCATTCAGCCCATCCTGCTTGGCTCGGAGGCTGCAGTGGATTTTATGCCGGAGAATAACCAGCTATACTTTGCCGTTACCCTTACCGACCCGGTGAAAAATTCGAAGCGGCACATGCTGGTGAATATTCCTTCCAACAAGCTTAAGAGATTCTATGTGTTATCCGACCAGGAAGACCAGCACTATGTGGTTTTCATTGATGATATCATCAGGGAGAATATCTCTATGCTGTTCCCTGGTCAGAAAGTAGAAGGGGTGTACAGTTTAAAAGTGAACAGGGATGCAGAACTGGAGCTGTTGGACGAATACAGCTTTGCCCTGCTCGATAAGATGGAGAAGCAGCTTGCACGCCGTGATTTCGGCACGGCTTCGCGTTTTCTTTTTGAGAACGGAATGCCTCCCGCCATGCAGGTTTTTCTCGCTTCGCTGTTCCAGGTGAACATCTCTGATATGTTCGAGGGAGGAAGGTATCATAACCTGAGCGACCTTAACTCCTTCCCGGTATTCGATAAGAAACTGCAGTTCCCGCCGTTCAAGGCCATGACCTATCCGCCGGCAGCAGTTACCGGTGATATCTTCAACGCCGTTATCGAAAAGGATATCCTGATTCACCTGCCATATCATTCCTATTCCCCCGTGCTGAGTTTCTTTAACCAGGCTGCGGTGGATGAAGACGTTACCCATATCTATATCACCCTGTACAGGGTTGCGGCCGAATCGCACATCGCCAATGCACTGATCAGCGCTGCCCGGAATGGAAAGAAGGTCACCGCCTTCATTGAGCTGAAGGCCAGGTTCGATGAGGCGAACAATATACGGTGGAGCAGGCTGATGAAGCAGGCAGGGATAACCATTATTTACAGCGAGCCTCTCATAAAAGTGCACAGCAAGATCGCCGTGGTGCATAAGAATATCGGTAAGCAATCAGTGAGCTTCGCGGTGCTCAGCACCGGCAACTTTAATGAGTCCACCGCGCGTTTTTATACGGATCATGTATTGTTCACCGTTAGAAGGGAAGTGGTTAAAGAGATGATGGCCCTCTTTGAATTCCTGCAACAGAAGAAGGCTGGGCAGAAGAAGGCGAAATTCAGGGAGCTTTCCGTTTCAAGGTTCAATATGGTGAATGACCTGGAAAACCTTATTACCAAGGAGGTCAGGAAGGTAGAGAAGGGAGGAAAGGGACTTATAAGGATAAAGGTTAACAATCTTGAAGAACCCTGGTTCATCAACCAGTTGTATAAGGCATCAAAGGCAGGGGTGGAAGTAAGGATCATTGCAAGAAGCGTATGTTGTGTGGTACCGGGGGTGAAAGGGCTGAGCGATAATATCACAGTGCGCAGGATCGTAGACAGGTTTTTGGAGCATACCCGGATAGTGCTGTTCGGGGTGGAAGACCCAGTGATCCTGATGGGCTCGTCGGATCTTATGACCCGCAACCTCAGGCACAGGATAGAGGTTTGCATGAACATTGTGGAAGATAAATGCAGGCGTGAACTGGAAGATTATTTCGAGATGCAGTGGAAGGATAACACCAATGCGGTGGAGATACTTCCCGATCACAGCTTTAAGAAAGTGGAGAACGGATTGCCCCCTTTCAATGCACAGAAAGAGATCTTTAATTACCTCAGCAACCAGGCATGAACACACTGGAACAGTCATATACGTCAGGGCTAAGCCGCTACCGGATCAAGACTATCCTGGTGATCGCCGTATTCTGGACCCTTATCGATTTCCTGTTGCTGGTTCTCACCGATATCAGCCATCTTCCCAACCCGATGCGATCCATTATAGCACGGGAAGCGCTGGTATTCCTAATGAGCTTCATCCTCGGCTACCTGTTCGTCTTCACCCTAAAGACCATCTTCCGCAGGTTCCCGCTATGGATAAACTTTTTACTGAAGACCCTGGTGATCCTCTTCGCAGCATTGCTCATGAACTTCCTGGTGCATATCGTGCAGGACCTTGTACTGCTGAATTATTCACTGAGCGATGCCATGAACAAGTTCTTCCGCGAATCGATGCACCGCGGCTGGCTCGTTGAGAAGACCATCTACTGGGTGTTCCTGCTCATCGTGACCCAGCTATATATAGAAGTGAATGAGAAATATTCGCCCGGGGTGTTCCTCGACATCATCATGGGAAAATACTTTCATCCCAAGGTGGAGAACAGGATAGTGATGTTCATCGACCTGAAGGATTCCACTCCCATAGCAGAGAAGCTCGGCCACCAGCATTATTTCCTGTTCATCCGGGAGTTCATCTATAATGTATCCATGGCCCTCATCGAATATAACGGCAGGATATACCAGTACGTGGGCGATGAGATCGTGGTGAGCTGGAGCACCAACAGGAAGAATATCAGGCGATGCCTGGCTTCTGTTATCGAGGCGCGCAAGAACATCCAGAAGAACAGCGAACGCTTCAGGCGGCTGTACAGCATCATCCCCGAATTCAGGGTGGGCATTCATGTTGGCGATGTAACGGTAGGAGAGATAGGGGTGATAAAGAAAGACCTTGCCATGAGCGGCGACACCATGAACACCACGGCAAGGATACGCAGCGCCTGCAATGAGCTTAACCAGAAGTTCATCGTTTCCCGCGAATTCTTTGAATTGAGCGAACTTAAAGACTGGCAGGCGGAGAGCCTGGGCATGGTTGACCTGAAAGGGAAATCCTCCGAAGTGGAATTATATTCATTAAAGATCTGATCAATGAAGATGTTCATAAACCGTACAGGGAAATGGGTGCTGAATGCACTGAAGCTGTTGACGATAGAATTGCTGATCGTTCTCGTGCTGTTCTTTGGCTGCCTGTACGGCGCGGTGCAACTGATCGACGAGGTTTTCATTGATGCAGAATTCACGCTCGACCAGGCAGCGATCGATTATGTAGGCACTATAGTATCGCCGGGGCTTACACGCTTTTTCAGTTTCATTACCATTATAGGTTCGCATCATTTCCTGATCCCTGCCAACCTGGCCATAATGGTCTATGCCTTCTTCATCATCCGCAATAAATGGCTGGGCATCCAGGTGATGTCGATCGCCCTCAGCAGCCTGCTGCTCATGTTCACCCTGAAGCAGATCTTCGGTCGCCCGCGCCCCGCAGAGCCGCTCATTGAACGGGTATCAGGACTGAGCTTTCCAAGCGGGCATGCCTTTATGAGCTTCACCTTCTTCGGGCTGCTGGCATTCATCGTGTTCAGGGAAACGAAGCGGAAATGGCTGCGGTATTTGCTGATGTTCGTGTTTATTGCCATCGCGGTGCTGATCGCATTAAGCAGGGTTTACCTTAATGTGCATTATACGAGTGATATCCTCGCCGGGGCAGCCATGGGGATCATGTGGCTGGTTATATCATTGGTGGTGTTCCATTATATGGAGAAGAAGAAAGAGGTATTGCCCGAAGTAGAGGAACCGGTGGAAATATCAGGTGACCGTGAGGTTGAATAAAACCTTTTCATAATAATGGTTCCCCCGCCCGAACGTAACGTTCGTACGGGCGGGCGCAGATTCTCGCGGCTGTTTTCGCAGATAAACGCAGATCGGCGAAAGTCTGCGCTGTAATCAGCGATGATCTGAGAGAAACTTTCCTTACCCAATGCAACTTTACTTTTTCATTTTATCACACACCCTGCACACGATCAGGATATTCTCCGCGAACTTGCGGCTTACAGTACATTTCTTCCCGTTCACATCGATCTCCAACGACTGATCATACGGCTCGCGGGAGAGGATCTTCACCGGTTTGTTCAGGCTCAGGCCCACTTTATCTACGTATTGAAGAAATGCAGCTGAATTGTTCTTCACGCCCACCATCATCACCTCGTGTCCCACCAGCTCTTCGCCAAGGGTCTTTTTAATGGGCTGTTTAATTTTCCCGGAGGCATCGGGGATAACATCGCCATGCGGATCATAGGCGGGATGGCCCAGGAATTTATCCAGCTTGTCGATCAGCTTCTGGCTTTGGATATGCTCGAGCTGTTCGGCAACTTCATGCACCTCGTCCCAGGTAAAGCCAAGCTTGCTGTAAAGGAAGGTCTCCCACAGCCGGTGACGCCGCACTACATCCACCGCCTTTTTCTTTCCCTCCGCGGTGAGGGTTATCCTGCCGTATTTGCGGTAGTCGACCAGTTTTTTGTGGCGCAGCTTTTTCAGCATATCGTTCACCGTTGCCGGTTTCAGTTCCAGTTGTGTTGCCAGTTCGTTGGTGCCAGCATCTTTGAGTCCCTGTTCAAAGGTGAGATGCAGCATGGCCTTCAGATAATTTTCTTCGGTGTAAGAAAGCATGCGGTAAAGATAGTGAGGGAATTAACGTATCAACGTAAACGCACCCTTCATATTCCGTAACCTTCCCTGGTTGTCGAGGGCCTGGAGGCTCCAGATATAGGTGCCTGTTTCCTGGTTCATCCCTTTGTACGTGCCATCCCAGCCGCGGGAAACATCACGGGTATCGAACACCACTTCACCAAGGCGGTTGAAGATGCGGAAATGATCCAGTCGCTTTATGGCAGATGAAAGGATGCGGAAGATATCATTGCGGCCATCACCATCGGGCGTGAAGGCGGTGGGCAGCCAGATCTCCGTTCCTTCATAGGCTTTTATGAAAACGGTATCATAGGCAGCGCATCCCAGTTCGTCCCGCACCGCCAGGCTGAATTCTGTATCACGGACCAGGGTTGCGGTAGGATTTGAAATAAAGGGATCATTAAGTACGCTTGCAGGCGACCATTCATAGTGCAGTCCCCCGGAGCCCTGCAACTGGTATAAAAAGCCGATCATGATGCTGTCGTTGGCGCCCGCATTGGCAAAGAGCTGCGGCTGTATCCTTAGTTCTGCCAGCAGGGTATCAGAACATCCCATGCTGTTAGTGACCACCAACCGGTAGTTGCCTGCTTCTGAAACGGAAGCAGGGTTCGGGACAGGGCTGGCATCTATTGTCCACGTACCCGGCTCATTGCTTTCGGGCAGGCTGTTAAGATTTATGGAAGTGCCAAAGCACAGGCGAACGAGTTGGTCGGGGCCTAACAATGGTGCAGGCAGCACACTAACGGAGACCGGTGTGCGAAAACTCTCGCAGCCGTTCACCCTGTTGCTCACATAGTATATCCTGGTTCCCGGTTCAGCGGTGGAAGGTTTTGGAGCCGATAAGGAACCTGTTCCGCCTGTGGCTGTAGTATGCCAGATCATTTCTCCCGGGCCCGAGGCGGTGAGGGGAGGAGCATCTTCAAACCTGCAGTATTGGAGAAGGGATGTTGCTACCGGCGGATCCGGGACAGGAGAAACTGTGAGCGTCATGTTGACGACGGAGTCGCAGCCACTGATCCCTGCCAGTGTTACGGAGTAGGAGCCGGGGCCGGTAATGGTAATACCGTTCCAGTCTATCGGCAGGCTGGTGATGCAAACTCCTGAATCGATATTGGTGACGGGTATGGCAGCATTGATGCCCAGGTTCAGTATCGCCACCGAATCGCAGCCGCTGTTGCCCGTGGTGGAATGCGTATACGTACCGGCGTGCGAATAGGAATTGCCCATCCATGTGAAAGGAAGTGCAGTGGCACACACCAGGGTATCGGTTGTCTCTACGCGTGTAGCAGCAGAGGGACAGGAAGCGGCATCCGTGACATCAGCGAGGAAGATACCTGAAGGCAGGAAATCGACCGCTCCGCCGGAGATCACCCCATGAAGCAGTTGTGATGGTCCTGGTACAGACATATCATCATAATAGACCTCGTTACCTATGATCACTATACCACCGCCGCCGGTATAGAGGGGTGCGCCCAGGACCACAAAGGTCTCTATCAGTTCACCTTCTGCATTGTATTTCATAAGTCCCTGCGGTGAGCTGTTCTTCATCAGGTAGAAGTTCCCGCACTGGTCAACCGGTATATCTGCCACCCCTGCTATACCTGTGGTAACAAGTAACTGTGCATCGCCGGTGCCATCATAACGGTGTACCATACCTGCAGGTCCTTTATTGAAAATATAGCCACCGCCCCCACCGGGATTAACTCCTTCCCCTGCATAGTGGTTGGTATTCACCCAGGCATTCCCGTCATAATAATGATATTTCTTATTTATTACGGTATAGAAGGTGGTAGCCGGTGTAGGCGCATTAAGGTTCCTGCTGATCACAAGTCCCATTGCATCCGGGGGCACATTGATGGTATTCGGGAACGACTGGGAAGGGTCGTCGAAGTCAACGCAGTGAATACCGCTGGGCGTAAGAAAGTATCCCAGCCGGCGGTTGTTGCTGCAATCCGGCAATTGGGCACTGGATGCCAGGGTGGTTAGGGTAAGCAGGAAGAGCGGTAAGTGTTTCGGCAGCATCCTGTAAAGATAAGAAACGGTTAGAGGTTACCTGTCATGCCATTTCCTTCTTTTCAAATGGCGATCCGAGTCTTGAAAAAATATAATTCACTTCCCTGATCGTAAATATCCTGTTGCCGGTGGTATTGATCTCCCCGCTGAAAGGTTCGATCCATTTGGCAAAGGTTTTATAGGTGACCCGGTACATTCTGCACATCTCTTTGCGGGTGTAGGCTCGCCTGGTTGTGTGGGGGTTCATGATTCATCTGGCATTTTTGTATGGGTATTTAATTCCATTTCGATTAAAAGACAGTTCCCGCAGATGCACGCAGATCATTCAGCCCAATAATTATGTGCCTCAGTTTACAGCGCAGATGTACGCAGATTACGATCTAATCCGCGGTGATCTGCGGTTCATTTGCGAAAATCTGCGGGAAACATTCATTTTTCTAGAAAGCCTGTACCAATCTCAAACTAGGGGTTGCGCTTTTAAATGCACCATCTACATATATCCCCGGTTCTATCTTGGTTGTTTTGTTGCCGAGGAAGAATCGGCCTACACCAAGGCGGAACGTATGATCCTCGCGGTATACATTGCCCTTGTTGTTGGGCGAATAGCTGAGAGATACGTAAGGGAATAACCGATTAGGCGCGAAACCTGATTCGGTAGACCATCCCTTTCCAAAATGGGCTGTTATGAATGAATTGATATAGGTCCTGGAGTTGCCGTCCATATCGTTTCCAAACCTGAAATGCACCTCGCTGCTGATGCCGTATTCATAATATTTCCCTGCATGGTTCCGGGCGACGGTCAGTCCCAGGCTTATGGAAGGAATGAATGCTTCGCGGTAGTTCTGGATATCTATTGAAGGACGTATTAACAGCATTCGTTTATTTACCGGTTTGCCCGATGGAGCAGGAGCTGTGATGCCCGGTGCACCTTTAAGGTAATAGTGGGTTTTGGCATTGACCCAGGCACCATCCATATTCTCTTTTAATGTAGCCATCTGCTCCTGCAGCCAACTGTCAGTATAATTCTTAAGGTTACCAATGAAATTGAGGTAGAAGGTAAACCGGTACAATTTCTCCGGGGCCGTCCAGCCTTCGATCACTACGGTATCCTGTACATCTTTGAAGCGGGAGACCTCTCCATTCACGATGATGAATTGTTGATTGAGCAGGGGCCATTTCTTTACCCTGATCACCGCATCCGCAGAATCTCCTGCGATATAATAAATATGGACCGGGTAAAGGTTGGTGGTAAGTGTATCATCCAGGTCTGCCAGGGCTTTATGCAGGAGCCTTATCAGAGAATCGGGGTTGGGCAGTACATTGAGTTGATCTGCCGATGAAAGTTCCACCTTCATTTCCTCACCTTCCTTTAGTTCCACCTGGAAGGTTCTTTTAAACTCGGGGTCGTAGGTGAATTTTTGTGCGCTGGCACACATCATTCCCAGGGCGCTTACCAGCACCAGAATAAATTGCTTCATTGTTGTTGGTTAAAAGTTTAAAGTATGTTCAAAGCTTTCAGAATTGGCTTTAGCAGTTTGGTTTGTTTGCTGCTTAATGATCTTTCTTACATAGATCATTGTACTTACCGTTGAAACAGGGTGAGCCTTCACCTCATTAGTATGAATAGTCGGCAGCTCGTTCCTGGCTATGGGTTGCAGCAGGTCCGGCTCCGGGGTGTATTGTACAAGGTTTGGAGGTTCCGGATCTATCATTTTGGGGTTATCAACGGCCAGTAGTTGGTTGTTGTTTGTATGAAGCGCCGGTATAACATCCTGTTTCGGTAATACCTTTCGTGGAGCAACCTTTATAAAATCAGGCTTCACATTGGTTTCCGCAGGTATGATCACCGTTTTGCTTTCGGTTTTATCTTTTATAACCGGGAGCACTTTCTTTCCTATCAGCTTCGGGTTGCCGGGTGGGGTATGGAACAAAGGCATCACGAAGAAGAAGATAAAGATGGCGGCCGTGGCGTAGCGGAGGATATGAATTGCCTTTTTCTTCCTGCGCTTATTACGCAGTTCCTTATTCATAGGAATAAGTCTCGCTTCAATCCTTTTCCACAGCGCTTCATTTTCAGCTTTTTCTTCAGGAGTGTCTTCATCCAGCATCAGTTTTTCTCTCCACGCGCTGAACTCCCTTTCAGTTTTCTGTTCCATCTTTCACCATTTTATTATTTATTAAATTCTTGAGGAATTCTTTCGCATGTTTTAGCTGCGAGTGACAGGTACCAACGGAAATATTCATGATCTGGGCTATCTCCGCATGGCTGTATCCCTCTATCTCATAAAGTAGAAACACCCTCCTGTAACCTTCAGGCATACAGGCTAAGAGTTTCCGGATCTCCTCTTTTTCCATATTCGCAATAACCTCCGGTGAAATTCCGCTGTCATTCATTTCTTCATATGGAACCATTTTGATGACATGTGCCTTTTTATTGGATTCATCCGATGACGTTTCCTCTTTTTCGCCCAGGTAGTTATCTGTATCTTTTTTCTTCTTTTTCTTATCGTTATTCCCGTTGACCTTATTACAGTGTTTCAGGCATTCATTTTTAATGGTCGAGTACAGGTAGGCTTCCGTTTCTTCATCCGAAGAATAAACAAAATCTGTCTGTAGTTTCCTGATGAAATAAGTAAAGCCATCATTCAGGGCATTAAGCACAGCTTCTTTATTATTCAGGATTTTAAAGGCTGCCCCTTTCATTCTTTTTAGATAATGATTATATAACCCATATTCAGAAACGATATCTCCGGAAGCAGCTTTTAGTATTAAGGTTTTAAGGTTCATACCACATTAGGGGAATGGCTCTATCATAGAATAATATGTTTCACAAGGAAAATCTTGTATGAGGATAAAAAATATTTTTAAAAATTCATAATGTTCTTGCGCTTAAATTTTCTGGAACCCTTTACAGATAAGGTTTTTGGGTATTAAAATATTTCTTTGAAAAATTCTGGGTTTAGAATGAAAGGATGTGGAAAATACGGTGGAGAGAAGAGCATAAAGGGATACTCAATATTGAAGTAGGTGAAATAAAACGTTACTGTTCCCTAATTCCTTAAAGGGTATAAACCCGTATTTTCTTAAATTACCCGTCCAAAGCTAAAACTGAATGAGTACCCTAAGCTGGAATGAGATTAAAAGCCGTGCCGTGGCTTTTAGCAACGAATGGAAAGATGTTCACCGGGAAGAAGCCGACGCCAAAGAATTTCTCATTGAATTTTTAAATGTTTTCGGGATAACCAAAAGAAGGGTATCCACTTTCGAGCACCGGGTAAAGAAATTGGATGCCGGAGATGGGTATATAGACTTATTGTGGCCAGGAATGCTGCTGGTGGAGATGAAAAGCAAAGGGAAGGATCTGGAGAAGGCCTATAAGCAGGCAAAAGAGTATTGCCATGGATTGAAAGAATATGAATTGCCTAAAATGATCATGGTTTCCGATTTCCATGATTTCGTGGTTTATAATGAGGATGGAGAGAAGGTGAATTTTACCTTACCGGATCTGATAAAGCATATCCAGGTTTTTGCTCCACTTGCCGGCTATCAAAAAAGGACATATAAAGAACAGGATCCGGTAAACATTGAAGCAGCCGAGCGGATGGGTAAGCTTCATGATAAGTTGAAGGAAATAGGATATGACGGCCATAATCTTGAAGTTTACCTTGTAAGGTTACTTTTCTGCCTGTTTGCGGATGATACGGGAATATTCGAAAGAGGAATTTTTCTTGATTTCATAGAAACCAAAACAAAAGAGGACGGCAGCGATCTGGCGGCTCAGATCTCCCAGCTTTTCCAGATATTAAATACAGACAATCCTCAGAGGCTAAAGGTTCTGGATGAGGCTTTGAATGCCTTTCCCTATGTAAACGGAAAACTTTTTGAGGAAAATCTTCCGGTAGCGGCTTTCGATAGCAAAATGAGAAAGCTTCTATTAGATTGTTGTGCACTAGACTGGAGCAGGATTTCACCTGCCATATTTGGCTCATTGTTCCAGAGCGTAATGGATGAAAAAGCCAGGAGAAATTTAGGGGCACACTACACAAGTGAGAAGAATATTCTTAAAGTGATCAAGCCATTATTTCTTGATGATTTATGGAAAGAATATGAATCAGTAAAGAATGATAAAGGCAAATTAAAAAAGCTCCATGAAAAAATAAGCCGTCTTCGTTTCTTAGATCCTGCTTGTGGATGCGGAAATTTCCTGATCATAGCCTACAGGGAAATAAGGTTACTCGAATTGGAAATTGTAAAAAGTCTACTGAAAGGCCAGCAGGTTATGAGTATTAATGATTATTTCCTTGTAGATGTAGACCAGTTTTATGGTATTGAATACGAAGAATTCCCCAGCCATATTGCCCAGGTTGCCATGTGGCTGATGGATCACCAGTTGAATAATATAGCCAGTCAACAATTTGGCGAATATTTTAAGCGCATCCCCTTAAAAAAATCTGCAACTATCGTTTATGGTAATGCTTTGAGAATAGAATGGCAAGGCTTAATTGATCCGATGCCATGGGAGAAGGAACCTTCCAGGTTTCATTATATTTTTGGAAATCCACCCTTCGTTGGTAAGCATTTGCAAAACAAGGAGCAAAAAGCTGATATGGCTATTCTCTTTTTAAATGTAAAAGGCGCTGGGGTGTTAGATTATGTATCAGGTTGGTACCAAAAAGCCGCGAAATATTTAGTCAAGTATCAAGCGAAAGAAAACCAATTTTTACCTAGAACTAAAATAGCGTTTGTAAGCACGAATTCTATTTCCCAAGGTGAACAGGTTGGAACTCTATGGAATGAATTGTTTAAATACCACATAAAAATTCATTTTGCATACAGATCATTTAAATGGTCAAATGAGGCACGAAATAATGCAGGTGTACATGTAGTGATCATTGGTTTTTCAAATTTTAATATTGACAATAAAAAAATATATGAATATGATTTTGTTTCTGATACTACGCATCTGTTAGAAACAACTAATATAAACCCTTATTTAGTTGATGGAAAGGATAGTTATATAGTAAGAAGAACTAACCCAATTTGTCAAGTTCCTCGAATGGTATGGGGAAATAAGCCAGTAGATGGAGGAAATTTAATTATAGAGGACAGTGAATTAAGTGATTTTTTGAAAAATGAACCCAAAGCGATAAAATTTATAAAACAATTAATGGGTGCTGAAGAACTTCTTCATAATAAAAAAAGATGGTGTTTGTGGCTAGTTAATGCAAATCCTAATGAAATAAAAGAAATGCCTTTAGTAATGGAAAGAATTAGGGCAACAAAGCAAGTAAGATTACAGAGTAGTGATCTAGGAGCGAGGAAACTTGCAGATACCCCTTATTTGTTTAGAGATACCTTAAACCCTGTAAATTTTATAGTAATCCCTGAAGTTTCTTCTGAGAAAAGAGATTATATACCGATAGCTTTCCTAAACGAAAATATAATTCCTACTAACAGGCTTCAACTAATTCCTGATGCTGAAATGTGGCATTTTGGAGTTCTAACCTCGATAATGCATATGACATGGACAAAATATGTCTGTGGACGTTTAGAAAGTAGATATACTTATTCCAACTCTGTGGTGTATAACAATTTCCCTTGGCCTGAAAATCCTTCACAAAAGCAATGTGAAACAGTAGAAAAGGCAGCGCAAGCTGTTTTAGATTCTAGAGCACAGTTTCCTGAAAGTAGTCTTGGTGATTTATACGATCCTAACACCATGCCGCCAGTACTAGTGAAGGCGCACCAGGCATTGGATAAAGCAGTTGATCAGTGCTACAGATCGCAGCCATTCCAAAATGAATCAAAGCGGATTGAATTTTTGTTTGAGTTGTATGAGAAGTATACGGCGGGAATGTTTGGAAAAGAAAAAGGTAAAAAGTAGTAAAGCTTTAAATGAAGAACAACGATAATTTTAGAAAACCTATAACTATAAACCTCCGATGGCAAAATTTTTAAGGACTGCAGGAGCTTCGGATCAATTGGAAGATTTAATAATGAAGGCAAAAGAAAGGATAATACTAATTTCTCCATACCTACAAATTTCAAAAACTCTTCAACAAAGGCTATCAGAGGCATCCGAAAAGTCAATCTCTATTAAGCTAGTTTTTAGAACAGATAAATTAACCCACGATCAGAAAAAGATTCTTATTTCCTTGCCTAATGTTGAACTACATTCATTAGATAGCCTTCATGCCAAATGCTACATGAATGAGGATAAAATGGTTATTACGTCAATGAATATGTATGAACACTCAGAAAACAAAAATCGGGAAATGGGAGTTCTTATTGACAGGAAAAAAGATCCTGAATTATTTAAAGATGCGGAAATTGAAGCACTTTCTATCTTAAAAGCTGCTAGAAAAGAAGAAATCAGAAATAAGTCTAAAAGTATTACAGAATTATTCAGAAAAGAAAAGGCCGTTTCAACATCATTTAAACCCACTGTAGGCTATTGTATTCGGTGCAAAGATTCTATAAGGTATAGCATTTATAGCCCACTTTGTGATTCTTGTTATACTGTTTGGAGTAATTGGGGAGATAGTGACTACCAGGAGAATTTCTGTCATAGGTGCGGAAAGGATGATTCAACTTCCAAAAGTCAGCCTCTGTGTAATTATTGTTTTAATCAGTAAAGACAAGAACGGTTTTTTTAGGATAATATAAAATATGAATATGGCAAAGGAAATTTCACCCTCAAAACAAGTGGCCGTGAAAACCATTTTTGAAACTTTTAAGATTTTAAAGGAAAACGGTGGCAGTCTTAAGAGCTTTGAAATATTTGAAGAACTAAGAAAAAGGTTGGCTTTTACTGAATGGGAAAAAGAAAGATACGAGTCCACAGGTTATATTAGATGGGAAAGTATTTTACACTTTTTTACAATTGATTGTATAAAGGCTGGATTTCTTCAGAAATCTAAGGGGACATGGATTTTGACGAAAGAAGGAGAAGATGCCATGAAGCTTGGGCCCGAAGAATTATTAAATACTGCTACTAAGGCATTTAGAGAATGGAAGAATTCCCAAAACTCAAATGTAATAAAGACCTTAATTGATCCAAAAGCCAATGCTGAAGAAATTCCTTTTGAAAAATCTCAAACTGCTCTTTTAGAACAATATGAGGGCAAAGCAACTGAAAGTTTGAGAAATTATATTTTAGCCAAGAATCCTTATGAGTTTCAAGACTTAGTGGCTGCTTTACTGAGTGCCATGAATTATCATATATCAGAGATTGCACCAAGAGGAAAGGATGGTGGGATTGATATTATTGCATATTCTGATCCCTTAGGAACTATTCCACCTAGAATAATCGTACAGGTTAAGCACAGACCGGAAGCTAAAATTAGTTCCGATGAAATACAGAAACTTAGCGGAGCAATGAAAAGGCAAAATGATGTAGGCATTTTTGTAACAAGTGGAGAATTTGGTCACCCTGCGAAAATCGAAGCTAAAAGTTCTACCAGGCACATAGAACTAATTGACTTCAGCCGTTTTTTGGATTTGTGGATCAAGCATTATGAAAAGATGACTGATGAGCAGAAATATATGCTGCCTTTACATCCAATTTACTTTTTAGGTTCAACAGAATAACTTGAAAAAAATGATAAAGGACTTTTTAATTTCTTTTAAGGACAATTTTAGAGAGAGAGTTACTAACCCATTTTTAGGGACATATTTGTTAGTTTGGATAATACGAAATTGGGAATTAGTTTACGGAATCTTCACTTTTGATAAAAGTGCGAAACAAATAGATAAAATCTCATTTATAAAGGAATACTTTAAGGCACATAATTTTCTTGAAAATCTAGGCTGGAATATCTTTTGGGCATTCGGAGTTTTAGCTCTCACATATATTTTGCTTAATGTATCGAGATTAATTATAAACTTTTCAGAAAAGACAGTTGCTCCATGGATTTACAAAATCAGTGACAAAAGCTCTGTAGTGTTAAAAAGTTTCTATCTACAACTTAAAGAACACAGTAATGAACTAGAAGTAGAGTTGGATAAGGAAAGGGATAAAAGGCATCGTTTAGAAAGTCGTATCAAAACTCTCGAAATTGAGAATTCAGACCTTTTAAAAAAGAATGATCCTGATGAAGTGACATTTACTGAAAATAAACCGGAATTATCATTAGAAGATAGACTTATTAACAGATTGTCAAGTAAGGGAATCTTAGATGAATTTAGGAAGATGGCTATCCAAATAGGAGAAGGAAAGTCAATTTCGAAAAACAATGTATTTATACCAAATTTTATTGAATTAGGGCTAATCAAATTCGTTGAAAATTCAGCTGGAGGGTCATTTTCATTTTTTGAGCTAACAGATGATGGTGTTAAACTCTTAAGAAGATTGGGATTTTTAGAGGATCAAAGGGATTCCTCAATTATCCCCCAATAGCAGGTACAATATAAAATTATAGTTTTACAAACTAAAGCTTTTTGATGGATGATCAAAAAATAAAATACTATGCTATAGTAAAAAATAAAAAATTAGGCCCTTTAAGTTTAGTTGAATTACTTCAATTTAATCTCTATGAGGAAACCTTAATATGGCGAAGTGATAGGCCAGATTGGGAAAAAGCTATTTCATTTCCGGAATTGATTCCTACAATTATACCAATTCCACCACCTGTGCCCAATAAGATAAAATTTAAAAGACTTCTGAGTAAGTCCTTACTTATTTATCTTATTATATCATTTGCTATTGGTTTATTATCCTATCAATTAGCGCTACCTAGTTCTAAAGAGATCTATTTTGAGTACCAGGAGCAATCAAAAGCGAAAACTCAATACTTTTTGTTGAGGCCTTTTTATCCTTTTATTGATTTCGGATTACAATACGATGAGAAAATTAACCCTAGGCTATTACTTTACAGACAATTCACTGCAACATATCTTTTCTTTGGTATTGTTTTAATAATTTATTTGCTTTTATTACGGATTAAAGTATTTAAAATGTCAAAATTTTAATTTTGATTCTTAATAATTGATCCCTCTTTTGCCCCCTATAATTAAAAAGGCATCTGAAATACTTGATTTAAAAGGCTTCTAAAGAAGTGAGAGTGGACCGGACGGGACTCGGACC
>JAEZEI010000050.1 GCA_023417815.1 Bacteroidota bacterium | reverse complement strand
AGGTATGAACATACTTGTAGAAAGCTGGGGTGGTAAATTCCAGAGCCAGGAGATAAGCGCGAAAGCAGGTCTGAACATCGACCTCCTTCTCGAAAAGATCCTCCTGGAAACGGATATCCTTGAACTGAAAGCGAATCCAAAACGCCCGGCCAACGGTACTGTCATCGAGGCATCACTCGATAAAGGCCGTGGTTACGTGGCAACCCTCCTTGTTCAGAACGGAACACTGCGTACGGGCGACATGATCGTATCCGGCCAGTACTTTGGAAAGGTGAAGGCGATGTATAATGAAAGGAACCAGCGCATAGACGAAGCGCCTCCTTCCTCGCCGGCACTTATCCTAGGGCTGAATGGCGCGCCGCAGGCGGGTGAAACCTTCAAGGTATTCGCGAACGAAGCGGAAGCGAGAGAAACAGCATATAAACGCGGGCAGATCCTGCGCGAGCAGGGTATCCGTTCCAAGAAGCATATCACGCTCGACGAGATCGGTCGTCGTCTTGCTCTTGGAAACTTCAAGGAACTGAATGTGATCATCAAAGGTGACGTGGATGGTTCCGTGGAAGCACTTTCGGATTCACTGCAGAAACTGAGTACCGAAGAGATCGTGGTGAAAGTTATCCATAAGGCGGTGGGTGCGATCACGGAAAGTGATGTTACCCTCGCGAATGCATCGGATGCCATCATCATAGGCTTTAACGTCCGTCCTTCTGTTCAGGCAGCCAAGCTTGCCGAGAGCGAAGCAATCGAGATCAAGCTTTACTCTATCATCTACAACGCGATCGAAGAGATCAAGAGCGCGATGGAAGGTATGCTTGAACCTACGGTTGAAGACAAGATCCTCGGTAACGTTGAGATCCGCGAGACCTACCGTTTCGATAAGGCCACCGTTGCCGGTTGCTTTGTACTCGACGGGAAGATCGCTCGTAACAACCGCATCAGGCTTATCCGCGATGGTATCGTTATCTACACCGGCGAACTGGCAAGCCTCAAGCGCTTCCGCGACGACGTGAAAGAGGTATCAACCAATATGGAGTGCGGGCTCGTGATCAGGAACTATAATGATATCAAAGTGGGCGACATTATCGAGTCGTTCGAAGAAGTAGAAGTAAAAAGAACCTTATAAAATGAAGGGCATATCGAAGGATGTGCCCTTCCTTACAATTATTTGTTAAAGGAGCATCGCCTACGGCTGAATGCCCTGCTCCATGGTAATTTTGAAGCCATGGTAAAAATGAGACCAATGATCCCTAAACTTTTCAGTGTTTCCCTGCTTGTATTCATGAACATTGCCGTATTCGCGCAGCCAAAGAAACTGGTGGCCGATAAGATAATCGCGGTGGTGGGAAACAAGATCGTTCTCCAGAGTGATATTGATAATACCTTATCCGATATGCAGCGCCAGGGAATTCCCCTGCCTCCCGATCCTGTGTGCATGACCCTTGAACAGGCTATGGGTGTGAAAGCACTCGTTCTACAGGCTGAGAAGGATTCTATCCCCATCACCGATGAAGAAGTGGAAGCAGACATCGACCTCCAGATCAGGCAGTTCATCGCTGCCTATGGTTCAAAGGACGAACTGGAAAGGGTTGCGGGCCGCTCGGTTTACCAGCTTAAAGAAGATTTCCGCGAAGGCTTCCGCGACAGGAAGCTGGCTGCAGCCATGCGCAACAAGATCGTTGACGATATCAAGATCACCCCGAACGAAGTGCAGCAATATTTCAACCGCATACCAACCGACAGTCTTCCATTATATGAAATGGAACTGGAGGTAGGACATATAGTGTCTTACCCGAAGGCAAGTCGCGATGCGGAAGAATATGCGATACAGCAATTGCAGGATATCAAGAAGCAGATAGAAAGCGGCCGTGATTTTGGCGCCCTTGCAAAAGTGCATTCAGAAGATGTGGGCAGCCGCGACCGGGGTGGCCAGTACGAGATCAACCGCAACCAGCGCGACCTTGATCCTACATGGATGGCCAAGGCATTCACGCTTAAAGAAGGCCAGATCAGCAGCCCGTTCAAAACGAGGTTTGGATATCACATCCTGCAGCTTGTAAGCAGGAACGGTGATGATGCCGTGGTGCGCCATATCCTTAAATCGCCGATGGTGACCAGTATTGAAATGTCTGAAGGGTATAAAAAGATGGATTCGGTACGCGCGAAACTTGTTGCAGGCACTATCGATTTCGGCACTGCCGTTTCCCGCTACAGCGATGATGAAGCAAGCAAGTTCACTGCGGGTATGCTGCAGGGAAGGGATGGAACTTTCTTAACCATAGATATGCTCGATAAAGAATTGGTTCCATTACTCGGTTCGCTTAAGGAAGGAGAATTTTCACAACCGGTTGAATTCACCGACGAGCGTGGCCGCAAAGGCATCAGGATCGTTTACCTTAAAACCCGCACCGAACCGCACCGCGAAAACATGAAGGACGACTACAGCAAGATCGCCGCCCGCGCCCTTGAAGAAAAGAAAGAGATCGCCCTCGAAAAATGGTTCAACGACAAGATCAAAACCTATCACATCCAGGTAGACGAAGAATACCGCCAGTGCGAGTCAATGCAGAGGTGGCTGACTAAAAAGTAAAAAGTCAAAAGGTAAAAGTCAAAATTTTCTGCATTACCACCCCGTCCACCCTTCGGGTGTCCACCCCTCCTTCAAGGAAGGGAAACTAAAATGCAAAGACTTCCGTATAACTTCTGCGAACATCTGCGGAAACATTTGCGTAAATCTGCGGGAACTATTCCTTCCTAACGCCAATAACTTGAACTTCCAACCTCAAACCTCCAACTTCCAACCAATTGGGTTTAAATTTGCTTTCAACACACTACTTTGATAGAAAAGAAAAATAGCGTCCAGCGAAACGAAAAAGCCATCCTCGTCGGCATGGTAAAAAAAGACGAAACCGAACAGGAAGTAAATGAATACCTGGACGAACTCTCCTTCCTTGCCGAGACCGCCGGTGCGGAAACCATCAAGCGCTTCACCCAGAAAATGCAGAAGCCGGACAGCAAGACATTTCTTGGCAAAGGAAAACTCGAAGAGATCAAAGCCTATATCGAACGCCGCGGCGATATCAACCTCGTGATCTTTGATGACGAGCTCACCGGCGCGCAGATCATCAACATAGAAAAAGCCATCGGCAAAAAAACCATCGACCGCAGTGATCTTATCCTCGACATCTTCGCCAGCCGCGCCAAGACCGCCCAGGCAAAGACCCAGGTAGAGCTCGCGCAATATCAATACATACTACCGCGACTGAAAGGGATGTGGAAGCACCTTGAACGGCAGGGTGGTGGTGTAGGTACGAGAGGTCCCGGTGAAACGGAGATCGAAACCGACCGTCGTATCGTTAAAGACAAGATCGCCTTATTAAGAAAGCGCCTGAAAGAAATAGACAAGCAGGCCTTCACCCAGCGAAAAGAAAGAGGTGAATTCATACGGGTTGCGCTGGTAGGATATACCAACGTTGGTAAATCTACCTTAATGAACCTGCTTAGCAAGAGTGATGTATTCGCGGAGAATAAACTCTTCGCAACACTTGATACAACCACCAGGAAAGTGGTTTTCGAGCAGACACCATTCCTGCTGAGTGATACCGTAGGTTTCATCCGCAAACTTCCGCATCATCTTGTTGAAAGTTTTAAGAGCACCCTTGATGAAGTAAGGGAAGCAGATGTACTGCTGCACGTAGTTGATATATCCCATCCCAAGTACGAGGACCAGCTTGATGTTGTAAATAAAACCCTTGCAGAACTGGGTGCTGCTGAAAAGCCTACCATCACTGTTTTCAATAAGATGGACCAGTATGAGAAAACGGTGTTTGATGAATGGCTTGAGCCTGAAGTAAAGCAGGATATCATACGCGAACTGCGTGAAAGGTGGATGGAAACCACGAAAGGAAACTGCGTATTCGTTTCAGCAATAGAGAAGACCAACATCGACAACCTGCGGCAGACCATTCTCAACCACGTCCGTGAAATGTACCGGGTGCGATATCCCTACAAAGCCGAGTTCTTCTATTGATATGGGATTATTCAGTTCCAAAACTCCATCATGGCATAAGATCGCCGAATCCCCGGCCGAGTTGTTCCAGGCGGATCTCATCACCCGCGAGGTGAATGGCAAACTACTCTGCTTCGCCCGCCATAACGGATCCATCTTCGCCTTCCCTGATAAATGTCCCCACGCCGGCGGCAGCCTTTCCCACGGTTATGTAGATGCCATCGGCAACATCGTCTGTCCCCTCCACCGCTACAAGTTCATGATGAAGAACGGCTATAACTCCAGCGGTGAAGGATATTTCCTGAAGACCTATAAGGTGAGGGTGGATGAGGAAGGGGTGTGGGTGGAGTTGTAAGGTTTAGGGTTGAGGGGTTGAGGGGTTGAGGGGTTGAGTGGGTTTAGGGTTGAAGATGTGTAGAGACGCAACCTGTCCGCCTCCGGAGGAGATTTTGCGTCTAAAACATAATGCTCATTAGAACATTTTCGCCAATCTGCGCCTGCCCTTTCCGGACGGATACGTTCGGGCGGGCCTGCCCCGACGAATGACGGGGGGAAAATTTCAAGCTTTGCATAATAAGGCTCCCCGCAGATTTAAGGAGATTGGCGCGCTGATCTCGCAGGTAATGGGTTTTGAAACTCAATAAGAATCTGTAGCACCCCGAATGAAAAACATTCAAACTGCCACAACTTTGTAGCAATTCCAGACACCGGTTTTAATATTGCTACAACTTTGTAGCAATTTTGATTTCGATTTTACAGGCTGCTACAATATTCAGCGAACATTTTAAACGCTACACCTTAAATTTTCTCGTACACCCTCACTGTTACATTTCGTGATAAAAAATTCCGGAAAAGTCACACGTGTGTCGCCGTTTCCATTTTTTAAAAACGTATCGGTCACACATATGTCACGCGTTGCGAAAAAAAAATCGCGAATGGTCACACGTGTGTCACCGTTTGAGAAATTTATTAATCAAAATGTTACAATGAATTTTTTCCCCTCTTTCCTCGCGTTGTAGAATTAAATCCCGTCCGATATACACCACATCTGCAGGAAGCACCAAATACACTGGTGACAAATGGTGACAATAAGTGACAATAGGTGACAAATGGTGCCACCGCGATTTCGAATTTATTCCTTTGGCGGAATTCATGATTTTTTATGTCGTAAAACCAAAAGTCATGAAAGGCATAAAAGAACTACGATTAAAACTAGGTTTATCCCAAGCCGGCTTCGCAAGGTTGCTGGGAACAGGGAGATCCCTGGTGACCATGGCAGAACAGCATAAGCGGATGCTTACTTCCCAGGCCTGCCTGCGGTTTGCCGCTTTGGAAAAGGCATGCGTATCAAGAATGATGGAAATACCGGTAAAAGCAACTTCAAAACCAACCCGGTATTCACAATGCCTTATAAAAAGGTATTCGACTATTCAGCAAAAGCTTGATTCCATAAAAAATAAACTATCCTGGCATATAGAAATATATGGAAAGAATCAAAAGCTCCTTAATGTATTAAAGCAGCTCGATGAGGATGACCAGTTTGATCCGGATGTGATCAACAGCCTCAGCCGGGAAGCAACGAAGGCGCTTTCCTGTTGCTCCCCTGCAACCATACAGATGCTGCAGAACCAGGTAAACGTGCTGGAGAAAGAATGTGCAGATATCAGGCGATACTGTAGGAAGCTTAGGATCGATATCCCAAAATAGGATACAGCGATCTGCGAAATCCGCGGGAAACATCTTAGATCTCCACCAGAGGCGGACACGTGCGGGAAGCCTTCCCATTTTGGCGGTAAATGGCGGGAGCCATTACAGAATAAGCTGATAATCAATCATTCTCTTGACAATATTTCCCTTGACTGCTTCCATTGTCAAACGCGATTGACAAAATTGTTGGGGAGGGGTTGGGTTGTCAAACGCGATTGATCGATTGACAGTCCGAATGTAATATTGTCAATTATAAAATGAATGTGAGATATCAAAAATTTAAAGATCCTGAATGAACTTTTTTCCATTTCATCATTTATTCAAATATTACCTGCTCAAAATATTCACGACCTAATGAGTAAGGAATGAGTTCTTTATGCTGCAACCTTCCTATAATGATTGCAGGGTGTGTATTGAACTTTTTTGCAAAAGCTCTTATATCTTCTTCGTTTAATGGCGCAGCATCTAAAATTTCCTGCTCCTGTGCATCGGCAAGTGTCCACTTACAGGCAAATTCATCTGCTTCTTCTTCTTTCTCCTTGTCTTTATCAGAATACTCCACCTTCTCTAAAAACACATCTTTCTTGCCGTGCAGCAGAATATGTCCTGCTTCATGAAAGAAGGTAAACCAGAAGCTATCGTTTCGCTTATACCTACCTGTAAGCTGTATCAACGGTGTATCATTTAGCCAGCGGGTGCTACCACAAATAGGTGCTTTGGGTAAAGTGGGGGTATGCACAACTTTTACTCCTGCCTTCAAACAAATATTTTGTAACTGAGAGAAAAAGTCGTTTGGGTGGTCTGCCATCAATGATTTGAGTTCTGGCAGCACTTCTTTAAACTTTTTTTCAGAGTATTCTGCTGCAGATAATTCTGCTGCTTGCAATTCGCCTTTTCGCAGCCATGCAGAAATTGCAAATGGCTCATTGGTACTCGCCAATGAAATGCGGAAAGCTACTTTCAGCTCTTGTTTACAATAATAGTCTTCCCAGGCTGTGTGACTTGCAAAGCCGAAAAATGAAAGTAAGGCGGCAGCCTTCTCCTGAATGGTTGCCACATTAGGAAGCCAGCCCTTATTTATCATGTCTCTTACAGGAAATTGCTTTGTCCAATCTGCTGCCTGTTCAATCACAGATTGCCTTTTCTCTCTTGCTACATATTCGTCATAATCTTTTTGAAGGTTCATCCAAAAGCGAACAGGGATTTTTGTTACAGCTTCAAACTGAACTGCCATGTCAGGCGTAATGGAGCTGTCACCCTTTAGAATAGCATTTATTGTTTTCTCAGGCTTGCCTGTACGAAGAGCGAACTCTTTTGGACCCATTTCCATTTCTTCCAACTTCTCTGCAAGGGTCTCACCAGGATGAAAAACTATTGAGGGATAATATTCGTTTCTTGTTGCCATTGTTTGATTTTTTAGTGGTAATCGTCAATCTCAATTATCTCAACTCCAGTTATCTCAATCCACACGTACTGTCCGTGTTCATTTGTCGGGATAGGCTGTTGCTGTGAAGTGAAGATTAATCTATACGGGTGGTCTAAATCACAAGCCCATTGACCTTTCCTATCGCCTGTTAACTCATGAAATCTGCCAGGCACATCCCTTACATCTTCCAGCGTTACTGCAGCTTTCAGGGCATTCAACCGTGTAACAAAGAGCTTTGCCCTTTTGTCGCCCATCTTCTGGCGGCACTTATTGAAATCGCCTGATAATTTCCCCAACTTCTTATCCGCAAAAATTATATCCACTGCAAAAGTAATTATTTTTTAGTTAACAGGAAGTGTAAGTTAAAATATTTCCTTCTTTTCCTTGCCGCCTGTTTGCTGTTATTTACTAACAGGCAGTGAGGAAACTGTGGAAAAGGATGAAAAACAGCCTTTTACTTACCCAAATTGAATTTGCCGAAATCCCGCTGCATCAGGGCGAACATGGTTCCCGCAAAGAAGTCTCGGAACTCCTTATTGTCGTTGTACTCCTTGAAAACTTCAAAGTTTGTCTCAATGTGGTCTATCAACTTCCGTTTCAGCACATCTTCGAAAGTAATCTTGGCATTCTGCGGGTCTGAGTGCTTGAAGGCATTTACAAACTCTGTATCATTGGCTACGTCCTGCATCAGGTCTTCGGTCATTTTCTTCACCTTGTCTTCATTGGTGAAGGCTGTGCCGAACCTGTCGTTGAATGCTTTTACGATGTTTGACAGGTAATCCATTTCTGGCTCTGCTACTCCGCTACGCATTTCTGTTGGTATCGGTTTCAATTCTGCACCCTGCTCCAAAGCAATGTTGGTGGTTGCTTCCAACTGGTAGCGAAGGTTTTCCATGTCGATGTTATCCAATATTCCTTGTGCCAAATCTTCTTCCCTGTCTCTGCCAATCTTGTTCTGTAGGTGGTTAAGGAACAGATACAGCCTTTCCAGATAGGGATTTACAAACGGTACTATCTGCGCAAGGAAAACATACAACCGAACGTAGGTTTTACATTTTGCCTTAAAGTCGTTTTGTTGTTCTTCTGTAAGGTTGGTTCTGAACACTTCTACTGCAGCATCGAGAATGCTGTGCAACTGGTCAACAGGAACATTGGATATAATTCTTTGCGAGAACTCCTGTACCTGTTCGGGTGTATATACCTGAAACGCATCTAAGGCAGATTGCAGGTCGAATAGTTTATTCGGGTCTGTGGCTTCACCGAGTATGGTTGTTTCGTAGAAGGGGTCGAATGACTTCTTAATGTCTTCGGCTTTATTGGCGAAGTCCAACACAAACGTATCTGTCTTTCCTGGTGCAGTTCTGTTCAATCGTGATAGGGTTTGTACAGCATTTACGCCACCCAGCTTTTTATCTACATACATGGTGTGCAATAAAGGCTGGTCAAAACCTGTCTGGTACTTGTTGGCAACAATCAGGAAACGGTATTCCGATTTCTTGAACTCGTCAGGAATGGAAGAACTGGAAAAACCATTTAGTGAGGCTTCTGTTTGTCCGTCTATATCTCCAGAAAATGCAACAATGGCTTTGAAAGGATAACTATTATCAGAAAGGTACTTATCAAAAGCCCTTTTGTACTTCACAGCATTCTTTCGGCTGCTGGTTACCACCATTGCTTTTGCCAAGCCGTTAATCTTTTTCTTCTTGATGACACTTTCAATGAAGTGCTCAATCATAATAGCAGTTTTCTTTTCGATGGCAAGGTCATGGCTCTCTACATAGATTTTGAGCTTCTTTTGTGCTTTCGTCTTGTCAAAAAGTGGGTCTTCTTCTATACGCTTATATAAGCCATAAAAACTTTGATAAGTAGTATAGTTAAGCAAAACATCTTTAATGAAATCTTCTTCAATTGCCTGCTTCATTGAATACAGGTGAAAAGCTCTGAACTTCTCTTTGCCGTTGTCAATAAATTTCTCACCAAACAGTTCTAAAGTCTTGTTCTTTGGTGTAGCAGTAAAGGCAAAATAGCTGGCATTTGGCAACATCTTTCTCCCCTTTACAATATCTACTATTTCATCTTCTCCTGTCCATTCGTCTTCGTCTTCTTCATCGTCTTCCGACTGTTTCTTTAGAGTTTCATTCAGCTTGCCTGCTGTATTACCACTCTGGCTGCTGTGTGCTTCATCGATAATGATGGCGAAATTGTTTCCTGGCAACTCACCAATCTCGTTAACTATGTAAGGGAACTTTTGGATGGTGGTAATTATAATTTTCTTTCCTTCTTCCAGTGCAGTTTTCAATTGCTTACTTCCTTCTGTAATGGCTTCCACTACACCTTGCACCTGCTCAAACTGTTTTATGTTATTCCTAATCTGTGTATCCAGAACTTTCCTGTCCGTTACTACAATCACTGTATCAAAAACAGCATCGGTATTGCTTGCATCAAATAAGCCCACTAACTGATGTGCTAACCAGCTTATGGAATTGCTCTTGCCTGAACCTGCCGAATGTTGTATTAAGTACCGTTTGCCTGCACCGTTTTCTTTGGCATTGCTCAACAACCTTCTAACTGCATACAACTGGTGATAGCGTGGAAATATGAGCTTTTTAACCTTCTCCTTCTTGATTTTGCCGTCAGGTAAAATTTTCTCCACTTCTTCTTCTACAAACTGCACATAGTTCTGAATGATGTTGGTAAGGCTGTCTTTGGTAAGAATATCTTTCCACAGATAATCTGTTTTGATACCTGAAGCATTTGGCGGATTACCTGCACCGTTGTTATGTCCTTTATTAAATGGAAGGAAATTGGTGCTTCCATTACGTAAGTGTGTTGTCATCCACACCTGTTCAGTATCTACTGCAAAATGCACCAAGCACCTGCCCAGGCGAAACAATTCTTCCCTGCTATCCCGGTTGGTTTTGTATTGCTTTATAGCATCTGTTACATTCTGTTTAGTAAGCTCATTCTTTAGTTCAAATGTGATGATTGGCAAGCCATTAATGAAGACAACCATATCAAGCGAATTTTCGTTCTGGTTGCTGTAATGAACCTGTCGGGTTACGGAAAAAATATTCTTCTTGTAGAGTGCTAAATCATCTTCGTTCAGGTTGGAAACTGGCTTATCAAAAAAGAACTTTAGTTTGACATTATTATCTGTAATGCCTTTCCGAAGAACTTCGACAATACCAAATGTCTTTATCTGATTGTTGAGGCGATATAGTACCTTACTGCGGTAACTGCCGCCATGTATTGCCTGTAAACGTTGCACACCCTTTTCCTGTGTCGCTTCTAAGAAATCAAACAGTACATCTTCATCAACACAATCTGTGCGGTTATAGTTGCTGTGATGCCGCAACTCAAAGTGATTACCTGAAACCTTATCAGAGAGGTAATTTGAAATAAGTGTTTCAAGTCCTTTTTCTGTAGTATCTGTGCTCATATTATTCTATCTACTGTAGTTTCCCATGACGGCTCCAGCAATCATAGTATTTTTATATTCTTGCATTAATTCTAATTCCTTTTCTGCTCTGGCTATTGCATTATCAACGGGCTTTGTTTCTGCTTGGATATATGAGATGATTTCTTTTTGTTCTTCTTTACTTTCAGGGTATGCAATTTTTAGATTGCTAAGTATAGAATTGGTTAACTGATTAATTGTAGAAGTAGCAAAAAGAGAAGTTTGAGATTTGAAGATAATTGAGTTGAAAAAATAATATAGGTAATGGTTCAATGGGCTTCTAAATATTGTCATGAATGCACCAAAGGTGTGACCTGAAGACCCTTCATCTATCAATATATTCTTTCCAATCAATTCAGCACTTCCATTTCTTGAACATAATAATATGTCCCCAACCTTAGTAATTAGCTTTTCTGGTATTTCTTTACTTACATAAACGTTATCGTGCAGGCTGAATTTACCTTCCTGAATGTTAGATGAACGAAGAACCAAAATACCTTCTCCTTCTCCTACCATCTCTAAAGGACTATATGTTATACCAATTAAGGATTTGCCAATAAATTTCAGCTTAACCAATCTCCAGTGCTTTGGAATATCTCCTAACCAATTGACACCTGAAGGTTTGTATTCAATATTATCATAAATCCCCTTCGTTATTGCTTTCGTGATTATAGATTGCCTTTGCTCTTTGAGCAACTCAATAAAACGCTTCTTCTTTTCGATGAAAACATTAATCTTTCGTTCCTTAGCTTTGATATACTTTAAAATTAGTTCCTGCTCTTCCGGTGGCGGAACAACGGTAAAAATGCGGAAGAAGCTGTCAGTATAAAGTCGCAGCCTACTATCTATGATACCTGTACTGTTTCTTCTAAACTCCGCCTTAAATAAGTTAGTGGTGAATAAGTATCCAAAATATTCAGAGATGTTATCTCCTTTAATACGATAAACACCATAAGCGGGGCTTGTGATACCATCGTAAGGAGAAATACCCATGCTACCATTCCATGCTAACATGATATTACTAACCAAATCTCCCTTTTGCACCTTTTTATATCCGACCAAACTGGCAGCATTCGTAAGATGTTCATCTTCACTTTCTAAACTATCTCTTTTCAATGTTATACCTGTGTAGTGGGAAACAGAAAGAAGTTCTTCTTTTCCTGTTTCACTTCTTTCATCTACTTCCTGAAACAAGTTCTTTATCCGAAGCACCTGCCAATGTTCAGGATATTCGCCAAGCCACTGTGTCTTTGCATTTATTTCTTGTTGTGCTATCATGCTTCAATGATTTCTTTTAATAGTCCTTCTGTTTCTGTTTCAATTGCAAAAATGTCTTTGGCTATTTCTGATAAAGTTCTTGGCGGCTGGTGTATGTAGAAGTATTTAGCAAAGTTGATTTCGTAACCCATTTTTGTTTCTTCTTCATTCCACCACGCATCAGGAGCAAACGGCAATACTTCTGTTTCAAAAAACTCCTTTATGTCTTCCTTTAATGGAATGTTTTCAAAGTCTTTCAATGCTGGGTCGCTTACATACTCAATACTGCCGTCCTTATTTTCTTTTTTTATTACGGCTTCAGCTTCAGGGTCAGTCCAACCAACAGTGTTAATAATGTCTTTCTTGTCTTTAGCAGAAAGTTTAAAACCCTGCTTTTTAAGCTCTGCTTCAAACAGGTCTTTGAATACGTTGAAGTCAGTAAAGAGCTTGTCTCCAAAAACGTCTGCCAATTCTTTTGCATAATGATGCAGTTCAAGGTCACGTTTCCATGATGCTACGTCTAAGACCTGCTTGGCTACTTTCTGCTTCTTTTTTGATAATGATGCTATTGTTATTTCACTACCTTCTTCTTCATTTTCATCTTCTTCTGCTTCACTATCAGCACTACTTTCTAAAAAATAATTAAGCAGCCATTGTTCTATTCTCTCGTTCGCACTCTTTTCATATACTTCATTACCAAATTCTTTGTAAACCTTTTCACGCAAAGCTGAATTGTTAGAAACAAAACGCAATGAAGTAACCTTCTGTGGTGTGAATTGAACCATCAAACGTAAAGGTCTATGCACAGTGATTTGAGAATAGCCAAAGTCTATATTGTCAAAGATTTTGCTGTATTCGTTTTCTTCAAACCCAAGAAACATTTTTTCAATTACAGGAATGTGGCTTGCAGAAAACTCAACACGTTTTTTGCCAAGCGGCTTACGCATTTTGTAGTAGAACTTCTCAGATGTAGCGTTAATCAACTGCACCTTTCCTTTGCGGTGTTCAGGTTTGCGATTGGTGATAAGGAAAATGTAAGTAGGGATGCCTGTATTATAGAACATATCATTTGGAAGGGCAATAATGGCTTCCAGTAAATCATGCTCAATGATGTATTTTCTTATCTCGCTTTCTCCTTGTCCTGCATCACCAGTAAACAATGCAGAACCATTGTGAACAGAAGCAATGCGGCTGCCCAGTTCAGTATCTTTCATCTTGCTGAGCATGTGCAGTACGAACATCAACTGTCCGTCATTCACACGGCTTGTTACTGCTTCCTGCTTGTAGCTGCCTTTCAGCAGAAAACGTTTGTCAATAATTTTCCCTTTCTCACCAACACCCAGGGCTTTCTTATCTGCTTTCCATGTTTTGCCATACGGTGGATTGGTAAGCATGAAGTCAAACTTCAAATCGGCAGGAAAGCCATAAGCACTCAATGTGCTGCCATAGGCAATCTTGTTCGGGTCTTCGCCTTTAATCAGCATATCGCTTTTGCAGGTAGCGTATATAAATGGTGTGCTTTCCTGTCCGTACAAATGCACTGTAGAATTGCTTTTAATTGGTCCATCAGGATTGAGCATAAAGTTTTTTGCAATGGTGAGCATACCACCACTACCCACACATGGGTCGTACACCAGGTAAGTGCCCTGCTTTATTTTGTCTTTTACAGGCATGAAAACAAGGTGTGTCATCAGGTCAATGATTTCCCGTGGGGTAAAGTGTTCTCCCGCTTCTTCATTGTTTTCTTCATTGAAACGCCTTACCAAATCTTCATATACATAACCCATCGCCAATGGCGGCAGCTTGTCAGGATGCAGCTCCACCCGTGGCGAACAGAATTTCTCTATCAGTGAAAACAGTATCTGTGCTTCATCCAGTGTTTCTATTTCGTTGCGGAACTTGAACTTATTGATGATGTCCTGCACATTCTCTGAAAAGCCGTTGAGGTAGTTCTCAAAATTGGAACGCAGGTTACGTGGGTCCTGCAACAGCTTCTTTAGAGTGAATGGTGAGGTGTTGTAAAATGCCAAACCAGAACCGTGCTTTGAATTAGTAAGCAGGCTATCCAGATTTTGCAGCTTGTCCTTGTATTCGTTGTAGGTTTTTAGTACCTGCTCTTTCTTAGGCTCCAGAAGCAAATCCAGCCTGCGAATAACCACCATAGGCAGGATAACGTCTTTGTATTTTCCCTTCTGGTATGTATTTACCAATACATCATCTGCAACCGTCCAAAGGAAGTTGATGATTGGCTGAAGTGATTGTGTGTGGAAGCTCATAAAAAATTTCTTTAAACCTTAATTATTTACAAAATACCAAAAATGCTTTGTTAGTAATAATTATAAAAAAGAAGTGTCAACCTTAGAATAATCTTCAACATTGGTATTTGTTTGAAGATGTGATTTGGGTGGCAATAATATGTTTTCCTGTGAGTACCAATTAAGGTAAACAAAAAGGGTCCCAAACCTATATAGTTTGAAACCCTGTCTTTACTTCGCTCCCCCTGCTGGACTTGAACCAGCGACCCTCTGATTAATCCCGCAGGTGCGGGACTCAACCAACTGAGCAAAGTCTCCAAGTGAGTGAAATGTAGATCAACCAGTCCCTTATAAACAAAAAAAGGCCAACTTTCCAGTTGACCTTTTCGCTCCCCCTGCTGGACTTGAACCAGCGACCCTCTGATTAATCCCGCAAGTGCGGGACTCTAACCAACTGAGTCAGTCTTCCGGTTGGTTTAAATTGGGGATTAATAAGTTTTTCGATGAGTATTCGGCTTTTTTGCTTCTTTATAAATCTTTCTATCCTAACTGCTTCAACTTCCGCTTCACCGCATAAAAACACGGCTTTTAATACCCACGGGCGATATTTCCTGGTGTACGTATTGAAATTCTCCTGGGTATTATGCTTATGGATGCGGGAAGTTATTTCAGTGGTGTATCCAACATAATATTTGTCTGCACTTTCAGAGTAAATGATATAGATATAATAACGCCCCATAAACAAAAAAAGGCCAACCTCTCAGTTGACCTTTTCGCTCCCCCTGCTGGACTTGAACCAGCGACCCTCTGATTAACAGTCAGATGCTCTAACCAACTGAGCTAAGGAGGAATATGTTTCAGCCTTTTTACGCTGTCTGAACCAGCGGCCTCCTGATTAATCCCGCAAGTGCGGGACTCTAACCAACTGAGCTAAGGAGGAATTTACCCCGCCAAACCGTTACCGATAGGCTAAGGGAGGGCAAAAATAAAGGTTTTCAGTTTCTAAAAAAAATTCAGAGAAGGTTTTTGGTAGGGCTTTTCAACTACAAATATGGAACCCTCCAGAGGCGGGCACGCACGGATAACACGGAAAGGACGGGTATTAACGGATTTACTTCTCTTTCCTACCAAGCGGTATTCCGTTATTTGCCTAATCTTTTAGTCTTCGCAAACCAAAGCAGGTACAACCCCATGGTAAAATCTATAGATAAACAAAATATATCATATTGGGGAGGGATTAGACCATCATCATTTATTAATGAAAACCCGATATCCCAGGTTCCGTGAAGAAAATACCCGGCTGCAAGGAGGAATAGGCTTCTTTTAAATCCGAAATATGCTAACATCAGGAAAATTACAGCCTGGATGGAGCAGATCACTAATGCAGTGAGGTCCGTCCAGGTAAAACCTACATATATAAACCCGATCCCGGTTAGAATAAGGCTGTAGATTAAAGCCTTATCAAATTGAGAAAAAATTCTGAATAGCAGGATGATGAGAATTCCTGAACCTACTCCTATTAATGTGGGTATCATATTGCTGATTATAATGCTTATTTACTGTCGTTATTGGGAACCAGTTTTTTAAATGCAAAGTGGTAGACTTCGGTTTCTCCGAACTTCACCGGGTAGGCATTGATGAAGGTCCAGCCCGAGCGACCCATAAAATTCATGGCATCAATTACAGTATTGAATTTTCTGAGCTCCCCAACTTCGTTTCGAAGCCGGGTGTCATTCCAGAATTTTTTTTCTTCCCCGAAATCCAGGTCAATTGTTACTTTATGACTTAACAGCCTGGGTTTAACGATTACCTGGCAATATTGTTCAACCAGCAAAGTATCTGTTTGAGCCCTTGAAAGTGCCGGCGTACTTAACAGGAAAAAGATTACAATTATTCTTTTTATCATCATTGTATTATTTGATTTTTTAGTGTTTGTTTATCAGCAGCTTTTTGTGCGAGGCTGGCCTTAACATGCTTCAGGTTAGTGAAGAACGGGATTGTCAGGCCGGTTTGGTTGAAAAGCTCTGATTCCATTTCAGCGATTGAGGCATACTGCAACTGTTTGCAAATTTCTTCCAGCGATAAACTGGTATACACCAATAATTCCTTCATGGTGTTTACCCTGGCCTCAATAGCATATTGAACTATGCTTTTGCCTTCGCTGCAAATGAATTGAGCTTTAATTTTTGCATCTATATTGAGTTCCTTTAGATCTGTGAATATTTTTTCAGGCGCTATGCATTTCATTACATTATATAGTGAATACATTCTCTGGATGTGAAGTTTGATCCTTGTAATTTTTTCAGCATCCTTAATCATTTCATTTCCTTTTACCACGATAATTATTATTTATACAGCTACTGCCATGTTTATGGACTGGCGATTCCCTACTGCCATGGCTTTGAACTTTGATGGTGTTAGTCCTGTAATTTTTTTGAATTGCGCAGACAAATGGTATACGCTGCTAAAACTTGTTTCATAAGCAATTTCGCTCAACGAAAGCTGGTCATAAGAAATCAGCTCTTTCACTTTTTCCATTCTTTGAAGAATGAAGTATCGCTCCACCGTTATGCCTTCAACTTTGGAGAACATGTCACTCAGGTGTCCAAATCCATAAGGCAGCCGGGTCGAAATAAAGCTGGATAGTTTAAATTGTTGCGCATCAAGGCCCAGGGCAATGTAGTCGCGTATGCCCTGTTTGATATCTTCAATAATGCCATTTATACGATCTTCTATGATCTCTAACCCGACATTCTTTAAGCTTTCAGCCAGTTGCTGAACCTTTCCTTTTTCAATGGGGTTATTAACCGTTATTCTCCCCATAGTTACGTTCCCTTTTATTTCCAGTGATGCCATGATGTTTTTTACAATAAGAATACATCTTTCGCAAACCATATTCTTTACATGAATGATGCATGCAGGTTTCATGATCTTATGTTTTATGGATTAAAGGTTAATATGCCTGAAAAGAATTGAAATTGTAGACGCCAGCCGGATCAGCATAATGATTAGTACAGCCAGGAGATAATATTCAGGCTTAAAGTCACCCAGCTTCTTTGTGAGCTTTGATTTTACTGACCCAGCATAAAAAAATTTGATCTTTTGCATTGTAAATAGCTTTTTTGAAGAGTTCCTTCCTTCCTTTTTGTTTCGGGCACAAAAGAACATAATGCGGAAACCAACCAATTGAATAAAACTGCTGCCGGCTTGAATAAACTAGCTAACTTTTATAGAAAGAATGGCCAGGGCATTATACATCCTGGAAGAAAGCAAAATGATACAGGGGTTTAATATCCGCGTATGTAGACGGTAAAGCCCCGAACATTTGGGAAAATGTACGGGAAAAGTGTGCGGGGTCGGAAAACCCTGCAGCGTATGCAGCTTCTTTTGCCGACAAGCCGGTTAAGAAGGCTTCAATGGCAGCTATTGTCCTTTGCCATAGAATATACTGCCGGAGCGGAGCACCTACCTGTTCTTTAAAGAGGTGTAAAAACCTGTGCTCAGATAAATGCACCTGCGAAGCCAGGTCCGCAGCAGATAGGTTCTCATGAATATTTTGCCGGATGAACATAATGGCACCAGTAATACGGCTATCCATTGGCGGTAAGAATGATTCTTCTCCTATAAGGTAATCAAAAACCGAATCGGTCAGTGCTTTGAAAATTGGTCCTTCGGAGATCAGCTCATAACGGGTAACCTGTAGTGCCTCCAGGATGGGAAGAATTTCATTTGCTTCATAATATTTTACTGCTTCTCCTTTTAAAACTTTCTCCTGTATACTTTTTCCTTTTCTAACATCCGGGATAATACATATTGTATTCTGCCACCCCGTAAAATCCGTAACACCGTGTGAAATATTGGAATCAATTAATAGCCCAACGGTTTTTTTCCAGCCATCGTTTTCAGTCCATACAGAAAAAGGTTGCCCGTCGAGGGAGCAGGTAAATTGCATCACCGCGTGCTGGTGGGCATTGGCACTGAATTGTGGAGAAGCCAGCATCATCCGGGTGGGACTTAAATAAAGAGAAGCCTTTTGGGATTGCATAACAACATTTCTGCTCAGTATAAAGGTATACCGGAAGGATTATAGCTGCAAGTTCAATTACAGATCATGTTGGATGGCTCTTGTTTTCATTTCTGTTAGGGAAGGTGGCTGTTCCGGAAATTATGTAAATCAATCCCTCCAAAGTGTAAAAGTGCTGCCACCGGGCCGGAGTACTTTTGCATTGTCAATTCAATTAAAACATTAAAAAATCAAAACAATGGAAACAACAATTAAATGTTCATGCGGCACTTCATCAAACACAAACATTTGCACTTGCGGAGATACATGCGTTGGTAGTGCCTGCACCTGCGGTTGTGGCTGCGGATGCTAAAATTAATGGAGGAGCATTCGGTGCTCCTCCTTTTTTAAAACCTTTCAAACAATTAATAATGTCGCTTTATACATTTTCTTCCCATGACGCTTTACCCTCGTTGAGGGTGATCAATGAACTCAAAATAGAAGAATGTACAGACATAAGTTTACTTAGCTATTTAGCTGGTAAAAAGGAATCGGAAATAATAAGTCGCCTGGCAAATGACAACCTTGCCTTCGTGGCTTATATTAATGGTCAGCCTGCTGCTTTTGGCTGGATGGCAAGGGGGAAAGGAATTATTGGTGAACTGGGACACGAATTTATCTTACCAATATCCAACCGGTATCTATGGAATTTTCGAACGGTTGAACGCTTTCGTGGATTGGGTATCTACCCGCTGTTGCTTCAATACATCATGCAATATGAAGGAATTAAAGCGAATAGGTTCTGGATCATTCATGCGCCGGAAAACCAGGCTTCTCTGAAGGGAATCCGTAAAGCAGGATTTCGTTACCTGGGCAACTTATACACTTATGAAGGCCAGGCATTTCTTGACGCACCTGCCGTGTCAGGCGAAGAGATACAACTTATTGAAGAAATGGATTTTAGGCTGTCAATTAAATCTTCTCCATCCTGCTGGAGTTGCAGCAGCCCTTTTATTAAAAGGGAAGAAGAAATTTGTTGCTGCCTTGCAGAAGGAAAGTTCTGCACTTCCCGCCCGGAAATAGTATAAAGTTTTCGTCTTTTCTTACTTCACTGCAGTATTCAACAGAACTGATTTTATTGGTGCATATCAAGCCCATCAGCCTTCAGCGAATATGATGTACTTCTTCCGCCTGCATCATTCCTCTGAAGAATGCCTTTCTGGATAAGATCATTTATGTCGCGGATGGCTGTATCGGGAGAACTTTTTGTAATAGTCGCCCATTTCGAGGAGTTTAATTTTCCCTCAAAACCATCCAGCAGTTTATTAAGCATTAATACTTGCCTTGCATTTAAAGGCACAGTTTTTTGTTGTTCCCAAAAACGTGCTTTTTTCAGAACCACTCCGATAGTCTGGTCGGTTGAGGATAAGGCGCGATCAAGACAACCCAGGAACCATTCAAGCCAGTCGGTGATGTCAAGCGATCCTTTTTGAGTTGCCTCCAGTATATTATAATAAGCATTGCGTTCATTCCTTATTTGAGCAGACATGCTGTAAAACCGTTGACTGCTGTTATCTGAACGTGCTAACTGCATATCTGCGACAGCACGTGCTATGCGCCCGTTGCCATCATCAAAAGGATGGATTGTTACGAACCATAAATGAGCTATGGCAGCCTTTAAAACAAGGTCAATATTAGTTTCTTCATTAAACCATTTAAGAAAGGCATCCATTTCATCAGGAAGGGTTGCGGAATCCGGTGCCTGGAAATGGATAGTTTGACGATTTAAGGGACCTGATACGATCTGCATTGGGTCGGCAGCATCATTATCCCGCCAGTTTCCGGATACGATCTTGTGCATCCCGCTTCTCCCGGAAGGAAACAATGCTGCATGCCATCCAAACATGCGTTCCCCGGTTAATGGTTCCTTGAAATTTTGTGTTGCGTCAAGCATCATTTCAACGATTCTCTCAACATGCCGGTCGGCTGGAACCATCCCTGCTATTTCCAGTCCTAACCTTCGTGCGACAGATGATCTAACCTGTTCTGCATCTAATATTTCTCCTTCAATTTCACTGGATCTTAATATATCAGCGGTCAGGGTTTGAAGGGTGGCCTCCATTTGTAAATTGAAACCCAGGCTCTGCATCTGGCCCAGGAGTCTGCCCTGCTTATGGCGTACTTCTGTGAGCAGGGTAATCAATCTTTCCTCTTCCCACGTGAAATGCGGCCAGTCCCTTAATTGATATATATATACAGCCATACGCCTGATTGCGGTGAATATACGCCTTATTCACCGCAAAATGAATTATTCGCCGCAAAATATGCGGTGAATAATGTCACATTAGTATGAAATTTTCAGGAATCACCGCACCACAACCAAAACTCCCTTTTCCACCACCGGCCTTCCATTCCTTTTATAGGTGCACATCCAGGTGAAGGATTCGTTGCCGCGGGCTTTTCCTTTCACCGTGCCATCCCAGCGCTGGTTAGGATCGCGGGAGGTGAAGACACGGTTGCCATAGCGATCGAAAACGGAGAGGTGGTATTCGGCAAGTCCGGATAAAACTCCCAGCGGACCAAAGGTTTCATTGAGGCCATCACCATTCGGGCTGAAGGCATTAGGGAAGAAGATCTCTCCTGCACAGGCCATGATGACCCGGGTATCTGTACCCGTACAGCCATTTGCGTCTGAGACAGTAACTGTATAAGACCCGGGAGAAGAAACAGTATAGGTGGAAGATGTGCTTCCATCCTGCCATTCATAAGAGGAATATGAACCTGGATTAAGGATGATAGTATTTCCCGGGCAAAGCGTGGTATCGGCTCCAAGGTTTACCGCGACATTTATATTAGATGCCACGACTTCAATAGCAGCAGGTTGGGAGGTGCATCCGTTTGCATCCGTTACAATGACGGAATAATTGCCTGCTGAAATATTATCCAGGGAGGAACCTGTTGCCCCGGTGCTCCAGGTATATTGATAGGGAGATGTTCCACCAGTTCCGGCTGCTTCAATAATTCCATTTGATGCATTACACACCGGGGGCTGAGTAATACTGGCGGAGGCGAAAAGTTGTGATGGTTCCGTAATGACAACTTCTCCCGTAGTTGTACAACCTGTTCCGGGTGCAGTTATAATTACAGAATAATTGCCTGCTGTAAGCCCGGTTGCAGTCGGCGTATTCTGGGCAGGAACCGTATTCCATTGGTAAGTATATCCACTGCCGCTACTCACATTCACCGTTGCTGAACCGTCATTCCCGCCATTGCAGCTTACTTCTGATATAACGGAAGTGCTTACCTGCAGCAGGCTTACGGTTTTGGTGACGATTACATTTGGCCCGTTGGAGAACGAGACCGTCATGGTAACTGTATAATCATCCTGCGAGCTGAATTGATGCGAAGGGCTTAAACCAGTTGCTGTATTGGAACTGCCGGAAGCAGGATCCCCGAAATCCCAGGTCACGCTGGTCATGCATTCCAGTTGGGGAGTGCCGAAGTTGACAATATTATTTGTGCCACAGCTATAGGAAAAGTCGGTGTTTACAACAGGTGCATCTTCGATCTTAAAATCATCCACTGCAAAGCCATCGTAATTATTACAAACGGTTCCTGCACCAAAGGTGAAGCGGAATTTCACCTGGGAATAACTTTGCAAGCCATCGAGTGTATGCTTTGCCGTTACCCAGCCATTACTGCCGTTGCCACCCAGGCAAGAACCCTGGGTAGGGCTTATCGTGCCGGACCAGCCGGGTTTGTTATTTAAATACTGAACGGGATCATAATTGAACCAGTTCTGGTTTCCACAGGTATTGTTCGAACTGATGTTACCTAGGGTATTCCAGTTCTGCCCGCCATCGGTTGAATATTCGATGCTTGCGCCATCATACCTTCTTTCCGTTTCCCAGAAAACAGAGAAGGATATTCTCGGGTGAACAAGGCTGGTGAGGTCGAAACACGGGCTCATTAACCAGGAACGCTGTCCGCCATTATATCCTGCTGAGGATAATCCACCGGTCATCCATGCCTTTGTTCCGCTGGCGGCGGAATTGATCACACTTTTTGAAGGTGTTCCCCACTGCCAGTCGCTGAGGGTACCACCGGTGGTCCAGGAAGCATCATTTACTTCAAAATCATTGTTATAGGGAAAACTGTTGATCGTTACCGTGCATTGTGACCGGGCCGCGGGGGAAGCAAAAAGCATGAAAAGTATAATAACGACGCGGCTCATGAGCCGGCAAAGGTAGTTCAAAAGGTCTGCGGGAGGAAAGATGTATTGTAAAATTATTGTTGGGTTAGGGTTTTCTTTTTGCTCCCGGCTTCCCGGTTCCCGCCGGCTGTTCTCCAGTTAAGCATAATGTTTGTTGAATTACAATCTCTTCTTCTTTTCAATCAACACATCAATGAACTTTTAAATTAACCAGGATGGCAACAAATAAGCAGGGCGATGTTCCTCAGAACCAGCATATAACAACCGACCAGGGCGTTAAAGTTGTTGACAATGACAACACCTTAATAGCTGGTAAGAGAGGTCCGACACTGATAGAAGATTTTCATTTCCGGGAAAAGATGACTCATTTCGACCACGAAAGAATCCCGGAGAGGATCGTTCATGCCCGTGGTTCTGCAGCTTATGGTGTGTTTAAGGTTTATGACGACAGCATGAAGGAATATACAAGAGCAAGGTTTCTTACTGACCCGTCACTTGAAACCCCAACCTTCACCCGGTTTTCAACTGTTGCCGGGTTCAGGGGATCGGCTGATACCGTTCGCGATGCGCGGGGCTTTGCTACCAAGTTTTATACGGTGGAAGGTAATTATGACCTGGTAGGAAATAATATGCCTGTGTTCTTTATCCAGGATGCCATTAAGTTCCCTGACCTTGTTCATGCTATCAAGCCGGAGCCACATCATGAAATGCCCCAGGCTTCAGCCGCGCATGATAATTTCTGGGATTTTATTTCACTGATGCCGGAAAGCATGCATATGATCATGTGGGTTTTGAGCGACAGGGCACTGCCACGCAGCTATGCCGATATGGAAGGATTCGGTGTGCATACCTTCAGGTTGGTTAATGAAAAGGGTGAGTCTCATTTTTGCAAGATCCACTGGAAGCCTGTAGCAGGCGTTCATTCACTTGTATTCGATGAAGCCGGGAAGATCACGGGCAAGGATCCTGATTTTAATCGCAGGCAATTATGGGAATCGATTGAAAAGGGAATTTTTCCTGAATACGAACTCGGGTTCCAGATCATTAAGGAAGAAGAAGAATTTGATTTTGATTTCGATATTCTTGATGCAACCAAGATATGGCCGGAAGAACTGGTACCGGTAAAACTTGTCGGTAAACTTACATTGAATCGTAACCCGGATAATTTCTTTGCGGAGACCGAGCAGGTTGCTTTTCATCCCGGTAACCTTGTTCCCGGAATTGATTTCAGCAACGACCCGCTTTTGCAGGGAAGGCTTTTTTCCTACCTGGATACACAATTAATAAGGCTTGGAGGACCAAATTTTGCGCAGATACCGGTGAACCATCCAAAAGTACCAGTAGTGAATAATCAGCAGGATGGTTTTATGCGAATGTCTAATCCCAAAGGCCGCGTAAACTATTCACCGAACTCGCTGGGCGGTGGCTGTCCTTTTGCTGCCGGAGCTGCTTCAGGAGGCTTCACACATTTCCCGCAGCAGGTTGAGAAGGTAAAATCCAAAGAACGTAACCCGGGATTTGCCGACCATTATTCGCAGGCGCAATTATTTTATAATAGTATGTCTGAAACGGAGCAGGAGCATATTATTAATGCTTTTTATTTTGAACTGGGTAAAGTTGAACATATGCATATCCGGGAAAAAATGGTAGAACATCTCGCTAAGATAAATAGCCACCTGGCCAGTAAAGTAGCGGAAGGAATTGGTGTGAGTGTACCTGCTGACGTACAACCCGCTGAGCCTTTACCTGGAAGTTTAAATAAGAAGCGGGTTGAAAGATCACCCTCTGTCAGAACTATTGAGAATCCGAATTATACTGTGAAACTCAAAGGCAGAAAGGTTGCCGTGCTGGCTGAGGATGAAGTTGACGGCGGTATTATTTATGAATTGAAATCAATGCTGGAAAAGGAAGGTGCGATGTGCGAGGTCATTTCAAAATTTCATGGAGAACGAAAATCCTTGAATGCAAAGGATGTAAAAACCGACAAAACATATCTTACCAGCTCCTCAGTTTTATACGATGCTGTGTTTGTACCAGGTGGAAGAAAGTCTGTGGACAAACTGAAGGAAATGGGCGATTCATTACATTTTATAAGAGAGGCTTTTAAGCATGGTAAGCCAATTGGTGCATCAGGAGAGGGTGTGGAGTTGATTGATGCATGCGGTTTCCCGGAACTTAAAACTTTTGATGCAGCAGGTGCAGATAAGGGTGTGGTAAGTGCAAGGAATGCGACGGGTAATGATGTATTGAATATGTTTATCCAGTCCTTATCACAACACAGGTATTGGGAAAGGGAAAAGAGCAAGGATAAGGTGCCTGCATAGTATTGTTTTAGCAGGTGAATTCAAAATCTGAGGTAGCCTTTCTGATTGAGATTTAAAATCCTCCCGCAGATATAAGGAGATCTTGAGCAGATCTCGCGGAAAATCTGCGTTATCCGCGACTTGATCATCTTAGATCTGCGCCAGCCCCTACGGGGGGAAGCCTTTGGTGCGGTCTTTTATTATCTACGAAGTTTTTAAAATGAAGTGTATAATCCTCCCGCAGATTTAAGGTGATTTTTAGCAGATCTCGCGGAGGTTAATCAAAGCCTGTGAATCGAAAATTCATATCCTTCGTCATTTCCCAGATCTTATAAGCTGCGAAAACCGAGAAAAGAAAGATGGCGATAAGAAATATCAGCATCGCTTTCTCGCCCTTGCTCCCGGGAATGGCATACTTCGCTGGTTTGTCCGGGAGATAATAGATCTCCAGTTTGTCGCCGACCTTATATTCATCAAAAGAGGTTAAGTGCAGCCCGGAGAAATAGGACGCTGAATCTTTTGGAAGATAGGCAAAGTAGACCCGGTCATAATTTGGTCCCCGGTATGTGCTTACATTTCTTACTTCCATAATTTGCGCCTCGGTTCTTACGCCATTTGCAAGAATAGAGCGATACCTTTTTCTTTTTACAAGGAAGACAACCAGTGGCAATGCCCCGAAACAAGCAATGAAGATTACAATATAGATCATGATCTTTTTGACTTTTTAAATGCATAAGCCACCTGCGGCCACCAGGTCATCGCGATTTCGGCAATGATCAATGGGACGAATGACCAGAAATATTCCTGGATGACCCGGGCTAAGGTCCTGTCTTCGGTTGCACCAAAAACGAATTCAAGGGAGAAAACATCATTCACCCGTACCATCACAAATGCAAGTACACATACATAGCTGCGTACCATCATCTGCCGGTGGGTTTTTGTATTCCGGTTTTTAATGGCGATCCATGCAAACCAGGTACTGAGCACAGCGAACACCGTTAAAAGAAAAAGGGAAACCCTGCACGGTACACATGGACTTATCATTGACAGCCTGCCGGCAGAAATTCCAATTAATGCTATCCCGGCCATATAGACTTTACCGGACATCCTGTTGCCGCGCGAAGAGCATAATAATAAGTTTGGGATCGGAAGTAAAATACAAATCACCAGGTAAAGATTTATTACAACTTTTCCGGGTTGAAAATAGCAGGCTTCGTCTATGCATATATACCATCATTATGTGACAGCAAAAAGTATATGGTACCGGGAATAAAATTCTGGAAATGAAAGCCCTGTTCAATCTCCAATAATTCGTTAAATGCATCCACCCCTATTGCATTCATCGTGTTCGCGATCTATTTTGACCGGTAAAACCTTCAGCACTGAGAATTCTTTACTTCACCAACAATTATGATCATGAAGTTCATTCTCACAGTAATAATTTTGCTGGTTGCAAAAGCCTCCTCTGCACAATACTTCAAAACGGACCATCCCTGGATGTTCCCTATTATAGATTCACTGGGAAACTGGTATTATATACATAGGGATGACCGGGTGAAGTATGATTGGCTTTCAGATGAGAAAGATCTTATTTTCATGTACGATGATTGCGAAAGAAAGATCGGTTATATGAGATGTTATGATGGAAAGTACCAGACGTTTACAATCCCGGTGACTTCTCCATGTGAAGAAACATATGTTGATTAAAACTTTTTCTACTGGGCGATAACCATTACCGAATCTTCCATTCTTACCCGCATGAATTCTGTGAGCTGAACTTTTTGTTCCGGCCGGATACTTCCTCTAAAGAATATGGCAGTTACTGTATCCCGCCTGTTCAAAGAATCCGGCATCACCAGGATCCCTTTATAAAGCGTATCAATGTAAGGAAAGGCAATCTTTGTTTCGCGGATGATCTTGCTGAAAGAAGCAGTGTCCTTTGTGAAAACGGCATTTTCTTCCGCCTGGCTTAACTGCAACTGCTGGAACATCTGTCTTGACACATCAGCGCTTAGCTGGTTTATTTCTTCCCGTGTAAGGTTTACACGAAAAGCTTTCAACTCATATTCTTCCAGCTTATTTAATGCAAGATTTTGGTTAATCGCATTTTTGAGACTATCGGGTAAAGGATCCCCGGAATGATAAACTTTTACAAGGGTTACGGAATCAAGTGCTGTCAGTTCCCATTTCAGGATCTCGTTCCCGCTTTTCTGTATGGGTTTTAAAACAATTTCATCGAGAGATAATTTAGTTTTCTCGCGCTGGTAAACTTCGAAAAGAAAATAAATGCTCGGTGCGGTAACAATCAGCAGGATGAATGCCAGCATCCAGGAGTAATATATTTTTTGTTTCCTCGAAGCGAATTGTTTGTAAGGGAATCGTAGGTATCTAACTATGATATATGTGGCAAGGCTTATAAATACTGCATTTATAAAGAATAGGTATATGGCGCCTCCAAAGTAGGAAAGATTTAAAGTGGCTATTCCATATCCTGCAGCACAAAGCGGGGGCATAAGGGCAGTTGCAATGGCAACACCGGGAATGGCAAGGCAAGTCCTATCCCAAGTATGGGCGACATAAGAGGAGATATAAGCATCGCTCCGATGATGACCGCAGTTGAATTTGTATCAAGACCTATGGAAGCCAGAACTGCGGAGCAAAACAACAACCACATATTATATCCCTTAATAGACACGCTCTCGGATATATTAATGATCGCATTCACCGGGTCGGAGGTAGAACGTATATCAATAATTTTTTGCAGGTAATTCATCCAGGTTTTTTTGACAGTTTCAAATTTGGGCTTAAAAGTTGACATAGATCAGGTAATTTTTGCCTGGTTATGAAACTGTTGTCGATAATAATATTCAGCATTCTTGCTTTTATCGCATTGGGAGCTACGTTCATCCCATACCTGAAGTCGAAAAAATGGTATGTACGGCTGTTCGATTATCCCCGGTTGCAGACATTCCTCATCGCCGTTGCCGCTTTGATCTTTTTCAGCAGGTTTTATTTTGAGATCGGTACCCGGGGAATTATCCTGGGCATATTAATGGTGGTGGTCATCATCATCCAGGGATACAAGGCCTGGCCCTATACTTTCCTCGGGAAGAAGCAGGTGAAGGATATGGAATATGAATCCGGCGATGCAGGGATAAGCCTTTTCATCTGTAATGTACTTCAGCCCAACAAGCGGTACGACCGGGTATTGAACGAGGTGCGCCGATATGATCCTGACCTGGTCATTACAACGGAATCAAACCTTGCATGGCAGAAAGGACTTGAAGAGCTGGAGAAAGATTATCCCTACCTGGTGCAGGTTCCGTTGGAGAACACCTATGGCATGCACCTTTATTCAAAGCTGAAGCTCGATGAAGAAAAGGTGCGATACCTTCTCGACGACGGGGTTCCTTCAATAAGAACAAGGGTGCAGCTTCGCAATGGCGAATGGATCACCCTGTTCATCATTCATCCCCCGCCGCCGGTGCCGCAGGAGGCTCCCGACAGTAAGGAGCGGGATGCAGAACTGATACTAACGGGAAAGGAAGCCTGCAGGGAAAAAGGCGGGGTGATCGTGGCAGGCGATTTCAACGATGTTGCATGGTCAGATACCACGGAGCTGTTCCAGCGCGTGACGGGTTTTCTTGATCCTCGCAGGGGAAGGGGATTCTTCAATACCTACCATTCAGGCGTACCGGTATTCCGCTGGCCCCTGGATCATATTTTCCACAGCAACCATTTTAAATTGATCCGGATGGAAAGGGGCGGAAAAACAGGAAGCGATCACTTCCCGATGTTTGTACACCTGGGTTATGCCCCGGAAGAAAGGGCTGAACAGCCCGAAGTAAAGAAAGATCATAAAACAGAGGAAGAGGCACAGGAAACAATAGAGAAAGGAAAAGAAGCTGAACCGGTTCATTCGGTCAGGTAGAAAATTGCAGAAGATGACCAGCATCGCCACAACAATTTAAGCTTAAGAAGGTATGTCGTGGAAGAATAAACTATTGGAAGCAGGCAGGGTGATCGACGACAGCATCGATGCGATGAATACATTTATTCGCCGCAGGCTGAACCGGGATATACCTGTACATATCGTTCCGTACCGAACGTATGGAACCCCTAACCGGATATTTGTAAGGGGCAGGGTCCTCGAGGATAAAGGGATAACCCAGGGTTCCGAAGAACAGAAAATGTGGGACAACCTGCTTAACATGTACAAGCGTTTTGAAAGTAACGAGGTCCCCGGTGCAAAGGTTCGAATAGATTTCAATGGTGAATTCCATGATGTAATTACCGATAATGAAGGGTTTTTTGTTTTTGATCTTAACCCGGTTGAACCGTTGCATGCAGAGGAGCTATACCACGCGGTGCCCCTTCACCTTGTTGAAACCCCTGTAGGCGATCCTGGTTTCAATACGCTTGCAGAGATCATGATCCCGCCGGCGGATGCTGAGTATGGGATCATCAGCGATATCGATGACACCATCATTCGCACGGCTGCCACAAGCCTGCTGGCCATGGGCAAGACAGTTTTATTATCCAATGCCCGGACAAGATTGCCGTATGCCGGGGTATCAGAATTCTATAAGGCCATGCAACTGGGGCGCAACGGGCAGCGAAATAATCCATTCTTTTATGTAAGCAGCAGTCCCTGGAACCTTTACGACCTCATCACTGATTTCATGGATCATAACCAGGTTCCGGGCGGACCTTTATTGCTGCGCGATTTCGGGATTCAGAGCGATACGTTCATGAAAGGCGATTACCTGGGCCATAAGTTCAAAGAGATCAAAAGAATTTTTGAGAACTACCCGAAACTGAATTTTGTTTTGGTAGGAGACAGTGGTGAAGAAGACCCGGTAATTTATCATGAAGTAGTAAAGCAATTCCCCGACCGTGTGATAGCCGTTTATATACGTGATGTTGCCGTGGAAGCAAAAAGAAAAATTGCCATGGAAATGGCCGCCAGCCTCCGCGCATTCAATGTAGAAATGATCTTAACTGAAGACAGCGCCGATGCCGCGCGCCACGCTGCCTCCACCGGCCTCATCTTCACCGAAAAGGTGGAAGAGGTAGAAGAAGAAAAATTAAAGGACGAAGGTGTGATAGAAGGGAAAGAGGAAATAGGGGAAACATGAACATTCCTTTAATAATAGTTCCCGCAGATGCACGCAGATTTTTTCATACCCTAATAGGTTTTGCACTGTAAAAGGCGCAGATGCACGCAGATTTTTTATTTACATATTTTGCGATAATCAGCGTCACGATTTTCGTGAATCTGCGGGAAAAATCCCCGGAAATCTGCGGGAACGATTTATTGGAAACAAAAAGCCATTTCCCTACACAAATAAATCATTATACAAGTTCGCGCCTTTTACCACCGAATATTTTTCCAGATCGGTGATGCCTTCACTGGCCAGCACTTCATCATCGATGAATGTATTGCCGGTGCATTGGGATGGATCGCGCTTCAGGATGTGGTATGCTGCGTCTGCTACAATATCCACGGTGCGGCTCATATTGGCGAGGGTTTCACCGCCGAGGAGGTTCCTTACTGCGGCAGTGTCAATGGTGGTGCGCGGCCAGAGCGTATTAGCCGCGATCGCTGCTTCTTTGAATTCAGCGGCAAGTCCAAGCGTGATCATGGTCATGTTGTACTTGCTGATGGTATAGGCAAGATGTTCTTTGAACCACCTCATGTCCATATTGAGCGGCGGGGAAAGACTGAGGATGTGCGCATGATCCGAATTTTTTAAATGCGGGATGCACGCCTGGCTCACGAAGAAAGTTCCTCTTACATTCACATCGAACATGAGGTCGTACCGTTTTGCCTCGGTCTTTTGGGTTGGACTCAGGTTAATTGCAGAGGCATTGTTGATGAGGATGTCTATACCTCCGAAAGTTTCAACAGCTTTAAGGACTGCCTCCTGCACCTGGGATTCATCGCGTATATCGCACTGAACCGGCAGCGCCTTGCCTCCAGCTTTTACCACTTCTTCTGCAGCGCTGTAAATAGTGCCGCCCAGCTTCGGGTTCTCAGAAGTGGACTTTGCTGCGATCACAATATTCGCTCCTTCCGAAGCAAGCTTTAATGCTATGGCCTTTCCGATCCCTCTTGAAGCCCCGGTAATGAAGGCAGTCCTGTCTTTGAATTGCATCTTGAATGATTAACCCAGTGTTGCTTCCAGTGTTGTTGTGGCCGTAAGCGATTTGGATATCGGGCAGTTCTCCTTTGCCTCTTGTGCACACTCTTCAAATTTTTCTTTGGATATACCCGGAACCATTCCTTTTACTTTAATGTGGGAAGTGGTGATGGCGCCATTATCGAGCGTAACCTCGCAGCTCGTTTCAAGGCTGTCGGGTGTAAAGCCCGCCGCTCCAAGTACGAAACTGAGTTTCATGGAAAAACATCCTGCATGCGCTGCCGCGATGAGTTCTTCCGGGTTGGTCTGTTCTCCCTGCTCAAACCTTGATACATAATTATAAGGTGTAGAACTGAGGATACCACTCTGCGTGGTCAGGGTTCCGCTTCCTTCTTTGCCGGTTCCTTTCTAAACCGCTGTTGCATTTCTTTTCATATTTCTCTTTTTATTTCTGAATTCCTGGTTAGAGTTATAATATGGCAGGCTTGTTCTGCATCACCTGTTCTATTTCTTCCATAACATCATCGGTAAGCAATTCCACCGCTTCCAGCGCTTTGAGGTTCTCAGTGAGCTGCTCCTTCCGGGTTGCGCCAAGTATGGCCGTACTTACATTGGGATTCCGGATACACCATGCAATGCTCAGCACCGCGGTGGAAATGCCCAGCCGCTTCGAAAGTTCTCCCAGCTTTTTAACCTTCGCCAGCTTTTCTTCGGCGATCCAGCGTTCCTTGAGCCAGTCGAAACCTTCCAGCGCAAACCTGCTTCCTTCAGGGATGCCATCATTATATTTTCCGCTTAAAAGTCCTGATGCAAGCGGGCTCCAAATGGTGGTGCCCAGGCCAACATTCTTATATATCTCTGAATAATCGGATTCTACCTTGAATCTTTCGAAGAGGTTATATTGCGGCTGTTCCATTGTTGGACCAATGAGCCCGTATTTTTCTGCAACCCGGTGTGCTTCCATGATCTCAACCCCCGTCCACTCGCTGGTGCCCCAATAGAGTACCTTGCCCTGCTGAATGAGATGGTTCATGGCCCATACCGTTTCTTCGATGGGGGTTTCCTTATCGGCCCTGTGGCAGAAGAAAAGATCAAGATAATCGAGCTGCATTCTTTGCAGCGCTTCATTGCATGCTTCCGTTAAATGCTTCCTGCTGTTGCCGGTCTGGTTGGGTTTGTTCTCCTTACCGCGCCAGCCGAAGTAAGCCTTGGATGAGATCACGAACGATGTGCGGTCCCACTTGTTCTTCTTAATGATCCGTCCCATCATCTTCTCACTTTCGCCGAGCGCATATACTTCCGCGTTATCGAAGAAATTTATACCGTTGTCGTAGGCGTGCGCCATCAGTTCGCCTGCCGTATCATCATTTATTTGTTTGCTGAAGCTCACCCAGCTACCGAAGGAAAGTACGCTCACTTTTAAACCAGATCTTCCTAATCTCCTGTATTCCATAAGCCTTTATTTAAACAGCGAAGTTAAGAAAGGTTATGCTGCCTTTAAGCTGAGCATTAATAAGTTATGGGAATCGTGCCATGGGCACATCAATGATACCGGTCACCTGGATGATGTGGTATTCCTTGAAATCCTGGCGTGCTTCCATGCCAATACCATCCAGGATCTGTGTGCGTGTCCGGATCTTCACCGGTTTGTCGGTATAGAATTCACGGTTCAACCGGCTGCGGTCCCAGTATAATTCCTCGCAATAAAGCGTATCTCCTTTCTGGAAGTTGATCACCTTTACGTTTTCACGGAGGAAAACTATGTTCTGGTTCTCCTTATACTTACCATAGCGCGCAGTAAGCGTGCTTTCCAGCTTTCCTGTTTCATCATAGAAATCAGCTTCCAGGCTGTCGGGGAATTCAATGTAAGGAATGGAATCCTGCACGCGCAGCATTGTTGGGGCTTTAAGAATGGTCTTTATCCTTCCGCCGATGGTATAGTTCAACACCACATTCTTTCCTTCTTCCACGCCAAGGATCTTCTTATTGAGATTATTCACCTGCTCACGGTCATTCTCACACGACAAAAAAAAGCAGCCTGAAAATAAGGCTGCGATGAATATGTTCAGATTCTTAAGCATTAATCGTATTTCCTTTTCTGGAACCATCTTGCATTCATGGCAACTCCGATGGTGAATTTAAGCACTGTTTCGCGAACACTTAAACTTTCCTTGTTTCCCTTACCACCGAATTCAACTCCTGCATTAAGCATTGCAAATTCGTTGAAGCTGCGCTGGCCGGAAGTAAGCGGCAATCCTGCCCCAAGCGTAAAGCCGTATTCAAAGCGCTGTTTTCCTGCATTGATATGATCAGGTCCGTAATACATCCCTGCCCTGTAGCGGATCACCTTTGAATATTTCCGCGCATCAGCAGCGGTCTTCATCGGCAGGTATTGTGCACCGGCCCTGAATTTCCAGTTCGATTCTACCGCATCCTTCTGACCGTAAAAACGGTAATTATCCCACATAGTGGTTTCAAAGTCGGCACCAAACACCCAGTTCGCATCATTATAGGTGAACCCAATGCCATACATCGCCGGGTAAACGATAGTGCCTGCTTCTTCCGGTGTGTATTGAACTGTATCAATATTAAGTGTTCCACCACTACCATCATAAGCGAAGGTTTCAACAAGGTGACTCTTCTTTGCTTTCAGGTTTTGCTGGAAGTTTCCATACGCGCCAAGCCTGAGCAACCTTCCCTTCTTCATTTTGATATCGTACTGGATGCCCGCATTCAGGAACCCGCCGCCATAGCTGGTGTTGTGTTCGCTGTTGCCGCGATGGTAGATAATACTGTCGTTGATAAGATCAACCTTGGTGCTGTAATCCTTGTTCCCGAAATTATATCCGCCGGCAAGCCCGATGCTGAGTCTTTTGATCTTGATCGCAGTTGAAATTGAAGCCTGGTTGAATCCACCGCTTCCTTCATAAGTCGTAACCATGCTGTCGAGACCTTCGGGTCTTCCGCGTTCTTCTATCTTATAGCTTACCCTGGTAACAGGTCTAAGGCCAAGGCCGAGCCCCCAGTATATTTGTTTAGCTTCCATTTTCTTAGATGAAACAGGAACGCCAAACTGGAAGTAAGAGATCAGTGCATTGGTGGCGGTATATTTTTCAGGGGTTGTATTGCTTTTGAGTGTCCGCCTGTTCACTTCTCCGCCAATATCGAAAACAGTGCGGGATATGTTGCCAAGCGAGGCAGGATTTACAAAGTTCAGGCTTATATAATCTGAATAGCCTGCTGAAACTCCGCCCATTGCCCTGGATATCATGTTCTGTGAAGGAACAACATCGCCAAGACCGTAACGTGAATAAGGCGAGTTCTCCTGGGCAGAGGCATTTGAAAGAATTACCGTAAAAAGAAGGAAGAAAATATATTTAGGAGAAGCAATAGTTATGTTCGGCGATGGCATACAATCCTTTGAATAAAAAATTATGGTCGGCAAATATCCTGTTTTTAAGTTCACCCGCAAAATAGGCCGAATTGCCCCCGGTTAAAACCACGTTAAAGTTCGTATATCTTTCAGCGTATTTGCTTATCATACCATCAAGCTCGCAAATGATGCCGTATAGCACCCCGCTCTGCAGGTTTGTCTCCGTATCATAACCAAGGAACGGGAATTCATTTGTTTCCTTCACCAGGGGAAGTTTGGCTGTGTGTTCATGCATCGACCTGAAGCGCATAGCCATGCCCGGGGAAATTGCGCCGCCAAGAAATTCTGATCGCTGGTTAATAAAATTATATGTGATGCAGCTTCCCAGCATGATGATTAGATTATGCTTACCGGGATAATAATGTACGGCCGCTGCTGCCAGTGCAAGCCTGTCTGCACCAATGGTAGATGGCTTTCCCACCGGGGTGGTGAATGGAAGCTTTGATGCGTGACTGAGTTTATGAAATGAAGGGATCCCTGAAAGAATTTCTTCTATTTCCTTATCATGTTCTATCACCGAAGAAAGAATGGCAGATGCAGGGTGGTGAAGTGACATGAATTCTGAAAGTTCACTCTTTATGTTCTTGCTGAAGATGATGTCTGCAACGATCATTTCATTTTCAACGATGGCAGCCTTGCAGCGCGAATTGCCGAAGTCGACGCAAAGGGTTTTTCTCATTTAGAAAAATTGAAGCCTTCCAGGTTTTTGAAATGGCCGTTGAGTTTTACTTTCTTCCTTAATTCTTCCATCTCCTTCATAATGGGAACCACTCTTGCAAGGTGGCGTTTCAGAAATTCCTGGCGCTGGTTCTCATTCAGCAATCCCAGCAAACGGTATTCGTCTTCAAGGGATAGCCCCATATGATGTGCAATATCATAACTAACGATCTCTGAATCCGGTTTGTTGAACTCTTTCTGTACCTCCAGCTTGCTGTAAATACTCCGCAAGCCACTTAGTATAGCCCTCATCATTTCCTTCTTTGTACCACCAGTCACATTCTCCGGATAGTTCACGATAGCGCCGCTGTATAATTTTTCAGGAAGTTCCTTTATGATCTCCAGTATCCTGAAAACTTCGCGGCCTTCGGTCTTGATATCCATCCTTCCATCTTCGTATGTATGGCTTATCTGCGTGACCATAACAAGAGTGCCCATTTCAGAGACCTTTTCATGAATGACCGGAGGAATTCCGAAAGGCTTACCCAGGTTCACACATTCATTTATAAGCTGCTTGTAGCGCGGCTCGAATATATGAAGGTTAAGCTTCTCACCTGGAAACACCACCAGCGGCAATGGAAATATGGGAATGAAGTTGGTCATGCGCTTATACTTTACAGTAAAAAGCATTCCGGTTTTCGGTTCCGGCTAACAAAGTAATTAAAGTTGAAGGAAAATTTAATGCATCAGTATAACAAGAAAGTAGGGTTCCTGTTAATTACATTTGTACACGGAATCAAATCAATATGGATCACCAGGAAATAACAGGCGGGATAGTTCGTGGCGATGTGCGGGCATTGAGCAGGGCTGCTTCACTGGTAGAGAATCATTCCGAAGGTTATGAACTGATCCTTACATCCCTTCAATTCAGGGATATTCCGGTGATCGGGATCACAGGACCTCCCGGTGCAGGCAAAAGCTCCCTTACCGATGCTTTGGTGAAAGAATTCACAGATGAAGGAAAGAAGATTGCGGTGCTCTGCATCGATCCCAGTTCAGCTTTTACACGAGGGGCATTGCTCGGGGATCGTATCAGGATGAACCGGTGGTATAATGATGACCGGGTGTTCATCCGTTCGCTTTCGAGCAGGGGAACCTTAGGCGGGCTGAATCCTATGATCGTTGAGATAACAGACCTGTTCCGCGCAGCGCCTTTTGATGCAATCATAATTGAAACCGTAGGCGTAGGCCAGAGTGAGATCGCCATCCATGAAATTGCCGATGTGACGGTTGTGGTCATGGTTCCTGAAGCAGGTGATGATGTCCAGGTGATGAAGTCCGGGCTTATGGAGATCGCCGACCTCTTTGTAGTGAACAAGGCCGACAGGCCCGGCGCTGATATTTTCATAAAGAGCCTGAAGGAACTAATGCACTCATTTCACCCTCCAAAAGTGCTGAAGACTTCAGCGATAAAACATGAAGGGATAAACGAACTATACAAGGCGATCAACGAGATGAAAGGCAGCGTCGAACCTCATACAAACATCCTGCTCAATAAAGCGCTTTCCTTGATCCGCCAGCAAAGAATGAAGGATATAGATGAAGAAAAACTGGGGGAGCGGTTAAAAAAAGAATCTGCAAAACCCGGGTTTAACCTTTACCGCTTTGTAAAAGAAAATTTCAATTAACCTTTAAGATCAAACCAATTTCGTACGGAGGAATGATTCATTGGCGACTGCCATTGCGCTTCCACCACCAGAACATCAGTGATCCACCGATCGCCAGTGGAGCCATCATTAAATAGATGATCCCGGAGTTAAGGGCTTTTGCAGGTTTTTCCCCAAGCTGGGAGGCAGTTTTGGTACACAACGAACATTGAGAGAACGCATCAGTGCCTGTAAAGGAGAGGATAAACAAAGCCAGGATGAAAAAAAGCTTTCTCATGCCGCAAAGATACACCTTAATTATGTTGAAGCGCCTTTATTAACTTGCATCATGCCCTCATGCTCCCTGCTCATTTCAACTTATAACTGGCCTGAAGCACTCACTCTTTGCCTCAAAAGTATTCTGCTGCAATCTCAAATGCCTGATGAAATCATTATATGTGATGATGGTTCAGGAAAGGAAACCGAAGAGGTGATCAATGAATTTGCTAAGCAATGCCCGGTCAAGGTGAAACATACCTGGCATCCTGATGAAGGTTTCCAGCTTGCAAAGATCAGGAACCGTGGATTTGCTGCCGCAGCATCAGATTATCTTATCCAGGCTGATGGTGACCTCATCTTCCATAAAGATTTTGTACGCGACCATATCGCTTTCAGCAGGGAAGGTTCTTTTGCAACCGGCAGCAGGGTATTGTTATCGCCCGCAACTACCGCATCGCTGATGCAGCATTCTTCCATCGACATAAAAAAGCATGCAAAGGGAGATGCTAATTTCATGAACGGGCTTCACCTGCCGTTCCTCTCTTCACTATTCGCGGAAAGGTATAAGCAATCAGGAAAGTACAGGTATTATGTGAAGGGCTGTAATATGGCATTCTGGAAAAAGGATCTTGAGAAGGTGAATGGGTATAATGAAACATTCACCGGCTGGGGGCGCGAGGATAGTGAACTTGCGATCAGGCTTATCAATGCCGGCATAGGAAAGCGGTTCATAAAGTTTGCAGGTATCTGCTACCATCTTTATCATAAGGAAGCATCCCGCGAGATGGAAGCGAGGAATATTAAACTGATGGAAGATGCTGTTTCGCAAAGGCTGGTGAGAAGTCCGCTGGGTATGGACCAGTACTGATCATTTATTCAGCCTGTCTCCCTTCATATAATACAAAGGCAGTTTTACGAAGGCTTTAAGGAAATAGAATAAGACGGGCATGCTGAATCCCTTTCGCTTAAAGGTTCTGCGCAGCGCGCGGAAGGGTGTTTTTATATCATGCCGTTCATAACTGAGCCTGCTTAGAACGTAGATGAACTTATATGGTTTCACGCGCAGCGGTGCATGGAATTTTTCCCTCGCAGAGGAAAAAGAATTATCGATCGCTTCTTCCAGGGTGTTCGAAAGCGTTACCATCACTTCATCCTGTTCAGGAAATTCAATTATCCCTGAAGTGTCCAGGCCTGCATATTCATGATCGAGCACCATTGAATAAGTGAAGTTCCTGCTGCGGGTGGTTATAATGATCCTTGGTAAAGGCTTTGCCCAGTCTGATGTACAGATCCATGAAATACCACTGCTGCAACCGATAAAATGAGTGCAGTACTTTGTAATCTCAGCATTCTGCCGGAAGGATAATTTGCTTCCGTCGATCACAAATGGTGACGCTTCGATCTTCTTATTGGATGAAAGTATGAATGCAGTTCCGGGATGGTCCTTCGCGAATTTTTCTGCGAATGCAGTGCATGCAGCAGGGTTCAGCGAGGAGGAGAAACTGGATGGCCCGCATTCCATCAATACTATATGCTTAAAAGATGAAAGCTGGTGAAGGCCTGCAAATGCTTTCACTTCATCCACCTCGTTAGTTGAGAGTCGAAGTACAGGTTGCCTTGGAACGGTGATGGGAAAAGGGTAATTATTGTATATGGAAGACCGGATGATGCCATCAATGTTCACCATGTTCTCCCCGATGATCTGTGTAAAGAAGATCTCATCGAACTCGCCTGCAGCCTTTCTTTTCCTGGCCTCTACAACGAATTCATCCCATTCCCTGAGCGTTGCAAGCAGTGAATTGGTCCTGAATTCCCAGATCTCATCAACATGAGGGTTCAGATCAACCGATTGCCTGCAGTACTGGCTTACGCCCCAGGTAAGGTGGCATCCGGGGAAATCCACTTCCTTTATCTGGCGTGCAATAACTGTTGCGTAAAGGCAGTCGCCATTGGAGTTAAGATGCCCAATCAGGATACGTTTACCCATGCGCCTAAGGTACTAAAGAATGGAAGGATTAGACTGCTTCCTGTGAAAGTGCTTTTGATGCGCGCTTACGGTCTTCTTCGTTAAGGATATTCTTGCGAAGACGGATGCTCTTAGGTGTTACCTCGATGCACTCGTCGTGCTGAATATATTCCATGCATTCTTCCAGCGTCATCAATGTTTTCGGAGCGATCCTGCTTGCGTCATCCGAACCTGAGGCACGGTGGTTGGTAAGCTTTTTGGCTTCCGTAGCATTTACGACAAGATCGCCTGGCTTGATATGTTCCGCGATGATCTGTCCTGCATATACATCTTCTCCCGGTTCAACAATGAATCTTCCGCGATCCTGTAATTTATCGATTGAATAACCCGTGGTCTTTTCAGTTGTCTTGCTGATCAGCACTCCATTATTCCTGCCCGGGATAGCTCCCTTCCAGGGTTTATACTCATTAAAGCGGTGCGCCATTACAGCTTCACCTGCGGTGCTGGTAAGCATGGTACTTCTTAAGCCGATAAGCCCGCGGGAAGGGATCTCGAATTCAAGATGCTGCATATCGCCCTTCGTTTCCATTACAAGCATTTCACCTTTACGCTGTGTAACAAGGTCAATCACCTTTCCGCTGAATTCTGCAGGTACATCAACCACCAGTGTTTCATATGGTTCGCTCTTCACGCCATTAATGGTTCTTACAATAACCTGTGGTTGCCCTACAGTCAATTCAAAGCCTTCACGGCGCATGGTTTCCACAAGGATACCAAGATGAAGAATACCGCGGCCATATACCAGGAATGCATCAGCGCTATCGGTGTCCTCTACACGAAGTGCAAGATTCTTTTCGGTTTCTTTTATCAGCCTGTCGCGAAGATGCCTGCTCGTTACAAACTTTCCTTCCTTACCAAAGAAAGGAGAGTTGTTGATGCTGAACAGCATGCTCATGGTTGGCTCATCTACGCTGATGACCGGCAATGCTTCAGGATTATCCACGTCTGCTATGGTATCGCCGATGTTGAAGTCTTCCAGTCCTACAACCGCACAAAGGTCGCCTGCATTAACTTCCGTAACCTTCTTCTTGCCCATTCCTTCAAACACATAAAGTTCTTTGATCTTCATTTTCTTGTTGGTTCCATCAGCCTGCATGAGCATTATCTGCTGGTTCTCCTTAACAACACCGCGCTGCACTTTCCCGATGGCTATCCTTCCAAGGAAAGAAGAGTAATCAAGAGAGGTGATCTGCATTTGTAGCGGACCATTATCCGTAACCGGTGGTGGAACATGTTTTACAATTCCTTCCAGTAGCGGGATAATATTATCGGTTGGAGTCAATGAATCGTTGAACCAGCCATTTTTTCCTGAACCATAATAGGTTGGGAAGTCGAGCTGTTCTTCAGTGGCATCCAGGTTAAAGAATAATTCGAATACTGCATCGTGTACTTCATCAGGGCGGCAATTCGGTTTATCCACCTTATTGATCACCACAAGTGGCTTAAGCTTAAGCTGTAGCGCTTTTTGAAGTACGAACCTGGTTTGAGGCATAGGTCCTTCGAAGGCATCCACCAAAAGGATAACGCCATCCGCCATTTTAAGTACGCGTTCAACCTCACCGCCAAAATCGGCGTGACCGGGGGTATCTATAACGTTGATCTTGATGTCATTATATACCACGGCAGCATTCTTGCTGAATATGGTAATTCCGCGTTCACGCTCCAGGTCGTTATTGTCCATGATCAATTCGCCTGCATCCTGGTTTTCACGGAAAACCTTTGTAGCGTGCAGGATCTTATCAACCAGGGTAGTTTTCCCATGGTCAACGTGGGCAATAATGGCAATATTTCTGATATTCATTTGATTAGATGTGCTGCGTGGATCTCGCAGGCAATACGCCCGGATTTGTCGGTACAGCGGTATCGCTTTTTCAGGAGGCGCAAAGGTAAAGGAAAGCCGCGGCCCGGCAAGGGATAAATTGAACTATTGACAGCTATATATGTTAAATAAATATTTATCGCCTAATTTGAAATGATGGAAACCCCTCCTGAGATCAATATTTCCACCCCCGGAAGAAGGACCGGCGCCCTGGTAATAGGCCTGGTCATGGACATCCTGGGGTACGCAGGGTTTGCTTTTCCCGGTTATGGTGAATGGTCCGATATCGTATGGGCGCCGTTATCCGCCTTCCTGTTTTACAGGCTTTACGGCAGCAGGTTCGGTATTGCGGGCACTGCGCTGCATTTTTTTGAGGAATTGCTTCCTTTCACCGACATCGTTCCTTTTTATTGCATTGCCTGGATGGTACAGACGTACAGGCCTGAGCGAAGGCGGCGAAGAAAAGCTTTAATAAAAAATTAGAATGGGTTCGGGCTAAATTTGCAGACCACATGGGATTTATTTTACATTCTCCTTTTGAACCGGCAGGTGATCAGCCTGAAGCGATACGTCAACTCACTGAAGGTATTTTAAACGGTGAGCAGCACCAGGTTTTGCTGGGTGTCACCGGTAGCGGAAAGACATTTACCATGGCCAACGTAATAAAGAACGTTGAAAGGCCAACCCTTGTCCTTACGCATAACAAAACCCTTGTTGCCCAGTTGTATGGTGAATTCAAACAGTTCTTTCCTGAAAATGCCGTAGGATATTTTGTTTCCTACTATGATTATTACCAGCCGGAGGCATATATACCGACAAGCAACACTTATATCGAAAAGGATCTTAGCATAAACGAAGAGCTGGATAAACTGCGCCTGCAGGCGACGGCGCAGTTGCTGAGCGGAAGAAGGGATATCGTTGTGGTTGCAAGTGTGAGCTGTATCTATGGTATGGGAAATCCCACGGAATATGAGAATGGTATCATCCGCATCAGGCAGAACCAGGTGATATCACGGCAGGGATTTCTTCATTCGCTGGTGAACTCACTTTATCATCGCAGCCAGGGTGATTTTACCCGCGGTACGTTCAGGGTAAAGGGAGATACCATTGATATTAACCTGCCTTATGTTGATTTTGGCTACCGGGTTAGTTTTTTCGGCGATGAGATTGAAAGCATTGAAACGCTGGAACTCGCTACAGGTAAGCGTATCAGCAATGTTGAAAATGCCGCCATCTTCCCTGCCAACCTTTACCTGGCGCCAAAGGATATGCTTACGAGGGTGATCCACGAGATCCAGGATGAATGCGCCGCCCAGGTGGAATATTTTAAGCATGCAGGAAAATATATCGAAGCACAGCGTTTAAGCGAAAGGGTTAACTATGACCTCGAAATGATCCGTGAACTCGGATATTGTAACGGCATCGAAAACTATTCCCGTTTCTTCGACAGGCGTGCGCCCGGTGCCAGGCCGTTCTGTTTACTGGATTATTTCCCGAAAGATTTCCTTTGCATCATTGATGAGAGCCACCAGACCATACCACAGATCAGCGGTATGTACGGCGGCGACCGTAGCCGCAAACTAACCCTGGTTGATTTTGGGTTCAGGCTGCCTTCGGCGCTGGATAATCGCCCGCAGAATTTTCATGAATTCGAGAACCTGGTGAACCAGGTTGTTTATGTTTCGGCTACGCCTGGAGAATTTGAACTGGAAAAAACCGGTGGTGTAGTCGTTGAACAGGTTGTCCGGCCTACAGGCCTGCTTGATCCACCTATAGAGATCCGTCCTTCGGTGAACCAGATAGATGACCTGTTAGATGAAATTGATAAGCGCGTTAAGAAAGGCGACAGGGTTTTGATAACCACCCTCACCAAACGCATGGCCGAGGAGATGGACAAATACCTGCATCGCATCAACATTAAATCGCGCTACATCCATAGTGAAGTACAGACCCTTGAACGGGTGGAGATCCTTCGGGACCTGAGACTGGGTGTAATTGATGTACTTGTTGGTGTGAACCTGCTGCGGGAAGGGCTTGATCTTCCCGAGGTTTCGCTGGTTGCCATTATGGATGCAGATAAGGAAGGTTTTCTGAGGAATGAAAGGAGCTTAACCCAGACTGCCGGCCGCGCGGCCCGTAATGTGGATGGCCTTGTGATCTTTTATGCAGACCAGATGACAGAGAGTATGCAGAAAACCATCGATGAAACCAACAGGAGAAGAGAGAAACAGATCGCCTATAATATCGAACACAATATCACTCCACGAACCATTGTAAAGACCAAAGAGCAGGTTTTTGCCCAGGGAAGTGTGCTTGATATAAAAGGATATGACCCTTCCAATCCTTACGCATTGCAACAGGACGAACCTTTAATCAGCAAGGTTGCGGAAGAGCAGCAGGAATTCCAGACGATCCCTCAACGGGAGAAAGCGATAGCACGGATAAAAAAGGAGATGGAAAAAGCCGCAAAAGACCTCGATTTTATGGAAGCTGCCAGGCTTCGCGACGAAATGTTCCGCCTTAAGAGGGAACTTGAAGAGCTGAAAAAGAATTGATTAGGTTTTTTACTTATCTTTCTTTTTCCTAATTCTTATGGTAATAATAGCCCTTTACAACCTGAAAGGCGGCGTAGGAAAAACTGCATCGTGCGTCAATTTTTCCTACCTGGCCGCAAAAGAAGGATACAAGACCTTATTATGGGATATTGACCCCCAGGGTTCAACTTCTTTTTATTTTAAAGCAAAACCTAAATCCCATCCGGGAATACGGAAAGTAATAAGCAAGGATTTTGATGCATCGAACATCATACAGTCGACAGACTATGAGAATCTCGATATCATTCCTGCAGATCTTTCTGCTAAGAGTTTTGATATCATGATCGGGGAGATGGTGAACAGCAGGTCGAAGCTTAAACAGGCCATCAAAAACTTTGAAGGCGATTATGATTTTGTTTTTATTGATTGTCCTCCCGGGCTTTCTGCCCTTAGCGAGAATATCTTTCATGCGGCAGATATAGTGCTGATGCCTGTGATCCCGACCACCCTGTCGGTGCGCACCTATAATATGGTGAAGGATTATTTTAAAGAGAAGGATCTTGATGGAAGCAAGCTAATGTGCTTTTTCACCATGGCAGACCTGAGAAAGAGCATGCACAATGAGATCATGGAGCAGTTATATAAGGATAAGCGCTTCTTCCAGAATTATATCCCATATCTTTCCGACGTTGAAAAAATGGGCATCCACAGGAAACCTATTGAAGAATTTGCAAGAAGCAGTTATGCAGCCCAGTGTTACCGTGAGCTCTGGACGGAGATCACGGAAGGGGTGCTCGAATAATTATTTACATGAAAAGAATACTTGATGGCTGGCATAGCCCGGCCCTGCAAAAGGATATGCCGGTTGCGGTATATGGAGATTATGGCTTTGCGCTCTTACTTGTTCCGACAGCCGCAGCTGATTACCTGGAGTATGAAAGATTCCAGCTGATCGATGCATTGAGTGAGCAGATAAACATCGGGAAAGTGAAGGTATTCTCCGTGAACAGCATTAACAATGAAAGCTGGCTTAATAATGAAATGGCCGGTGCGCACAAAGCTATCCGCCACAACCAGTTCAATGAATATATCTACCAGGAGGTGATACCATACGTTAAGACGAATACTTCGGATGATACTCCTATAATTATGTGCGGGGCTTCTTTCGGCGCATTACACAGTATGAACCTGTTCATGAAACGTCCTGATCTTATAAACGGGGTGATCGCAATGAGCGGCGTTTATGATCTTACTGAATATACCAAAGGTTATTTTGATGACCAGGTATATTTCAACAGCCCTGCCCATTATATACCCAACCTTGAAGACTCATGGTATCTCGACAGGATAAAGGCAAGTCCCCATATTCATATCCTTACCGGTAGCGGGGATTATGAAGATCCTGAAGCATCGCGAAATTTTTCTGGCATCCTCCGGATGAAGGGTATCAACCACGAACTTGATGTTTGGGGAAGTGAATGGAAGCACGACTGGCCTACATGGCGTACCATGTTGCCATCCTATATAGAGACAAGATTTTGATAATTGAATATTGTTGAATAAAAAAAGCTCTTCCCGAAGGAAGAGCTTTTTATTTGTGGTCTCAGAATATTAATATTCGCTGGCCCCGATCTTTTTTACTTTAACGGAGGCCTGCCCGGCAGATGATACCACCTGGACAATATAATAACCGAAGGTGATGTTCGAAACATTCAGGCTTTCTGTCTTGCTGCCATTGGTTTTCGTTCCCTGCTTAGTCAGAAGCTGCTTCCCGGACATATCCAGCAGGTTAATAGTGTACTGACCTGTGATGGAACCATCCAGTTCTACATTCAGTGTACTTACGAACGGATTCGGGAATACTTTCACTGAAGCAGAGATATCATTGCTGATCGAAGAAGTGGCAGAAGACATGATATCCTCGCCGCCGCGAACTGCAACTGCTCCACTTTGTTCAATGATGGTAAGCCCTGCCAGGTAATTGTAGGTTCCGATCCTGCTGATCTCGATCTCAACTTTACCTGAACCGTCAGCAGTTATATTATCAAACTGCGCATAGTCGCTGGCGTTGTTGTCTGTATTTACAGTGTCTTTTATATTTCCGATGGTGAATACTGATTTGTTTCCAGTACTCTTTCGGCTGCCATAGAATTCAAATCCGTAAAGGCTTCCTGGCTTCAAACCGGTTACTGTGATCACCCTTGTGCTGGTGCTGTAGGAATTGTAACGAAGCACACCTGATGGAGGAGTGGTTGCTGAAGTGGCATACGATGTACCGTTATCAGCTACGCCAGCCTGCCCTGCTATCGCCACCTTTACTGTTGATGTAGCGCCATCTTCATATTTCAGTGCTGAAGAAACAGAGGCAGAGTTCCAGTTATTCCACCTTGTAGCATCATGAGTAACACTTCCGTTGAATACATTTACCCTGATATTTCTTCCGGGCGATTGCGATGAGCCGTTAACGGTCACATTCACATTGTCTGTTGACGTTGTTCCGTTGGCGCCGGTAACTTTCAGCTGGAAGGTATAAGTTCCCAGTGCGAGACCGGTTGCTGTTGCTGTGGCTGATGTCGCATTTGAAATGCCTGCAGTAGCTGGTCCTGAAACCATGCTCCATGAATATGAGGAAACAGTTGTTCCTGAAGCTGTCGCTGCTCCCTGAAGACTCACACTGCTGGTTGGAAGAGTAATGGTCTTATCGCTTCCTGCATTCGCGCTTACGCTTCCTGCAGGGGCATCACCGGAAGTATTGGCTTCCGCGATGGCAAAACCAGCAATGTAGTTCCATGTTCCAATCCTCGCAATGATAACCGTAATCTTACCAGATCCATCAGCTTTAATATTATCAAGCCTTGCTACATCAGATGCATTATTATCTGTATTGATCGTGTCCTTCACATTGCCGACAGATACTACTGTTTTATTTCCTGTACTCTTGCGGCTGCCGTAGAATTCAAGTGAATAAGCCTGGTTGGCCTTCAGCCCGGTGAAATACATTTCACGCTGGCTGGTGCTTGCTGAGTTAAAACGAAGAACGTCTGATGGAGGGGTGGTTGACGATGTTGCATAACCGGTTCCATTGTCGATAAGCATCGCCTGGCTGTTAAGCGTGGCTTTTACAGAAGTTGATGCGCCAGCTTCGTTCTTAAGCGCGGGTGAGTTTAGCGATGAATTCACATTCCAGTTATTCCACGCAGCATTGCTGATAGAAGTTGTATTGCTAAGGTTTACCCTGATCCAGTCGCCGCCCCCAGATGTTGGAGGAGGTATTACAACTGCAAGCGGGTTTACTGTCACCTGTACTGTATCCCTGCCTACGCCGCCGTTGTTGTCGGTAACTTTCAGTTCATATTTATATGTACCCTGGACCAGCGCTGCAAGCCCGGTTGTTGCTGAAAGAGACGCAAGGATCGTTCCTGTTGCAGGCCCTGAGATCTTCGTCCATGCATAAGAAACGATGCTGCCATCACTGTCGGTTCCGCTGCCATTCAGCGTTGCGGTTGCAACAGGCAGCGTGATCGTAATATCAGCTCCTGCTCTTGCAACAGGCAGTTGATTCACCGGTGGTGGCGGTGTGCTTCCCCCGCAGCTAAGTACGTTATTGCTAAGGGTACTTCCTGCTACGTTGGTAACAACATGAAATGTTTGCCAGTTTGAGGCTGCATTCGGAATACAGAACTGGTTATTGGTGATGGTTGAAGGAAGGCTGTAATTGCTGTATGCGCCTACCCTCACCGCACCCTTAGGTTTAGGGTTCTTTACTATGTTATTATAAAACCTGATCTCCTGCTTCGGATTTGATTCAGGATTTGTTTGTGCATCGGTTGAGTAGAATGATTCCTGCCCGTTTGCAGTTCCATCCCACCCGGTACTGTCAATGGTATTATTGTAAACATTAATTCTTCCATATCCAAACACCTGGATACCGTTACCGGTTCCTTTGCTTACGTGGTTATTGTAAATTGAACCATTCGTATTTCCCCCGAGGATAATACCTGCCTGCTGGCTTCCTTTATTGATACGTCCAAAATTCCAGACTATATTGTCATGGATGGATGCATTATCACGTGCATTGGAAAGCTGTATACCATCCCAGTCTACATTCACAACAGTATTGTAAGCGATCTCCACATTGTTCATACGCAGTGGAACAAGCCCGGTACCTTCCTGGTTTCCACTCGGTCCTGTATGCCCGATGTACATTCCTTCACCTGCGATATCGTGCAGGTAGTTATGATGGATCTTAACATCCGTCATAACATAATTTGAAGATGATCCTGCAGTATAAATCGTGCGTGGATCAGAAGTAACCGGAACGGTTTTAAAGTAGAAACCTAATGAGCCACCGGTAGCTTCAACATGGTCAACTTCAAAATGATGCGCCAGTGTAATGGCCATCATTCCTCCGTTTATTTTAATACCATATTCAAGCCCTGGCTTACCTGTTCCGGTAATACGGAAATAACGCGTATTGTTACGCATTCTCCATGTTGTTGCTGTAACAAGTCCGCCGCTGTTGGTAATGATGATCGGTTTACATGGATCTCCTGAGAAATTACTTAATTCAATAAGACTGTAATTTCCTGCCTGGATCTTCAAGGTATCACCACCCTTCCATGGCCTGGAGGAAGCATCAGGTATATAGATCTCACCTGTGCTGGTTGCTGTGATCGTGTAAGATTTTGGAGCCTGCGTATTGCAGGGAGGCGTTTGAGAGAAAGCCTGCGAACTCATCAGTAAACATACTAGGGCAAGCAGGTTCCTTACGGAAGAAAGGCGTGTTTTCATAGATTATTGGATGTTTGGTGTTCTACAGTTTCAAAACTATGTGAAACTGAGCAGCACGCTTGTCAAATAAAATACCAAAAAAGGGTACTCTGCAGTACCCTTTTTCTAAACACGCTATAAATCAACCAGATAAAAATAAAATTCCCTAGTTAAAGTTTTCCTAATGGAAAATTTTCCCCGCTATTGCCTTATTATTTTATGGATCAGCCTTTCTTTTCCCATTTGTATTATCAGCATATAGGTACCCCTTGCAAGGTTTCCCGGATTAATAGTTTGCCGTGTTTCGCCTATAAATTTATTATACCTGAATTGCCTTAAGACCCTGCCGTTATTGTCTGCAAGGGAAACTGTATAATCACCAGCATAATCATTTCTTAAGATCATGTTAACCTGGTTGGTGAATGGGTTAGGGAAAGTATTTATCACCGTTTCACCTTCATGAAATGCTGCTTCAGAAGGGATATCTTTTTCGATTACAGGCGGGGCACCCTGGTTAACCGTAAACGGACGGGATTCTAAAGCGGTGAGGGTAAAACCTGCCAGGTAATTATATGTACCTATCCGGTACAGGTCTATTGCCAATATGCCTGACGAATTTGCAACGAGCCCGTTCAGTATTGCATAATCCGTGGAATTATTATCTGTATTGATCGTATCTCTCTTATTCCCCCATTGAACTACCGTTTTGTTGCCGGTATTTTTCCTGCTACCAAAGAATTGCATGTCATAACTGTTGCCAGGAACAAGGCCGGTAATCGTAAGCACCCTGTTGCTGGTATTATATGAATTAAAACGCAATACCTGCGATGGAGGTGTGGACGCAGATGAGGCGTAGCCGTTTCCGTTATCTGCCATTCCTGCCTGGTCGGTCAAACTTGCTCTTATCCCCGATGTTGATCCATCTGTGTACTTCAGGTATGGACTTGTAAGTGAAGAAGTGTTCCAGTTATTCCATTGCGGATCGTTAAAAGGATTGGAACCTCCATAAACATTCACCTTAATTGTTCCGCCTGTTGTTCCACCTCCCTGGTTTGCTGTGACTGTAACCATAACATCATCAGTTGCTGTAGCACCCATGTTGTCGGTTACCCTGAGCCGGTAAGTGTAGACTCCTTCATTGAGAGATGTTATATTGGTATTTGATGAATTAGCAGATTGAATGTTTCCACCGGAAGGTCCAGAAATCTTTTGCCACAAATAGGAAGATATTGAACCATCCGGGTCGCTTCCTGAACCAGTAAGTGAAACGGTATTGGTGGGAAGTGTTACGTACTTATCCTGCCCTGCATTTGCTACAGGAGGCTGATTGCCCTGGTCTGCTGCATTTACAGTAAGCACCATTACATCTGTTGCCGAAGCGCCCCCATTATCCGTAACCCTGAGCTGGTATTGATAAACTCCTTCGGTAAGATTACTAACGCTCATGGTAGGATTATTCGAACCGGATATGTTTCCGCCGGAAGGGCCTGAAAGTTTTGTCCACTGGTAGGAAGTTATTATTCCATTAGCATCACTACCGGAGCCGTTTATCTGTACAGAGCCGATTGGAAGTGAGACTGCACGGTCGGGACCTGCGTTAGCAACCGGAGGTGTGTTCGGAGGTGTGGAGCCTTTTGACTGGCGTGCAAGCCATTGGTAAAGGTTCTGGTTTACACCATCCAACACAAAATTGGATGGGTTGGTTCCGTTTCCGCCGAAGAAATTATCCGGGCAGCAGTGGCCGCCATTTCCAAAATTGGTTTGAACGTAGATTGCAGAATTTGGCTTTGTATTGTTCATCCGGTTTACAATGGTTTTTATATCCCTTCCATCATATTTCTGTTCAAACCCAAGGTAACGTCCGCCACTATTCGCAAAGTTGTCGAATAATGCAGGGTAAGGTTGGTTATCTTCTGGTTTTACGCCGATCACATTTACTACTGCAGCAATCTGGCCAGCATAATTATAGGGACCTCCATAATTATCTGCTGAAACAAAGGTGGAACTGCACCAGCCGCCCAGGGAAAATCCTGTCAGGTATAAACGGTTCGGATCGATTCGGTAATTATTCTTCAGTGTCTGGATCCTTTGGTTCATCAATGCTTCGTTTGGCCAGGCAGAAGAAGGCTGGAGGCTCACCACTATGAATTCAACAACATTACCATCTACCGTTACATTGCCGTTCCATCCTTGTTGAATGTATGCCCCGGGACCTGTGGCTATGGCTTTTGCAGGATTGGTTCCTACGTTGTCCAGGCCGGGAAAGTATATTATGGTAGGATAATACTGGTTGCCCGAATTATAACCTGCCGGTAAATGAATATATGCGTTCCAAGAATTGATCTGGGTAAGGAACTGCTGTGCCTTTACAGTTGAAGATCCAAGAATAGCCAGGAGAACAAGGCAAGCCCGGAGGCTGTTGTACAAAAGCTTCATGACGGTGTTTTTAATAGTTAGTCAATACAGGTTCGCTGTATCTTTTTCAGGTGTTTCAGAAGCTTTTTACGAAGTATGTGTGAGAAACCAAATATCAGACCAAAGGATTTTCCGGGTATTGAAACTGCACTAACCGGTCAACGAACTATCTTTATCCCATGCAAAAAAAGTTGTTCCTTCTCGATGCAATGGCGCTCATTTTCCGCGCTTATTATGCATTGGTAAGAAGCCCCAGGACCACCAGCAAAGGAAGAAATACGAATGCGCAGTTCGGTTTTACAAATACATTGCTTGATCTGCTGAACAACCAGCAGCCGACCCACATGGCTGTTTGTTTTGATACACATGCCCTCACTGAAAGACATACTGATTTTTCTGATTATAAGGCCAACCGGCAGGAAGCCCCAGAGGATATTCTTTCCGCTGTTCCGGATATAAAGCGGATCGTTAAAGGATTTAACATTCCCTGTATTGAACTGGACGGTTATGAGGCGGATGATATTATAGGTTCGCTTGCAAAGAAGGCAGAACAGGAAGGTTACGAGGTATACATGGTAACTCCTGATAAGGATTATGGGCAACTTGTAACGGAGAAAATTAAGATCTATAAGCCAGGCTACCAGGGAGGGTCAGTGGAAATACTCGGTCCGGAGGAAGTTTGTAAAAAGTGGGATATCACCAACGTTAACCAGGTGATCGATATCCTGGGATTGATGGGAGATGCAGTGGATAATATTCCCGGAATAGCAGGAGTGGGAGAAAAGACCGCAGCAAAACTGCTGAAAGAGTTTCATTCCCTTGAAAACATTCTTGATAACGCAGATAATATTAAAGGAGCATTGGGGGAGAAGATCCGCAAAGGCAAGGAGAATGCTGTTTTAAGCAAGAAGCTTGCAACCATTATCCTTTCTGTTCCGGTAGAATTCCATGAGCAGGATTTCCTGGTAAAGGCGCCACACAAGGAAATTCTTACGGATATATTCAATGAACTTGAATTCAGAACTATTGCCAAAAGGGTGTTAGGGGAAGATGTAGTGATAAACACGCCTGTGAGACCTGCCCAAATGGACCTTTTTGGAAATAAGACTCCTGCACCGCAAGAGGCTGTTGAGAGGGAAGAACCAAAGCCACTGGTAGCAGACAGGAACATTCATAATACTCCGCACGAATATAAACTGGCTGCTTCTGATGAGGAGATACATTCCCTTGTTGAAATGATAAGACCACTAACGGAAGTGAGCTTTGATACCGAAACTACGAGTATTGATGCAAACTATGCAGAACTGGTGGGGCTCAGTTTTTCCTGGAAGAAGGGTGAAGGATATTATATACCGTGCCCTCCCGACCGGAACCGGACCATGCAGATCCTGGATATGCTAAAACCCTTGTTTGATGACAGTTCAAAAGTATGGGTTGGGCATAACCTTAAATACGATCTCCTGGTAATGAAATGGTATGGTATTTCTCCCGCAGGAAAAATTTTCGATACCATGCTTGCTCATTATGTTATAGAACCGGATGGCAAGAAAAGTATGGATATGCTGAGCGCGATCTTTCTTGGGTATGAGCCGGTTCATATTGAAGAACTCATAGGTAAGAAGGGTAAGGGCCAGGGTAATATGCGGGATGTTGAGATCGAAAAAGCAAAGGAATATGCAGTTGAAGACGCCGACATAACCCTTCAATTGAAACAGGCCTTTGTTCCTGAAATGGAGAAACTGAAAGTAACCAGGGTGTTTGAAGAGGCAGATAATCCACTTGTGAAGGTGCTCACAGACATGGAGTTTGAAGGAATAAAGGTGGATATGGATTTCCTTAAAAGATATTCAGCAGAATTGGAGGCGGAAGCTAAAGAGGCAGAGGAGAAAGTGTATGAGCAGGCAGGAGTCCGATTCAACCTTTCATCTCCCAGGCAACTTGGAGAGGTATTGTTTGATAAGATGAAACTCAATGAAAAGGCGAAGAAAACCAAAACAGGTCAGTATGCGACCGGTGAGGATGTTTTGCTGAAACTTGCATGTCATCATAAAATATGTGATGATATCCTTACTTACCGCGAGCTTACGAAGCTAAGATCCACTTACGTGGATGCCTTGCCGTTACTGATCAATCCACGTACCGGCAGAGTGCATACCTGCTATGCACAGGCGGTTGCAGTAACAGGACGGTTGAGCAGCAACAATCCCAACCTCCAGAACATTCCAATAAGAACAGATAAGGGAAGAGAGATCCGGAAAGCGTTTATACCGCGCAATGAAGATCATGTTTTGGTGTCAGCGGATTATTCCCAGATAGAGCTCAGGATCGTGGCTGCCATAAGTGGAGACGAGAATATGTGCCGCGCCTTCCGCGAGAATAAGGATATACACAACGCCACCGCCGCAAGGGTATTCAATGTTCCGGAGGAAGAGGTGACCAAGGAAATGCGGTATAAAGCAAAGAGCGTAAACTTCGGGATCATTTACGGCCAGGGGGCATTTGGTTTATCAGAAAACCTTGGCATCTCCCGGGCAGAAGCAAAGGAGATCATTGAGAATTACAAACGCGAATTTCCAGGCATTCAGTCTTACATGAATGATATGATCAATTTCTGCAAGGAGAATGGTTATGTTCAGACTTTATTGGGGAGAAAGCGATGGTTAAAAGATATCAACAGTGCAAACTTCACGGTAAGGGGTTTCGCGGAAAGAAATGCAATTAATTCACCTATACAGGGAACTGCTGCAGATATGATCAAACTTGCAATGATCAAAATTGCGGGAATGCTGAAGGAAAATAATTTGAAAACCCGGATGTTGCTCCAGGTTCATGATGAATTGGTATTTGATGTGCCTGTTGATGAGCTTGAAGTCGTTAAGCCTCTTATACTTGAATGCATGCGCAATGCGCTTCCATTGCCAAATGGTGTTCCTGCTGAGGCAGGGATAGGATCAGGTATAAACTGGCTGGAGGCGCATTGATTTTTTAAAATGAATCACTATTTTGTTCTCCCTTAAAAAATTCTATATGAAACAAATCATTACGCTGATCATTGTATTCTTTACCGCATCAGCAGCTTTTGCCCAAATGGATTCCGCCACCATGATGAAGAACTGGCAGAGTTATATGACTCCTGGTGAACCTCATAAGAAGATGGCCGAATATGTAGGCAAATGGAAACAGGAAATATTGATGTGGCATGCGCCGGGAATGGAACCGGAAAAAAGCTACAGTGAATCAGAAATAAAAATGCTTATGGGTGGAAGGTATATGGTTGAGACCAACAAAGGGACAATGATGGGAATGCCTTTTGAAGGGGTTAATACCCTGGCCTATGATAACGCCCGTAAAAAATATATCAGCACCTGGATAGATAATGTGGGTACAGGGCTAATGGTAATGGAAGGAGACTGGGATCCCAAAACGAATTCTGTAACGTTAACAGGCAATATGGTTGATCCATCGGCGGGCGACGGATCTACAATGAAGATGAAGCAGATCTGGAAAGCAGTGGATAAGAACAACCATATGTTCACAATGTATGCATCTATGCCTGATGGTTCAGAGTTCAAGATGATGGAGATCCGCTCCACGAGAAAATGATCACTTCTGATTATCTTTAGCCGCCATGATCTTCATGGCGGTTTTTTTATGCAAAAGCCTCTTGTCGTTTATTGCTTTGATGCCTGGTGTGGCTGGTGCTACGGCTTCAGCCCTGTGATGCTAAAAATTCATTCAGCGTATAATGAGACCATGGATTTTGAAGTTTTAAGCGGGGGAATGATACTGCCTGCCCAGCCTGTTCACATAAGCAACACTGCTCCTTATATCCGGTCGGCATACAAGCGCGTTGAGGAAATGACGGGAGTTGAATTTGGCCAGGATTATTTATGGCATATCAATAACCCTGGAGATAGTGACTGGTATCCAGATTCTTTAAAGCCTGCAATAGCGCTCTCAATCTTTAAGGATTATCTCCCGGGTAAGGAAGTACAGGTGGCATCAGATATCCAGTTTGCACTGCATTTTGAAGGGCGTGATCTTACAGATACAGAAGCCTATCGACATCTCCTCGAGCGGTACGATATCCCGGACAAAGAATTCTTTGAAAAACTTTCTTCAAATGAATACGAAGAAAAAGCCCGGTACGAATTCGCACTTGTAAAGCAACTCCAGGTGAGCGGCTTTCCCGCGGTATTTATTCGTAAAGAGGGCTTGAAATTTTATCTTATCGCGAGTGGATATACTCCGTATGAAATCCTGGTAGAAAGAATAGAAGGTGTTTTGAACAGTTGATCACTGTTGTTTCATCTTTCTTTTCCTGGCCATTTTAACGAAGAAGGTGGAATCGAAGATCTCGCGTTGTTGTGCATTGCCGATGTTCCTGATATTTCGCAGATGCCTGAGCATCCCGGCTTCATTTTCCTGCTGCCTGGTTGCCATCATCCTTGACGCCTCACTGATCGCTGAATCGGAAAAGTCTGCTTCAGTTAATATGCGGAACCGTTCCTTCCTGCTGCTTCGCATTGCCTCCATCTGGCTTTCAAGTGATTTTTCATATTGGTCATGAAGGGAATCGTAGGATGAAAGTTGTTGTGGAGAGAAATTCAGTTCGTCTTTTAAATACGATTCCATCTGGTTTTTGCGACTGCCGGCCTTTTCCCTTCCTCTTCCGGCAAACATCAGTACAGCCATCCCGATATTAGCCAGGAGAAGGAAGACGATGACCAGGATGACCACCTTATTACGGTTTGGTGTAACTATCATTATCAAAAAGAGTTGCGTTTGCGGTGGTGAGATCTGTATTTGCAATTGGTGATGTGTTCACCTCGTTACCGGTCACCACCAGGAAAAGGTTTATCATTATTATTGCCAGGATGCAGGCAGCGGCAAACATGGGGTTCGATATCGTAAGCAGCGCCCGTTCCCATATATTCACAGGTCTATTCCTGTAAGATTCCATTATCCTGTCAGCCAGGCCTTCAGGGAATTTTGCCCTTTGCAAACCTGTAAGACTGTTCAAAATATCATCTTCCTTTTCCTTCATAATAGGATGAAAGTTGGGTCCTTAAATTTTGTTTTGCCCTGGCCAGGAGCGATTCTGCAGCCTGTACACTAACACTCAATATTTGCCCTATCTCTGCTACGGTACATCCCTCGAGTTTTTGAAGAATGAACGCTGCCTTTTGCTGTTCAGGCAATGTGCCAATAGCGCTGAATAAGATCGCAGCATTTTCTCTTTGTTCAGCCAGTACACCAGGATGATTGAATTCAGCGTAACGATCTGTTTCTACCTGTTCGATCCGCCGTTTCTTCTTTTTCCTCAACTGGTCAAGGCTCGTATTTATTGTTATCCTGTATATCCAGGTCTTTAACTGAGATTCATTCCTGAAAGAATCTATCCCTGAAAAGATCTTCAAAAAAACCTCCTGCGTAATGTCCTCGGCATCCTCTTTATGTTGCAGCATTCCCAGCGCTGTATTATAAACCATATCCCCATGCTGGCTGAAAAGCAGCCGGAATCTTTCCTCTATATCCTGATCAGGGTGAATGCCCAAGCAATTTATTTTCCTCTAATATATCAAAACCCTGGTCCACCTGGTACTCTTCCCTGTTGCCTGTTTGCAGCCTTAGCCGGCGTTCCAAAATTTCTAAGCCTGTAACTGAAGGTCAGGAGGAAGTATTGCTGTAGAACCTGGTTCTGCACATCCTCGATATAATTCGCTTCCACCGTCCGGCTTATACTTTGGTTTTGTTTCAGCAGGTCGAATACAGAAAGTTTTAGTTCACCATTGTTATTCTTAAGGAATTTCTTTCCAATTGCAGCATTCCACAACCAGTAACTCTGGTTAAACCCTTCGCTAAGTCCACTATAGGTCTGGTTGGTAAGATCGTTCTGAACAAACCATCCATTCTTTGAAAGGAGGTTCACCTGCAATCCTGCCTGTTGGTTCAGGTAATTATCATCAAGTGATTGCCGGAGGGAAGTACGCACAACACTGTAATTCGCATTATACGAAATATTAAAATCGACATATTCGCTGATGTTGCTTGAAATAACCGCACCTGCTGAATAAGTATAATTATCCGTTTCTCCCTCAACATTGTTCACCATACCCGGAACTTTAGACCAGTTGAAACCTGCATTCAGGTTAAGGTTTGACTTTAAGAAACTAACCGGTTGACCATATGTCAGGAATGTCCTCATGCTCAGGTAACCATCCAGGTTTACCGGCTTTGTAAGCTGGGCCCCCCGGTAAAGGATAATATCGTTTGAAAGCAGGGAATCGGCAGTAGCTATATAAGTAGCATTGGTTATATAGTTGTTTGCCTGTTGCAGGTACACATTTGCAAAAAAGCTTGATCCTTTCTTGGTATTGGTATAGGTGTATCGTGCACTCAGCCTGTGACTATAATCCTGCTCCAGCTCCGGGTTTCCGCTCCTAAGGAACAGTGGGTTATTATTATTGATCACATTCTGTAACTGGTTTATCGATGGAACATCAGTGCCTGCCCTGTAGAACAGGCGGATATTTGCGTTTGGAGAAAGCTTCTTCCTCCACATCAGGTTCGGTAGAAAATTATTGAATGACTTATCCACCTTTACCTGTTCAGGAAATAGCTGATCGCTCTCCAGCCTGCTGGTCTGAAAATCTATTCCTGCGGAGAACATATTGTCCCTGTCTCCAACCCTGTAACGAACACCGGTTTCATGCCGGGTTGTAGAATTATCAAATCGATTGCTAAGGCTGGTATCAAAATCCGAGAATTTGTTTATGATGTTATCGAACTGCAAAACCTGCTGATCTGATTCGCTCTTGCTGACAGAGGGCCTGTAGTTAAATTGTAACTGTCCTTTCTTCCCGACAGGTTCTGTATACGAGAAATCGGCACTGTAAGTCCTGGATCGGGTATCAAGGTCGGTAAATTGCCTGATCGTATCATTCACTCCTCCACCTCCGAAGAATTCATTAATTGAAGTGAGATAGGTTTCTCCTTTACGGTCGTTTATGCTTTGCCTCAGGTTAATGGAAAGTGTTCGTCCGCGTTTTGCAAAGGAATGCCTCCACAAAAGGGAATTGTTCATATTGTAACCGCTATTCGAAGATGAATTATTGAAAAGAGTCCTGCTTAATAGCTCTCCCGGCGCAAAATATCTTACCCCGCTTACATCTTCAATGGCATCATTATTTTGAAAACTGATGTTCGGACTGAATATGAAGCTATTATTTGAATCAAGCTTATACTCCAGACGCATATTGATCCTGTGGTTGAAATTATCACGATCTGATAAGGTTACTTCGTCATAGAACTGAGTAGTATCTCCAAGGAAATACTGGCCGTTTGATGTCCGGTCATTACTCAGGTTGCTGTTATTGAAGAAATACGAACCTGAAACTTCCACTTTCTTAAACCACTGGTCAGAATAATTTATACCAAAGGCATTCGTGGTGGCGATACCGCTCTGTTGTCCTACCATGAAGTTTCCCGCCCCCCTGCCAAAATTTCCTCCTCCACGTTGGCCTCCGCGGCCACCGCCCCCGGAGCCTGTAAGCCCCAACAGGTCTTCACTCGCAAAGTTTTGCTGGTTCACATTATTGAAAAGTCCTACAAGGGAGATCCTCCTGTTATTGTTAAAGAAACTTACATTTCCCCCGGCTGAATATCTTTCATCGGTGCCATACCCGGCATATATTCGCCCGAACTGCCCGTTCCTGCTTTGCGACTTGGTAACAATATTAATCGCACGGGTAGAGTTTCCATCATCAAAGCCGGTAAACTGTGCCTGGTCGCTTAATCTGTCGAACACCTGAATTTTATCGATCACTTCTGCAGGCAGGTTCTTCAATGCAGCAGTGGCATCATCTCCGAAGAATTCGCGCCCATCTACGGTTACTTTCCTTACCTGCTCTCCCTGTGCAGTTACATTTCCCTGCCGGTCTACTGTTATGCCTGGCATCTTTTTGATCAGGTCCTCTGCATTTGCATCAGGATTAACCTTGAACTGGCTGGCGCTGTACTGGGCTGTATCGCCACGCTGGGTTACCGGTGCAGGCCGTGCCACGATGGTTACAACAGAGAGATCAGTGCCCTGCTTTGATACAAGCATTTCACCCATGTCGCGGTCATTCCTCAAAATGAAGAAGGAAACATATTGCTGGTAGCCGGAGGGGGTAACGGCCAGGATAAGGCTGTCAGGCGCAATTCCCTGGAAAACAAATGTTCCGGAATCGTTCGTAACGGTCGACTGAACCAGGGTGCTGTCTGATTGCCGCATAAGTTCAACAGTTGCTCCTGCTATATTCTGTTTATCGGTATCGTCTTTTACCTGGCCGGTGATCTGGTAAACCTGGGATATCCCCGGCAGGCATATTAAGCCCATCAATAGTGTAAACAGGGTACGGATCTTCATAATGCTTCTTTATTATCGATGGCTTAGACGCATCAGCGAATAAAACCAGTCGGTTCATTGAAATATTTTTTTGCCAATATTCCCTGAAAGCAATTTCCAGACCTTTAAGGCAATTCTTTTAAATTGCACTCCTAAAATTTGATTAATGGAGTATAACAAAATAGTGTCAGTAACAGGTTTAGGTGGTTTGTTCGAATTGATCTCATCCAAAGCGGATGGCGGAGTTGTCCGCTCGCTGGAGGATAAGTCTACAAAATTTGTTAGCAGCAGGGTACATAACTTTTCCCACCTGGAAAGCATTGAAGTATATACTGTAAAGGACAATGTAAACCTTTCAGAGGTATTCAAGGCAATGGATGTTTCAAAGGAAACTCTGCCTGGCGGCAAGGCAACACCAGAGGAACTGAAGGCCTATTTTGGAAAGGTTTTTCCGGACATGGATTTTGAGCGGGTGTATACCAGTGATATGAAGAAAATGGTAAAATGGTTTGAGATTATCAGGAAGAATAATATAGATATCAGCATTCCTGAGGGCACTGCAGAGGAGGTTCCGGCAACTGAAAAGAAATCTGCTGTAAAGAATGTTGAGCCAAAAGCTGCATCCGTAAAAAATGCACCTGCGAAAAAGATCAACACTCCCCGCAAAATGGCATAGTTTAATAAGAGATCTGTTCATGAAATTTTCTGCAGACATCAAGAAAACGCCGAGGAAATATCTTCCTGAGGATTTTGTGCTTTCAGACTGGGAAGGTGTTGAGCCATTTTTCCGGGAATTATCTGGCAGGGATATTTCATCCAAAGAATGGCTTGAAAAATGGCTTAGCGATTTAAGTGAACTGGAAGCTGCCGTTTCAGAAAATGCCTGTTGGCGGCAGATAAGGATGACCTGCGATACAGAGAATAAATCCCTGGAAGATGCTTTCAATTATTATTGTCTGGAGATCCAGCCAAAGATCCAGCCTTACACAGATGCGCTGAATAAGAAATTGCTTGCATCACCTGCTCTAAAGGAACTGGATGAAACGAAATACCATACTTACCTGCGAAGCGTAAGGAACAGCATAGAACTTTATCGCGATGAAAATGTTCCCCTCCAGGCGGAAATGGCGGTGCTTCAACAACAGTTCGGGCAGATAACCGGGGCAATGACCGTTGAGGTGGAAGGAAAAGAATTCACTCTTCAGCAGGCTGCAAAATTTCTTGAGAGTTCTGACCGTTCCTTGCGTGAAAGCGTTTACAAAAAGATCCAGGAACGAAGACTGAAGGATAAAGAAAAGCTGGACTCTCTTTTTGACCAGTTACTTATTCTTCGAAAAAAAGAGGCTTTAAATGCCGGATTCGGAAATTATACGGAATATCGTTTCAGGCAACTGGGAAGATTTGATTATTCTGAAAAGGAATGTTTTGACTTTCACGATGCCGTGAAAACGCATGTAGTTCCTCTTGTCCGTGAAATTTATAAAGCGAAAAAGGAATCGCTGGGCCTGGATGATCTGCGGCCCTGGGACCTTGATGCTGAGCCGCAAGGAATTGAACCCCTTCATCCATTTTCTACCGGTGAAGAAATGCTGACGAGGTCCATTGCATGTTTCAATGATCTTGATCCTTTTTTTGCTGCATGCCTGGAGAAGATGAGGTCACTGAATCATCTTGATCTCGAAAGCAGGAAAGGAAAAGCCCCCGGGGGATATAATTGTCCTCTTGCAGAGAGTGGCGCTCCTTTCATTTTCATGAATGCTGCCGGCCAGATGCATGATGTTACCACTATGGTTCATGAAGGAGGCCATGCCATTCATTCCTTCCTTGCCCACCCCTTGCCGCTTACCGGCTTCAAGGAATATCCTATGGAGATCGCAGAGGTGGCAAGCATGTCGATGGAACTTTTCACTATGGACCATTGGCATCATTTCTTTCCTGATACAACAGAATTGAAAAGGGCAAAAAAATACCAGTTGGAAAGGGTTATTACGCTGTTTCCCTGGATAGCAATCATTGACAAGTTCCAGCATTGGATATATAATGGAAGTGAGCATACGCATGAACAGCGGTCAGAAGCATGGATGCGTATTTTGGACGAATTCAATGAAGGGGTTGTTGATTATTCCGGCCTGGAAATGTTCAGGGCCAATGCCTGGCAAAGACAGCTCCATTTATTCGAAGTGCCATTCTATTATATTGAATACGGAATTGCCCAGCTGGGTGCGATAGGAATGTGGATGCAATACCGGGATGATCCGGAAAAAGCACTTGATAATTATTGTGCTGCATTAAGTCTTGGTGGAACCCGTACTCTTCCTGAATTATATAAGGTTGCTGGACTTGAATTCGACTTCTCGCCAGCGCGAATCAAACAACTGATGGATTTTGTGAAAGGTGAACTTGACAAGGTTAACTGATCACCTGCAATCTCGGCACCTGCCTTTAACGATCATCTGGCTCTGCTGAACTTTAAAACCCTGTGGCAGCTTAACATGGGGCACCATTACATCATCCAGGCAAACAGTTTTATTACAGGAGTTACATACAAAGTGGACATGATCGTCATGCAGGTGCTGTTCATCACATTCATGGCGACAAAGGGCATAAAGAACGGAGTTATCGGTCGTGGGGATCTGGTGAATTATCCCTTTCTCCACAAATGACTGTAAGGTTCGATAAACGGTAACCCGGTCGAAAGCAGAACCTGTTCTTTTCTCAATATCGGCATGAGCCAATGCTCCTTCCTTATCCAGGAATAATTCCAGGATCTTTTTCCGGCCTTCAGTAACACTGAGGCCTGATCGCTTCAGGATATTTAATGTATGTTCCATTACCCTGGATTATTACTGAAACCTGTCATGAATCTTTTGGTGCTTACTTTTTCTTTTAACAGGCCACGGATATCAGTCATTAATTTGTCTACCTCTTCCTCAATTAAACCATCATATATCGCTCTCACCCTTCCGTTCCGGTCAACCAGGGCAAAGAACTGGGTATGAATGAATTCATTTTCCAGGTTCTGGGTACTGTCTGGTTTACCATTATCGATCATATATCCCTGGCGGGCAAGCTTATAAAGGTCACGTTTACTTCCGGTGAGAAAATGCCAGTTGGTATTGGAAGCAACCGATACCGTATCCTTCGGATCAAGTATCCGGTAGGTTCCATCATCCTTTCTAACCAGTTTACCCTTCAGAACTTTTTGCTCGTATTCTTTCAAAACGGGAACACTGTCTATTTCAGGCATGCAGGTATGCGAAAGGATCATAAAATCCTTTTCCTCTTTAAAGGTTTCGTACACCCGCCTCATATTCGCATTCATTTTCGGACAAATGCCTTTGCATGTAGTGAAGAAATATTCGGCTACGTAAACTTTATCTTCTGTATTTCTTTGGCTTACCTGTTTACCATCCTGGTTAAGAAAAGTGAATTCGGGGATTTCATCATTGATCACTGTAAGCTTGGAGCGTGAAAAATCATAATCCTTAAGGGAAAAATAAAGGAAGAAAATGGTAAGGATTGAAAAGAATATAATGTAAAACCAGCCTTTTTTACTCATTATTAATATTTGACCGCAAAGGTACCATTAAGTGCCGATTATTCTGATAAAAGATGCAACATTATTGCAAAAAGCATATTTTTGCTCCCCGATGAAAATAAAGATGAACTGGGACGGAGTAGGCATTGCAACGTCAATTTTATGTGCGATCCATTGCGCAGTACTACCGATGATCATATCGGCAATTCCTTTATTGGGTATAAACCTGGTGCATAATGAGGTGTTCGAATGGATCATGATCGCGGCAGCGATCGGGGTTGGGTATTATTCTCTGATTCATGGATATTCCAGGCATCACCGTTCCCACACCCCTATAATCATGTTCAGTGTAGGTGCAGTATTTCTTGTCTTTAAACAATTTCTTCCTGAACACAGTATTGTCTTTCTTGCTATAGCTGTGATTCTGATCGTGGCTGCGCATTATATCAACTACAGGCTATGTCGGTCCAGGAAATGTAATTCAGCTCATCATAAACACTGATCAATAATTACTATCTTTTGCAAAACTTATTTATGCGAATCCTGTTGATATTTTTTTTATTCAGTAGCCAACTTTCTGTAGCCCAGTCTAAGGAGGAAGCAATTATCCGGTCGATGCTGGAAACGCAGCGCCAGGCGTGGAACCGGGGAGATATTGAAGGTTTCATGGAGCCATACTGGAAGAGCGATTCACTTATGTTTATTGGAAAGAACGGGGTGACATATGGTTATAACAATACCCTGAAAAATTATAAAAACTCCTATCCTGATGCAGATGCCATGGGAACGTTGGTATTTGACATCATCCAGGTTAAACGACTTTCAGTTATCTATTTTTCCGTAACCGGGAAGTGGAACCTTATCCGGAAGATTGGAAATCTTTCAGGACACTTTACCTTACTTGTTAAAAAAGTTGGAGAAAGATGGGTAATTGTTTCTGATCACAGTAGCTGATCCTTCCATTTCTTACGCAGGTAACGAACCAGGAAGAACAGTGTTACCAGTACAAAAATGTAATAGATAATATTCTTCCATGTTGGCGTAGGGTCGTAAAAAGCATAATTGAGATAGATGCCAATGAAGATGTGAATGACCATCCACAGCACGATCGCTGATATGGTAGATACTATCTTCAACAAGAATTTCCTTGTGTCCTGTTCAACTCCCATTATTGGATCAATAAATTTCGGAAAGCGATACTGTCGCCTGAAAATACATTAAAATCAACTTTGGTGTTTATCCCGTTAACCTTTCCTGTTTCACTATGTTGCCACATTAACCAAGGTTCGATGCGTGGTTTTGTTTTTAAACGATAATGCGCTATCCAAAGTGGATATTCATCAAAGTGGCCTTTGAGGAATTTTCGGTAGAAGGATGGGTTCGTGTAAATAATGGGTTTAATCTTGTAGTAGGACTCCACCCTGGCAAGCCATTGCGAAACGCCTGTTCTTACTGTATTCTCCGAAGCCCCATAGGATTCTTCAATATCCAGAACCGGCGGAAGGTCGCCTGGCAATAACTTAACGGTCCTGATAAAACGGTTGGCCTGCGAAATCCCGCTTCTTCCGGGGATGAAAAAATGATAAGCTCCGCGTGGTATGCTATGTTTCCTGGTTTCTGTCCAGTTTCGTTTGAATTGTCTATCCGTCCAGTTCTCACCTTCTGTTGCTTTAATAATGGCAAACCCGATCTTAATTCCATCTACATTCATATCCCTCACATGCTTCCAGGATATCTTTCCCTGGTGGTGGCTTACGTCAATGCCATGAATAAGATATCCTTCTGGAATGCGAATGCCAAATTCGCGGTGCAGAACAAATTGCTGCCCCGGCAATAATTCCAGTTGATAGATAAGAATGCCAAGCAGGCCAACAAGCAAAAGGGTAAACAGGTAGTATAGAGATCTCCTCTTCTTTTTTCCAGTCATCAGCGAAGCAGTTGCCGTGTAAATTTAAACGGACCTGCATTAATATTAATAATATACATGCCGCGGGCTAAATAGGAAAGGTCGGTTTCAAACAGCCCATAACCCCCTGTGATGTCTATATTCCTCTGGTATACCCGTTGTCCTGCACTGTTAAAGATCATTATATGTGCATTTTCCGAAGGCATGCTTCTAAAGTAAACATTTAATGGCCCCGATACGGGGTTTGGAAATACAGATACGGAAGGGGCTTCGGTTATTTCGCCTATTTTTTCTGATGTGTTGAACCTGCTGATAATTTCATACGTTGAATCTACAAGTACTGTATCAGGAACAAAACCCAGGGAACGCACAAAAACTTCACCGTTCATGCGATGATCAACAATTACTGTCTGCCTGGTCGTACTATTCTTGAAAGTTAACGGCACCGGTCCCCTGAAGAAATTAACGGATGGATGCGATGTTTGTTGGTTCATCCTTATCTGCACATTTCCATTGCTCAATGCGCTCCATTCCACATGGTAGGAAGGAAATCCCTGCCCCTCGTACCATTGACTGAAAAACCAGGATAGATCTTTTCCACTTGCCTGTTCAAGATGTCGTTTAAGATCAGCAGTTCGTGCAAAACTATATGCAAGAGAAGGATCATTGAGATAATTAAGTACGCCCTCAAAGAAATCCTCATCACCCAATAAGAAACGTAACATCTGAACTAAATACGAACCTTTATTATAAGAAAGCCTGTTGCTGAAGATCTGTCCTACATCGGTTGTGTCTTCAACCTTTAACGCTCCGCCCGGGGCAGATGTAATATTTAAAACCACCGACCTCCGGTTTTGAATGACCGTTGCGGGGTATTTATTCTCCATGTAGTACCGGGCGAGGTAGGTTGCGAAACCTTCATTAAGCCAGATCTCTCTCCAGGAGCCTGTGGTGATCTTATTTCCAAACCATTGATGTCCCAGCTCATGTGCCATTAAACTTTCATTGGGAGAAACTATGAACGTGGAGGTTTGGTGTTCCATTCCTCCTCCCCAGCCAAATTGAACATGGCCATATTTTTCATTGATGAATGGATAATCGCCGAACCTGCTGTGAAAGAATTGCATTGCATCCAGCGTTTGTTGTATAACGTTATTGAAGGTGGTAAAGCTTTCCGGGTAACAGTAAGTTATCATTGGAACATTTCGGTTTCCAAGCATTACATGGTTCGTAAAAACGGTATAATTCGTTACAGCCATGCAAATAAGATAAGAAGCAATCGGGTAACGGTGTTTCCAGTGAGTTACCGTTCCGGATGGAGTTACAGTTTCTGATTGCAGTAGCCCGTTGCTTGCTGCTTTGTAAATTGAAGGGTGGTGTATATAGATATCGATACTGTCAGCCTTGTCGTCTAAACCATTCTTACATGGCCACCAATCGCGTGCGCCATAAGGCTCACTCAACGACCACATCACAGGAGTTCCTGCATGGGTTGAAAGTATGAACGAACCGAAACCTGTTTCAGGAGGAATACCCCGGTAATACACGGTGAAGCTGTCGAGCTGCCCGGCTGCAGTTAGGCTGGTTTCAATTTTAATCGTGTTTGTTTCCCGTGAATAAGCCAGGTGGGAACCTCTTTGTTTTACACTGTCTGCAACGAGTTCATCTGCAAGGTCCAGAATAACTTCATTGGAAGCCTGGAGCATTTCGTAATGAACAGTGACAGCTCCATCAACATAGCGCACCGCAGGATCTACCTTCCATTTGCAACGGTAATATTTTACATCAAAATTGGATGAAGCACCGGTAAGCCGTTCTCCCGAAAGGGCTGCATGCATTTTTTTTGCTTCAATCAATGCAATATTCTCTGTCGGGGTTTCCTGTGAAAAGACAGGTATGGTTACAAGCAGGAGCAGTAAGGTTCTTAAGATCATATAAGTTTTTTTTAAGAGATCACAGGCAATAAGTAAATATTCCTACCGTTAATGACAGGCCCGTTAACAAAAACGTGGCTTTGCTAAAAATATTTCAATGCCTTTGAAGACCACTAGCTTTATAGTTGTATTTCTTTTGCTATTTAACGCGGTACGGGCCGGGGGTTCTGATTCCGCGGAATCAGTAAAGCCTTCATGTTTCCCATATTTACTGGAAGGTAATGAGAAATACTGCACGGACTATGTTCTGAAGTTTGCCAGGGACCGGAGGGGATACCTGATCCGCACCTGGGCAAAAGGCAGAAACTTCTTTCCTAAAATAAGCTCAATCCTTAAAAAGCACAATGTTCCGGAAGAGTTCAGGGTTTTGATAGCCCTCGAAAGTGGCTTCAATGGAAAAGCGCGGTCCAAAGCAGGAGCTTATGGTTACTGGCAATTCATGGATGACGTCGCCAAAGAATACGGGCTGCGTATAGCGGCGAATAAGGGACGGCCGGCATCAAAGGGTAAGCATGTAGTAGATGACCGGACCAATTTCACCCGGTCAACCTCAGCTGCAGCAAAATACCTGCGCGACAGGATGCGAAACCTGAATAATGACCCATTGTTGATAGCCGCAAGCTATAACTGGGGTGTTGGAAATGTTTGGAACGCAATGGAAAAATGCGGCAAGACCTCACCAACCTTTTGGGATATAAAAAAATATATGCCAGCGGAAACACGATCCTACGTAATGAATTTTATCGCCTTGAATGTGATCTTCCATAATTATGATGCATTCCTGAGCAACTCCCTTGTTTTTGAGGAAAATATAATGGATGAGTCGGCGCCAATGGCAATTTCAAAATGAAGTGAAGCAGCAACTATCTTTGCAGCATGCCTGCCTTCAATTTCCAGGATGCAATAAACCTTGCGGGTAAGCTTACTCCTGCCCGGCTCTGGAATGGCCTGAAGGTTTTTTCAAGTTATTATCTCAGCAGGCTTACCGGCAAACCTGTTCAATGGGGATATCCCGTATCGGTCTCCTTTGAACCCACTACCAGTTGCAACCTTCGCTGCCCGGAATGCCCCAGTGGATTGCGGGCGTTTACCCGGCCAACCGGGATGCTTGAAAAAGGGTTCTTCCAGAAAACCATAGACGAAATACATCGGGAGTTGCTATACCTGATCTTTTATTTCCAGGGAGAGCCTTACCTGAATCGCGACTTCCTTGATATGGTTGCTTATGCTTCATCCAAAGGGATCTATACCGCTACTTCCACCAACGGACATTATCTTAATGATGACAATGCACGGAAGACCGTTGAAAGCGGGCTAGACAGGCTGATCATCTCACTTGACGGTACAACCCAGGACGTTTACAGCCAGTACAGGATCGGAGGCAATCTTTCCAGGGTTCTTGAAGGAGCGGCAAATGTTGTGAAATGGAAAAGACAATTAAAAAGCAGGACCCCATATATATTCTTCCAGTTTCTGGTGGTAAAACCCAACGAGCACCAGGTAGAAGCGGTGAAAAAGCTTGCGAAGGAGGCTGGGGTGGATGTGAGGTTTAAGACCGCGCAGGTTTACGATTATCAGAACGATCCTAACCAGTTGATTCCGGTTAATGAAAAATTCAGCAGGTACAAACGCACAGGGGATGGCACATTTATAGCAAAGAACAAACTGGAGAATCATTGCTGGAAACTTTGGCAGGGAAATGTCATAACGTTTGATGGCCTGGTGGTTCCCTGCTGCTTTGATAAGGATGCAATGCACAGGCTGGGGAACTTAAAATACGAATCATTCAAAACGGTATGGAAGAACAGTAATTACCGCCAGTTCAGGCATGACCTATTGAAGGGCCGGAAAAATATTGACATTTGTTCAAACTGCTCGGAGGGTATCTCTGTATGGAAATAGTATGACCCAGGATGTATTCAATAACAGGCTCAGGCAGATCTTACTGCTTTCCCTGATCATCTTCCTTTTCTTCCTGATGCTGGGGAAATTCTATGTTTTCCTGCCAGGACTATTAGGCGGAATAACACTGTACATCCTTAGCAGGGCAACCTACTTCTCCCTAATATTCAGGAAAAAATGGAGCAGGGCCTGGACAGCATTATTATTCATTCTCTTTTACCTCGTAATCATTTCACTGCCTGTATACCTGTCTATTGAACTCATTTCACCCAAGATAAATGCAATAGTTAATGATCCCCAGGGAATAATGGAAAGGCTTAAGGACTTCTCCGGGAAGATCCAGTCCCTGACTGGGTTTGAGATACTTTCAGTGGAAAATACAAGAGAAATATCACAAAAGATATCGGTCCTGGTGCCTCGCTTATTAAACAGTACGGCAAATGTGTTAGCTAACCTGTTAATGATGTTCTTCCTGCTTTATTATCTTCTGGTAAACGGAAGGGATGTAGAAAGATATTTGAACAGGATCATTCCTCTTGCTCCCGGTAACGTTGATAAACTTGCGAGTGAAACCAAGCTGATGATAAAAGCAAATGCTTTGGGCATTCCCATTATTTGCATGGTCCAGGGGGCTTTCGCAGCTTTGGGATATTTCATTTTTGACGTGAAAGATTGGGCGATGTGGGGATTTGTAACTGGTATATTTGCCTTCTTCCCGCTGGTCGGAACCATGATCGTCTGGGTTCCCCTTGTAATCTATCTTTTCTCTCTCGGGGAAAACTGGAATGCAATAGCGCTAACAATCTATAGCATTGTAGTTACCGGCAATGTCGATTACCTGACCCGCCTGGGTCTGATGAAAAGGATGGGAAATGTACACCCCGTGATCACGGTATTGGGTGTAATAATTGGGCTGGGCCTGTTTGGCTTCGTTGGACTCATTTTCGGACCACTGCTTGTGAGTTATTTTATTGTATTGGTGAAGATCTACATGAATGAATTCACCAGGATCAGGGATGCAGGATAAGCGTCCCTTTTTATCCTCTTTTTTCGGCCTCTCATTTGATTGTACCCTTGAAATATTTTTTAAAAAAATTCAATTCTGTGGGAAATTGGGGTATTGAAATGCCCAGGTAGGTGCATTTATTTCCTGTTATTTTTATATTCAGAAATTTAATAAGATACAGTGCTGGCAAGGGTTTCAGGAGAACCAACCAAGCCTCCGGATAAAAAAATCGGACCCTATCCACAAAAATCGTGCAAACTTTCAGAATTTTTTTCGAAATTTGATCTCACCCTAGCTACCCGGGGTAGTTTGAAACTTTAAACAGAGTGATATGGCATTACACCAAAGTTTGCAACAGAAGTTGCTACAGAAGCTATCTCCCCAGCAAATACAGTTAATGAAATTGTTGCAGGTTCCTACGGCCATACTTGATGAAAGGATCAAGGAGGAAATGGAAGAGAACCCCGCGCTGGAACAAGGTGAAGAGGGTCATGATGATGAGTTTGAAACAAATGAGGACTTTGAAGGACCGGAAGAAGAGTTTGAAAAGGATGGCAGTGCAGATGACTATGAGAATTTCGACATCAGTGAATACGTACATGAAGGAGATGATGAAGTTGGTGATTACCGTTTACGCGATGATAATTATCCCGAAGCAGATGATAACAGGGTAATTCCACACAAGGTTGAAACTTCGTTCAATGAATTGATGCTGCAGCAACTTGGATTGCTAAAGCTCACTGATCATGAACGTAAGATCGCAGAACAGATCGTTGGAAGCCTGGATGATGACGGCTATTTACGGCGCGAGATATCTTCGATAATTGATGATCTTGCCTTCAGGCAGAATGTAGATACCAACGAGGAGGAAATAAGCAACATCATTTTGCAGATCCAGCAATTTGACCCACCTGGGGTATGCGCCCGCAATCTGCAGGAATGCCTTTTACTTCAGTTGGAACGAAAGGCTGACCAGGGAAAGACTATAGAACTCGCCATTAAAGTACTTGAAAAGTATTTCGATGAATTCACCAAGAAACATTATGAAAAGATCCAGCGAGGCCTTGACCTGACCGATGAGCAACTTCGCGAGGTGATCGGCCAGATCATCAAACTGAATCCAAAGCCCGGCGGCAATGTCGGCGACTCAAACAAGGGAGAGAATTATGTGATCCCTGATTTCTTTATAGTTAATAATAACGGGAAGTTGGAACTGACCCTTAACAGCAAGAATGCTCCTGATCTTAGAATCAGCGAGGGTTACAGGGAAATGCTGAAGGATTATGATAAAGGATCGAAGAAGGATAAGCGCCAGAAAGAGGCAGTTTTATTCATAAAGCAAAAGATCGATTCGGCTAAGTGGTTTATAGATGCAATAAAGCAAAGGCAAAACACGCTTTTGAATACGATGGAAGCGATCATGAACTACCAGCGTGAATTCTTCCTCACAGGTGATGAGACCGACCTTCGCCCGATGATCCTGAAGGATATTGCTGAACGCACTAATCTTGATATTTCCACTGTTAGTCGGGTGGCAAACAGCAAATTCGTTCAGACAGAATTTGGTACATATCGCCTGAAGTTCTTCTTCAGCGAAAGCCTTCAAACTGACAGTGGCGAAGAGGTGAGCACAAGGGAGGTGAAAAAAATCCTGACAGGCCTGATTGAAGAAGAAAGCAAAAAGCATCCTTATAGCGATGAAAAGCTAACCGAGCTCTTGCAGGAAAAGGGTTACAATATTGCGCGCCGGACAGTTGCCAAGTACCGTGAACAGTTGAATATTCCTGTTGCAAGGCTCAGGAAGATTCTTTGATCAGGTAAAACGATCGCAATTGCTATTTTCGCAGCATGAATAGCATCAGGAATAACTTCGACAGGCCTGGCGTGGCAAATTATCATGCAAACCCGCTTGAAAAAGTATTTGCCTGGTTCTTTTCTATCGTTTTTCACCCGGTATTCATTCCTGTATATGTTACGTTTTTCTTGTTGTACGTACATCCCAATGCTTTTGCCGGTTTTTCTTATGAAGATAAAAGACAAACTCTCCTCATAATAGTATTGAACCTTGTTTTTTTCCCGCTCCTGAGCGTTTTACTTTTAAAGGCTCTTGGCTTTGTGAATTCCATAAAGCTAAACACCAGGAAAGACAGGGTCATTCCATACATCGCTTCGGGCATCTTCTTTTTCTGGGCGTATACGGTTTTTAAGGAACAAAGCCATTATCCCTTATTATTGACTTCTTTCATCCTGGGAATATTCCTTGCATCATCTGCCGCCCTGCTGGCAAATATTTACCTCAAGGTGAGCATGCATGCAATTGGAGTTGGAGGACTGGTAGCGTTCATGCTGGTCGTGTTAATAGAAGGGATACAGATGCCGTGGCTGATCGCAGCTGCAGTGCTGGTAACCGGAATAGTCTGCACTTCAAGATTTCTTATTTCAGATCATTCAGGTAAAGAAATGATCCTTGGTCTTGTGATCGGAATTGTGACTCAGATAGCTGCGGCTTGGATCATCCTGTAAATAGAGAAACCCCGTCCAATACCGGGGCCCTCTGTTGTCCTGTATGCCTAACAAAAAGTAATTGTCTCCTAAGAGCAATTTCTTGATTATTTATTTCGGGTAAAACTGGTGTTTGAAGGAATATGAAATTTTCATTTGGTTGTGGTTGGTTAGCGTATGTATAATAAGCGTTTATCCTTCCATTATATTGTGTGCACAATAAAAAATTTATTGTACTAACAGAAGGAATAAACGCTCTATCCCAGGTGTCAGAAAAATGAATCAATTCGTTACTGTCAGGGTTCCTGTCATTGTCGGGTGAAAGCCGCAAACAAAAGGATAGGTTCCAACTGCAGTTGTGGTATAACTGTAACTTCCTCCCGGAGGGATTGTCCCACTGTCCCATGCTGCGGGTGTACTTGTAGAGGTTGAGGTATGATCCATTCCATCATTATTGTTGAACTTAACAATTGATCCAACCTTTACAGTTAAGGTAGCTGGGCTAAATGCCATACCGGCCATATTAACTGTAACTGTTTGGGGCCCGGGAGGGGTAGGCGGATCATCATCACCATCCTTACTGCAGGAGAATAACGCAGCGGCAACCAGGAGTGCAAATAATCTTTTCATATCGTTTTTCTTTTTTATACGCAGCACCATTTCAACAGGTTGCTTGTAAAAAACCGACAGGCCGGTTTTTTTTATTTATCCACTGGTAGGCAAATACTTCCGGCAATAATAATCGTCAACGATAATTCTCGTAGAAGATGTTTCTTGTGCCAAATTGAGCATATGAAGACCATCTTTCTAGCCATGTCGCTTTTATTCTCTAATGTGTTGATAGCCCAGTTGGCCCTTAAAATAACAGATGCTGAGGACAAAGCAGTAGCAGATGCCTCGGTGATAATTAAAAATGACGAGGAAGGAAAGCTTATTCGCACCGGGCTATCAAACGCTGAAGGCGTGGTATTGCTGAATATTCCCCCTTCAAAATATTATGTGGAAGTAAGTGCCACCGGAAAAGAGCTTTTAAAAACAACGCTCGAATTGACGGAAAAACAGGCAGTCCTGAAAATGAATAACAAAGCGAGTGACCTCCAGGAAGTATCCGTTACCGCAAAAAAGCCTTTTATTCAAAAGCTGAGCGACAGGTTAGTTGTGAATGTCAATAACAGTGTAGTTAATGCTGGTAGCACTGCCTATGAGGTCCTGGAACGATCACCAGGGGTAACTATTGATCCAAACGATATCATAGCGCTTCGTGGGCGGCAGGGAGTAATAATAATGATTGATGGTAAACCTTCTCCCATGTCGGGTCCAGACCTGGTAAATTATCTTCGGTCACTGCCATCGGAAACAATTGACAGGATCGAATTGATCACAAATCCATCTTCCAGGTATGATGCTGCAGGGAATTCCGGAATTATTGATATCAGGATGAAAAAGGATCAACGCATGGGTTCCAACGGTACAATTTCCTTTGGTTATGGACAGGGTGTATATCCGAAAGCAAATGCCGGTACAACATTCAATTTCAGGAATAAAAAATTCAACTTCTTCGGCAACTACAACTACCTGTACAGGAAGAACCTTAATCACCTGGTACTCGACAGGAATTTTTATGACAACGGTGAATTTAGCGGTGCAGATCTTAAAGACAATTTCTCACGCGCCCCGCTGAATAATCATGGGGTAAGATTAGGCCTGGATTTTTTTGCTTCTAAACGAACGGTTATCGGGATGGTAATGTCAGGGAATCTTACTGCTTTCAAAAGATTCAATGATAACAGCTCACTTGTGATTGATGCAGATCATAACCCTTCTTTTACTTTCAATACCAATGCACAGAATGATGATGAGAATGCGAATGGCCTGGTAAACCTGAACCTTAAGCATGATTTCCAGAAGAAAGGTATGGAACTCACGGCTGATCTTGATTATGGCAAATTCAAAAACATTTCACTTTCAAGTACAGCTACATCCTACTATACATTGTCTGGAGAAAAAATGTTCCCGGATTATATTCTCTCCGGCGACCAGGAGGGTAAACTGAATTTCACCACTGTTAAAGCGGATCTCACCAATCCTTTAAAAAATGGATTCAGTATGGAAACGGGTTTTAAGCTGAGCTTTGTTTCTTCAGACAATGATGCGAAATTCTATGACGAAAGCACAGGTGTTCCCATTAATGACGCTACTAAAACAAATCACTTCCTTTACGAAGAGAATAACAATGCCGCATATTTCACTCTTAGGAAGAGCACGAAAAAATTTGACCTCCAGGCAGGACTTCGAGCAGAACAAACAAACATAAATACATACCAGCGAATGGGAGATGTGAAATGGGATTCTTCCTACATCCAGCTTTTCCCAACAGCATTTGTAAATTATAAGTTTACAGAAGAAAATGTACTCGGGCTTTCTGTGAGCAGAAGGATCGACAGGCCGGGATATTCACAGCTTAACCCTTTCCTTTTCCTGATTGATGTGAGCACCTACGCAACCGGTAACCCGGGACTTTTACCGCAGTTCACATGGTCGTATGAACTTTCCTACACCGCTAAAAAATTCAATTTATCCCTGAACTACAGTAAGACAACTAAGGTCCAGAATGTAGTTATCGCAAGATTTGCCGATGTGTTCCCTGCCATACCTAATGAAGATAATGTTACAGTACAGATCCCTGTGAACATGAACAGTTCGGATTACATAGGGCTTACAGCTTCTTCTCCTCTTAAGATCAGCAAGCGCTGGAATATGATCAATAATGCGGAAGTGTTTTATAATCATTTCAATGGTGAACTGGGATCAACAAAACTCAATGAAGGAAAGCCAGCCGTGAATATCAGGACTACAAACAACTTTACTTTCAATAAGGGCCTATCTGCAGAACTTGGCGGCAGCTTTAGTTCCGGCGGGCAGTATGGCTTCATGGTTGTGGATCCTCAATGGGCGATAAACGCCGGCGTGCAAAAAAATATTCTCAGGAATAAGGGCACAATAAGGCTGAATGTAACTGATATATTCTGGACGAACCTTCCAAAGGCTGTTATTACCTATGATAATTACATTGAAAAGTGGCATGCGCGGCGCGAATCCAGGGTGGTGAATATTGGATTTACTTACCGCTTTGGAAAAAGCACAGTTCCAGGTGCAAGAAAAAGAACAACAGGTTCAGAGGAAGAACGTCGCAGGGCGGGCGGATAGGTCAGGGTTTGAGCACCCTGTAGATCTCTTCATAGTTGCGGGGAGAAGTGAACTTCTTTAAATGCCGGATGAAATGACTCTGGTCATAATAGCCATGATCCTGTAAAAATGAAGGATTACCTTTTGCAATGCTTTCAACAGCGTGTCTTATCCTGAAGATCTGTAAGGTCTGTTTAGTGCCCAGGCTCATTGCCTGTTCAAAATAGCGTTGAAGGGTTCTGACAGAAATGTTATGATTCTCTGCAAGCTCTTCAACAGGCACGGAATATTTACCTGCTGCAAATTCCTTTAAAACACCCGTCACAATGGATATATATGCAGGCGGATTGTTTGCGCCGATAAGATTTAGAAAATACCCGGATAATAAATTCACCCGCTCACGGAAACTGTCGCTTTCCCGTACAGCCTTGATCACTGATCTGTCGATAAGATAACTCAGTGGATTCATTGAATTTCGGTATTCGGAGAAATTCACTTTCTTTTCCAGAAGAATAGGAGATATTTTGAACTTGATCCCGAAAATGCAGCAGCCTTCAGAATGAAAGCATTCTATGACTTCATGCCGGGGAAGAAAATTATCACTTTTAGATGTTATCCTGAACTTGTCACGATTCACCTGCATAATGAATGGTGAGCCGAGGTTGATGATGTATGTGTAACCCGTATTTGGAAAAAGAAGGTCAGAAAAACCTTCCGGGTTTTCTTGTAAAACGCTTTCAAAATCTGTTTGCCAGAAGAAGTCTATGAATTGTGAAAGCGGTTCACCTGGAAATATTCGCTGGTATCTTTCCCTGAAGTGTTCAGTATCCCTGAATTCAATATGCTGTTTCACATTACTATGGAGTAATTATGATCACTCCTGTTGCTACAGGATGTGTTTCGCAATAAAAAGGAAATGTTCCGGCTGTATCCTTCTTAAAAAAGAACGAAGAATTGTTTTCGATGGTAACAGGTGGGATAGTGATGCTATCGGCAGTACGGATCCTGTGAGGTATACCGGTATTGTTAACAAAGGTGATGGAAGATCCGCCTACAACTGTGAGCATGGCAGGTGAAAATCCGCTGTCCTGAACCATTATATAGTTAGTGGGCAATTCACCCCCTTGAGGATTATAATCAACATTCTTTGAGCAGGAGAGGATGATGATGCCCAGGAAGGCAAACAGTGCAAATATTTTAAAGGATCTCATAAGTTGAATAAACCTCCAATTTAAGAATAAAAATGCTACCTGCTGCCGGAAATGAACCTTTTGATCATAAATGCAACCATCTCCGGATCTGTTTTTTCAAAGGGGTGAGGAGTGCCTGGTAATACGGACAGGGAAGATCCCTTTATTGCCTGTTGCGCAGCAATGGTTTCATCAAGTGTAACCATTTTGTCCCGATCGCCCAGCATTAATAATACCGGTATTGATATATTATCATAATCTGCATTGCGTACCGGATTGGAATTGCCTATGGATCTCAATAACCCGGCAGTTTCTTTCATTACTTTTTCCCAGTTTCCATGACGTTTCTGCAATTCTTCGGCAAAGGCTGGAACCTTTTCCTTAACCGTTGCCGGGTCAAGCATCCTGCATTCATTCTCTGCTACCAATGGATCCCATTGAAGCCTTGTACCGAGGGTTATAACACTGCGTAGTAATCCAGGTTGGTGAATGGCCATATAGAGCGCCACATATCCGCCCATGCTGTAGCCAAAAACATGAACATCGTTCAGGTCCTTTATTTTTTTTATGACATCTTCTGCAAATGCATGGATGCTGAAATCATTTTCATCCGACCTGGTGCCATGCCCGGGAAGATCAGGAATTATAATATCAAATTCATTGAAGCAGGTAGCAATAGTTTCCATCTGGGAAGCGCTTCCCAAAGCTCCATGAAGTAATACGAGTTTCTCCTTCATTCGTTAAAAATAATAAAACATGGATCTTAAATTTTCCACCATACCCCTAAATAGTCATGAAGGTTCAATTATCCTCCAACTTAAAAAGTAACTTTGCAGGATGCCAGGATATTTAGACGGATTGAACGTCCCGCAAAGGGAGGCTGTATTGCATAAGGACGGGCCTTTAATGATAATAGCAGGTGCGGGAAGTGGAAAAACCAAGGTGCTCACTACCAGGATAACCCACCTGATGGCTGAACACGGAATAGATGCTTTCAACATCCTGGCGCTCACATTTACCAATAAGGCTGCCGCCGAAATGAAGGAAAGAGTGGAAAGAGTTTTGGGTAATACCGAAGCGCGCAACCTGTACATTGGAACTTTTCATAGTGTTTTTGCAAGAATTCTGCGGTCTGAGGCTTCCAAGCTTGGATATCCAAGCAACTTCACTATTTATGATACTGACGACGCAAAAAGTGTGATCAAAGCTGTTATAAATGAGATGGGGCTTGATGATAAGCAGTATAAGCCCAACGTGGTTTACAACCGTATCTCTTCCGCCAAGAACAGCCTTATTGGTCCTGCGGAATATATGAATGACGGGATGTTGCTGCAGGAAGACAGCAGGGTAAACCGCCCGATGATCGGGAAGATATATGATGCATATGCGAAGAGATGTTACCGCAACGGCGCAATGGATTTCGACGATTTGTTGTACCAGATGTATCTACTGCTAACACAGTTTCCGGAAGCGTTGAGCAAATACCAGCACAAGTTCAGGTATATTCTGATCGATGAGTACCAGGATACCAATCCTGCACAGTACGAGATCATTAAACTACTTGGGGCGATGCATGAAAATGTTTGTGTTGTGGGCGACGATGCCCAGAGCATTTACAGCTTCCGCGGTGCAACCATCCAGAACATTCTTCAGTTTCAGAAAGATTATGATGATGTAAAGGTTGTAAAGCTGGAGCAGAATTACAGGAGTACCAGGCACATTCTGGATGTGGCCAATCATGTGATCGCCAATAATAAGGGACAGATCGAAAAGAAATTATTTACAGATAATGCGGAAGGCGATAAGATCAGGCTGGTGCGGACGATGACAGATAATGATGAAGGAAAATTTGTGGCAGACACGATCCAGGAATTAAAACTCAGGAAGCATTACTTCAACCGCGACTTTTCTATTCTTTACCGCACTAACGCACAAAGCCGGAGCTTCGAGGAAGCACTCAGAAGAATGGGGATCAGTTACAGGATCTTTGGGGGCTTAAGCTTTTACCAACGCAAGGAGATAAAGGATTTTCTTGCTTACCTGAGAGTGATTGTAAACCCGAATGATGAGGAGGCTTTAAAACGTATCATCAATTACCCGGTGAGAGGAATTGGTAAGACGACCCTGGAAAAGGCAATTGTAATCGCAAACAATCACAATGTAAGTTTATTCAAAGTTCTTCAAAGCGGAGGAATGCACGGTTTCAGGGCTGGAACACTTGATGCAATTGAAGCATTTGTGACCATGATTACGATGTTCCAGACAGAGCTAAGCAAGCGAAATGCATACGACCTGGCATTCATGGTAGGTAAAAGTACCGGCATTGTGAAGGAATTATTCAATGATAAGACCACCGAAGGATTAGCACGGTATGAGAACGTACAGGAATTGTTGAACTCCATCAAGGAATTTACAGAAACGCCTTCCAATATTGATGATGGTGAAGTTGGTGATAAAGGTTTGGGAGCATACCTCCAGCAGATCGCATTGTTAACCGACGCGGATGAATCAGGAGATGATACGGATGTTGTAAAACTAATGACGATCCACGCAGCAAAAGGCCTGGAGTTTCCGGTGGTATTTGTTGGCGGCCTGGAGGAAACCCTTTTCCCCAATGCCATGAGCATTAATACCCGTGAAGAACTGGAAGAAGAGCGCCGCTTATTTTACGTTGCAGTAACAAGAGCAAAAACTAATCTTTATCTGAGTTATTCAAATGCCCGTTACCGTTTCGGGCAGTTACAACAGAATGAACCAAGCCGTTTTCTTGAAGAGATCCCGGAGCAATTCATTGACAGGTCATATGCGGGGGTAGCATCACGTAATAATGCACAATCCGGTTGGGGCCAGGGCAGCGCTTATGAAAGAATGCACCGTGGTTTTGGTTCCGGGAATGCATACGCCCCGGCTCAGAAAAGAACGGTTACTTCAGTTCCTGCTGCACGCCCCCAGGTGAAAGAACATGTTCCATCAGAGAATTTTGTTGCCAGCGATACCTCCAAACTGCAGGCAGGCCAGAAGGTTGAACACATGAAGTTTGGTTTTGGCGAGGTGGTAAAAATGGAGGGGGCCTCTCATAATCCCATTGCCACTATAAGATTCGAAAGCAATGGCGAGAAGAAGATCATGCTGAATTATGCCAAGCTGAGGATATTGGAATCATGATCCGTTAATGTTCCTTTTTTGCAAAATATACTATACCGCCATGGTTGCCGAATATTAATTCATTCCGGGAAGATCTATAAATGTGGAAATTCCAGGCAATTGGCCCTTCACCGATTGAATACTGGCTTCCTGTTTTCTTTATTACAGAAGTAACAATATTCGTCCTGTCTTTTAACTGGTATTCTACTTTGGCCTGGCCATTTTTTGAGATCGTGATCTTCCTGATGATCAGTGAATCATTAGCTGTTCCCGGGGCAGCCTGGGTTCTGTAAACGAGCCATTCGCCCCGTAAAGCATTTAATGTTGTATTTTTTGGCTCACTCAGGTCATGTGTTGCCACAGGGGTCATACCCAGGGTCTCATGATGAAATCTTTTCACCTTCACCAGGGTTCTCTTGCCGGTACTGTCCTGGAGTATCAAGCGGTTGCGGCTTTTCGAGGTGACCCTAAAAGGTACCGCTGCTGTATAAATTGTATCCTTATTGAATCGCACATCACCGCGATAACTTATACCGGAGCCATTTCGAACCACCACAGAATCCCGTTTATTAAAGTCCAGTAGCAGGGTATCTTTGAAGGACAATTTCCTGTTCCCGCTCTCCCTCGAAATCTCCTGCCATTTTCCGCGGAAGTCATTATAAGCCAATTGTGGAAATGCCTTGAAAACAATACCCTGAAGCAGCAAGCATATTAATACACGTTTCATTTTTGTGGTTTTTATTAATAATTGCATGAATAGTGCCACCACACTTGGATATAATTTGTTAATGTTCAATTGTATGGTTACGAGATTAGAAATATCCTCCGCGGGCGTTTTTGACTGGCTCGGGGATTCAGTAACTTTGTATCCAGGTTAAAAAAACTAATATGATCAAGACAGGCAACCCGGTCATCAGCATTTATACAGAAATGACCCCTAACCCGGAAACGATGAAGTTTGTTGCGAATAAACTTCTGTACCCGGGCAAGAGCATCGATTTTCCCGATGAGGCAAGCGCAAAGCCATCACCGCTCGCGCAGGAGTTGTTTACTTTTCCTTTCATAAGGTCGGTGTTCATTGCAAGCAATTTTGTAACCCTTACAAAAACAGCAGAAACTGAAGACTGGCAGGATGTGATCCCTACGATAAAACAATTTCTGAAGGAATATCTTGAAGAAGGCAAGGCAGTGGTAAATGAGGATGAGGTAGCAACGTTAAAGGCTGAAAGCGGCAATGAAGTGAATGCGGATGATGATGATGTGGTGAAACGCATAAAGGAATTGCTAGAAAACTATGTGAAACCTGCGGTTGAAATGGACGGTGGTGCCATACAATTCGTTAGTTATGCTAATGGAAAGGTAAACCTGATGTTGCAGGGAAGCTGCAGTGGCTGCCCCTCTTCTATGATAACATTAAAAGCTGGTATTGAAGGGATGATGAAAAGGATGATCCCTGAAGTGAAAGAAGTGGTGGCAGAGGCCGAATAATTTTTAAACTTTGATGGTAAAGGCTGTTCCCCAGGGAACAGTTTTTTTTATTTAAGAAAGGTTTGAAAAACTGTTCAGCTGCAGGATTACCTTTGCAATAATGCAGATCGAGGAAATAGTTTCTACGTTCATTTCAGGGTTACAACAAACAGGTCCAATTGAGTTCATTGCAGTTATTGCAGGCATTGCCAGTGTTTACTTCAGTAAAAAGGAAAACATTCTTGTCTATCCTGTGGGATTGATAAATACGATCTTTTATGTTTATATAAGTATAAGGGGCCATTTGCCGGGTGAGGCGGCTGTGAACTTTTACTATACTGTCATGAGTATATATGGCTGGATCGCATGGACCAGGAAGGACAGGCAACATAGGCCAATCCTTCACATAACCAGCTCCACGCGAAGTGAGTGGACGAAACACATGGCTTTTTTTGTAACGATATACGTGGCATTGTATTTTTCTTTGGTCTACCTCAGGGATAATTTTTACGAAGGAGCCATTCCGTGGGCAGATGCTCTTGCAAGTGCTTCAGCATTCACTGCCATGTGGCTTATGACCAGGAAGAAACTTGAAAGCTGGATCTGGTGGATAGTTACAAATATTACAGCGATTCCTCTCTATTTTGTAAAGGAACTGGTGTTTACAAGTGTGTATTATTTTATCCTGCTGATCCTTGCTGTTGCAGGATATTATGAATGGAAAAGGAGGATTAACCATGCAGGTTAAGATTGTCATCACAGGTCCTGAATCTACCGGGAAATCAACCCTTACCCGGTCACTTGCTGCACACTTTAAAAGCGAATGGGCTGGTGAATATGCCCGGCGATATCTGGAGGAAAAAATAGATTATTCCTATAATGACCTTTGGGAGATCGCTATAGGTCAACTACAAAGTGAAGATGCGTTAAAAGGCTCTTTGGTTTTTCTCGATACCAATCTATACGTTATTAAAACCTGGAGCGAATTTGTATTCAATAATTGTGATAACAGGATTCTTTCCCTGATTGCGCAGAGGCCTTACCATCTTTATTTACTATGTGATATAGACATGCCCTGGCAGGATGACCCACTTCGCGAACACCCTGATCCTGAAGATCGGAGGAAACTCTTTGGAATGTACCATGCAGACCTTGTTGCGCAAAACACCCGGTGGATAGTGATTCGCGGAACAGAAGAAGAAAGATTACGTGCAGCAATACACGCTGTCAATGAATTAATCTGAGATCAGTTTCCTAATTTCAGGATCCGTTTCAAGGTTCTTCATTTGCCTTAAAAGTATCGCTGACCTCCTCGATACATAATTGCTTAGAGGCTTTACCGTATATTTTACAGGATTAGGCAATGATGCAGCAATCTGAGCAGCTTCAACCCTCGTAAGATCTTTTGCATCCTTATTAAAATAAGCTTTTGCTGCAGCCTGTATTCCGAAGATACCTTTACCGGTTTGTGCAACATTCAGATACATTTCCAGGATCCTTCTCTTTCTCCAGATCTTTTCGATCATAAAAGTGAAATAAACTTCCAGGCCCTTCCGGAAATAACCTCCTCCCTGCCATAAAAAGACATTCTTCGCTGTTTGCTGGCTGATCGTACTTGCCCCTCTGCGACGCTTAGGATTCTTTTCATTATGTGCCATAGCCTTCCGGATGCTTTTATAATCGAAGCCATTATGTTTGGGAAACAACTGGTCCTCTCCTGCCAGGAAAGCAAGTTTTGCATTATATCCCTGTTGTTCAAATGATACGTGGTCGCGTTTTAACCCATCGCCTTTTGCCAGACTCGCTAACTGGGTTAAGGTGATCGGCGGGTCAAGGAAAATTCCACCCACGATATAGAGTAGCTGCGCGATAAAAAGGTACAGGATCACCTTCTTTGCCGTTCTCCAGAAGCTTTTCTTCTTTGCCATTATGGGGTCATGTCAATGTATTCTATGGTAATGCCTTTCTTGCCCGGTATTATTCCCTTCGATCCGGAATTACTCATTAGCAGCCCTAACCCGGCGAGCCCGGCAGAGGCGCCCAACAGCGCCGGGCTGAAATTATCCCTGTCTGCCAGGTATACCACTCCACTTGCCAGAACCAGCAACATTCCTCCCCCGGTAAGAGCAGCACCGCTTCCTTTTATATTGAATCCACGCTTGTTGGATGGGTCCAGCATTGCAATGTCGTTATAATGATAAGCATACCGGAAACTTCCGGCTGTATCCATGATGGTTGTTCCTATAGTTGTAGGGATCTGCCGGATCACGTATTCCCGTAAAAAGATGGAATCATTACGGATCCCGGAAATTACAGCATTCCTGAAAGCCCCGTTTTTGGTCTTCATGATTATGGATGTTCCGGAATAATATGACCTGATCGTTTTCCCTTTTTTCTTTACCACGATGAAATCCGCGCTTTGCGCAATTCCAAAAAATGGAAATAAGAAAATTGAAAGGAATATTGACCGCATCTTTTTATTAAGGGGTTAACAGCACGCCAATGATCAGTGCTATTCCAAATGCAAGGAAAAGCAATCCTGAAATTTTATTGATGATAAGAATATTCTTCTCCGTCAGTTTCTTTCTCAGTTTACCTGCCAGTTTGATCTTGAAGAAATCGGCACACATGTTCAGCAAAAGGCAAATCGAGAACATCGCGATCTTTTCATCCACTCCGGAAGGTGCATTTGTTGCAGCTGCAAACCATAGTGCTATAATTCCGGGATTAAGAGTGTTTATCAGAAATCCTGTAATAAATAATCGTGCATGGGTAGAGTTTCGTATCCTGATTCCCCTGTCCATTTCTTCCTTGCTTGGATACTTCTTAAAGAAAAGATAGTAAACGCCCAGCAGCATCAGGAATGCGCCCCCAAATGCACCGATTATGGATTTATAGGTAACAAGTTTGGTCAGCCATTCACCAAATAGATTAGCTGTTAATACCCAAAGGATATCGCTTAACCATACTCCACCGATAAAATAGAATGCACTGGTAAGCCCGTAATTAATACGGAGCTTGATAATAGTGAAGATCACCGGTCCCACAGATAGGATCAATGCAAGTCCGAGAAGGCTCCCTGAAATTATTGCATCGACCATTTCTACAGTAACAATTGCTTATGCGGTTAATATGATTGCTTCAGGATTATGCCTTCCTTCAAGAAAGGATTCCCAGTCTTCCAGCATTCTTCCTTTCAATACCCTTGGGAACTTATGTTGTCCACCAACCTTTCCTTTCATATTCATGAATTCAAGGAAAATGCTTTCAGGTAATATTTCAACGATAATCGCCTTTAAAGCATGCCTTCGCTCAACTTCATAATCATCGTTCAGTTTTTTCAGGTTGTTATCGAGAATTGCTGCGACGGTATCGGGATCTGCAGCATCATTACAGGCAAGGTACCATTTATGCGCAAAAAAACTTTCATAAGGAATTCCCGATACCGTGAACTCCGGGATACAGATATTCAGTTCACCGGAGGTCATTTCAATTGCCTTATTCATATTATCCACGCTGAGGTGCTCGCCCACAAGACTGAGGAAATGCTTGGTCCTGCCCGTGATCACTATCTCATTCTTCTCCCGATCTACCAGTCTAACTGTATCTCCAATGGCATATCTCCAGGCTCCCGCATTGGTGCTTATCAGAATTGCATAATCCCTGTTCTCGCTGATTTCGTGCAGCATTAAAACTTCGGGATCATCGATCATGTTACCCGAAGAATCGAAATTATTATTGTCGAACGGAACGAATTCAAAGAAGATGTTGTTATTCAGCGCGAGCTGCATTCCTTTTGCATTCTGCCGGTTCTGGTACCCAAGGAATCCTTCACTTGCAAGATATGTTTCTATATAAATGATCGGTTTTCCCAACAGCTTCTCAAAGGCTCTCCTGTAGGGTTCCATGGCCACGCCTCCGTGCACATAGAATCCGAGATTAGGCCATATTTCATGGATATTTTTCAATTTGTATCGCTCAAGGATCTTCTCCATGCAGAGTTGGAGCCACGCAGGTACCCCTACAATGAATCCTATATCCCAGTCGGGCGCTTTTTCAACGATCTCTTCAAGCTTCACAGACCAGTCGCGTTCCCTTGCGATCTTCTTCCCGGGCTTATAGAAACCTAATCCGAGGAACCAGAAAGGTATTTTCCTTTGCTGAATTCCGCTTAGGTCGCCGGCATAATATGTTGGACCTTTCTGGAGTTCGGTACTTCCTCCAAGCATAAGCCATCCTTTCCCGAGTGCACTTTTAGGCAGGTACTCATAACGAGTAAGGCTGAAAAGCTGCCGCATGCTGGTAATTGTATTTGCGCGAAGGAGGTCTTTAGTTATTGGGATGTATTTGCTTGAAGCCTCACTCGTACCACTGCTTAGCGCGAAGTACTTGATAGTGCCTGGCCAGCATACATCGGGAGTTCCTTCAAGCGTCTTGTACCACCATTCGTTATATATCTTATCGTAATTATATGTAGGAACATTTTGCTGAAAAGTAGTTGCAATATCGCCGCTCATCAGGATCTCATCGAATTTATGAAGTTGGCCAAATTCTGTGAACCGGGCCTTTTTGAGTAAACGGATCAATACCTTTTCCTGCAGCCTGCGCGTGTCGGCTGTGCCCTGCATCTTTAATGCCCTGGCTATATATCCGGGAATTTTGATATCAATCAACGCCATGTCTCAGGTTAATCAGCAAATATAATTATAGATGCCCTTCCGGCAGGCACCATTCATCCTGTGGGCCGATGCCCTGCATTACGGAAAAATCGCTACGTTTGCCTCTCTAAAAATATCTATTTATGAAGAAATTTTTTGTTGCAGTTCTTCTTTTTGCTTCGGTTTTCAAAGCAAAGGCTGATGAAGGAATGTGGCTTCCTATTCTGTTAGGACAGCAGGTGTATAATGATATGGTTAAGAAAGGCCTCAAACTTTCTAAAGAACAGCTTTACAGTATCAACAAAGCATCTATCAAGGATGCCATCATAATTTTTGGCGGGGGTTGCACGGGAGAGATCGTCAGCAACCAGGGACTCATCTTCACCAACCACCATTGCGGCTATGGCGCTATTGCTGCGGCCAGTAGCATGAATAATAATTACCTGCGCGATGGTTTCTATGCAAAAAGTAAGGACCAGGAAATAAAAACCAATCTTACTGTTCAATTCCTGGACAGGATCGAAGATGTGACAGCGCAGGTGGAAGCCGGTGTGAAAGGATTAAGTTGGGAAGACAGGGTTAAGAAACTCCCTGAAGTTTATAAAGAGATCACTGATAAGGTTGCGAGCAAAGAGAATGGAACTGCTGGACGTATCTATAGTATGTTCAATGGCAACCAGTACATAATGTATGTATACACCACGTATCGCGATATCAGGCTGGTTGGAACACCGCCTGAAAGCGTAGGTAAGTTTGGCGGCGATTCTGACAACTGGGAATGGCCTCGTCATACAGGCGACTTCGCGGTGTTCAGGGTATATGCAACAAAAGATGGAAAGCCTGCTGAATACAGCAAGGAGAATGTTCCCCTTAAACCTAAATACTTCCTGCCAGTAAGCCTGAAAGGCGTTAAGGAAAATGATTTTGCGATGATCTATGGTTATCCAGGCGGAACAAACCGCTACGAAACCAGCTATGGTGTGAAACTGAAGAACGAGATCGAGAATCCTTCACTGGTGAATCTTCGCGATATCCGTCTGAAATACATGCATGAGCAAATGATAAAGGACCCTGCTGTAAAACTTAAATTGTCTTCAAACTATGCAGGCATCGCGAATTACTGGAAGTTCTTTGATGGTGAAACAAAGCAGCTTCTCAAATTCAAAACCCAGGAGGAAAAGAAAAAGTATGAAGACCAGTTTGCAAAATGGGCGACTGGAAAACCACAATATGATGGTTTATTCACCGAATATGAAAAGAATTATGCAGCCTGGACACCGTACAGCAAATCGCGCCAATACCTTCGCGAAGGAATACTGGGCTCTTCGCTAAGCGCTTTTGCATCTTCATTGATGTCGCTGGAAGCGGCAATGGTAAAACAGGGTGCGACCGATGCAGATATTAAGAAAGCGGCACAGGCTGCCAGTGATTCAAGAACCCGTTTCCTTGAATCCTTCGACAGGCCGAGCGATGAAAAGATTCTTGCTGCAGTAGCGATGATGTACTACCAGGACATTGATCGCAGCCAGCATCCTATCGGTTTGTATGAGAAGATCAAAGCAGGTTATGGAGATCTTAATAGTGCTGAAACCTACAAAAAATGGGCTGCTGATGTATTCAGCAAGACCATGATCCTGAACGATGCACGCTGGGATGCTTTCATTTCCAACCCTGACGCAAATGCATTGCAGGCTGATCCGGCATTTGATTTTGCTTCTTCCTTTGTTAAAAACTACAATACCAAGTATGCTCCTTTATATGCTGCATTCACGAACAAGAATGCAGAATTAAGCAACCGTTACATGAAAGGTATCATGGAAATGAACCCTGAGGCAGCTTCAAAAATGTATCCTGATGCAAACTTCAGCATGCGCGTAAGTTATGGTTCTGTAATACCTTATGAACCTCGCGATGCTGTTAAGTACGATTATGTAACTACCAGCAAGGGCATACTCGAAAAATATGTTCCGGGCGATTACGAATTTGATCTTCCGGCAAACCAGATCGAGCTTTTAAAGAAAAGGGACTTTGGTCAGTATATTGATAAATCACGCAATGATCTTGTGATCGGGTTCATTACCAATAATGACATTACCGGGGGAAACAGTGGCAGCCCTGTGATTGATGGTAGCGGAAACCTGATTGGCCTGGCTTTCGACGGAAACTATGAAGCCTTAAGCCATAAGATAGCATTCGATAAGGATCTGAACAGGACCATCTGTGTGGATGTTCGTTATGTTCTTTGGTGCATCGATAAACTTGGTGGAGCAAAGAATATCATCGATGAATTGAAACTCGTTCGATAGAAAAATGCTCTCTTATAATAAAAAGGCTGCCTGTGGCAGCCTTTTTATTTGCTATAGCCATAAAGCCAGTATTAACAACTTCGTTAATAATATCTTTCTATCTTTGCCTAAATGAACCTTGCCGGTATTCATATCAATGATCGGGAAGGATTTTTTTTATCAAAGAATCCTTTCGAACACTTTCTGTGCAGCTTTCGCATGTTCTATGCATTCTGTACCCGGCTGTTCTATATCTCCACTTTCAAGGACTTTAATACGTTGCGCCCTTGCCTAACCAGGTAATGGGCTGATCTCACCTATTTCTTTCTATTAATTCCACCTGCCAACTGGCGGGCTTAAAATCTTTATCATGAACAGGGTTCTTCATCCGGAACCGCGCCATATAATAATTACGGCGTTGGTCTTTGGGCTTGTAGTATTTTCTAGGAATGCATATTCGGGCAGCCTTTACTGGCTGATCCCTGCTGTTGTATTCGCGTTGCTGCTCGTTCTGGCCATTTATGATGTTACCCAGAAAAAGCATGCAATTCCGCGAAACTTTCCTGTGATAGGCAGGTTGCGTTACCTGCTGGAATCGATCAGGCCCGAGCTAAGACAATATTTCTTTGAATCAGATCTCGACGGTCGCCCGTTTAATCGTCGGCAGCGATCCATAGTTTACCAGCGTTCTAAGAATCAGCGACAAACAGTTGCATTTGGAATGCAGGGAGATCCTGGAATGGTAGGTTATGAATGGGTGAACCACAGCATCTTCCCGGTAAAAGTTGATGGCGACCTGCGTGTAACGATCGGGAACCATCAATGCAGCCAGCCTTACAATGCAAGCATTCTCAACATTGGTGCGATGAGCTATGGAGCATTAAGCCATACGGCAATAAGATCGTTGAATGGAGGTGCATTCCTTGGCGGCTTTGCTCATAATACCGGTGAAGGTGGGATCAGTGATCATCATCTCCAGGGCGGCGACCTGATATGGCAGATCGGTACAGGGTATTTCGGATGCAGAACTCCAGATGGTAAATTCTCTCCTGATGCATTCAGGAAGAAAGCCGCTTTGCCCTCAGTTAAAATGATTGAATTAAAACTTTCACAGGGTGCTAAACCTGGCCATGGTGGAATTCTGCCTGCGGCGAAAAATACGCCCGAGATCGCCCGCATGCGCCTTGTAGAACCTGGGATCACAGTCCATTCGCCTGCTTCCCACAGCGCTTTCAGCAACCCCGGCGAGTTAATGTTTTTTCTTGGTTCGCTGCGCGAATTGAGCAACGGTAAGCCTGTTGGATTTAAGCTTTGTGTTGGAAGCAAGCAGGAATTTGAGGCACTATGCGAAGCAATGATAGAAACCGGTGTGATTCCGGATTTTATTACAGTTGATGGTTCTGAAGGCGGAACAGGTGCAGCACCTCTCGAATTCATAGACCATATCGGTATGCCATTATCGGATGCGCTTAGTTATGTGAAGCAGACATTGAAAGATTATTCACTCGACGAGGATATCAAAATAATAGCTGCAGGTAAGATAATTACCGGGTATGACATTTTGAAAGCCTTGTCGCTAGGCGCCTCCGCATGTTACAGTGCCAGGGGAATGATGATGGCCCTTGGATGTATCCAGGCGCTGCTATGCGATAGTGGCCGATGTCCTGTAGGTATCGCAACCCAGAACCGTTCACTCGCAAAAGGAATTGATGTGGCCGATAAAAAAGTCCGGGTATTTAATTTTCACCGGTCTACAATCCAGGCAACAAAGGAGATAATGGAAGCCTGTGCCTTTGGCTCTCCTGGGGATGTAAAGCCATCACAGTTCTTTAAAAGGATCAGCACGGAGGAGATTAGATCGTTCGAGGAGATCTATTTCAAACATGGAAAAAGAATTATCAAAAAGATCGACCCTACTTTAAATTAATTATTATGAAAAATCTTGTTGTACTAAAAGACGATTATGAATTCCTGAAAGCATCCCTGCCACAGTATAAGAATTCTGCGGCGTTTTCCAGGGAGAGCATTGAATCACTTGAAATTGAACTTGAGAAGGCCAGGGTGGTGGAAAGGAACGAATTTCCGGACGATGTTGTAAGAATAGATTCAATGGTGATGATCATGGACATCAGCAGTGGCAAAGAAATGCAGCTGAGGCTGGTATTGCCAAAAGATGAAGACCCCAAAAAGAAGAATATCTCGGTAATGGCACCTGTTGGTACAGCCCTGATCGGTTTCCGGAAAGGCGATGTGGTAAAGTGGAAAGTGCCGGCCGGCGAAAAGAAATTCAGGATAAAGGATGTAAAAAATGAGGTGAACTGACCAGGTTGATGAGTGGGTTTGATTAGGGAGACGTATAATACGTCTCCTTTTTTATCTAATGAACATCTATGCCATCGAAATAGATCTCTGTAAGGGCAGTGTGATCAAATTTAGATCCTTTGAATATCTCTAAAATTTCAAATCGAAGTACAAGGTCTGTTCCGTTACTATTATGCCCGAGCGTCTCGACTTTAAATAGCTGATCTGCTCTTATGTCTTTCAGGTTTAATATCGCATAGGGTTTACCGTTAACGGATAACCGGAGTTTCCTCACCCGGTTATTATTCTTCCATGTGCTTTCGGATTTATAATAACCATTGGAAATTATTATGGATGTTAATCTTGGGCTTTTGTTTTCAAAATGGTATTCAATGAATTCCCCGATACCTCCCTTGTTCTTTCCGGCAACCCATGCTGTATTGTAGGAAAGATCATTCGCACCGGAAGGCCAATAATCAATTCCGCTTTTGTCATTCAATGAAGATGAGGCCAGCACCTTATAATTTCCACCACCACAATACCAGCTGCATCCGCCGCCAACTATATCCCATATACTCTCTGTAGTTTCCCCAAATAAATGAAGAAGAGAATCCAGTTCGGTCTTTTCGCTTTCTGTAAGGGTTTCTTTGGCAAGTAATACCGTTTGCCTTTCAATCGCCTTTTGTTTCTTAAGGCTAAGGTCAACGGGTATGATCTCAGAAGCATAAAGATTTTTTACCTGGGCATGGGTTAGTACAGGAAATGCTGCTAATACCAGGATGGATATTAATTGTTTCATAAAAGGGCGCTAATTGAAGTTATAAAGATTTTTTTGTAACTATTTTCTTTATGCTGATCTTCGGAAGAACCAAAACGCACAATCAAAACTTCCTGCTATGAGGATACGTTCAGCCTTCACTATAATACTTGCAGCGATATGTATATCAGGGTGTGATGCCCAGGGGCAACCGGGGGTCGAGGAATTCAAAAAAGTATTCGAAGCCCAGTTGCAAAAGCTTAAGCCTACAGGGTTCACTAAACGTAGTGTTGTTTTTAAAAATGTAGTTAAAGGAACCTCAAATGGCGGTGTCCATACATTTAAAGTACAGGCTTATGTGCACGACTATGGACCTGGATATCCCTCTAACCGTTACTATGGGCAGTCGTGCCTCGGTTATATGGATGGATGGAAATTTGATATGAAGAAGGATGAATTCGGCGACTGGATCGTACAGGGCAGGTTTACAGTAACGGACAGTGAATGCAGGGACAACCCAGCCGAAGGCCAGGAAGCTATTCCGCTTTCCGGTGTTCCGGGCAAGCCGTATGTTGCAAACCAGGAAACATCACCGGTCCAGACTTCGACTAATGTAAAAAATGCTCCTGCTTCTAAACTTTATATTGGTGAATATGCAAGTTATGGTACAGGCAACAGGCTAATGGCCGGAATGGGCTTCATTCTAAAATCCAATGGCAGGTATACTGATGTTGACAATGAAAGAGGCGGGTCTTATATTTATAATGCAAAGCTGGCCACGATCACATTTAAGGGCGGTTTTTTAGATGGCCAGGTCGGAAAGAATGTTTCGTCGTCTGGTTTTGACCTTTCTAATACGGTAAGATGCGAACCCTGGAGATGATCAATAAAGTCTTCTATTTTAGCTTTCCAGGCAGGGTGAGATACATCTGGTGATGTTCATTAAAATGTGTCTTGGTTACTTCGAACTTATGATCACCGATCACCCGGAAGCCGAAACGCCTGTAAAAGTTTACTGCCCGCTCATTTCCAACCCAGGTGAACAGCCATATGCCACGTTGATTCATGGTTGAAGCCAGGCCAATATTGAACTTCAAGAGTTCAGCACCAAGTTTTTTGTCAAAATATTCGGGAAGTAAATAGATCCGGTCAAGCTTCATCACATTCTTCTCAGGAATATTAGGATGTTCTTCATTAGGGACCACCTTTGAAAACCCAGCAAGGCCCTTCTGGTAATAAATCATATGGTAATGATACCGTTGGTTTTCCAATTCCTGTTTAATGGCGTTGGTTGAATATGCCCTGTCCAGGAAATCGTTCATGTCGGTTGCAGAACAACTATCCCGGTGAGCAATCTCTACGGATATCCTTCCAATATTGGCGATGGCTAATGCGTCGGTAGCACCAGCTTTTACTATCGATATCATCAGTAACAAGATAATCAAAGAGATGGAGAGGGTTGAACTTTTGTAAGTTTGTTTTATGGTACGCACAACTATCATTCAGTCTGATCTTGCCTGGGAAGACAAGGCCTCGAATCTCAAAATGTTTTCAGATAAACTCAGGGCATTAAAGGGTTCTTCCTCTATAGTGATCCTGCCGGAGATGTTCAATACGGGTTTTTCCATGAATGTACAAGCACTATCTGAATCCATGGATGGTGAAACAATAGCCTGGATGAAAGAAGAGTCCGGGGCTAACAAAATGATCATCACGGGAAGCCTGATCATAAATGAGAGTGACCGGTTTTTTAATCGGATGGTATGGGTGCAGCCTGATGGAAAGATCGCTTATTATGATAAGCGACATTTGTTTGCCTATGCAGGTGAAGACCGTCATTTTTCCCAGGGAGAAAAACGCCTCATCACTTCGGTTAACGGAATTCGATTCATGCTGCAAGTTTGCTATGATCTACGTTTCCCGGTATGGAGCCGGCAGCAGGGAGAGGAATACGATGTGCTGGTATATGTTGCAAACTGGCCCGAAAAAAGAAGCCATGCCTGGAAAAGTCTTTTGGCCGCCCGTGCAATTGAGAACCAGTGTTATGTGATAGGGGTAAACCGGGTTGGTACAGATGGAAAAGGGCATCGCTATAGCGGCGACAGTTCAGTAATTGATCCTCTTGGTGAAATATTATGGCAGTCGGCTAACAGGGAGGAAAATTTTACGTTTATCCCCGATATGCAGAACCTCCAGGAAATAAGGAAGGAACTTCCCTTTCTAAAGGATGCTGACCGGTTCACGCTGCATCCCTGACCCGTTAGGATCAGGCCCTATCCTTTTATCCAAAACTTTTTTGCATCCTCTTTGATAGTTCTAACTTTCCAAAAAACATCAGAAGGGTGATCAATAAGGCTCTTAGCGCAGGAATTTTTTTATTACTAATTAGTTGCTCGGCTTCCAGGAACTATTCTCCGGCCCGTAAGTATTCTCCTGAAGAACTGAAGGAAGATCTAAGGCTTGCACGCAATATCCTCGAAAGTAAACATCCTTCATTATACTGGTACACATCAAAAGACAGCATGGATGCATACTTCAATGCTGCTGAGGCATCCATAAACGATAGCCTTACCGAACAATTATTTGCATGGCATATCCTGGCTCCGGTGGTTGATAAAATAAATTGCGGTCATACAACGGTAGGTATGAGCAAAGCCTATGCTAACTGGGCGCGGGGAAAACAACTTCCTTCGTTTCCTTTATTCATGAAGGTGTGGAACGATACGATGGC
>JAEZEI010000063.1 GCA_023417815.1 Bacteroidota bacterium | reverse complement strand
CGTGCGTCATGTCGGTTTGTTGTTTCAGTGGGTGCAAACCCCACCTCGGAAGTGGTTGTACACCGAGAAGCAGTCTGAGTCGATTAGGAGGTAACGAATAGTCGAGAGCCTTGGATGTCAAAGGGTCGCCTCGGGCGATTCAGCGAGTCTGCGGGCCGTAACGCGAGTGAACGCTGAGAGAGCCTCGAAAATTCGAGTCGTAGAAGACGACCCACTGTACGAATGGGGAAGTCAATATCCTCTGGACTGAGCACAACAGGGCCTAGGGGGTTCTACCGGGGTAATGGCGACGGCACGCGATAAGGGGAACAACAAGCAAACATGAGAGATCCTTGATGGTGACAGCCCTGGAACTGTCAACTGGAAGCTCGTGAGAGCCAAGCCCGGGCCATCGAGGAAGTCGGAGAGGTTCGTAGTACCGTAGACGTCGGGTAATTCCGATTGAGGGAAGGGACCTCACTTCCAGAAAAGTACCTAAAGCAACAACGATTAGGAGATTGGCATTGAGCCTAAGGCCTCCGGAAAAGATTGAGAAGTTACAGAGGGTACTGCGTACCAAAGCGAAAGAATCGCCGGACTATCGCTTTTATGCTCTGTATGACAAGGTGTACCGCGAGGACGTCCTAGTACACGCCTACCAGCGCTGCAAAGCCAACGGTGGGTCCCATGGTGTAGATGGACAGAATTTCAAGGACATTGAGGAATACGGGGTACAGCGGTGGCTGGGTGAACTAGCGCAAGACCTAAAGAACCAGACGTATCGCCCACAAGCGGTACGACGGGTTTGGATTCCCAAAGCGGACGGTAAACAACGGCCGTTAGGGATACCGACGATTCGGGATCGCGTAGCGCAAATGGCGTTTGTGATTGTCGTGGAGCCCATCTTCGATGAAGACTTACAGCCGGAGCAACACGCGTACAGGGCCAACCACAGTGCCCATGAAGCGATTCGTGAGATCCACGCGTGGTTGAAAGCGGGCTATACAGAGGTCATCGACGCGGACTTGAGCGGCTACTTTGACAGTATTCCGCATCGAGAGCTAATTCAGTGTCTGGCCCGTCGCATCAGCGACAGCCGGGTGCTGAGACTAGTCAAACAGTGGTTGGAGGCGTCCGTCGAAGAGACCGATGAATCTGGGCACAAGACTAGGACGACGCGCAACAAAGACGAACACCGCGGCACTCCGCAAGGGGGTGTGGCGTCACCACTGCTGGCAAACCTCTACATGAGGCGGTTTGTGCTTGGGTGGAAGACAGGTGGTCACCAAGATCGCCTGGATGCACATGTAGTGAACTATGCGGATGACTTTGTTATCTGCTGTCGTCCGGGGCGTGGCCCTGCAGCGATGGCAGCCATGCAAAGCATGATGGATAGGCTACGGCTGACGGTAAACACGACCAAAACCCAGCTCTGTCAATTCCCGAGGGAACCCTTCAAATTCTTGGGCTACCAGTTCTGCACACAGTACTCGTGGAAAACACGCAGGTCCTACTGGACTGTTACCCCGGCGAAAGCCAAGGTGCAGCAAATCTGTGAGCGTATAAGTGAGCTTACCAGCTCCAAACGCCTCTGGCTCAGCGAGGAGGAACAGGTTGGCCAACTCAACAGTGTGTTGGTTGGTTGGGCTAATTACTTCAAACTTGGCTATGCGACTGGTGCCTGGCAGATTGTGCAACAGCACACCTGCCGTCGGCTACGCTGGTGGCTGCACCGTCGAAGCGGCAAGCGAAGCACATCCAAATGCTTCTGTGATGTTCGCCTATATGAGCAGTATGGGTTGATCAAACTTGTCGACTCCGTCAGTCGCAGCTTCCTGTGAGCGAACGTGCGTCATTATCTGGTCGGAGAGCCGGATGCGGGAGATCCGCCTGTCCGGTTCGATGAGCGGGGATGTGGAAACGGAGCATGGTGAGCCTATTGAGGCACTGTTCGACGAAAGGGACAGCCCCCGCTAGGGTCCACCTAAACCACCGCGCCACTCCCCGACTCTGCTCGAATGCGTCCTCGGCGACCGATCGACTTCGTTGGATCAACCGAGTCAGCATCGAGACGATCCGTTTGAGTTCCGATTTCCCGCGGATATTTGATTCGCCATGATCGCATCGAAAACCCCCAGTACATCGTGGATCGAAGCACATTCTAGCCCCAAACCGCGAGCGATTTCAAAGAATCGAGGTTTGTCCTTCAGGCTCTGTTTGCCGTTGCCCTCGGCAATGTTCAGCGGAATCGATTGGGCAGCACGCAGCCATTGGTCGCGGGCCGGTCGATGGATCCCACGCAGGTTCTTGGCGATTCGATACAACAAGGCGACATACTCGATTGACAAGCGGTATACGTCCAGCCGCTCGTGGTCGAAAGTTGGTTCGTTCATCGCCTTCCTTTCGAGTACGAGTACGGAAAGCGCCGGGATAAACCGGTTTGGAGTAAGGAATGCAAGAGTCCTACAGTGAAGACCTAGCCAGTTACGCTGGCCCCGAGTCGTACGCTGATCGTGGTAACACGATGGGTGTAGCAACGGCAGGGGTAAACCTAGGCCCAGTGATTGAGTCCCGATATGTACATCGTCCCGCGTGCCGACCCGCTCGTACAAGGGGAAGGCAACATCGGATGGTCGTTTTGGCAAGACCAAAGGAACGCGGCGGGGCCTGTGAGCTGTGGCATGGGTGGAAACTCCAAACACGAGAACCGGGAGATCCCATCGGTCTCTTGGAATTAGTCACCAAGAGCGGTTCGGCAACCTTTCAGAGGCTAACCCGAACATGAACGCGGATGGGAAGTCAGATGAACGCGTAGTACCAATGACAGCGGCGAACAACGACGGTCAAGCTGGACCGTTGGCGGAGTCGGCCGAGGAAAGGCGTTCAACAAGGAGAAACACTGCACAGTCTAACCTCCCCTGCACTCAGAGGCAGAACGGGCGAAGGTCAAGCGGACTGGACGGTGTGCGCGAAGCGGCCCGAGGGGACCGCAACCTGAAGTTCACAGCCTTGCTACACCACGTGACAATCGACTTGCTGAGGATGAGCTTCTACCGCCTAAAGCGGAAGGCCGCCGTGGGAATCGATGAGGTCAGCTGGCAGGACTACGAACAGACCTTGGAGGCAAATCTCACTGATCTCCATGGTCGTATTCACCGCGGAGCCTTCCAAGCGAAGCCTTCTCGGCGGGTGTATATCGACAAGGCCGACGGAACGCGGCGACCCCTTGGTATTCCCTCGCTGGAAGACAAGATCGTCCAACACGCCGTGCGGCATGTGATGCAATGCATCTACGAGGAGGACTTCCTGGGTTTCAGCTATGGCTTCCGGCCCCATCGCAGCCCGCATCGCGCTTTGGATGCGGTGAGCGTTGGGATCACCGATCAGCGAGTGAACTGGATCATTGATGCGGACATCAAAGGCTTCTTTGACGAAATCGATCGTGACTGGTTGATGAAATTCATCGAGCACCGCATCGGCGACAAACGACTTCTGCGATTGATACAACGGTGGTTAAACGCCGGTATCATCGAAGAAACCCAATGGAGCGACAGTGGTGAAGGCACTCCTCAAGGGGGTGTCCTGTCGCCACTGTTAGCGAACATATTCTTGCATTACGTGTTGGATCTGTGGTTCGACTGGTGGCGGCGACGCTACTGCCGAGGCCGATGCATCATCATCCGCTATGCGGACGATTTCCTACTCGGCTTCGAGCAGGAATCGGAGGCCCGCGAATGCCTTCGGGCATTAACAGAGCGAATGACGAAGTTTGGCCTGCGACTTCATCCGACCAAAACGCGTCTAATTGAATTTGGACGCCGGTCGGCAGAACGCAACCGCCGTGAGGGCCGCAAGAATGAAACGTTCGACTTTCTAGGTATGACTCACCTCTGGGGTCCGACCCGGAAGGGTCACCTCACGCTTCAGCGTCGCACGATGGCTAAACGTCTTCGTCGTAAACTAGCGGAAATTGCGGAGGAGCTTCGGCGCCGTCGCCACGAGTCCGTTGGTCACACAGGGCGGTGGTTGGCCAGTGTCGTACGAGGTTGGCAACAATATCATGGTGTTCCCATGAACCTTCGGCGCCTGCAACAGTTCCAAGAGGGCATCTTCCACTTATGGTTGCAGCAGCTTCGCCGCCGTAGCCAACGTGGCCGCTCTCGATGGACCTATCAGCGGATGCGTCGCTTAGTGTCTCTCCACTTGCCTAAACCTCAGATCACCCACCCATGGCCAATAGTCCGGTTTTCGCGCCCGACTCAGAGTAGGAGCCGTATGAGCTAATCGTTCACGTACGGATCTGTGCGGGGGGCCGCCGGCAACGGCGGTCCCTACCGCGATATCAGGGCCAGAACTATGTAATCTCAGTGGGTGATAAGCTGATATCGCTCACTATGCAGATTATCTTGAGACCAACCGTGGATAAAAGCAACCCCTCTGAAGAGCTGGGTTGGTGTAGGGGGGCCTTGGCGGGGCGAAGCTCGCTGGCCGCAGAAAACGTGCAATCCGCGGCATTGATTAAAATGAACGCGGCTTCTGTTTTGCACTATTTCGCACGAGGAGCAAATTCAAAAAGTGATTGTGCTAGTGACCAAAGATCTGTTTTTCGTGCCGCAGTTGAGAGCGGCTGTCGAAGCGGGGGGGAGCGAGTTGTGTGTGGCGCTGTCAGCCGATGCAGCCAAACTTGAAGAAATCGCCGCTGAACAGGTAACGGCTTGGATTCTCGATCTAACCGGCGTGGCCCTGGCTAACTTGCCGGCCACGGTGGAATTATTGCAGCGCCGCTTCCCCACCGCCATTGCGGTCGCTTTTGGCCCGCACGTGCAGACCGAGCGTCTGCAGGCCGCCCGCCAGGCCGGGTGCCAACATGTGCTCAGCCGCGGTCAGCTCGATGGCCAACTCGAACGCTGGCTGCCCGAGTGGCTATGAGGGACGCTGCGCATAGCAGCGTCTCTCCGAGACGCTGAAGCGAGCGCCCCATCCCACATAGCAGCGTCTCTCCGAGACGCTGAAGCGAGCGGCGCGGGCGCCGCTGGATGGGGATGTCAGTTCTCGAGGGGATGTCAGTCTCGGAGAGACTGACCTACGTGGATGACCTGTGTGGTTGACTTTACGCAGGGGTGAGCTGCTTTTCCTGGCAGCGCTGACCGGCGAGGGTGAAGACGCGAAGGCGGTCAATGATCTCAGGGGTCAAGTCTTTGGGCTGATAGCGCCATCGCCAGTTGCCTTCGGCGCGACCAGGCACGTTCATGCGGGCACTGTCGTCCTATCCCAAAATGTCTTGCAATGGAACAATGGCCAAGTCCGAATGGGAATGCAAAACCATCGAAATCAATTGCCAGTGAACCGGGATCCCGCTGCCGAGTGGATCCTGCAAATAGCGATCCAAGATGTCTTCCTGCGGATTCTGCTGCCGCGCCAAATACCATCCCAGCAGCGTACTGTTGTCGTGCGTGCCCGTGTAGGCCACGCTGTGAATGGGATAGCTC
>JAEZEI010000048.1 GCA_023417815.1 Bacteroidota bacterium | reverse complement strand
ATCTCGACCTCTACATAGTCGGGATCGAGCGGTGGAAGGTTCCGCAGATCGTATCTACCGGAAACACAGGAAGGCTCCTCGGGATCTCTCATCCATAATTCAAATGCGTGTCCGACGCCGCGGTGTTCGAGAGCGGCAATCAATTCACTGCCGTCGAACAGGAAGTTTTGTCCAACGCTGAGCGACTGGGATTCGCGGGCGCGATCAAGGGCATTGGCCCAGCGATTTGCCGTCTCGATGACGTCGGTGTTGAGCACGGTGGCAGCCTGGGCCAGCATGCCGGTCGGAGGCAGGTCTTTCTCCACATCCAAGCCGCGCCGGATCATCAGCGCCTTCAGGATCGCGCCCTGCTGCGACGAAACCTCGGCCTTTTGCCGCTCCGAGAGGGGTCTGCTGGCCCTTGAAACCTTGAGCAGGATCCGGGTGACCGGATGCCCTCGGGTGTCCGCCTCGATCCTGTCGTAGCCGGTCACCTGGAAACGGCGCACGTGAAGGCTGATATCGGCCAGCGCCGGCAACAGGCATCTTGCCTCGAAATTCGCGAATTTGAACTTTCCCGGTTCGTATGACCAGCCGAGCTGTTCGGCGAGCTCTTCCGGTGTGACGTCGATCGGATGCGGCCGTTCGAAGGACATGCCGGCGCGCAGCGCAAGGATGGGATAGAGCCGGGCGGCGTATTTGCTGGAAAACTTGGCGAAGGGAGCGAGTTCGAGCCAGGTGTATCCCCTCGCGGCCAGGATCGCCTTCCGGACGACGTCGGGCAGGCAATAGCGGATGCAACGTTCCCCAGAACCGTCAACGTCCTCGGAGCATCGCAGTAATTGGACGGTTCGGCGGCCCGGTTCGACCCCATCCCTGGCCATGAAGTTGTAGCTCACCCAGGTGTTGGTGAGATCCGTCAAATACTGCCGGATCCTGGCCGTCGGCGTGACCTGGAGGAAAGCCTTTGCCGCGGAGAATGGCACGGTGAATTCGGTCCGGCCAACCAGGTGCCGTCGTGCGTGTGCCATAAGAAACTCATAGAGCGCCGAGCTTTTTACGCCCAGTCCCTCCGTGCGCGCCGTGCTATCGGCAGCATCAGCGTAACGGAGCGTCCGGATCAGCACGGCAGCGCGCTCGACGGAAATGTCCGCGGCCCGCTCGGACTTCGGATCGAGGAGCGCGGCAAGGTTTCCGCGCACGCCAGCCCTGCTGGCACCGGTCCCCGGACGGGCGGCTCTCCGTTCGAGGCGTGTCTTGAAATTCGAAAATCGCGGTGCGGGCATGGATCCTCCTGTCTCCCCATTTGATGGTTCGCCGTCGAGGCGAAGATGGCAAGATGCATTCGATGCGGACCGGAGACTTTTGTGATCGCGCGGCGCCACGATGTAGCCGGGATGGGCAGTTTCCGGATCAGGATGGTGCCCGAACCCGTTGACAACCCGTGACGGCGGCAGGGCAGATTGCGTTGATCACCGATGGATACTCTGAGAGAGTAGAAGGAGAGCGATTTCGCCCACCGTTGGGTTGCTCGGGTCTCGCCTGCCGACGGGAGGGTAGAGTTCCGGCCGGCCGGGAGTGAAACTTTCCGTTGAGGTTGCCTGTCCGGTATATCCCCTTTGACATGCCGCCGACTTTGCCTGGGTTGACTCAGGTCACCGATAGTCGGATCGCGGAATGTCAGGATGTTACCTGGACGGGCGGAATTGGGACAGGATGCAGCGCGAAGACGTTGACGACGCGAGCCAGCGGCTGGGCGGATCGCTCCGTTCAACAGCGGATACTCTAAGGAAATAGATATTATGGTTCCCGGCGCATCATTTTACAGACCGGGCTCCGGTATCCGGCTCGGGGTTCTGAAGGCCGACGCCCTGCCCCGCCTTGATCCGGTTCGGCTTGAACCGAACACATGGGGTACAGGGTTCTCCACTCTCATTCCATCTGCAGCACGAGACAAGCTCCGTCTCCGCGAGGACGCGGCAATTTCAACAATTACAGAATGGTAGAGGAAGATTATTTTTGCCGGATCTGCATTTTTCCTCTTGCCGCCGACGTTGATCGGCGTCAGCCTTGTTTATGTCAGCACAACGAAAGACGCGCTGACATGATTGGCGAACCCCATGCGGGATTAGGAGAGAACGCACTCCATGGAGTGACAGACTCTGTCATCGTTGTCTGTCATCGTTCCCCTCGAGGGATTGAAGTGTGGCCTCAAACGGGGCTGTCACCAAAACAAGGCCGTCCCTACGGAGCGGCTTTCATATCGACCCGCTCTGGAGAAACGGGAGACAGGGAACTGTGGCGACAAGGCTGGCCGTTCAGCCGCTCCGAATTCTGCCGGCCCAGGCACCGTTCTTCCCCGAACTCGGGATCTGGCAGCGTGGACGACTCACGAGTGACTGTGAGGTTGTTTTCATGCGGTATACTCGCTTGGATCCGGTGCCGCGATGGGGTAGAATGGTAGAGAAATAGGCGATTAGGTAGAACGAAGCATCTCCACATGAGCCTCAACGTGAAAGACCCTGAAGCCCATCGCCTCGCACAGGCCACTGGGCAGAGTATGAGCCGTGTCGTAACCGACGCTCCGCGTCAACGGTATGCGTAAATTGAAAAGCAGAGAGGTAGGGCTTCCGTTGAAGAGCTTATGGCGATCGCCGACAGGGCCGCGGTTCATTTGAAGCGGCCTTATACCGATCACGCCGAGCTTCTTTATGATGACGACGGGCTGCTGAAATGATTATCGATACATCCGCCATGGGGGCAATCCTTTAGGGCGAGCCGGAAGCGGTTACATTCACGCGACTGATCCACGGTCCTGCCACCAACCGGATCAGTGTGGCAAACTATCTGGAACTATCCATGGTGACCGAAAAGCAACTCGGCCCAGAAGCATGAGGCAGGCCGATGCCTTCGTTCGCCGCGCAGCAATCGATCGAACCGGTGAGCATCGAGCAGGGCCATTTCGCCCGGCAGGCCTTCCTCGATTTTGGCAAGGGCAGACACAAACCGGGCTGAATTTCGGTGACTGTTTTGCCTACGCGCTCGCGAAGGATTTCAGCGAACCATTGCTGTTCAAGGGCAGTGATTTCTCCGAGACGGACATCCATTCGGCTGCGTGACATTCGACCTGGCGGGATGAGTGGGCGGCTGAACCCGCTGATCGGTTTAGGCACGCCGTAGGCGGCTCCGCTTTCACAGGTGCGTTTTCTTGCACTCGAACAACCGATTGTGGGGATGCTGATCAAGACATCCGATCGTTACCGCCTCTGCAGCGGAATTGCGACGTCACAGACGTAGCTGCCGACGGCCGCCACATGTGCACCGTGGACCACACGGTAGTCAAATGCCGGCATGCTGTAGACCGGGCAAGGCATCGGAGTATTCTCCGATCCAACGGCCTGCTTCATTACAC
>JAEZEI010000034.1 GCA_023417815.1 Bacteroidota bacterium | reverse complement strand
GAGGTTGGAAGTTGGAGGTTGGAGGTTGGAGGTTGGAGGTTTGAGGTTGGAAGTTGGTTCCCACAGATTTCCGCTGATCAACGCTGATTTAGATTACAGAATGAAATCGGCGCTTATCTGCGATGCGATCGGCGGAGATCTGCGGGAACTGTTTTTATGCGGATGATTTTAAGTCCAGGAGAAAACCACAATACCTGCCAGTGCAGTACCCAGCACGGTATATGCCCCGTTGATGAAATGCAATGCAGACGGCCGCTTCTCATACAAATAAGCGATCGTTATAGCCGCAGCGCCGAAGCAGAGGCCGCACAACAATCCTACCTTAAGCCCGCTCATCCATCCTTCCCGTTCAAGATAATATTGTAATACGGCGAGGCCGAAGGATGTAAGGAACATAAAGAGAAAGGAGGTGAACATGATGGCGCCGGTTCCTTTTTTCATGTTGGGATCGTTCACATCCACCCGGGAGGCCCTTATCCATGCTTTAGAAAAAAGGGCAGAATACCAGATAGCTCCCAGGGCAAAGAAAGCCAGGGCTCCCACAAGTATTGCAAGCCAGTTCAGTTCACTGAGGAATGTTGTGTCCATGCTGTATAGTTTTGGTTTTCAGAAAAATAGAAAATAAGATCGGAAGTTCAAAGCAACTTACCATATGGGTTAAAAATGACTAAGATCGAAACAATGGTTCCCGCTGATTTTCACAGAAATCCGCAGATTGGCTGATTACCTCCACTAAAAGATCTGCGATCATCCGCGATACAATCCCCGCAAATCTGCGGGAAACATTTCGAACCAAACGCTTATTTAACCTACGAACGAACTAACTAACTAACGAACTCACTTAACTGACGTGCCGCTTCCCTTCTCATTTTCCTTTGAAAGAAAAAGATAGAACCGAAGAACCATCCCGCAATACCATATGCATCCTTCGCCCAACGGTGCAATGAAAAGGCTTCGCTATGCCCTACGATCTTCCCGTGCTCAAGTTGCAGGTAGCTCTTCCCGGCAACCTTCACGCTTCTGCCGGTAACCGGGTAGGTATACTCTTTAACCCATGGTACGGTATAATAACCTTCCCCTTCATCGGTTACTTCACCAAGTTCCAGTTTAAATCCCGGAAAGGAGGATTCATATTCGCGCAAGCGGAACACATCCGCGCCGGTGACCGCAGCATACAGTGGATCAAAATATTGAATTCCAGGGGCTACCTTATTCCGGGCCTGCTCGTTACCTGGATTCCATTCCAGGTATTCCCTGATAAGGATCGCGGCCTGTTCTGATTCATTCATCATAAAAATGGGCTTATTGCCCTAAAATTCTTAAGATTTTTTTAACTTGTCCGGATAATTTCACCTTTCGCCTCCCGGGGTATCATTTATGAAACAAATACTGCTGCCTGTATCGAACCGGATCCCAGGACTGGTTTGTGCTTTCCTGCTCACCGCAACCACTGCATTTGCCCAGCCTACGAATGATGATCCCTGTGATGCTATACCGCTTACGGTGAACAATAGCTGCAATTTTGAGACCTATACCAATGCAGGAGCAACGGCCTCTTCAGGAGTGCCTGCACCGGGATGCGCAAACTATAACGGAGGAGATGTTTGGTTTAGCGTAGTAGTGCCATGCCAGGGCAATGTTGTGATTGATACAGATGATGACGGGATCACTGATGGCGGAATGGCAGTGTATTCCGGGGATTGCGGGAACCTCACCCTGATAGATTGTGATGATGATGGCAGTTCAAACGGGCTTATGCCTTATTTGTCCTTGACGGGTCTAACACCGGGTGAAACGATCTATATCCGCATCTGGGAATATGGCAATGATAACCAGGGTAGCTTTAATATCTGTGTAACCACCCCTCCTCCACCAGGGCCCGGGGGATCTTGCCTGACTGCCCAACCCTTCTGCACCAGTAACCAGTACACATTTCCGAACGCAACCAACGTACCCGATGGCGGTGGAAGCGGCATTTACGGTTGTTTGTTAACCACGCCTAATCCTGTTTGGTATTATATGCAGGTAGCTACCCCAGGATTGATTGAGATAACTATTGAACAAACTAATTCATCAGGCCAGGGTCTTGATGTTGACTATATAGTTTGGGGACCTTTTTCAACTCTTCAAATGAGTTGTCCTGGTCTTTCGGCATCCAACATTGTAAGTTGTAGTTATGCTATTGATCCGATCGAGATCGCCACAATACCCAATGCCCAGGTAGGCGAATTTTATGTGATGTTAATAACGAATTATGATGGTGACCCGGGGACAATCACATTCCAGCAAACAGCAGGGTCTGGGGCTACAACCTGTGCCATCATCTGCGACGTTGCCGCAAGCAATACCGGGCCGGTTTGTCCTGGTGGTAACTTCGACCTGAATTCAACAACCGTTGCCAACGGAACCTATACCTGGACCGGGCCTGATTGCTGGACCTCCAGTGAACAGAACCCAACCGGTATCCCCGCGCCTACCATGCCGGGCAGCTATACATATACCGTTACAGTGGTTACCCCGGCAGGTACTTCCTGCTCCGCATCAACCACTGTTGTAGTAGGATCAACAGTAAGCGCTACATCTGCCGTTACTGCCACATCATGTGCCGGCGCAGATGATGGAACTATAACCATCACCCCGGCAAGTGGCGGAAGCTTTACCTATACCCTCAACCCTGGCGGCATTGTTCAAACTAACGGAACATTCACCGGCCTCGCCGCCGGAACCTATTCGGTAACTTTTGCTGATCCTACGGGCTGTACGGGTGTTATCAATAACATCACCGTAACTGCAGGTGCGGCTCCATCAGGCACTGCATCCACCACGGCAACTTCATGCCCTTCTGCAACCGACGGAACCATCACAGTTTCCCCGGGAGGAAGCGCTCCTTTCAGCTTTACGCTAAACCCCGGGAATATTACGCAGGCTTCACCAACCTTCACAGGCCTGGCTGCCGGCAACTATACCATCACCTTCACTAACGGTAGTGGATGTACGGGAACTATAAATAATATATCCGTCACTTCAGGTTCTGCATTATCCGGAACGGCTGCACCATCTCCCACTTCCTGTGCCGGCGCAGAAGACGGATCGATCACTGTGACACCCGGAACCCCTGGTGCTTATACCTATACGCTTAACCCGGGTGGCATCACCCAGGCTACTCCTACATTCACCGGGCTGGCTACGGGAACATATTCTGTTACATTCACCGACAGCCAGGGGTGCAGTGGCACGATAGATAATATTGTTGTTACCGCAGGAACCTCTCTCACAGGATCGGTAAGCACAACACAAACTACCTGTGCAGGTGCAGCAGACGGAACTATTACGGTAACCCCGGGAACAGCAGGAACCTATAGCTATACCCTAAACCCGGGCGCAATTACGCAGGCTTCTCCAACTTTCAGCAACCTGTCTGCAGGAACCTATTCAGTTTCCTATTCAAACAGTTTAGGTTGTACGGGAACCGTAGATAATATTGTTGTTGACCAGGGCGCTGCAATAACTGCAACAGCAAGTACTACAGCTACATCTTGTCCCACCGTTAATGACGGTACAATAACAGTGACCCCTGGTGGAACCGGGCCTTATACATTTACTCTTAACCCCGGAAATATTGTGCAGGCATCGAACGTTTTCACAAACCTTGCCCCGGGCACTTATACTATTACGTTTGTGACTGCCGCCGGATGTACAGGATCTGTAACTGCAGACCCGGTTGTAAGCGCTGGTCCGGCACTGTCTTCTTCCACGAATGATCTCCATCCGCCATGCTACGGCATCAACGATGGATCTATTACCATAGTTCCCGGCGGAACAGCTCCATATACCTTTGAGCTAACAGGTCCATCAGGAACAATTACACAGGCTTCGCCGGTATTTGCCAACCTGGAACCCGGCAACTACAGCTATACCTTTACCGATGCCCTGGGATGCCAAGGATCAGGTACCACCACATTAAACATGAACCCGCCGATAATTACCCCGGCTACAATTACCGACCCTCTTTGTAACGGAGGAAATACGGGTACAGTAATTTTCAATACCTCGGGCGGTGTTGCACCATACGAATACAGTATCAACGGGGGAACGACCTATCAAACTTCGTCTACCATTACCGGACTACCGGTGGGTTCTCATACCATCCGCATCCGTGATAACTTTGGTTGCATTAAAGATACTACCGTTGTTCTGTCTGAGCCGGCATTGCTGGAAGCTTCCGCAACCTCTACCAATGCAGGATGCGGCGGTAATGATGGAACCATCACCATCACAGCAACAGGCGGAACAGCTCCGTATTCCTATTCAATAGATAACGGGGCTAACTGGCAATCAACCACCTCGTTTACTGTGTCCACCGGCGCATATAATAATATCATAGTAAGAGATGCCAATGGATGTACAGCAAATACCATTGTAACAGTAGGACTCACCGACAACATGTTCCTTGATGCCGGTCCTGATGTAATAATTTGTGCTGAGGCTTCCCATACTTTCGATATACAGACCAATGCTGAAACGAATGTATTTACCTGGACTGCGGATCCATCCAGTCCTGTTTCACTGGATGATGCAAGGATCAAAAATCCGACAGCCTCCCCGATGCAGCCAACAACCTATACCTTAACCGCTACATGGGGTTCATGCAGCAGAACGGAACAGGTATTTGTGGATGTATTGAGGAAGCCCGTTCCATTTGCAGGTGAAGATGTATTTATTTGCCAGGATGATTCAACGGTACTAAATGCAAGCGTAAGCAATACTTCAGGCACTGTAAACTATAGCTGGTCGCCCGCTGCCTCTGTCAGGGAACCGGATAATGCAACTACCTGGGTCGTACCCGGCGGCACTACAATGTATATTGTGACGGTGACCGACAATTACGGATGTAATTTCTCAGTTTCAGACAGCGTGCTGGTAACCATGCAACCACCTGTTCCGGCTTTTGCGGGTAATGACACTACGGCCATCCTCGGCGTTCCCCATAAATTAATGGGTTCCGGGGGAACATCGTATACCTGGACACCTTCCGGCGTTCTCGATGATCCGTTCGTTGCCAACCCTATGGCTACATTGACCCAGGATACGAGATTCACCCTGGTGGTACAGGATTTTGCAGGATGTACCGGATATGATACCGTATTCGTAAAAGTGTATGAAGGACCTACATATTATGTCCCTAATGCATTTACACCTAACGGCGATGGCCTGAATGATATTTTCCGCGCCATTCCTGTGGGTATTGCGAGTACGGATTGGTTCAGGGTATTCAACCGATATGGCCAGGTGGTATTTGAAACAAACCAGTGGCTTAAAGGCTGGGATGGAAGGTACCAGGGTAAGGATCAACCGGTTGGAGTATATATCTGGATCGTTAAAGGAAAAGACCGGCTGGGCAGAACGGTGGAAGAAAAAGGCACGGTTACCCTGATTCGGTAGTGGATAAGTGCAGGGTTGCTCTACAGGTTAAACGGTAAAATTTTCATAATTTCACCGTTACTCTACCTGTCTACGAAATGAGAAAATTCCTGTTGGCCTTTGCCTCGTTACTGCCTCTTTCCAATGTATTCGCTCAGAACCTGTCGTACACCTGTCCACGGGAGATCACGCTGAGCTGTAATACCCCATGTGTTACACTCACCGCCCAGATCCCGGACCTGAGATCGCAGGCGGATGATTACGAGATCACCAATATTACCCCGATCTCGCAATGCTATCCTTTGGTGGACCCGGGAGGACCCGGTCCATCTGCCAATTTAACGATGGATGACAGGTATTCCGCAGTCATTAGTATTCCATTCAACTTTAACTATTATGGGGTGGAATATGATGAGCTGGTGGTGAGCGCTAATGGTTTCATTTCTTTTGATGTATCTCTTGCATTAACAGGTGCACCCTGGAGCCTCGCTGCCGGGAACCCTCTTCCACATACCGGGTATCCTCGAGCCATTATCGCCGGGCCCTGGCATGACCTGGATCCAACAGTAACCACCTCTCCTACCCGGCAGATAAAATATAATGTGGATGGGAATGCTCCCAACCGGAAATTCGTTATTAGTTACTATAAAATGCCGCTTTTCGGCTCTTCATGCAATCACCTTTTTGAGAATACCCACCAGATCATTCTGCATGAAAGCAGCAACATAGTGGAGGTCTTTATCCAGGATAAACAACCCTGTGCGGGCTGGAATAGCGGTCGCGCTTTTGTGGGGATGCAGAATTATGACAGGAATAAGGGGATACTTGCACCCGGTCGGTCTGCCACAGATGCCCCCTGGGGTTCTGTAGGCATGAATGAAACCTGGAGGTTCATTCCAAAGGCAGGCCCCACCCTTTACCGCGGTGTTGAATTGCTGGATGCCACGGGCGCTACCGTTGCAACAGGCGATACCGTCCGGGTGAATTCTACCACTTTCGAGGTAACCTTCCCTAATGTGTGCCCGCCTCCTACCGGGAATTCGATCTACGTTGTTAAGACCACTTACCAGAGCATGAACAACTTCATGCTGACCTATTATAGCCTGGATACGATCACCCTTATCCGCAATGCTCCCCCGGGAAGCGCTACCACCACTGCAACATCCTGCCTTGGTGCATCGGATGGTACGGTAACTATAGTACCGCCTGCAGGAATACCCGGGCCTGTCAATTACACATTATTACCTGTTAATATCACTCAAACGGATAATCCCGTATTTACCGGGCTTCCGGCTGGAACCTATTCTGCAACCTTTACCGATGTTTCAGGTTGTACGAATTCAGTTGATAATATCGTAGTGGACCCGGGCCCTCCATTGACCGGCACTGCATCGTCAACAAGTACTTCCTGTCCTGGTGTCAGCGATGGTACTGTTACAGCAACCCCGGGAGGTACCGGCCCTTATACCTATACCCTAAACCCTGGCAACGTAGTACAAACCACGAATGTATTTACAGGCCTTGCTGCAGGCACATATAATATAACCTTCACTACTGCGGCAGGCTGCAGCGGCACCATTCCACCTGTTACAGTAACGGATGGTGCAGCTCCAACAGGTACGGCTACGGCAACAAATACTTCCTGCCCGGGAGTGAATGACGGCACCATTACGGTTACCCCCTCTGGAAATGCCCCCCATACCTTTACACTGAACCCTGGCGGAATAACCCAGGCTTCCAATATTTTCACTAACCTCGCACCAGGAACATACACCATCACTTTTACCACTGCTGAAGGATGTATCGGAACTGTACCTTCCAACCCGGTAGTTAATGCGGGCCCGGCACTCACAAGCTCCACTGTTAACGATCAGCCGGATTGCTTCGGCATTAACGACGGAAGTATCACCATCGTTCCTGGCGGAGTTGCTCCGTTCAGTTTCACCCTTACGGGTCCTTCGGGTTCAATAACCCAGACAGACCCTGTATTTACGGGTCTTGAGCCGGGATCGTACAGCTATACCTATTCAGACGCTGCAGGTTGCCAGGGAACGGGAGCCACCCAACTGGTAACAAACCTGCCTGTAAGCACACCGGCCTCCCTGAATATGCCATTATGCAATGGTGGAAATACAGGTTCTGTTACAATGTCGCCCACCGGTGGGGTGAGCCCGTACGAATATTCGATCGATGGCGGAACTACCTACCAGTCTTCACCAACCCTTACTGGCTTGTCTGCCGGCACATACACTATCACTGTAAGGGATAATGCAGGCTGCATAAAAGACACTTCAGTGATCCTCGGTGAGCCAACGCTGCTGACAGCGTCGGCCACATCCGTGAATTCAGGCTGCGCCGGAAATGATGGCCAGATAACGGTGACCGGTAATGGCGGTACTGCTCCCTACCAGTATTCAATAGATAATGGTGCAAACTGGCAACCTTCAAATACGTTCACAGCGAATACAGGGAACTATGACAACGTGCTTGTAAAGGATGCGAATGGGTGTACTGCCTCCACTTCAACCGTGGTTGGACTTACCGATGATATGTTCCTTGAACTGGGGCCGGATATTACCATCTGCGAGGAATCATCGCATACCTTCCAGCCACAAACGAATACCGGGACAGATGTGTTCACCTGGAGTTCACCATCCTTTACCCCGAATACCCTGGATGATACAACGATCAAGAACGCAACTGCAACTCCAAAGGTTACCACCACTTATGTACTTGATGCCACCTGGGGAGCTTGTAACCGCCAGGACCAGATAACGGTCACCGTACTGGGCAAACCGGTTCCTGATGCGGGTAATGATGTAATGATCTGCCACCTCGATTCAACAGTGCTGACAGCAACGGCTACTAACCTCAGCGGAACAGTGAATTATACATGGTCTCCTGCATCTTTCGTAAGAGATACGTTTAATTATACGACGATGGTAGTTCCTGGTGACACAAGGATGTTCTACGTTACGGTAACCGATAATTATGGATGCAACTTCTCAGTAACAGACAGTGTGCTTGTAACAATGCAACCACCGGTGCCTGCCTTTGCCGGCAACGATACCATTGCAATGACCGGCGTGCCGCACAGGTTATTGGGCTCAGGCGGAGTAAACTATACCTGGAGCCCGTCATTCTACTTAAGTAATCCATATACTGCACAACCGGATGCAACCATAACCCAGGATACGAAATTCACCCTGGTAGTTGAGGATATAGCAGGCTGCATAGGTTATGATACTGTGTTCGTAAAAGTTTATGACGGACCTGCTTACTATGTTCCGAATGCGTTTACGCCTAATGGTGATGGTCTGAATGATATCTTCCGTGCTGTTCCTGCAGGAATAGCCACCACTGAATACTTCAGGGTGTTTAACCGCTATGGCCAGGTTGTATTTGAGACCAACCAATGGCTAAGAGGATGGGATGGAAGATTCCAGGGCAAGGACCAGCCAGGCGGGGTCTATATCTGGATCGTGAAAGGTAAGGACCGCAATGGAAGAGTGGTTGAAGAAAAAGGTACAGTAACCCTGATAAGATGATCCCAAGGCCGCAATTAGCGGCCTTTTTTAATGCAACAGGTCGGCAAGAACTATTGCCGTGGCCGCTTCCAGCACTACCGGAACACGAAGGGCAATGCACAGGTCGTGCCTGCCCTTAACCGAAAACTCTTCCAGTTGTCCGGATGCAAGGTTTATTGATGTTTGGGTTTTTGGCGTACTGGATGGAGGCTTCACCACCACCCTGAAGACAAGCGGGTTTCCATTTGCAATTCCACCTGTTATCCCTCCTGCATTATTTGTTCCCGTTCTGCCTTCCTTATCAATGATCGCATCGTTGTGCATGGAACCTTGCATACCTGCCGCAGCAAAGCCTGCACCGAATTCTATTCCTTTAATGGCGGGGATGGAGAAAACCATGTGGCTGATCATCGATTCAAGACTGTTAAAGAAAGGCTCCCCGGTGCCAACCGGTATTCCTGCCGCAATGCATTCAACTATTCCGCCGATACTGTCATTAGCAGCATAGGCCTTTTCGAGCGCTGACTCGATATCTTCATCTCCCCCGGCTTCAGTTACCCGGGCAATTATTGATATGGATGAAGATGCCAGCATCTTTTTTGCAACCACCCCCGCCGCTACAAGGCAAAGCGTCATCCTGCCACTGAAGTGCCCGCCGCCCCTGGGATCATTATAGCCCCGGAATTTTACCGAGGCAGCCATATCTGCATGCCCGGGCCGCGGTATGGTCCTGAGTGCTTCATAATCGCTGCTGCGCACATTCCGGTTATGAAAGAGGATCGTGAGAGGAGCCCCGGTGGTCTTTCCATTGTAGATACCTGTAAGCAGTTCAGGGATATCCTCTTCCACCCTGGTGGTTGTACCTTTTGCTCCTGGACGCCGCCTGTCAATGTCCTCAGAGAAATCTTCTTCGGAAAGATCAATTCCCGGCGAACATCCATCGATCACCACACCCACAACTTTCCCGTGGGATTCCCCAAATACACTTATCCTGAAATTGGTTCCAAAGCTATTCATAACGGCTATGTATAATTGCTTTTACTCTTTTCATTGTATCAAAAAAATCCGGCCACGACTTATCCACCGCTTCAGCATCGCTGATCGTGGTATCTCCATCAGCAACCGTCGCCAGCACAGTCCCCAACATTACGATACGGTGATCGTTAAACGAATGAACATTTGCACCCCGGAGGGTTGCTCCTCCTGTGATCAGCAATTCATCCTCTTCAACGTGTGCATCCCCTTTAAATTTAGCAATAACATCCAACAAAGTTTCCATCCTGTCACTTTCCTTGTTTTTCAACCGGTGTAGACCTTTGATACGTGAAACTCCATTACATTTCAGCGCCAGGGCAACCAATGGCGGAAACAGGTCAGGATAGTGGGTTGCATCAAAGGAAAATGGATGCAGTTCTCCGGGAGCTTTTATTACCAGCCCGCCCTCTACAAACAGGCATTCAACACCGCTCTCCTTCAGCACACCAATGATCGCTTTATCTCCCTGGCGGGAACTTTCATCAAGGCCTTTTATAAACATGCTCCCGTTGATGGCTGCAGCTACACAAAGAAATGCACCATTGCTCCAGTCGCCCTCGATGGAAATCTTCCTGTTGCCCGTTCCAGCGGCAGGGCTAACCGATATTTCATTTTCAACAATAGTTACATTCCTGCCGAACCTCTCCATGCAGTATGCAGTGAGATGGAGGTATGGGCGGCTGGAAATCGAAGAAACGGTTATTGAAGTTTGTTCTGAAGCAATGCAGGAGTAAGCCATCATTAACCCTGTAAGGACCTGTGAGCCCCCGCTACCATCCACTTCAATGTTCCTGGATATTAAAGGCCCCTTAATTTGCACGGGAGCATGACCGTTGTGCAGTTGAACGCTGATACCGGCCGGTTCCAATACTTTTTTTATATCCGAAAGATCTCTTTTCAGCAATGACCCTTCTGCTTCCAGCACAACCGGGTCTGCTGAAAGTGCTGCAATGGGCGCAAACATACGGATCGAAAGCCCGCTCTCTCCGCAATGCACCGAAGGAGGCCTCGCAGGCTGACCTGATGATGATATTGTTATGAATTCAGGATGAATATCAACTGCTGCCCCGAACTGGCGCACAATATCGAGTGATGCAAGATCATCATTACTGAGCCCTGGGCAGAAGATCGTGGTTTGTCCATTATTCAGCAGGGCCAGCGCAGCCACCCTTTGCATCATGCTTTTTGAGGGAGGGGCTGAAACGGATCCCGACAGGAAAGAAGGAGAAACGTTTATTGTCAAAGTATGAGGTTTAGGTTTTCCTTTAGATAGGAAATATTTACCGGCCTGGCTTCCGCATCACCAATAGAATTCAGCAAAACAAAGTGCAGCACTTCTCCCTGTCTTTTCTTATCCATCTTCAACACATTGAAAACCTCTTCATGATCTGTTTCAATATCTACTGGTAAATGGTAGTGCGCGAGTAATTTGATGACCCTAGCACCATCACTGAAATGCAGATCATTTATTTTTTCTGAAAGATTGCACGCGGCAACCATTCCAATGCTAACCGCATGGCCATGATCGAGATGATGAAGATTTTCGATGGCATGTCCTACGGTATGGCCAAAATTCAATAGACGCCGGTCGGCATTCTCATATTCATCCCTTTGCACTATTCCCATTTTGATCTCAACATTGCGTTCAATAAGTGAAGCAAGCAGGGATATATCTGACTGGAACTGGTGAAGATTATACCTTTCCAGCATTGCGAATAATGTTTTATCGGCTATGCATGCATGTTTGATGATCTCCGCGAAACCATTCACCCATTCCTTTACCGGCAGGCTTTGAAGGAAGCTATAATCAAAGAAGATGATCTCAGGCTGGTAAACTGTGCCGATCATGTTCTTGTAAAAACCCACGTCCACCCCGTTCTTTCCACCCAGGGCAGCATCAACCATTCCAAGAATAGTAGTGGGAACAAGCGCCAGCCTGGTTCCTCTTTTATAAATGGATGCTACATATCCTGCAATATCCGTAACCACCCCTCCTCCTATTCCAACGATCATGCAGTCCTTATCCACTTCAATTTCAAGCAACTGGCCAATGATCCTGTCTACGGTTTCCTGGGTCTTCATTTTTTCACCCGGGGGAATGGTGATCACATCATAGCCATTGAAGCGGCTATTATGATGCTCGAATACATTTTCGTCGGTGATGAGTATAACGTTTGCGCAATCCGCCTCCTTCCTGAACGTGGAGAAGTCTGCATCAAAATAACATGTAGTATTCCTGTTAGAAAGCGTAAAAATCTTTGTTCTCATTGAGGTTCGTTAGGTTTTTCAGATGATACCTTTTCTTCATTCATCACCCTGTCCTGGTGCAGGATACTTTCGAGATGAACAGCATCAAAATAATTCAGCAGGAATTCACGGCTTAATCCCAGGCTTTCGCCTTTCCTGAAAGCGCGTTCCAGTATCTCGTTCCAGCGCTGTGCCTGGAAGATCGTAATGTTGTTCTCCTTTTTGTATTCACCTATCTTGTCCGCCAGCCGCATACGCCTGCTCAGAAGGGATAGCAATTCATCATCCACGTGGTTGATCTGTTCTCTCAGTTTCAGCAATGGGGTCATCAATGCCTCGTTCATGGCACCCACGGAACGCCAGGTAATGCTGTTGATAATTTCGAGAAATCCTTCCGGTGTTACCTGCTGCAGTGCATCGCTGAGGGCATTATCCGGATCGATATGCGATTCCAGCATCAGGCCGTCAAAACCGAGGTCAACACTTTGCTGGGCAACTTCCCTTAACATAAACCGGTTTCCACATATGTGCGAAGGATCGCATATCAGCGGCATTCCGGGAAAACGCCTTTTCATTTCTATGGGAAGCTGCCACATGGGAGCATTGCGGTAGTCGGTGTTGCCATATTGGGAAAAACCGCGATGAATCATGCCTGTGGTGGAAATTCCTGCTTTCTGGATCCTTTCAATTGCACCGGTCCACAGGTCTGGGTCGGGATGAACAGGATTTTTGATGAATACCGGGACACTGACTCCTTTCAACGCATCTGCTATCTCCTGCACACTAAAAGGATTCACCGTTGTTCGGGCTCCGATCCATAAAACATCGATCCCGGCTTCAAGCGCATCCTCTACGTGTTTATCCGTGGCAACTTCCACCATTACAGGAATACCTGTTTCCTTCCTTGCCTCGATGAGCCATGTAAGGCCCGGTTTTCCCACCCCTTCGAACATACCGGGACGGGTGCGGGGTTTCCAGATACCGGACCGGAAAAGGTGGACCTTGCCGGTTTCTTGCAGTTTTTGGGCGGTGGAAAGTACCTGCTCCCTCGATTCAGCCGCACAGGGCCCACTGATGATAAATGGACGGTTTTGCCACAGCTGATCAATATTCACAGGTATCATAATGTAAAAATAAGTGTTGAAAGGGGATAATAAGAAAAGCCGCCCGGGAAACCGGACGGCCTTTTACGAGTGCTTGTCATTAAGAATTTATGCTATAGCATAGCTTAATTACGGAGCCGGAGTAGCTGCTGGAGCAGTAGCTGCAGTAGTATCTACCATCACAGTTGTATCTGGAGTGATAGGAGCTGTAACAGTTGTATCCGGAGCCGGAGTAGTGATCGCTGTAGAATCTTCAGTTGTAGTTGTTTCAGTTTCACCGTCGTTGCAGGCAACGAAAGTTACTGAAGCGATCATAGCAATTGCCAGGAACTTTTTCATTTTTGTTTTTGTTTTAGATTAAAATTATAATTTGATGTTAATACAGCTTTTCAAAAAAGGTAACCCAGTCATTCAAAATTTTTTTTAAATAATTGTTGGGTTACTAAATCCATATTTAAGTATTAATATTTGAACGTGAATAGCACGGATAATGAAAAAGCCCTGGTGGAAGGGCTGGCCCGGGAAGACAGGAGCTCGATAGAAAGGATCTATAAGGAAAATTACCTCATGATCCAGCATATGGTGCTCAACAACAGCGGTACTACGGATGATGCGGCGGATATCTTCCAGGAAACTATGATCGTTCTCTTTGAAAAGGCAAGGTCAGGGAATTTTGAACTGAACTGCCAGCTCAAGACCTATATATACTCTGTTTCCAGGCGCCTGTGGCTGAAAAAGCTCCAGCTTGCCCAAAAACAGGTGGTCATAATGGACGAGGCGGAAACGGTCGGGGTGGAAGAAGACCTCGAGGTTCATGAAAAGAGGCAGCAGGATTTCAACCTTATGGAACAGGCACTTTCCCGGATCGGGGAACCCTGTAAGAGCCTGCTTGAAGCATATTACGTTCATAAGAAACAAATGACCCAGATCGCCACAGAGTTTGGATATACGAATGCTGATAATGCAAAGACGCAGAAATATAAATGCCTTGTGCGCCTGAAGAAACTGTTCTTTGCCCAATATAAAAATAACTGAGATGGAAGATACTTTACTTATAGATGCCGTTGAACGGTTTGTACGGGGAGAAATGTCTGACGAAGAGCGGATCTATTTTGAAGAGATCAGGAAGAATAACCCCGAAGTAGACCAGGCTGTTGTTGAGCATATATTTTTCCTGAATGAATTAGGACATTACAGCGACAGCCGGAATTTCAGGCATATACTCACTGAAACCGAAAATAAACTCAATGCGGAAGGCCTTGTAACCCGTGCAGGTCTTAAAGGGAAGGCAAAGGTTGTCTATCTCTGGAAGCGTTATAAGCGTACTATCGCTGTTGCTGCTTCTATAGCCGGTGTTGTTTCCATCCTGGGCGCTTCCCTCGTTACTTCGATATCGAAAAAGAACGACCCGAACATTAAACCGCTTGTAGATAAAATTAACCAGCAGGCCAATAAAACCCGCCAGATCGAAAGCAAGGTGAATATGCTTGAAGAGGCTGCAGCTCCTGTACTGGTGCAACCAAAACTTGAAGCCCGCTTCCGTGCAACCGGCTTTATGATCGACGTTAAGAATAACTACCTGGTCACAAATGCCCACGTGGTTAAAGAAGCAAGGAACCAGCTTATCATTGAAAATAATAAGGGCGAGCAGTTCCTGGCGAAGGCCATTTATATCAATGCAGTGAATGACCTTGCCCTGCTGCAGGTAACAGATTCAAACTTTAAGAAACTGCCATCACTTCCCTATTCCATCCGCAGAACGAATGCAGACCTTGGAGAACAGGTATTCATGCTTGGCTTCCCTAAGCAGGAGATCGTTTATGGCGAAGGCTATATAAGCGCTAAGAACGGTTACCGTATGGATACCATCTACTGCCAGCTGAGCACCTCTGCCAATGAAGGAAATAGCGGCTCTCCTGTAATTAACCGCAATGGTGAACTGCTTGGCGTGATCAGCAGTATGGAGACAAATTCTGAAGGTGTGGTATTCGCTATCAAATCTGCGAATATCCTGCGGGCGGTTGACCAGATCAGGCAGCGTCCTGAACATGCTGAAATAAAGATCACCTCTAATCCTGCACTGAAGGGCGCCGACAGGGTAAGCCAGATAAAAAAGGTGCAAGACTATGTATTCATGGTGAAAGGAAACTAAGAACCAAACCCAGTATAAAAAATAAAGGGCTGTCTTTCTGGACAGCCTTTTTATTTTTAGGTATTAATTTATTATTTCCATAGATTTTCTGGATAAACCTTTCCTGATATCAGTTCATCCAGGCTTTCCTTTACCGCTGGAGCATCTTCCTTATAGGTTACGCCGAACCATTGGGAAGAAGTAGGGATAACCAGCACCCGGCCTCCTTCATTCTTGATGAAATGATCGGCTATGATAGGAATAAAGAATTCTGCCTTTATATTCTCCCTGTTTGCCTTCACAAATGGAGTGAACTGTTCCCTGATCGTATTGAATATGGCAGGATGGAAGCACCAGAAATTCATAGAAACGCTTGAATCGCTTGGAACTTCATGGCTTTGGCCATTCTCTTCATAATATATTTTGCCATCCTTCATGGCAATGCTTGTACGTTCATTAATATCCACAAGCTCGTTCCTGTCGTTAACCCTGCATACACCCCTGCTAACCGTTCCATGTTTGCTCAGGGTCCTGTTCAATGGATAGCCAATGATAGCCGCGGTCTTTTCATCGCATTTAGTCGTAAGGAATTCCACTGCCTTTACGAATGCATCCCTGCCATAGAAATCGTCTGCATTGATCACTGCAAAAGGATCTTTTACTGCATCCTGTGCACATAGCACCGCATGACCTGTTCCCCAGGGTTTTGTCCGGTCTGCTGGTATATCATCCTTATCAACAAATGAATCCATTTCCTGGTATACATATTCCACCTGTACCCTGCCCTTAAGCTTTTCATTGAAGCGCGGTTCAAAGGAAGACGCGAAATCCTTCCTGATGATGAAGACGATCTTTTCAAAACCTGCATCAATTGCATCATAGATCGAATAATCCATAATTGTTTCGCCTGAAGGACCGAAACCCTCAGTTTGTTTCATACTTCCATACCTGCTTGCCATGCCGGCTGCCAGGATAACTAATGTTGGTTTCATATTCATCTGTTTAATTTCTCAACTTTGGCAAAAATAACCGGAAAGATATAATGTCAGCTTCCCTATTTCCTGTTTCGGTGCCTTTAACTGCAATATCTGAACCATTGTTCGGTAAGGCGGGTGTTACTGTGGAGATGGCCAGGCTCGACATGGTTCATGAAGTTGTATCGGGAAATAAATTGTTTAAGCTGAGGTATTATTTACAGGAAGCTTCCACAATTCCAGCCCGGATCGTAACCTTTGGTGGCGCATGGTCGAATCATCTTGTGGCGACTGCTCATGCAGCTAGGCTGTATAGTTTAAAATGCAGGGGAATAGTGCGGGGTGAGCGCCCGGCCCAATTAAACCAGGCTTTAAAGGATTGCCAGGATCTTGGGATGGAACTTGAATTTGTGGACAGGCCAGTATACCGGGAGTTGTGCCTGCAGGAAGGTTTAACCGGCAATGACCTTTACATTCCTGAAGGAGGCTATTCGGTTAGGGGTGCGGAAGGCGCTGCACGAATTGCGGAATTACTCCCTGGCGCCGATATCTATAGCGTTGCTGTCGGCACAGCCACTACCGCAGCAGGATTATGCCTTGGCCTTAATGAGAAAAGCATTTTATGTGTACCGGCGATAAGGAACATGAACGATTTGGAAGTAAGGCTCCGGTTCCTCGCGCCACAACAAAATTGTTCGCTAGAGGTCGATAACCGTTTTCATTTTGGAGGGTTTGCCCGGTATGATAAGACACTTTTGAATTTCATGAATGACTTCTATAAAAAACACGGCATTGCGCTCGACTTCATTTATACTGCCAAACTAATGTTCACGCTTTACCAACGGATACGCGAGGGACATTACCCGCAGGGAACCAGGATATGTTGTTTACACACCGGCGGCTTGCAGGGAAACAGGAGCCTGGAAGGCCAACTCAGCTATCTTTAACAAGCCCTTATCTTTGCGATAGAACCACCTCGTTATTTTTGCCGGGTCCTGAATCCATGAAGAATTTAATAATCCTAGCCATATCACTGCTCTTTGCCAGGGCTTCAGTTAGCCAGGCCATACTGCCTGCCATTTCAGTGAACAACTTCAACGACAGGATCCTTATAAGCTGGAAGAATGCATACACCCTGCCTGTAGCCACAATCAGCATCCAGCGATCTTACGATAGTCTGAGGAATTATTCAACCATCGGCACAGTTCTGAATCCGCAAAATTCGGAAAATGGCTATACTGACGTTAAGCCGCCATATTTAAGGATGTATTACAGGGCCTTTGTTGCGTTTGAGGACGGCTCCTATTTGATCACAACTCCTGTGCGGACCGGTAATGTTGCCAGGGAAGAGATCTCCTATGCGTGGGAGGCAGTTCCTGCACCTGTGGATCCCAAGAAAGATCCGGCATATAATCCACCACCTCCAGTTACAGTTACTGAAACTCCAAAGAAGCCTGAACCTGCTCCCTTAAGCACACGGGTGTTCACTTCCTTGGACAGCCATGTTATAATAAATCTTAAGGATGCAGCAGAAGCAAAGTATTCAGTAAGATTCTTCAGGCCTGATGGCAAAACCTTATTTGAGATCAGTCATGTACCTGATGATATGGTCATCATTGAGAAGGTGAATTTCATTAAGGCAGGCTGGTACAATTTCGAGATCTATCGCAACGGTTTGCTGGTGGAGAAGAACAGGGTGATGGTTCCCCAGGATGGCAGGATCACGAACGATGGTCCAAACAGGCGATGATCAGTTGAGTTGCGCAGAAAATATCTTCTCGAAATTTTTCTTTACCAGGCCTTTTACTTCTTCCATTTCAACAGCGCCGCCTGTCTCCCGCTCCAGGGATGTGACCTGCTTTTGCCTTATGCCGCAGGGAATGATATTGTTGAAATAACTGAGAGGAGTGTTTACGTTGAAAGCAAAGCCGTGCATAGTGACCCACCTGCTGCAACGGACACCAATGGCGCAGATCTTTCTTTCCTTACCAGGAATTCCAGGCTCGATCCACACGCCTGTTTCACCTTCACTGCGTTCACCGGTAATGCCGTAATGCGCAAGGGTGAGGATGATCACTTCTTCAATATTGCGTAAGTAAAGGCCTATATCAGTTGTAAACCGTTCGAGATCCAGTATCGGGTAGCCAACGATCTGGCCGGGGCCATGGAATGTGATATCGCCGCCACGGTTTGTATGATAGAACTCTATGCCGTGCTGTTTCATTTCATCCTGGCCAAGAAGCAGGTGTTCCATCTTGCCATTCTTGCCAAGTGTATACACAGGAGGATGCTCACACATCAGGAAATGATGCCTTGTTGATGGAGATGTTTTATAGCCAGGCTCCTTCTTTATTGAAAGGTTCTCACCCAGTAATTTCTCCTGGTAGGCCCAGGCTTTCTCATATTCGATCAATCCCAGGTCCTCAAATCTAACAGGTTCCATATCGCCCTCAATCATTTACTTTGCAAGGTAAGAAAAGGGTTTATAGTTATTGTTCAGCATTCAGGGTTCCTGGACCTGGACACTTAATAATAAACCCATAAACAAAAATATTGATGGTGGAACAGGAAGAAATACCGGAATCGGAGGAATTATATGAGAGGTTATCGCTTGTGATCGATAAAGGCCAGGAGCCGGTTCGTATTGATAAATTCCTGATGAACCGGATAGAAGGTGCCACAAGGAATAAGATACAGCAGTCCATAGAGGCTGGCCTGGTGCAGGTGAATGAAAAGAGTACTACGAATAACTATAAGATAAGGCCGGGAGATAAGATCATCATCTTCGACAGCAATTCACCTGAATCTTCTGAGATCATTCCTCAAAATATTCCTCTCAACATAGTTTATGAAGATGATGACCTGTTCGTGATCAATAAACCTGTTGGGATGGTGGTGCACCCCGGGAGCGGCAACCCGGACAATACCTTATTGAATGGGGTAGCATGGCACCTGGAAGAGAATTGTCCCGGGGTAGCCGAAGCTATCCCCCGCTTTGGATTGGTTCACAGGATCGATAAAAATACCAGCGGGCTGATCGTCCTGGCCAAAAGCCAGAAAGCGATGAGCGACCTGGCAAAGCAGTTTTATAATCATACTGTTCATCGCAGGTATGTGGCCCTGGTATGGGGCAATTTTGATGAAGATGAAGGAACCGTTGAAGCGCATGTGGGAAGACACCAGCGATTCCGGAAATTATTCACGGCCTACCCGGAGGGTGAACATGGCAAAGATGCCATCACGCATTACAAGGTGCTGGAACGTTTCAATTATGTAACGCTCGTGGAATGCCGCCTTGAGACCGGCCGTACGCACCAGATCAGGGTGCATATGCAATATATAGGACATCCTCTCTTTAATGACGATTTTTATGGCGGCAACAGGATCGTTAAAGGAACTGTTTATACGAAATACAAACAATTTGTAGAGAATTGCTTTTCTATCTGCCCAAGGCAGGCCCTTCATGCACGTGAACTTGGTTTCATTCATCCCGTTACGCGCAATGAAATGAAATTTGAAGCGCCCCTTCCCGATGATATGCGCCTGGTAATTGATAAATGGAGGAATTATTCGAAGGGGAAATAGGAAAAGACTGGTTTACACCTTCATCAAGCTTCGCTGGACGCACCGGAATCTGCGGGAAGCCTTCCTTGCGGATGTAGGTCATTTCTTTTCTTCCTTCGTTTCTTTCAATTCCTCTTCCTTAATACTTGCTTCGATCCGCTCTTTCTTCATGCCAACCCGTATGAACCCGAAAAGGCTCATATAAACATTGGCGACCCATACCAATGCAAAGAATGCGATAAGGTAACCCCGCCAATCGTCCATCAGCAATCTATATTTAGTGAGCGCCAGGAAGAAAATGGTTACGTAATGACTGAAACAATATTCACACGTGAACAGGTAAAAGAACTTACGTTTTGCCAGGGTGGAAGAATACTTGCTTTTCTTCACGCAATACTCCCTGGGTTCACGAAACACTTCTTCGTGGGTCACCGTCCAGGCAACACAGGCAATGGGAATGGCAAGGAGAAAAAGTATGGTAACCTCGTTCGTGATCATATCCTGATCCACAAGAGTTTACAAATACAGCACCAGATTTTTAAAGACCATCACCCGGGCGTGAAAATCCATATAAAATAGCGGTGAACACTCCCCTTTCCCGTTTCCTGGTAATGGCCTTCCAGTCGCCCACATAACGGATAAGGCGGGGAACGGTAAGATCTTCAAATTGCTCCATGATCACCTCCATCGAAACATCAAAATCATAGATACCGGCCTTATAGCTCAGGGAATAATTCCTACCTTCTATACGCATATCATCAGCATTGAACCAGGTATTCATCTCATTCACCACCACTTTACTTTCCCGGCCACGACGCACCTTTTGGCGGAATACATAACAGTTTTTCCCGTTGAACTCTTCGAGAGCGATATGCATGGTATAATCATCTGCCAGGTCATCACTGTAAATGGCCGTTTTATTACTGATGAAAGGAATTCCCGAGATCCTTCTTCCGGGGTTGAAGAAAAGCATTTTTAATTGCTCCTTATGCTTTTCAAGACCTTTCTTATCCTGGGTAGAGAATTCAGAGCCTGCAACAATGTTATTTTCGCCACATACAGGTTGAGGTGCAAAGAACAGCGAAGCATACATCCTGGCAGTATAATAGTTATAGTCTCCTGAAGAAGCGAACATATTGCCGGTGGTATCTGCTTCCGTTACAAAAGTCTGCCGGCAGCCATTCTTCCTTACCTGGTTTGTCTTGCTGCGAAGGGTGGCCAGCGGCTTACCCTTACTGTTATTCATCCGGATATCGTTAATAGCGCTGAACTGCAGAATCCGCAGGTTGCGAAAAGCCTTGTAAAAGCTCGTATCATTCTTTATAAGCTCAATGAATGCAGGAACGTCCAGGTTCTTCTGAACAACCACTTCAGAAAGAGTGATCACTTTCTCTCCCACCTTCACGGTATCCTGCTGAGCGTTAGCAAAGAAGATCCCGAAAGTGAAAAATAGTGTAAGCCTGGTATGAAGAAGAGAACTCACTTTACAAACATCATCCGGTAATCGACTGAAACCTTTCCTTTAGAAATATCGTCGAGTTTGCGCTTCATCAGCGTCCGCTTAAGAGGCTTTATATAGTCGATGAACAACTTTCCTTCCAGGTGGTCATACTCATGCAAAATTATACGGGCAGTTATGCCGCTGAAGGTTTCGCGATGCGGCTGGAAATTTTCATCCACATAGTCCAGCGTCACTGTTTCTTTACGCATTATATCTTCCCTGATCTTTGGAATGCTCAGACATCCTTCATTATAACTCCATTCATCCCCGTAAGTTTCAACAACCTTTGGATTTATAAACACCCGCTTTATTCCGGGGCTGTCAGGATAATCCAGGTCCTCATCATCTTCATTGCTGAAGATCTGCTCACTGTCCATAACAAAGATGCGGACGGGCCTGTTCACCTGGGGAGCGGCAAGGCCAACGCCATTACTGTTATACATTGTCTCCCACATGTCTGCGATGAACTTTTCCAGGTCGGGATAATTTGCATCCACATCCTTGCTGACTGCTCTCAAAACCGGGGAACCATATGCTACGATCGGTAAAACCATTATTTATTATTTCCCTGCAAAGATATAGAGAAGCGCACAGAGGTATTATCAAAGGGAAAGCTGCCTGGCATTTCTTAAATTGGTTCCCGCAGATTTAAGATGATCTTTTTCCCTGCAGATACTCCTGCAACATAATGGTAGCGGCGATCTCGTCTACCAGTTTCTTATCCCTCCGTTGTTGCTTTTTCAGGCCCATTTGAAGCATGGCATCCTTTGCCATTTTACTGGTAAAGCGTTCGTCGACCTCCTGTACCGGTATCTGCGGGAAATTCTTCCGCAGAGCTGCAATAGCATCCCTTGCAGGTTGGGTTCCATGGGTATCAGAATCATCCCAGTTGGTAGGCAGCCCAACAATGAATCGTTCCACCGCTTCGGTTAAAATATATTTTTTCAGGAATGGAATAAGGTCCTGGGATGGAATGGTGGTTAAACCCGTTGCAATGATCTGCAGCGGATCGGTTACGGCTATACCTGTTCTTTTCAGTCCATAATCTATCGCGACAATCCTTCCCATTAAAAATGAATATAAAGGTCTGCGATCACGAAAACTGCAAACACCACTGAAGCAATTCCGTTCGCTGTCATAAAAGCAATATTTACTTTCCTGAGATCGTCAGGTTTTACAATGCTATGCTGGTACAATAACATTCCGCCGAAGATACCCACACCGATCAAATATAACCATCCACCATCCAGGAGATCACCTGCTACCGCCACTGCTGCAAAGGAAATAACATGCAAAATGGACGAAAGCAACAGCGCATTTCTTCTGCCGAGTTTTGAAGGAATGGAATGAAGATCATTCTCCTTGTCGAAATCATCATCCTGCAACGCATAGATAATATCGAAACCACTTACCCAGCAGATCACAGAAATTGAAAAGAGCAAAGGGATAATATCGAACACCCCGGTAACGGCAAGATATGCACCAATGGGCGCCAGGCTTAATCCCAGGCCTAACACAAGATGACATAGGGCTGTAAACCGCTTCGTATAACTATAAAAGAGTATTACAAATAGTGCAACAGGAGATAAATAAAAACAGAGTTCATTTATGAACCACGTAGTGGAAATAAAAAGCAATCCGGTGATTACCGTAAACACCAATGCGTTTTGCGCTGATATCACCCCTGAAGGTATCTCCCGAATCCTGGTACGTGGATTCAGCGAATCGAATTTCCTGTCGAGGTACCTGTTGAATGCCATGGCAGCGCTGCGCGCGAAAACCATACATGCCAGCACCAGCACAAGTTTCAGCAGCATTTCATTCAGGGCGATTGAAGGAATTGCCCGTATCCCGAGAAAGAAACCTATCAATGCAAATGGCATCGCAAAAATGGTGTGGGAGAATTTTACCAGCGAGAGGTATTTCTTCATTGTACCAATCATGATCTTGCTGATTTAATGGAGGCAATATCAATACGTGAACGTACCATTTCCCACAAAACCACTGCTGCTGCGCTGGCAATGTTGAGGGAATGTTTCATGCCTAGCTGGGGTATCTCAATGCAACCATCGCATAAGCCAATGGTAGCATCCTCTACTCCTGAAACCTCGTTACCAAAAATCACTGCAACGGGTTTCTCACCTAAATCAACCTCACCCAACATCCTACTATGCTCTGCCTGCTCGGCTGCGAATACGGAATAACCAAGATCACGAAGTTCTGTAATGGCTTCTGCCGTTGTTTTGAAATACTTCCATTCAACCGTATCCTCTGCGCCAAGGGCGGTCTTACGGATCTCTTTGTGCGGGGGATGTGCTGTGTAGCCTGTGATATAGATCGCATTAATAAGGAATGCATCTGCCGTGCGGAAAAGGCTGCCCACATTGTAGGCGCTCCTTACATTCTCCACCACAGCTATGATAGGAAATTTTTCAGCCTGTTTGAATTCCTCAACCGACTTGCGGTTAAGTGCATCCATGCTAAGTTTCCGAGATTCCATTACGCAGTTTCCTTTTGTAGCGAAACTGCCTGGCGCGATTCTGCATATTGTTTCGCTGCCTGAATAAAATGAACGAACAATGGATGTGGGTTCTCCACCGTGCTTTTTAATTCAGGATGGTACTGTACACCGATGAAGAATGGATGTTCGGGGATCTCAACGATCTCTACAAGACCATTTCCTTCATTCTTACCGCTGGCGATCATGCCGGCCTTCTCCAGACTATCCAGATAATTATTGTTGAATTCCCAGCGATGGCGGTGCCTTTCGCTGATAACAGGCTTACCGTATATTTTATGGGCGAGGGTGCCTTCTTTTACAAGACAGGTATAGGCGCCAAGGCGCATGGTGCCTCCTTTATTCTTTACTTTTTTCTGTTCTTCCATCAGCGCGATAACAGGATCCGTTGTTGCCGGATCACTCTCTGTAGTATGCGCGTTGGAAAGGCCAAGTACATTCCTGGCATATTCGATCACCGACATCTGCATACCGAGACAGATACCAAAGAATGGTATTTTATGTTCCCTCGCATATTGAACAGCTGTGATCTTGCCTTCCACCCCGCGTGAACCAAAACCTGGAGCCACTAATAATCCGTCGAGTTCCCTGAACTTTTCAGCTATGTTCTCCGGTGTCAGGAACTCGCTGTGCACATTAACGATCTGCACCTTGCACTGGTTCATTGCACCTGCATGTATAAATGCTTCGAGTATAGATTTATAAGCATCCTGTAACTCAAGGTATTTACCGATCAGGCCGATGGTAACCTTCGATTTAGGATAATTCAGTTTATCTAAAAATGCTTTCCATTTTGAAAGCTCTGGCGCGGCATATCCATTGATCTGGAGTTTCTTTAAAACGATGATATCCAGGCCTTCCTGCAGCATCTTCAACGGAACCTCGTAAATAGTGCCCGCATCCAGGGCCTCGATAACCGCATTGGGTTTTACATTACAGAACAAGGCGATCTTACGTTTAAGCTCGTCCGTGAGTGGCTGCTCGGTACGGCAAACGATAATATCCGGCTGAACGCCTTCCTGGCTCAGCATTCTTACGCTGTGCTGGGTAGGCTTGGTCTTTAATTCCTTTGCTGCGCGCAGGTATGGAATAAGCGTGAGGTGCACAACAAGGCAATCCTCTTCGGGCATTTCCCACTGTAACTGGCGCACGGCTTCAACAAATGGCAGGCTTTCAATATCACCTACCGTTCCACCAAGTTCTGTTATCACGATATCATACTTGCCAGATTCGCCAAGCAACATCATTCTTCTTTTGATCTCGTCGGTAATGTGCGGAACAACCTGAACCGTCTTACCCAAATACTGGCCTTCTCTTTCCTTATTGATAACGGTTTGATAGATCCTCCCCGTAGTAACGTTATTAGCCTGGGAAGTAGGGATGTTCAGGAATCTTTCATAGTGACCGAGATCCAGGTCAGTCTCAGCGCCATCATCCGTTACATAGCATTCACCATGTTCGTAAGGATTAAGCGTTCCGGGATCCACGTTGATATAAGGGTCGAATTTCTGGATGGTGACAGTAAGTCCCCTCGACTGTAAAAGTTTTGCCAGAGATGCTGCGATGATCCCCTTTCCCAATGATGATGTTACTCCTCCTGTTACAAATATGTACTTGGCCATGGCTTTCGAATTATAGGTTATTGCATCTCCTGAAGTTGATCAAAAGAACAACCTGCAAAATGAGTCATCATCTTGTCAGGCATCATTCAAAAAATTCAGAAAACTGTTTGACCGGCAGGAAAAACATCCGGGAGGTCATGCAAAGATAAAACGAATATTCAAGGGGCAGAAATAAAATCTCGCCTTTGCAAAATATTACCAGTTAATAGTAAGACTGTGTAGTAAGATATTGACAAACATAATCCTTAACCCCCTCTTCCAGCGAATAAAAGGGATGGTCATATCCCTGGGCCCGAAGCTTGGCCATATCAGCTTCTGTAAAGTACTGGTAAGTACCGCGAAGGTCTTCCGGCATGTCGATATACCGGATATCCGGCGCAAGGCCAAAACCATTGAAGGTGGCCCTCGCCAGGTCTGCAAAACTTCTCGCCTTACCGGTACCGGCATTATATATACCATTGGAGAATTTGCCAAGGTTCTCCATTAGCCAGAACATGATGCGGAGAATGTCTTTCACATAAATAAAATCGCGCAACTGGCCGCCATCCTCATAGCCTTCACGGTGCGACCTGAACAATTCAACATATCCCCTGTTCCTGATCTGGCTGGAAGCATGGAATATCACACTGGCCATACGGCCCTTATGGTATTCGTTGGGTCCGTAAACATTGAAGAACTTAAGCCCGGCCCAGGAAGGAGGTTCCTTTGCCTGCGCTAGCGCCCACTTATCGAATTCATTTTTTGAGCGACCGTAAGGATTCAGGGGTTCGAGATAGTTTACCAGGTCATGATCGTCAACATATCCCTTTGAACCATCTCCATAGGTGGCTGCAGAGGATGCATAGATCAATGGAACATTCTGTTCCATGCAATAATTCCAGATCTTTTTGGAATATTCAACATTAAGTCTTTCATGAATGCTATAATCGAATTCGGTGGTATCCGTCCTGGCACCCAGGTGAAATATCACCGCTGGCGCGGGATGGTCCTGGAGGTAACTGAAAAGATTTTCCCGTTCAACTTTATCAATGAATTGTTTGCCCTCAAGATTGGGCGTTTTATCCGGGCGGGAAAAATCGTCAGCAAGTACCAGGTTATAAAAACCTTTACCATTCAGGTATCCTGCCATGCAGCTTCCTATAAAGCCTGCTGCACCGGTTATTATAATGGTTGAATCCTTTTCCATTACAGCGGAGAAAGCGCTTCATCGGTGGCAGTTGATGAGAGGTATGAAGCAATGGCGTTATCGTATTTATCCTTCCATTCAGTTATTTGACCCCAGTGTTCATTATCCACCACCACTTCGTTCCCGGTAGTACTTCCCAGGTGCAACAATGAAACACGATTCCGGCTCGCAGTTTCTTCAAGGTCTTTAACATGAGCAGCCGGAACCGTTACCACCACCCTTCCCTGGGCTTCACCAAACCACATTGCATCCTTGCGGATCCCCTGCTGGCGGCAGATCACATTAAATCCGAGTTCCTTATGCATCCCCATTTCTGCAAGGGCCACGAATATTCCACCTTCACTCACATCATGCGCCGCATTGATGTATTTTTTGCGGATCAGTTCGGTAACAAGCTGCTGCATCCTGAATTCTTCATCAAGATCGAAATATGGCGCAGGGCTGAATTCTATTCCGTGCACTTTATGAACGTATTCAGATGAACCTAAGTCTTCCGGGTTTTCTCCCACCAGGTATATTTCGTCACCAGCCTGCCTGAAATACATGGTCATCTTATCTTCCACTTTATTCAGCAACCCCACCATACCAATGGTTGGTGTAGGATAAACCGGCCCGTCGGGCGACTGGTTATAGAAGCTGACATTACCTCCTGTTACCGGGGTGTTGAATTTACGGCATGCATCTCCCATGCCCTTGATTGCCTGTACGAATTGATAATAAACGCCCGGGTCATAAGGGTTACCGAAGTTAAGACAGTTGGTAACTCCCAGTGGGGCACCACCGCTACATACTATATTCCTTGCAGCTTCCGCCACAGCTATCATTGCCCCTTTATAAGGATCCGCATATACATAACGGCTGTTGCAATCTGTTGTAAGCGCGAGGGCTTTCGAAGTGGGCTTGGCGATCACCACTGCAGCATCAGATGGATCATTGGTTGATGTATTACCTGCACCAACCATGCTGTCGTATTGCTGGTAGATCCATTTTTTGCTTGCAATATTCGGAAGTTGAACAAGCTTCTCTGCAACCGAACGAAGATCTTCGGGTACGCTTACCTTTGACGGATCAAAAGTATTTACCTTTTCCAGGTATGCAGGCTTTTCGTGACTGCGCTCATAAACCGGGGCCCCGCCGCCGAGAACCAGTTCTGCAGCCGGGAGAACAGCTTCAAGTTCTCCATTCATAAAGAAGTTGAGCACACCGTCGTTCGTAACTTCGCCTATCCTGCTGCATGGAAGGTCCCATTTTTCAAAAACGCGCAGCACTTCATCCTCCCTGCCCTTCTGCACCACCATCAGCATTCGTTCCTGGCTTTCACTTAACAGCAATTCCCATGCTTTTATGTTCTCCTGGCGGGCGGGAACAAGTCCGAGATCGATATTCATCCCGGCGTTACTTTTTGCGCTCATTTCAGCAGTTGAACAGATTATGCCTGCTGCGCCCATATCCTGCATTCCTACTACTGCTCCTGTTTGAATAACCTCGAGGCATGCCTCAAGCAATTTCTTTTCCTGGAAGGGATCTCCCACCTGCACGGCAGGTAATTCTTCAACACTTTCACTGGTAATTTCTGCGCTGGCAAATGAAGCCCCGCCGATGCCATCCTTGCCTGTCGCACTTCCAACAAAGAAAACCGGATTGCCCTCACCTTCTGCGGTAGCAGAAACTGTTTCGCCGGCTTTTACAATTCCCACGCTCATTGCATTTACGAGCGGGTTGGTATGATAACAGGATTCAAAATATATTTCACCACCAACGGTGGGAACACCAAAGCAGTTTCCATAATGACCGATGCCGTGCACTACTCCCGCAAGCAGGTGCTGGGTACGCGGATCTTCCAGGTTCCCGAAACGAAGTGAATTCAGCGATGCAATAGGCCTTGCGCCCATGGTAAAAATATCGCGGTTGATGCCGCCCACACCGGTTGCAGCACCCTGGAAAGGTTCGATCGCCGAAGGATGGTTATGCGATTCAATCTTAAAAACCACCCCATAGCCATCACCGATATCCATAAGTCCTGCATTCTCCTCTCCCGCTTTCACCAGCATCTTCTCCCCTTCACGCGGAAGGGTCTTGAGCCATTTGATGGAATTCTTATAACTGCAATGCTCACTCCACATCCCGCTGAAGGCACACAATTCGGTGAAGTTGGGTGTGCGGCCCAGCTTCTCTTTTATCATTTCGAACTCTTCCTTCGTGAGTCTTAATTTTTCCGCAGTTGAAGCTGTGATCTCCATAGCAAATGCTTGATTTTGAAAGTGCAAATGTACTAACCTGCGCCCGGTTACACGGATGAGACTGAATTAATTTTTATCTTCCCGCAAATCTATCCTGCGTGATAACAGCGCTTTTCATCCTTTATACAGCGGCACTCACAGTAATGTTGTGCCGCTCAGGATTCGTACGCCGTTCGGGACTTTCCTGGCAGTGGATCGCCTCGCTGTTCCTGCTGAAGGCCGCCGCCGCAGTAGCGATCGGATATATTTCAAATAAATACTATCCCCAGGGTAATGATTACTGGAACCTGCATCGGTACGGGGTGCAGGAATTTCAACTGTTGAAGGATTCGCCCGGCGAATTCTTCAGAACGCTTTTTTATAGCCCCTATGGCCATTATGGTAATTTCTTTAGTGCCCACAACAGTTACTGGAATGACCTTGAAAGTAACCTGCTCATTAAATTACTGGCCGTTATAAATTTTTTGGGAAGAGAGAATTATTATCTCAACAGTCTTTTCTTCAGTGCTATAGGTTTTATCGGTCATGTAGCATTGTACCGTGCATTCAGGGACCATAAAAATGAGATGAATATCCTTTTGGTTTTTGCTTGTTTCCTGGTACCATCCACTTTGTATTTTTCCTCGGGAATACATAAAGACTGCATTGTTTTCACCCTTACCGGGTTGATCATTTATGGATACGCTCAATGGAATGAAAAAGAAAAAGGGCTGTGGCTTGTAATAATATCGCTGCTGTTGTTATTGCTCCTGAGGAATTATCTGGCGCTCATTATCGCCGGACTTCTGGTATTATTTGTATTGCCGAAAAAAATGAACTGGCCACGGTGGACGATGCTGCCCGTAGGCCTTGCCGCGATGTTGATGCTTTCGTTTACGCCTCTTGATCCCTTCAGGATGCTTGCAAGCCGGCAGCAGAATTTCCTGGAGCTCCCGGTTGCCAATTCACAGATGGAAATGACTCCATTGGAACCGGGACTTACCGGCAGCATTAAAAATTTACCGGAGGCCTTTGTTCATGGATTTTTGAGGCCCTACCCGGGTGAATTTGAAAGTTTCTTCCTGGATTATGCTGCGATAGAAATGTACATGATCCTCTTGCTGATCCTTATTGTCCTGGTCCGCAATTTCAAACGACTGCGATTAAATCACCAGGCCGCCCTTTGTTTTTTCCTGGCAATAGTGCTCATCTTAATGGCAGGATATATTGTGCCGAATGCCGGAACGCTGATCAGGTACAGGAGTTTGTATTTGCCGTTATTACTAACTTCTGTTTTAATGTGGCGGTCAAAGTCTAATGATCGCAATGGTATTATTTCAAATGAATAATCAGGTAATCTCCCGCAGACAGCGCAGACTTACGCAGATAGAAAATAGTGTTCTCCCTCCTGACATCTATAACTTATTAACCTTTCTAAAAATTGATTTCCCAATATCATGAGTATTAAAATTTACCAGTATTCCAAGTTTGCAATTTGAAAGTTTCAAATATGTTAGTAGCTGTTTATGGTGAACCTCACATATTGCTTCAACTGATTTTATTTCTATAATTACCTTTTCTTCAATAAGTAAATCTATCCGGTAACCAACATCTAGTTTGATATTCTTATAAACTACTGGTAAAGGAACTTGGGATCTCACCGCTAAACCCTGGCAGGAAAGTTCAAATTTTAAAACAGCCTCATATGTTGATTCAAGTAAGCCGGGTCCTAATTCCTTATAAATTGTAAATAGAGCACCCCTGATCATATAGGAAATATCATTTTCCGTCATCTTTTTTTAAAGCAATTAATGAAAAACCGGCTTCAGGAATGGCAACACAAATACTTACTGGAGGGCTATTTTGTGTAATCAGGAAATGTGTCCCGCGGATTGCGCAGATTCCCGCTGAGTAAAGGAAGAAACTAACATATCTGCGAAAGTCAGCGCTGTCTGCGGGAACTAACCCATATTCTGCGGAGGTCCGTGATGTCTGCGGGAAACATGTGTCCCGCGGATTGCGCAGATTCCCGCTGATTAAAGGAAGAAACTAACATTACCTGCGAAAGTCAGCGCTGTCTGCGGGAACTAACCCATATTCTGCGGAGGTCCGCGATGTCTGCGGGAACCACTTCACTACCCAAGATAAAATTCTTTAGCCGTCATATTAACTTAAAAAATATATAATTAATTTCAGAGGCCTGTCCCGCTTTTTTCACATTTCTTGAAAATTTTTTCAGATTATTCCGGATAATATATGTTTTTTTGGGCCTTAAATCCCAAAAACGATGAATTCCCTGCGCTTTAATGCCATTGACGCCCTTACTAAAAACAAGGAAGAGCTTGAACTGAATTGCCCCCCTCGGGTAACAGCGATCTTTAATGAGAATGTCTTCACCCTGCAGACGGCCCGTCATTACCTGAGCGATGAAGCATATAAAAGCCTGATCGCTTCCACGAAAAGCGGAAAGAAGATCGACCGCGCCATGGGCAACCAGATCGCTACGGGAATGCGTGCCTGGGCAGAAAGCAAGGGGGTGACCCACTTTACCCATTGGTTTCAGCCGCTTACCGGCCTTTCGGCAGAAAAGCATGACTCCTTCTTCACCCTTAAAAGTGACGGTTCCCCTATTGAAGAATTTGAAGGTGCTGCGCTTATACAGCAGGAACCGGATGCGTCATCTTTCCCCAGCGGCGGGCTGAGAGCAACATTTGAAGCAAGAGGCTACACCGCCTGGGATCCATCATCGCCCGCATTCATTATGGAGACCAGCGAAGGAAAGACCCTTTGCATCCCCACAATCTTCGTAAGCTATACCGGCGAATCGCTCGATACCAAGACCCCATTATTAAAGGCACTCGTGGCGCTTGATAAAGCTGCAGTGGATGTTTGCCAGTACTTCGACAAGAATATCTCTAAAGTGACTGCCACCCTCGGATGGGAGCAGGAATATTTTGTGGTGGATGCAGGAATCGCCAATGCACGCCCGGACCTGTTATTCACCGGCCGCACCGTTTTCGGGCATGCCCCTGCAAAAGGCCAGCAGCTCGATGATCATTATTTTGGTGCCATACCGGAACGCGTATACGCTTTTATGCGCGACTTCGAAAATGAATCGTACCGCCTGGGTATTCCGTTAAGAACCCGTCATAACGAGGTAGCCCCCGCGCAGTTTGAGTGCGCACCTATTTTCGAAGAAGCAAACCTGGCTGTAGATCATAATACGCTCCTCATGGATATTATGGCAAGGGTCGCCAAACGACATAACCTCGCGGTGCTTTTTCATGAAAAACCTTTTGCCGGTATCAATGGAAGCGGAAAACATAACAACTGGAGCATGAGCACCGATACCGGTGTGAACCTTCTGGCACCAGGTAAAACACCCAAGACCAACCTCATGTTCCTCACCTTCTTTGTAAACACAATTAAGGCGGTGCATGATTATTCAGAACTGATCAGGGCATCCATAGCCAGTGCCGGCAACGATCACAGACTTGGCGCGAATGAAGCCCCACCGGCCATTATGTCGATATTCATCGGCAAATACCTTACAGATGTATTGAATGAAGTGGAGAAGCGCGTGGACCAGAGCTTTGATGAGCAGGATGAAGCGATTCTTAAACTTGACATTCACCGCAGCATCCCTGAGCTGATGCTGGATAATACCGACCGCAACCGCACCTCGCCTTTTGCATTTACGGGGAACAAATTCGAGTTCCGCGCAGTTGGATCTTCTGCGAATTGCGCTATTCCCATGACAGTACTGAACACCATTATGGCGGAAACGTTGCGCAAATTCAAGCTTGACGTGGATGCCCTCATCGAAAAAGGTGAGAAGAAGGAAGTGGCCATCATGCAGATCATCCAGCATTACATCGTGGAAAGCCGGGATGTATTGTTCGAAGGCGACGGCTACAGCGGGAACTGGGAGAAAGAGGCAGCCAAACGTAAACTTCCCAACGTTAAGACCACTCCCCTTGCACTGGATGCCTATTCTTCAAAGAAGGCAAAAGAACTTTTTGAAACGCACAAGATCTTCACCGAAGCAGAACTGGAAGCGCGCCACGACATCATGCTCGAGGCCTATGTAAAGAAAGTGCAGATCGAGGCACGTGTGATGGGCGACCTGGCCACTACCGTGATCATACCGGGTGCAATTAAGTACCAGAATGTTCTTCTTGAAAACATCAACAACCTGAAAAATGCCGGCTTACCAGAAAGCGCTTACACAGCGCAGTTAAATATCGCTACACGGATCAGTGAACACGTTAACACCATCAGCGAACACGTCACGCAAATGATCGAAGCGCGGAAGAAGGCAAACAATATGGAGGATATCCGGGAGCAGGCTATAAGTTACTGTGATGATGTAAAAGCAGCACATTTTGACATGATACGCTATCATGTAGATAAGCTTGAACTTATCGTGGACGATGCCTTCTGGATGCTGCCGAAGTACAGGGAATTATTGTTTTTGAGATAGACATTTTTTTGTCACATACGTTTCTGCGAAAGTCTGCGATGTCTGCGGGAAATGTGTCCCGCTGATCACGCAGATCTTCGCAGATTATAGGGAAGAATAAATGTTTCTGTGGAAGTCTGCGATGTCTGCAGGAACCATATTTTAACGATTCGCCTGTTAAACATTCTAATAATAGAATGCTTAATAGTTTATTTTTATCCCATGAAGAAATACCTGTGGCTTGTTTTGCTGCTTTCATCTTTCCAGGCATTTTCCCAGAAATACGACAGAATAGATTCCATAACAGGATCATTGGGCTCACTTGATAGTTTCAACATTGCAACGATCGCTGATACCATCGCAAGAAAATTTTCCTCGAGGGAGGAAAAAGCCCGCGCTCTTTTTTCCTGGATAGCAACTAATATTCAGCACGACCTGAAGGCGGTGCGCAGCAATGATAACCGCAAAAGTGATCCCGTTTCTGTTATCCAGCTACGAAAGGCAACCGCGGAAGGATATGCCAACCTGCTGCAGGAAATGTACAGCATGGCCAACATCAGGTGCTTAACGGTAAATGGCTACACAAGGTCGTCCACAGAAGACATCAATAACCCTGCAGACGATTACAATCACACATGGAATGTAGTTCAGCTGGGACAAAGCCCGGAAGAATGGTATTATGTAGATGCCTTCAAAGCCGCAGGATATTCTGATACCCGCTTTACAACCTTCACCCCTGCATTTGAACCAGGCTATTTTTTCACCGCACGCTACCTCTTCAACCTCGACCACTTCCCCGACAACCAGGCATGGCAGCTCGGCCCGGGTCAAAAAACCAAAAAAGATTTTTATTCGCTGCCTGTCATTGGCCGTTATGCCTATACACTGGGCATGACTAACATGACCCCGTCAATTGGTTATAATAAAACGAAGATCACCAAACCGGTAAACTACACCATTACCTATTCCAATAATATTCCCGTTGAAAAAGTGGAGCTGGTAACCGGCGACGAAAGACGTCCCGACAAGCCTATCCCCATGAACTTCACACCCAACGGGCAGTCATTCACCTTTAATTATACTTTTAAGAAAGATGATGAATACCCCGTTCGCATAATGGTAAATGATAAGGTATTGCTTGGGTATATGTACCAGGTGAACGAATAACTAACCTGCAAGCAATAACTTCTCCCGTAGTTCATTTTGCCGGCCAGCTATTTCCTTTACCCCGGGTTCCCTTAGTTTTTGAACTTCTTCCTCCAGGAATAATATTTCCGCATGCAACCCGGCTATCCGTTTTTTAATTGTGGCCTGCTGTAATAATGAACAACGTGACAGCTTTATTTCTGCCCGGGCGATTGCTGCATCGATCGCGGTAGATCCGGAAGTTAATGAGGCTTTTAACCGGTTCAGAGCGTTACACCGGTCATGCCATACTGCATAAGAAGCCTCCATTTTTTCAAGTTTCCTCTGCAGCCTTGAGGCCTCATATTGACTGGTATTAAGTTGTTCAACACAAGCGGCGATTAATTTTGTTTCCTCGTCTTTTACCTTTTTTTCCTCGAGGGATTGTTCAGAATATTTCAGGAGTTCAGAAACTTTTTGAATTTCAACGCTGTTAAGTGTATGAAGCGACCCTTCGATGCGAATAAGTTTGGAACGCGTTATACCTATATGACTGGCAAGATCTTTTTGAGTAAGACCTGCCTGTATCCTTATATTTTTTATTGAATCCATTTTATAAATTTTTAATGATTAATGCCTTAATGCTGAGATATTCCCGCAGGAATCTTACCAATTTCCTGAAAAAGTCCTTAATTGTATCTAAATGGCGGTAAATGGCCGTACATGGCGGAAAATGGCGGAAAAAAGCAGAAAAAGTCGATAAGATTGATTACCGGACATTTTTTTCCGGACCGAAATTTTTGTCCGGAAAAAGCTGTCCATTCCTGTTGGGGCACAAAAAAGCCGCATCATTCGATGCGGCTCTGGTTATTTCGGTGTAAACCTTTTAGAATTTAGGCCCGCTGCTTCACCGCAGCAGCTTTCTTCTTTGCCTTGCTTTTTACAGCTTTAAGGGCTTCGTCGATCGCTTTGCTTAAACCTTCGTAGGTTGGCTTCGCGGTTACGCGCACCCCGTTCACGAAGAAAGTAGGCACATCCTTAACACCACGGTCAAGTCCTTCCTTAAGGTCACCCTGCACCTGCCAGCCATAGGTGGCATTCACCAGGTCGTCGAGGAATCGTTTGTTGCTCACTCCGGCCTCTTTGCTATGCAGCTTCAGGCTGGTAGTTCCAAGGTTCTTCCTGTTGGCGAACAGGATATTATGCATCTCCCAGAATTTACCTTCCTGGGCCGTGGCCACCGCCGCCTCCCCTGCCTTCAGGCTGCGCTGGTGGATCTTTGTAAGCGGAAAATGCCTGAAATTAAAACGGATCTTACCATCATAATCCTGGAGCAGTTTCTTTACCACCTCGTTAGCCTTCGCACAAGCTTCGCTCTCATATTCTCCAAATTCCTCCAGCGTTACTTCAGCCTTCGGATTTCCAACAAAAACATCTTTCGGTTCAATGATCTCTACCACCTCTTTTTTAAATGCCATATCAACTCCTTTTTTAAGATCTGCATTACCGGGTATGCAACTAGTTATACATAATAATGAAATACCATAACTGTCCCGGATACGGTTGAAGGTACTATAATTTAATACATTGCGGAAGCCATTTGAAAAAAATTCCCTATAACGGTAATAAACCCACTGACATTTAGGTACTTACACTTCAGCGGCTGAAGTGGTCTCATTCCTGAACACCACCACTCCATCAAATACATCCACCATTACGGGCGCATTCCTGTCGATATCCCCGGCCAGGATACGTTTGCTCAGCTTGTTCACTATTTCCTTCTGGATCAGGCGCTTAAGCGGACGCGCACCAAATTGCGGATCGTAACCGTGCTCTGCCAGGAAATCGAGGGTATACTCACTGAATCTCAGGTCTATACCGCTCTCGGCAACCATCTTCCGGAGGTTTTCCAGCTGGATGTTGATGATCCCTTTGATCTCGCTCTTCATCAGCGGCTGGAACATGATCACCTCGTCGATCCGGTTCAGGAATTCCGGACGGATGGTCTGCCTTAACAATGCGATCACTTCCTCCCTGGTTCGCTCAACCACTTCCTCCTTGTTCTGCTCATTTACATTCTCGAAATTCTCCTGGATCACCTGGCTGCCCATATTGCTGGTCATGATGATGATGGTATTCTTGAAATTCACCACCCTGCCCTTGTTATCGGTAAGCCTTCCATCATCCAGTACCTGTAATAATATGTTGAAGACATCCGGATGGGCCTTTTCTATTTCATCCAGCAGGATCACGGAATAAGGTTTTCTCCTCACCGCTTCTGTCAGTTGACCGCCTTCATCATAACCCACATAGCCGGGAGGCGCACCGACAAGCCTGCTCACGGAATGTTTTTCCTGGTACTCGCTCATGTCTATCCGCGTCATCATACTGTCGTCATCAAACAGGTATTCAGCCAGCGCCTTTGCAAGTTCAGTTTTACCCACCCCGGTAGTTCCAAGGAAAATGAAAGAACCGATAGGTTTTTTAGGATCCTGGAGGCCTGCGCGACTGCGGCGGATAGCATCCGATACAGCTTCAATGGCCTCATCCTGTCCTACCACCCTTTGATGCAATTCTTCTTCCAGGTGAAGAAGCTTTTCACGTTCACTCTGTATCATTTTAGTAACCGGGATCCCCGTGGCCTTTGATACACTTTCAGCAATATCTTCTGCATCGACTTCTTCTTTCAATAATCGTTTTTCTGAAAGCTCATCCAGTTGTTCATTAAGTTGTTCAACTTCTTTCTCACGTTCTTTTATCTTGCCATATCGGATCTCTGCAACCCTGCCATAGTCACCGTTTCTTTCAGCCTGGTCTGCTTCCTGCTTCAATTGTTCAATTTCCGCCTTGGCGTTCTGTACTTTTTCTACGATCTCCTTTTCTGCATTCCACTTCGATTTATAAGTATCTCTTTCAACTGCGAGGTTTGCGATAAGGGTATTAAGCTCTTTCAGTTTCGCCTCATCATGTTCGCGCTTGATCGCTTCACGTTCGATCTCCAGTTGCCTGATCTGCCTTTCAAGTTTATCCAGTTCCTCTGGCATGGAATTCATTTCCAGGCGCAGCTTTGCAGCGCTTTCATCGATAAGGTCAATGGCCTTGTCGGGGAGAAAACGATCTGTGATATAACGATGCGATAATTCCACCGCGGCTATGATGGCTTCATCTTTTATCCGCACATGGTGGTGGGTCTCGTAACGGTCTTTCAAACCACGCAGGATCGAGATCGCATCATCCACTGAAGGTTCATCGATCATAACCTTCTGGAACCGGCGTTCAAGTGCTTTATCCTTTTCAAAGAATTTCTGGTATTCATTCAACGTAGTTGCACCAATGGCTCTCAGTTCCCCTCTTGCCAGTGCAGGCTTTAGGATGTTCGCAGCATCCATGGCACCTTCTCCACCTCCGGCTCCAACAAGGGTATGGATCTCGTCGATAAAAAGTATGATCTCTCCATCGCTGGTGCTGACTTCCTTCACCACACCTTTCAGGCGTTCTTCAAACTCACCTTTATATTTCGCGCCGGCGATCAGCAGCCCCATATCAAGCGCATAAATGATCTTGCTTTTAAGATTCTCCGGTACATCACCATTCACGATGCGCATGGCAAGTCCTTCCGCAATAGCGGTCTTACCCACGCCTGGTTCACCCACGAGAATAGGGTTGTTCTTGCTCCTGCGACTGAGGATATGCAGGGTTCTCCTTATTTCTTCATCACGACCGATCACCGGGTCGAGTTTACCGGAACGCGCGAGGTCGTTCAGATTCTTTGCATACTTATTCAGCGCATTGAACTGCGCTTCCTGGGTTTGCGAAGAAACGGTGGAACCTTTGCGGAGGTCTTTGATCGCGGTAACCAAACCTTTTTCTGAAAGCCCTGCGTCCTTAAGCAGTTTTGCAGTGGCATCATTGCCCTGCACAATGGCAAGCAGGAGGTGTTCAGGAGTAATGAATTCATCACCGAACGTCTTTAACACTGCTCCTGCACGTAGCACAACATTATTTGCTTCCCTGCCGAAAGTTTGCGCAGGTTCACCGCTGGTGGTTGGAAGCCTGGTGATCATTTCCTCCAGTTTTTTGTCCACCAGGTTTACCGTCACATTATTCTTCTTGAGTAAATATTCCACCGGGGAATCTTCCATATCCATCAGCGAACGAAGGATATGCTCCGTTTCGATAGCGGGATTCCGGTGATTGTAGGCCACCTGCTGCGATTGCTGGATCACTTCAGCAGCCTTTATCGTAAAATTGTTCATATTCATGTTTCAGCGAATTTCTTTATATGCATCAAACACGTTTCCAAATCGTTCTCATTGATAAAATGGCATGATCTAACGGGTGAAACTGACTACCTGCGGGGGTTTTGATGCCAAATAGACAATTATATTCCCCAAGATCTGCAGGAACCCTTAGAACGTAACTTTGCATTCTTGGATCTGCTGTCCCATAATAAGATCGTTAAGGATGCCGCTGCCGCGCTGGGATTTTCCCACTGTGGAATTGCCCGTGCAGAACGGCTTGATGATCATGCTGAACGGCTGGAGAATTGGCTGAATGCCGGAATGCATGGAACCATGAATTACATGGTCAACCATTTTGAAATGCGTGTTGACCCGGCAAAGCTTGTTCCGGGCGCCCGTTCGGTGATCACCTTATTGTTCAATTATTTTCCCAAAGAAGAATGCGGCAACGATGTTAATGTAAGCAAGTATGCCTATGGCGAAGATTACCACGAAGTGATCCGCCCGAAACTGAGACAGCTCCTGGAAACTCTGCGGACCCACTTCGGTGATATACAGGGAAGAGGATTTGTAGACAGCGCCCCCGTGCTGGAACGTGCGTGGGCTGAACGATCGGGACTGGGCTGGATCGGAAAGAATGCGAACCTTCTTACCCGGACCGGCTCATTCTTTTTTATCGCAACTCTGATCACCGACCTTGAACTGGATCCGGATGCCCATGGGTATACCGATCATTGCGGAACATGTACAAGATGTATTGATAGCTGCCCTACAGAGGCGATCCTTCCGGGTAAGGTAGTGGATGGCAGCAAGTGCATCAGTTATTTTACCATCGAATTAAAAGACGCACTCATCCCGGAAAATATGAAAGGGAAATTCAACAACTGGATGTTTGGTTGTGATGTATGCCAGGATGTTTGCCCATGGAACCGTTTTGCCCGCCCCCACCAACATCCGGAATTAAGGCCTATCCCGGAGATCCTTAACTTCTCCACCCGGGACTGGGAAGAACTCACCGAAGAACAATTCAAAAAGATATTCCGGGATTCCCCGCTGAAAAGAAGCAAATTCGCTGGTATAAAAAGAAACCTGAATTTTATCCGGCAATGACCATCAGCCAACTCTATACGATCTCCCAAAAAACCGAAAGGCGGATCATTGGGTTAATGAGCGGGACCTCTCTGGATGGACTTGATATTGCTTCCTGCATCATTTCGGGATCAGGAGAAAATACTTCGGTACGGCTCGAACACTTTGAAACCATTCCATATTCTTCGGAGCAGAAGGAAAGGATAAAAAGAGTATTCGCAAAACCTGATGGAAGACTGGATGAAGTATGTAATCTCAATGCGTGGTTAGGAAGATTGCAAGCAGACATGGTCAACCAATTTCTATCAGCGAAGGATATTGCTAATGAGGATGTAGACCTGATCGGGAGTCATGGTCAAACGATATTCCATGCGCCCGCTTCTGCCGGCAATGAAATGAATGCAACGCTTCAAATCGGGGATGGCGATCATATCGCTTCGGGAACCGGCATAATAACCATAAGCGACTTCCGGCAGAAGGATGTGGCTAAAGGCGGAGAAGGCGCTCCGCTTGCTATTTATGGGGATGAGATAATTTTTCATGATGAACGTCCGGCGGTGCTGCTTAACATTGGCGGTATTTCCAACTTTACGTTCCTGGGTGCAGATGGAAAAAACATCACCACAGATTGCGGTCCGGGTAATACCCTGTTGGATCTGTATGCAAACGATAACTTTCAGCTAAACTGTGATGAAGGAGGAAAAATCGCTGCCCGCGGAAAGGTCAGTTATGCGTTACTGAAGGCTTTGCTGGATCATCCATTTTTTAGCAAGCCTTTTCCAAAAAGTACAGGGATCGAATTGTTCAACCGTGATTTTCTTGACCATGCTCTGAAAAGTGCAGGCGCGGGATTAAACAACGAAGATGTAATGGCAACCCTTAATGCCCTTACTGCAGAAGCGATCTCAATCGCCTTAAAAGCTACGGGTGCGCATGGAAATCTTTTTATTTCCGGTGGCGGTATTCATAACAAAACGCTCGTTGATCAAATTAGTAAACTACCTGGCATACATGTGAAGAGCATAGAAGAAAAAGGAATAACAGCCGATTCAAAAGAGGCAGTGCTGTTTGCGATATTGGCGAATGAACTGGTATGTGGTGGATTAAGAATGGGAAAAATAAGCTTCCCGTAAAAAACGTTTCACGCATCAACGCAATGACGCAAAGGTGCATTTCGTGATTTAATTTGTTCCCGCAGATTTCCGGGGATGTTTTCGCTGATTTGCGCGGAGTAATATATAACGGATATCTGCGCTGATCTGCGTAGAAATTTGCGAAAATCTGCGGGAACTTTTCTAACGTTCAAGTAAATTCTTTAGGTTCTTCAGCCCCTCTTCCATTGATGGCCCGCTTACCTGGTCGAAGAAGATGCCGCCAAATCGTTCCCAAGGATACCACTTCACTTTTGAATGAAGCTTCCACTCCACGTTCACCCCTGGTTCGTTCTCATAAACTGAAGTAAAGATGTCGCTGATGACAGGCTCGCTGTTCCCACTTTCAAGTTTCAGGCGAAGAGAATTTGAATCAGCATTTACCACGGAAAGTTTACTTGCTTTATCCCCAGCCTTCCATGAAATACTTTTTCCGTCCGCTGCTATTTCAGGCTGGTTGCCACGCAAACCGGGATACCATTCAGGATACGAGGAGAGGTTCGTGATCATCCTGTTTATACTATCACGCGAAGCGTTTATACCAATATTCCTGACTGCAGAAACTGATGAAGGCATTATGAGCGAAAAGAGCGTAAGCACTACTGCCATTCCAATAATTACCAGCAAGAAACCTTTTACTGCTTTCATCGTTCCCATTTAAATGTTTTAACGGCAAAAGCATAGACCACTATGCTCCAACCTAAAAGTATCAGAATCTCGATCCGCACATCCCACAAATTTTGTCCTTCGAAGGCAATCTTTCTCAGGGCCGAATTCAGATGGGTGAGCGGGAGAATATGCGATATCGGCTGAAGCCAGGAAGGAAATGCCTCGATTGAAAAGAATGTTCCTCCAAGAAGAAATTGCGGAAGGGTAATGAGGTTCGCAAATGGTGGTATGGAGCTGTCGCTGGTGGCAAGTCCGCTGATGATAAATCCAAAACCCATGAAGAGCAACAGGCCGATAAAACTCAGCACCAGCATTTGCAATAAAGTATATCCCCCGTGAATCAGGGTGTAACCAAAGAAAAAATAACCGGCAAGAATGATCACCACGGCAGTGATCATATTAAATATCACCCGGCTGATCCCTTCGCCAAGAATTATGGAGGTCCGGCTGACAGGGGTTGCAAAGAAACGTTTCAGCACCAGGGTGCTTCTCAAATTAAAAAACATGAAGGCTACGCCGAAGACTCCTGAACTAAGAAGCGAGAAACCCAACTGGCCCGGTAAAATAAAATCGATCGTTCGAAACTGCCTTATCTGCGCAATATCACGTTCATAATTGAAGTCGATTTGAGCTATAGCAGGGCGATCAGCATAAAGCGAATCACTCAGGTAATGGATCCTGCTTTCCACGAGGGATTTGAGCTGTGGCCATTTATTATTGCTTGATGAAGCGCTTTTGATGGTAATGCTGTAAGGAATGGTGCTGTCTTTTTTCCGTATATCCAGGATCCCTGCTATCCTGCCCTTCTCCAGGTCGCTTTGCAGGTCGGCCTGGTTTTCATACTTCATTATTTGAACAGATCCGGAGGCACGCAACGACCTGAATACAGGATTGGAGGTGTCAGCGCCATCGGCCAGGGCAACTTTATAATTCTGCATTGCACCGCTGTTACCGATAAAACCAAATACAATGATGAACACAAAGGGAAACGCGAAGCTGAAAACCACTGCTGACGGGCTGCGCGAAATGGCCCTGAGACTTGCAATTGTTATAGACCATAAAGCCCGCAGCTGGCTGTATCGCATAATGATAATTTGGTGTGCGAAGTTAAGCAGATGCAGAATGAAGATGATAATATATTTGCTGCATGAATATGAGTTATCTCCTTCTTGGCAGCAATCTGGAAGATCCTGCGGAACAATTACGGATCGCCAGGAAAGAGATCAGGAGCCAAGCAGGGAAGATCATTCGGAAGAGTGCATTATACCAGACGGCTGCATGGGGAAATATTCAACAACCTGATTTCCTGAACCAGGTGGTTGAGATCGAAACAATGCTTTCAGCGAGGGAACTGCTTCAGCAATTATTACAGATTGAAGCCGGGATGGGCAGGATACGCACTGTAAAGAATGCACCGAGGGTAATTGACCTCGACATTCTCTATTTCAACAACGAGGTGATACAGGAAGAAGGCCTTACTATTCCTCACAAGTTCATTGCCGGCAGGAGGTTTGTGCTGGTTCCCCTGGAAGAAATTGCACCAGGCTTTCAGCACCCCGTAACTGCTTTAACCACCACTGAAATGCTTGCCCGTTGCCCTGATCCGCTGGATGTGAAAAGAATTTAATAACCTATTCAGCCATTCCTGTTAATTTGCCGGCCGGGTTATGAAGTATAATTTTATTACGATCGAAGGGAACATAGGCGCTGGAAAAACCACCCTTGCCACCCTGCTCAGTGAACATTTCAAAGCAAAACTTATCCTGGAAGAATTTGCGGACAACCCGTTTCTTCCAAAGTTCTATGCCGACCCCGAGCAATTCGCTTTTCCGCTGGAGTTGTTTTTTATGGCGGAACGGTACAAGCAGCTAAAGGAGATGCTTCAAACAAAAGATATGTTCCAGGAAGTGGTGATCTCGGATTATCTTTTCACCAAGTCGCTGCTTTTTGCAAAAGTGAACCTGGCCGATGAGGAGTTCAGGCTATACCAGAAATTGTTCGACATTATCAATCCCCAGATCATTCAGCCAGACCTGCTTATTTACCTGCATTCACCGGTAAGTAAACTGAAGGAAAATATCAAAAAAAGGAACCGATCCTATGAGCAGGATATTCCCGGCGATTACCTTTTCAGTTTACAGGAAACCTATACCCAATACATTAAACAACACAATATAAAGACCCTGATGGTGGATACCACCAATGCTGACTTCCTGAATGAGCCGTCTCATTTCCAGGCCATCCTGGATGCTCTTGAGAAGGAATACAGCGACGGTCAACATTTCATTAACCTGCCGGAACTGCAGAAACATTGAAGCCAGTACTTCCAGCGAATGCATATGCTCCCCTGAAGGTCCCCGAATTCAGGAATTTCCTGAAAGGCCGCTTCATTTTTATGATGGGGCTGAGGATGACGGGAACTGTTATCGGCTGGTGGATGTATCTTCTTACCGACAGTAAACTGGCTTTGGGATTTGTAGGCCTCTCGGAAGTTATCCCCGCACTTTCCTTCGCTTTGTATGCAGGGCATCATATAGATAAGACAGAAAAACGTAACCTGTTGCTTAACTGCATGCGGAGCTACGCGGTGTGCATCATTCTTTTCATTTTACTCTCCTCTTCCGGTGCTGCTTCCATTTTCAGTAACTGGACGATTGCTGGACTGATGTGCATGGTTATAGCCTTTACCGGGGCTATCAGGGCTTTTTCAGGGCCAACTTTTGCTGCGCTGATTTCACAGATCGTTCCGCGGGAAATGATCCCGAGAGCTGCAACTATCAGTTCTGCTTCCTGGCTTACAGCTTCTATAATCGGGCATGCTGCGGGCGGCTTATTCATTGCATTGATAGGGATCCATGCAACCTTTATGGTGGTACTTCTTTTTGTATGTATTGGATATTTCTTCATGACAAAACTGGAAACAAAGCCTGTATTCAAAGGATTGCCGGCCAATCCCTGGAAGAGTGTAAAAGAAGGCCTGGATTATGTGTTTAAGACAAAAGAGATCCTTGGTGCCTTAACACTGGATCTCTTCGCGGTGCTTTTTGGGGGCGCCGTTGCGCTTGTGCCTGTATTCGCCCGGGATATTTTAAAAGTGGGACCAATAGGTTTTGGCTGGCTGAATGCAGCCGCAGATATCGGTGCCATCATAACCGTTACTTCGCTAACTATAAGGCCACTCAGGCGTAACCAGGGAAGAATACTGTTCTATGCTGTGGGAGGATTCGGAATGGCCATCATCCTGTTTGCCTTGTCAGAATATTTCTGGCTTTCGTTCGTAGCGCTTATGCTCAGCGGCTGCGCCGACGGTTTCAGCGTTGTGATACGTTCCACCATAATGCAGCTTAAGATCCCCGACGAACTAAGGGGAAGGGTGTTTGCAGTGAACAGCATGTTCATTAATTCATCTAACGAGATAGGCCAGTTTGAAAGCGGAGTAGCTGCCCGGCTGATGGGAACAGTGCCCAGTGTGGTTTTCGGCGGGTGCATGACGATAGGCATAGCGGTGCTCACCTGGTTTAAAGCGCCCCAGCTTCGAAAAATGGAATATTAATAGCCTGTTTAACATTCCTGTTCTTCATTAATCCTTAAATTGATCCTTCATTTTCTAAGCTATGAACAGGAGAACCTTTGTACGATCTGCCGCATTAACACTTTCCGCTATCTCACTCTTCAAAGGGAGCGCACTTGCAGCACTGCTGAACGACCCTGCCTATAAGATCAGGATGCTGACAGATGATTGCGGCATTTTCACTGAACGTGGAGGAACTATCCTTTTCATGATCACGAAGAAAGGGATCGTAGTAGTGGATTCCCAGTTCCCGGATTCGGCCGCCCACCTTGTGGAAGACCTGAAGAAAAGATCAATGCAGCCTTTTAAATATCTGATCAATACGCACCATCACCGCGATCATACATCAGGGAATATTCTCTTCACAGGTATCGTTGAACATGTTGTGGCGCACCAGAACAGCAAGGCCAACCAGGAAAGACAGGCCCGTTCATCGAATGACTATGACAAGCACCTATACCCTACTGTTACCTTTGATGACTCGTGGTCAAGAAAATTGGATGGCAGGAAGATCAAACTTCATTACTTCGGTGCGGCACATACAAACGGCGACAGCCTGGTACATTTTGAGAACCAGGATGTGATCCATATGGGCGACCTTGTTTTTAACCGTAGGCACCCAGTGATCGATAAGACCAATGGCGCAAACATCGCAAACTGGATGAAGGTCCTGGAAAAAGCTGTTTCCAAATTCGGAAAAGATACAAGATATGTATGCGGTCATGCCCGGGAAGGCCATGATGTTGTGGTGAAAAGTGATGACGTTCTGTTATTCCGCGACTATTTGGGCAACCTGCTCAATTTCATGGATAAGGAGATCAAGGCCGGAAAAACGAGACCGGAAATTTTAAAAGCTACAACAATACCTGGCTCTCCTGAATGGATGGGCGATGGCATAAACAGGCCGCTGGAAGCTGCCTATACGGAGCTGACAGCAAATTTTAAATAATTATTTCTGCGGAAAGCCTGTCCAGAACCTTATCCACTATCGGGCAAAAGGTGGCGTTCTTCAATGTTAACTTCTGGCGTTTGATGAGAACATCTTCATCCGTATAAGGAAACCTTGCGCAATCAGAAGGGCGCACCTCGTATATGCTGCAATAATTATCACTTCCAAGAAAAGGACAGGGTGAACTTTTGGTAACGAAATCTCCATCTTCATCAAGCCGGAGAAAACGTTCTATCAGATCACCTTCCTTCATTTTTAATGATCGGGCTATCCGCTTAATATCCGGCTGCTTGAACCTCGGCGAGTAATTCCTGCAGCAGGCAGCACAGCTAAGGCAGTCAGTAGTGGAAACAGCCTCATCATGAAGCGCAGGAAGTTTCTTCAGAACAACATTCTTTTCAGCACGCCTGAGAAAGCGTGCATAGCGTTTCATCTTTTCTTCATTCGCGGAATGCATAAGGCCGGCAAAGATATGCCGGCCTTTATAGTAATAAATGCTAATTCTTTATTCCTGGATGGTAAGAACCGCCACAGAACTACGATAGATCATAGTTTTCGTATGCTGGGGCTTAAAGATCCTGTCAAAGAAATTCTTCGCCTTCGGCGCAATGATGACCATATTGATGTTCTTATCCTTAATGAACATGTCCATCGCTTCCTGGAAGTCATACAGGCGCATGAAATAGAATTCAGGGTTGAAATCTTTAAGCAATTCTGCCATCCTGTCCCTTTCCGATTTGAATTCCGGTGTAAGAGAGATATAGTGGCTGCTGTCAACATTAAGAATATGCACCCTCGGCTTAAAATCGTTCAGCACTCTTTTCACCATTCCGATTGTTGGGGTTTCGTCTACATCCTTCATTTCTGAAGCGATCAGTACATTTTCGATCTTATGATACGTAACACCGGGAGGAATGATCAGGATCGGGCATACATTCTTTTCCGTCATCCTTAATGTATTTGTACCGGAGAAGCGTTGTTCCAGGGGAGATTTGCCGGTAAGCCCCATGATGATCAGGTAAGCGTTCACAGACTTTGCGTAAGCGGAAAGGCTTTCAATGAAATCAGATCCGGAATCCACTACGGCTTCTATATGGTTCACTTTCGCGCTCAGGTTATTGCGCAGGTTGTTAAGCATATTGCCGGCATTGGCTTTTTCCTGCTCGTTGGAAGCAAGGTGATAAAGCATGACCTTGACATCGGCCCTGAATTCATACATATGCGCAGCATACCTGGCCGCGTTAAGCGAGGTTTCTGAAAAATCAACCGGTACAATTACATGGGTCATTATTCTCTTGATTTTGATTAACAAATAATCTGCACATTACCAGTACAGTAAATAACATCGAATATAGTGCGACTTACCGTAAATTTGCGCGCAAAATGGCAAACCTCCTGTTTCCAGCAAAATAATATATCATGAATCTTTTCCATAAGCAAAGTGCAGAATTCATTTCAAGGCATATTGGTCCTACAGAGGAAGAAACCAGCCAGATGCTGAAAACCATCGGGATTTCATCTCTCGATGAACTGATAAACAAGACAGTTCCTGCTGATATCAGGTTGAAGCAGCCCCTGGATACAGGCAATGGTATGAGTGAATATGAATACCTGCGCACCCTCAGGGATATTGCTTCAAAGAACAAAGTCTTCAAATCGTATATAGGCCAGGGTTATTATAATACCATAGTGCCGTCCGTTATCCTGAGGAACTTATTTGAGAACCCGGGGTGGTATACCCAGTACACCCCATACCAGGCGGAGATCGCCCAGGGAAGGCTGGAATCGCTGTTGAATTTTCAAACACTGGTCAGTGACCTTACAGGACTGCCGATTGCAAATGCTTCGCTTCTTGATGAAGGAACGGCTGCTGCCGAGGCCATGGCAATGCTTTTCAACCAAAAGAACCGCGATACAGATAATATCACCAGCCCAAAGTTTTTTGTTGATGAGAATCTATTTGAGCAAACAAAGGACATTGTGATCACGCGGGCATTACCCTTCGGAATAGAAGTAGTTACCGGAAAGTTTAATGAAATAACCCTGGATGAGTCATATTTCGGTGCAATTGTACAATATCCTGATGCTAAAGGTGAAGTAAATGACTTCAGGGATTTTATCACTACCGCATCAAAAGTGAATGTGCGAACCATCATGGCTACAGACCTGCTGGCACTCACACTATTGGTAACTCCCGGCGAATTGGGGGCTGATGTTGCTGTTGGAAGCGCACAGCGGTTTGGAGTTCCTATGGGATTTGGAGGTCCGCATGCTGCATTTTTCGCAACTAAGGATGAATATAAAAGGAACATTCCCGGCAGGATCATAGGTGTAAGTATTGATGCCGAAAATAACAGGAGCCTGCGCATGGCCCTGCAAACCCGGGAGCAGCATATACGGCGTGAAAAGGCTACAAGTAACATCTGTACCGCCCAGGCACTGCTTGCAAATATGGCTGCCATGTATGCAGTTTATCATGGGCCGTCGGGGTTGAAGGATATCGCAAAACGTGTAAGCCTTCTGGCATTAACTCTTTCAAATGAACTTAAAGCCATGGGTTTTGAAAACCTGAACAAAGGTTATTTCGACACCATAAGAGTAAACCTGGATGGAGGTGCTGCAGCCATGAGGAAAATAAGCGAGGCCCGCGGCATGAACTTTTATTACCACGGCGAATTTGTGCAGGTAAGCCTGGATGAAACCACTACGCAACGTGACCTGCTGGATATCCTGCATGTTTTCGGGGAATTCACGGGAGTTGATCTTTCTGAAGCACATTTCGAAGAACATAATACACTGGATAATATCCCGGCATCTTTAACAAGAACTTCAACTTACCTGCAACACCCGGTATTCAATTCCCATCACAGTGAAACAGCAATGATGCGTTATTTGAAGATGCTGGAGAATAAAGATCTAAGCCTGAATACATCAATGATATCATTGGGAAGCTGCACCATGAAACTGAATGCAGCCACCCAGCTAATACCGGTAAGCTGGCCGGAGTTCAGCAGCATTCATCCCTTTGCGCCAGAATCGCAGTGGCAGGGTTACCGGCAGATCATCAACGAACTGGAAAGCTGGTTGAGTAATATCACAGGGTTTAAGGCAACATCACTTCAGCCAAACAGCGGTGCCCAGGGTGAATATGCAGGTCTTTTGGCCATCAGGGCATATCATAAACATCATAATGCATCTCACAGGGATATCATCCTGATCCCCATTTCCGCACATGGAACGAACCCTGCTTCCGCGGTAATGGCGGGTTTCAAGGTTGTTGTTACCAAGTGTGATGCAGAAGGAAATATTGATGTGGACGACCTCAGGTTAAATGCTGAAAAATATAAAGACAGGCTTGCAGGATTAATGGTGACCTATCCGAGCACTCATGGTGTATTCGAAGAAAGTATCAAAACCATATGTGCGTTGGTCCATGAAAATGGCGGACTTGTTTATATGGATGGGGCGAATATGAATGCCCAGGTAGGTCTTACAAGCCCGGGAAATATTGGTGCCGATGTATGCCATCTTAATCTGCACAAAACGTTTGCGATCCCACATGGTGGCGGCGGTCCTGGAATGGGCCCAATCTGTGTTAATGATAAACTTACTCCCTTCCTTCCCGGGCATATAACATTAAAGGATAAGGGCGAACACCTTCATGCAGTAAGCGCAGCTCCTTTCGGCAGCGCAAGCATACTGTTAATCAGCTACGCGTACATCAAAATGTTAGGGAATGAGGGCTTGAAGAAAAGTACTGAATATGCCATCCTGAACGCTAATTACATGAAGGCAAGACTCGAAAAGGCCTATCCTGTTCTTTACTCCGGGAAGAATGGTACCTGCGCGCATGAATTCATTGTAGATCTCCGTTATTTTAAGCAATCTGCAGGAGTAGAAGCTGAAGATGTGGCAAAAAGGTTAATGGATTATAATTTCCATGCTCCAACTTTAAGTTTTCCTGTTGCAGGAACGATCATGATAGAACCAACGGAAAGTGAAGGCAAGGGAGAACTCGACAGGTTCTGCGATGCACTACTTTCAATAAGGGAAGAGATCGCTTCCATTGAACAGGGCAAAATAGACAGGACTGATAACCCACTGAAGAATGCACCTCATACACAGGAACTTGTGACTGCCGAAACATGGGATTATGCTTATTCAAGAAAGGTGGCTGCCTACCCTCTTGAGCACATCAGGCAAAATAAGTTCTGGCCGGCTGTAAGACGAGTTAACAATACCTATGGTGACAGAAACCTGGTTTGCACCTGTGAACCGGTGAGCGCATATATGGAACAGGAATCATAAAGATGTCCGGGGCAACCTAAAAAGGACTATCTTCGGTTTTTTATAATACAATACAATTAAAATGGAGACTAAAAATCAAGGTACCGTAAAGTTTTTCAACACTGAAAAAGGTTTCGGTTTCATTAAGCACAGCGATTCTGATAAAGAAACATTTGTGCACGTAAGCGGGCTTAAAGGAGATATTAAGGAAGGTGATCAGGTTGAATTTGAGCTTCAAAATGGCAGAAAAGGAATGAATGCTGTTAACGTAACAGTTATCGGATAATATAATTTTCTTAATTGCTAAGGGCTGCCTACCGGCAGCCCTTTTTATTTCACTGGTGCAGGTGAAAAGGTTATTTTTATATCCTTAAACATATTTATGAAATCGATCCTTACAGCCTCGCTGCTACTTTGTTTTTCTGCCTTATCCGCTCAACAGAACCCGATCAAACTGAGGAATGGTCAAAAGATATCTGCAACGATCAATAATCAAATAGAGGCCGACCTTGGGAACGGGATGTTAATGAAAAACAATTCAGAGGCCAGGAACATAATTGTTGTGGCAGGAGAGAAGGATGACAACTATCTCCTGACGAACACTCTTGAAATGATGAAAATAAAGATGGAATTCATGGGACAGACCCAGGAGTTTAATTCTGAGAAGGATGAGGATAAAGAAACTGAACTGGGCAAGCAAATGAGTCCATTAGTAGGACAGCCTTTTAATATTACCCTGTCTAAAATTACCGGCAAAGCCATTCCGGAAACAAAAGAAGAAAGCCAGGCAGAAGAAAATCCACTCCAGAGCATGCTGGGCAGTAATGGACATGAAGAGGTCATTAAACTTGCTTTCTTCCAAATGCCTAAAGGGAGAAAAAATGGTGAGACCTGGAAATACTCAGACAGTTCGGCCGCGGGAGTAAATAAGTTTGTTTACACCTTACATAATGTTGAAGGTGACAAGGCCATTATTTCATTTACTTCGGAAATGGACATTGCAAAAGCGATGGAATCCCAGGGCCAGGAAATGTTTTTAACAATGAAAGTGAAATCCAAAGGTGATTTTACTTCTGATGTTCAAACAGGTTTGGTCTCTACCCGGAACATGGAAACTGAGATCAGTGGAAACATTGATGTAATGGGCCAATCGATGCCTATCATGGCAACCAATACACAGAGGATCACCTATCAAAACGAATGATCATCCGCGCTTTAGCAGCCAGGCAAAACCTGTTGCTGATAGCAGGCTAATGGCGAATATGGTCCACCACAGTGTTGTGAATCCCAGCCTGTCGGCCATGAACGTTCCCGAACTGCTGCCGACCACATGCGCAATGCTCCATGCCATGGTATACATGCCGGCATATTGGCCCCGGTTCCTTTCAGTGCTTCTTGCGAGGTAATAACTGTTCATGAAAGGCATGGCAACCATTTCTGCAATGGTCAGCATAAAGGTGAATGAAAAAGCCACAACAAGCCCCTGGTGAAGGGGAAGGTTCAGCAATGCAAAAGCTGCTCCCATGATCACCGCGCCGTATACACATAGTTTCAGGTAATGTGCCCTGCCTTCGAGCTTATAGACCAATACCATTTCTACGAATGCGATCATGATCCCATTTGATGCCATGATAACCCCTATCCAGAATTCATCTATACCAAGTTCCTGTTTAAAGAAGACAGGCACCGAGGAAAAAAGCTGGAAAAAGCAAATCGCGAACAACAACAGGAAAAGCAGGAACAGCAAAAAGGTGGTATCGGTATAAGGGGAATCCGATCTCTCCGGGGCAATTCCTGTATTACCTGCATCTTCAGCAGGCGCATTCCGGTAAGGAATAAGCAACAGCAGCATAATGGCGCCGGCAACATTGGTGAAACCATCTACCCAAAATAACAGGTTGTAATTGATGGATGCCAGCAAGCCACCTAATGCTGCACCGATGCCCCATCCGATATTTATTGCAAGCCTTACCAATGAAAAGGATTGGGTACGGTTCGCCACCGTACTGTACGCAGCAATAGCTGCATAATTTGCAGGCCTGAATGATTCATTCACCATGCTCAGGAAAAAGGTGGCAATACAAATCCCTTTATACGTATCGATCTGTCCCAACAGCAGGAACATTAGTCCCCCGAAAAACAATGCTGCAACCTGCACTTTATAAAACCCCAGCAGGTCTGTTAACTTTCCCCCTATCAATGCCCCCACCACGGAGCCCAGCCCGTAGATCCCAACCACATATCCTGCCTGTTCCAGCGAAAAACCTTTGTGGGTGCAGTAAAGCGTCAGGAAGGCCAGCACCATGGTACCGCTCCTGTTAATAAGCATAACGAAACTGAGCAGCCAAACCTGCCGGCTAAGTCCGGAATAGGCATTCCGGTATAACGATAATGTATAGTTGAGCATGTTATTTTTCCCTGATCATAAAATCCGGGGATTTCGGTGCATCTTCAAAGATAGGAGCAACAGTTTCCGGGGGGAGTGCAAGCTTGCGTTTTGTAAGATCAAGCCACGCACCATCTACATTTATTATTGCGCATAGTATGCCGTCGCCTTTGGTGATCTCGTGCATCACAGACCAGCGTCCATAGCCGCTGGTAAAACTTTTAACCAGGAAGTTGATCTTTACCTCGTCGCCGAAATTGATCTCTCTCCGGAAAAAACATTCTTCACGAAAAAGAATGGGGCCTATGTTAAGCTGTTGCATCACCGGGGCAGAGAATCCCTTTTCAACGAAGTAAGCCATCCTGCAAAATGCGCCAAAATCATAATACTTTGAATGCAGAACATGAAAATTGGGATCAAGGTCTGCCCAGCGAATATCTACCTTCTGAATGTATGCCTTATCCATGTCAGTTATAAAGTTGTTCGTAGTATTCCTTCGCCATACGGTTGCTGTCGAACTGCCAGCGCACATCCCTCATACCGTTCTTCATGATCTGCCTCCAGATGGAAGGATCATCATAATACAGCGGCAGGACCTGGTTTTCCAGGATATCATAGATCTTGTTCAGATCATATTCATCCTGGTCGTGAACTGACATGGATGCATAATCAACCGGGGGAACCACAAAGCCATTGTTACCATGATTGATGAACTCGCAGATCCATCCATCGTGCGTGCTGAAATTCACAGCACCATTCATAGCGGCGGTCATTCCGCTTGTGCCGCTTGCTTCACGGGGCACACGGGGATTGTTCAGCCAAATATCGGAAGCTTGTTTTAGCCGCTTGCTCAGTGTAAGTTCATAACCAAGACAAACCGCAACATTCTTATATTGTTTGCTTAACTCTATAAGGTAGTTTAGATCGCAAATGGCTGGGTAATCAAGTGGATAAGGCTTACCTGCCCAGATGATCTGGATGGGGTATTTTGTATTATTCAGCAAAGCCTCAAATCTTTCCTTATCCCTGGTAATGAGTTCGGCCCGTTTATATCCTGCAAACCTTCGCGCCCACACAAGAGTGCATACTTCAGGTTTGAATAATTTTCCTGAAAGGTCGGCCACTATCTCAAATGCACGCTTCTTAAGATACCGCTTCCTGTCGATGAATGCATCAACCATGTGATCATCCATGAAATGATAGAGTTGCTTATCGGCCCAGTAATGCCAGTTCTGAGCATTGGTTATTGAGATGATATCGCATACACCTTCATATTTACCCCACATCCTACGGCTTACTTCCCCATGAAGCTGGCTTACCCCGTTAGCTTTCCGGGCAAACCTAAGCGCTACAAGGGAATGATCGAACTGGTCATTCTGAATTCCGGTAAGGTTACGGACCTCCTGTAAAGGAACACCGCAGAAATAACTCATCTTCTCGCACAGGTAAATATCATGCTTTTCATTACCGGCTTCTTCAGGCGTATGGGTAGTGAATACCAGCCTACGTTTTACTTCATCAAGGTTCCCGAACTTCCTGTATAAATGAAACGCAGCACTTATGGCATGAGCCTCGTTCAGATGATAAACATCGGGCTCAAATTCAAGTTCTTCCAGCAACCTCGCTCCTCCAACACCCAGTAGAATGAACTGCGCCACTTTCGTTGCAACATTTGCATCATACAGTTTATGGCTTATTGTCTGGGAAACATGATCGTTCTCGGGAAGGTCGGTCGATAACAGGAACAATGGAGCCGTTTTAAAGGTTTCCGGGTTCAGGTACCAGGCCTTTACCCATACCGGGTGTTCATGTATGGTAACCTGGAATTTTATACCTGTGTCTTCCAGGAAATTATAGATCTTTTCATTCCATTGTACCTGCAGGGTCTGGTCGGGATTACGGGCCTGGTCATAATAACCATATTTCCACAGTATGCCGATCCCGATCATGTTTTGCCTCAATTCATACGCACTGCGAAGGTGGGAACCACTCAAAAATCCAAGCCCACCGCTATAGATCTTTAACGGCTGGTGCACGGCAAACTCCATGGAAAAATAGGCAGCCTTCTTATTATACTTATTCGCAACAGGGTACGGAACATTAAATCCTTTAAAATTCATCCTATACAACATTAATACGTTTGCAATTTAAATGTTTTGAAGCGCAAACATTTTACCACCAATTAGGGCTACGATTAATTGATTGTTAGATTTCCCTAATTTTACTTTCTTCAAAGCAATATGAAAGGCAGGTATGATGAAGACATTTCACTTAGTGAAGTGCATAACACTGTTGATACCACGCGGAAGCTGGTAGGCTGGCGCAGGATATTTTCTTTCCTTGGACCCGCTTATCTTGTAAGCGTGGGGTATATGGACCCCGGCAACTGGGCAACTGATCTTGCCGGAGGTGCGCGTTACGGATACTCGCTTATCTGGGTTTTGCTCATGAGCAATTTAATGGCCTTGCTGCTCCAGGGATTATCGGCGCGACTGGGCATAGTGCGGGGGCGCGATCTTGCCCAGGCTAACAGGGAAGCATATCCTAAAGGCGTAAATTTCATATTGTATATCCTTGCAGAGATCGCCATAGCGGCAACTGATCTTGCTGAAGTGCTGGGAATGGCCATCGGGATACAATTACTTACCGGCCTGCCACTGATCTGGGGCGTATCCATAACCATCCTGGATACTTTCATCCTGCTCTATCTTCAGCGGTTAGGGATCAGGAAAATGGAGGCTTTCATTATAACCCTTGTGGCAATAATAGCCCTGTGCTTCCTTCTACAGATCATCATGGCGGGTCCCGACCCTGGTGAGATTGTAAAAGGATTTGTACCCACCGTGCCGGATGATAATGCCCTCTATATTGCCATTGGTATCATAGGGGCAACAGTGATGCCGCATAATCTCTATTTACACTCGGCCCTGGTTCAAACCAGGAAGATCGAAAAATCAGATAATGGAATTAAGGCCGCATTAAAGTTTAACCGTATAGATACTACTATTGCGCTCAATATTGCATTCCTTGTAAATGCAGCAATACTTATCCTTGCTGCAACAGTATTCTTTAAAACAGGTCATAGTGATGTAGCAGAGATAAAAGAGGCGCACCGTTTATTGCCGGGTTTCCTGGGTGAAACCGCCCCTATCCTGTTTGCACTGGCGCTTATTGCTGCCGGCCAAAGCAGTACGGTAACCGGCACACTTGCAGGGCAGATCGTTATGGAAGGGTATCTTAGGCTTAGGCTGAATCCTATACTGCGAAGGCTTATAACCCGGATGATCGCTATTATCCCGGCCCTGGTAGTAATTATTATCTATGGTGAGAATGAAGTAGATTCCCTTTTGGTAATGAGCCAGGTGATCCTGAGTCTGCAACTTGGCTTCGCAATTATTCCACTCATTCATTTTGTAAGTGAAAAGAAAAAGATGGGAAATTTTGCCATTGGCCCGCTTACAAAAGTCGCAGCCTGGATAATTGCTTCCGTTTTAGTTTTTTTGAATCTTAAAATGCTGGTCAATGAATCTATGCCGGTGCTGGAAGGCGATAATTTCTTGCCAAAGGCCATGATCATTGGTTCCGGGATCTTCTTTGGAGCCATTTTGCTATACGTGATCCTATATCCATTCTTTACAAAAGAGCTGAAGGATTCCTCAATTTTATTGCACAAAGCACCCGGGCAACTAAATATAGCCGACAAGCCGGTTTTCAACAGGATAGCAGTATCGCTCGACTTTTCAGGGAATGACGAGCAGCTGATCGGTCATGCGCTTGGACAGGGCCACACAAGTTCCCATTATATTTTATTGCATATAGTGGAAAGTGCTCCTGCGAGGTTGATGGGAGCACAGACGGATGATTTTGAATCAAGGGAAGACCGCGAAATGCTGATCAGTTATGTGAACCAGTTAAGAGAGAAAGGGATCAGTGCATCAGCGCACATCGGTTATAAACACAGGGTTAAAGAAATCGCCAGAATAGCCACAGAAAATAATGCAGACCTTCTCGTAATGGGTGCGCATGGACATGCAGGACTGAAGGATTTTGTATTTGGATCAACGGTTAATTCTGTAAGGCATGAATTGAAGATCCCCGTGCTGGTGGTTACCGTATGACTGAAGCGATCTTATCGTTAACCAATGCATTCCATTTCTTTTGCTCTTCCCGCACCTGGCCATTCTTTGTTTCGCCGTCATAATCATCCTGTAGGCGGTGCATTACATCACAGGCATCATTATAGATCTCTTTCAGTTTGTATTCGTAATTGGAAGTGGTGAAGCTTGTCTCTTTAAGGCGGTCTACGAAATAGCTTGCCGCGATATAGCTTATATCAAAATGGTTTTGCTCATGCTTCAGGATATAAGGAATTGTCCTTCCTTCCCTAACCCAGGATTTATCCTTGTTGAAATAACAGTAAACTTTGATGCTGAACTGGTTCTTGCCACCTTTGGTATTTATGTTCGCCCTGTACCCGAACCCGCTAACGGTAACCGCAGCTGCAGGGCTATTCTTTTCAGGCCTTCCCCTGAAATCATCCCATACAAGTTTTTCTGAAGAATAATAGATCACTTCATGTGAAGACATTGGACTGTTGTTGGTCCATTCAACGGTTGTGTTCAGATCCTTTGGACCGAACATATTGCTGAAAAAAGCGAAGATCAGGATGGACAGGTTCATGGCTCAGGATTTTCTTAAAATAACTCATCTTTCCCTTAAAGAAAAACTAAACGGATGACCTTTAAAGATAGATTAACAGCAGAGCTTATTTACCCAGGCGGGCATGTACTTTTTCCACAATAAACGGAATATCCTGCTTCTGCATGCAGTTGAAATGAATAAGAGGACATTTCCTGGTGCCATACCTGCTGCAGGGCTGGCATTTAAGATCGAGAAAAACGTTTTCATAGACCGGGTATGGGCCGATTTGATGGTAGGAAGTGCCATAAAAAGGCTCTACATCAAGCCTGGGCGAAGTACCACCCCAGATCGCAATTACCTGCTTTCCGAACGCGCAGGCTATATACTGAAGACCGGTATCGTGGGAGATCACCAGTCTTGACCTTTGAACCAGGTCTGCAGATTCATTAAGGCTGAATTTACCACAGGCGTTATAGATCTTCACCGGATCCTGTTTCACGATCTCTTCTCCCTCCTCCCTGTCTTCCGGTCCTCCCAGAAGAATAATGGGGAAGTGAATTAACCTGCATAACTCGGAAAGTTTAGAAACAGGAAGTTTTTTGGTATAATAGGAGCCACCAATTACCAGGGCAATATATCCTGCATGGTGCGAGGTGGGAATATCGGATTCATCCACCCTTTCATGGTCGGGAATAAAGTAATCCAAACCTTTACCATCGTCAATTACACCTAATGGCTTTACAGCATCAAGGCTTCTCAATGAAATATGCCGCCCCGGCATCACATTGATACTCAACTTAGTTAAAAGAAACTTCTCAATATTAAGTTTATTTATAACCGTAAACTTTCTTTTCAGGGCTTTTCTTACTTTAATACTCCGCAGGTTGTTGTGAAGATCCACCACATGATCATACCCTTCCTTCTTAAGCTGGGCTATGACTTCCTCCAGGTTGTTATTAAAGTAAAAGAATTTATCAATGTAGGGATTGGCCGAAGTAACTGCTTTAAAGGATCCTTTGGTCAGGAAATGAAGTTCAGCCCCGGGAACCTGTTTTTTAACGCAGCGAAAAACGGGACTTGCCAGAACAATATCCCCGATGGAAGAAAATCGTATGACCAGGATTTTAGGCACGGGTTACCGGGGTTGATTCTATATAATCCAGCGAGATACCATAAGTTTCCTTTGATTTCCAGGCAGCCCAAAAACTGACCACCATTACTCCGAGGCCTGTATAGAGGGCTGCATTAGAATATGAAGTAAAGTTCTGCAACCAGTTAAATATGAGCAATATAACTGGCAACGACCCTCTTACCATATTAGGTATAGTCGTCGCAGCAGTAGCTCTTAGGTTGGTCCCAAACTGCTCGGCAGCCATGGTTACAAATATTGCCCAGAACCCGGTTCCAAAACCAAGAAGTGCACAGATAGCATACATTCTTTCTGCGGACGAATTAGCATTGCTGAAGAATAACAGGATCGCTGCGAGCGTAACCAGGTAGAAAATATAAAGCGCCTTTTTCCTGCTGCGAAGCCAATGACTCACGAACCCTGTTACTACATCAGCAATTGCGATGGCCACATAGGCATACATGGTAGCCTTTTTTGGAAGTATTTCTCCTTCTATTCCAAATGCTTCGGCAAAATTGTTTGAAAAGGCAACGAGCACTCCAATTACATACCAGGTAGGCAATCCAATGAGAATAGAAAGCAGGTATCTCTTCAAACGTTTGCTGTCGGTAAAGAACATAAAGAAATCTCCCCGCCTCACAGGCGTTTCTTTGATCGCATTAAACAGGCCGCTTTCATAAACTGAAATCCGAAGCAGCAGTAAGGCAAAACCCAGTCCACCCCCTATGAAATAACAGGTTCTCCAGTGAAATTGCAATGATATGAAATAGGCCGCCACAGCTCCAAACAACCCTACCCCTGCTACCAGGGAAGTACTGAGACCTCTTTTATCTTTTGATGAAAGTTCAGCAACCAGTGTGATCCCTGCACCTAATTCACCTGCAAGACCAATACCTGCAATGAAGCGTACCAGAGCATACTGGCCAGGCGTTTCCACAAAACCATTTATAATATTGGCAAGGCTATATAGAATAATGGATCCAAACAGGACGCTGAGCCTTCCCCGCCTGTCGCCCATGATCCCCCAGATTATGCCTCCAAGCAGAAGGCCCACCATCTGGATACTGATGATGAACTCCCCTTCCCGGCGAATTCCATCAGGGTTAAGCCCCAGTTCCTGGAGGCTTTCCACCCGAACAATATTAAACAGGAGAAGATCGTAGATATCTACAAAATAGCCCAGGGCAGCCACCAGAACAACTATGTTGAATAATGATGCTGTGGGTTTTGCCATACTATTCTTCGCTAGGTTTTTCCCTCACTTTATCTTTCGCAAAGAAAAGCTTATAAAGCACGGGAGCAGTGGTAACCACCACTATACCAATTATAATGATCTCAAGATGTTCGATAAGATCCACACCAAACCGGTTCTTCATGATCGAGTTAAGATAATGCCCGATAAAAAGCAGGCTGAATGCCCATGCAAAAGATCCTATGATATTGAAGAGGGTGAATCTCTTCTTATCCATCTGAACAATTCCAGCCACAATTGGTGCAAAGGTTCTCACTATTGGAAGGAACCTTGCCATAACGATAGTGCCTGCACCACGTTCTTCATAAAAGTCGTGCGCTTTCTGGAGATATTTCTTTTTAAAGAAGAAGGAATCCTTCCTGCTGTAAAGTGCGGGACCTGATTTCTTTCCAAACCAATATCCCACCTCATTTCCCAGGATACCAGAGGCTGCGATCATCAAAGCCAGCAGTACAAGGTGAACGAATTCGCTGCCCAGGTCAATGCCAAGGCCCTGGGTGATCAGTTTTTCACTGAAGATCCCAGCAACGAATAATAACGTATCACCGGGGAGGAAGAACCCGGCAAACAAACCGGTTTCCGCAAAAACGATGAACAGAACGAGCCACAGCCCTCCGTTATTTATATAAAAATCGGGATTGAGCAAATCCCTGAAAGTGAACTCTAAAAATTCCATGTGCAAATAAACAACTTAATCCTTTATCGGGGAGGTTAAAGAAAGGGGTTAATCGGCCTGGAAATTTTGGGCCTTTTCATCATCGAATTCTCCCTCCCATCGTGCAATAACACAGCTGGCGAGGGTATTACCAATTACATTAACGGAAGTACGGGCCATATCCATTAATTCATCAATTCCAAGAATTGCCATGATAGGCCATAATGGAAGATTAAAGGAAGCTGCTGTTCCCAGGAGGATCACCAGTGATGCACGGGGCACTCCGGCAACCCCTTTACTGGTCAGCATCAAAGTAAGACCAATTAACAGTTGTTCCCATATGGAAAGATCCATACCGGCAGCTTGTGCTACGAATACTGCAGCGAGTGACAGGTAAAGGGTGGTTCCATCAAGATTGAATGTATATCCTGTTGGCAACACAAAGGAAACGATCTTCCTGGGTACGCCGAATTTCTCCATATTTTCCATAGCCTTTGGCAGGGCAGATTCAGAACTTGTGGTAGCAAAAGCGATCGAAACAGGCTCCGAGATCGCTTTTATAAAATTCTTCACCGGGAGTCGTACTATAAGTGCAACAGGTAATAGCACTACCAGCAGGAAGACGATCAATGCTGCATAAAGCGTAAGCAGGAGTTTTACAAGGTTGATCAGGATATCCACGCCAAGATGTCCAACAGTTACAGCGATGGCAGCCCCTACACCGAAGGGAGCGAAATACATAATGATGTTGGTGAACCTGAACATCGTTTCTGCCAGGCTTTCAGCGAAATTGAGCATCGGTCTTTTCTTTTCTTCGCTGAGCATTGCAAGTGCTATCCCGAAAATAATGCTGAATACAACGATAGGCAACACATCACCATGGTAAACGGATTTGGCAAAATTCTCCGGGAAAATATGAAGGATCACATCCTGCCAGCCCTGTGGCTTCACCTCGGGAAGTGTTTCATTGAACCCTTCCGGAAGTACGATGCCTTTACCTGCTCCTGAAATATTAATAGCGATGAGGCCTATTACCAGTGCGATCGTGGTTACTACTTCAAAATACAGGATCGACTTCCAACCCATGCGACCAACCTGTTTGAGGCTTGAGTGGCCTGCTATCCCCACCACCAGTGTAGCGAAAAGAATAGGCGCGATAATGGTCTTAACGAGGCGAAGGAAGATCTGGCTCAGCACCCTGAGGTTCTGGGAGAATTCCGGGAAGTCAAGACCGATCTCTATTCCCACAACCATACTTACCAATATCCAGGTGGTAAGTGACTTCCTGAACACGGCGTATGTAAGGAGGGATCCTATGAATATCCACCTTAAAGCAATGAGCAGGTTATCAGGAAACAGCACTAACTCATTAAGATGCAGCGCATACATAACTGCAAGTATGGTAAATAGGAAAAGGGAGAGGATTCCCGCTTTGCGTTTGTTCATGGAGTAAAGCTGTGATACAGCCGAAGATGTTCCGGCAAAAAAGTTTTCGCAATATAATGCTTAAAAAACAGAGCTGATCACTTTCATTTTTATGGCTGGTATCACGGTTATATCATTATTTGCTTATTTTTCCGCCATATTTTTCAAAACCCAACTAACTGTATGAGTTTATTTGTAAGAAAACCTTTGGACCTTTTAATGCGAGAAGCCAATGAAACCGGCGAACACACATTAAAAAGAACATTAGGTGCCTGGGGTTTAGTGGCCCTGGGAATAGGTGCCATTATTGGTGCAGGATTATTTTCCATTACAGGTATGGCCGCTGCAAATCATGCCGGACCAGCCATTACCATCTCTTTTGTAGTTGCTGCCTTAGGCTGCCTTTTCGCAGGATTATGTTATGCTGAGTTTGCATCTATGATACCTGTAGCAGGAAGTGCATATACTTATAGTTATGCAACAATGGGCGAATTTATAGCATGGATAATCGGGTGGGACCTAGTTCTGGAATACGCGGTTGGCGCTGCTACTGTTGGTATCAGCTGGAGCAGGTACCTTGTAAAATTCCTGGAAGGTTTTGATGTTTACCTTCCCGCCCATTTAACAGTTGGTCCCTGGGATGGAGGTGTAATAAATCTCCCTGCAGTATTCATTATTGTATTAATGAGTTTGCTTTTAATAAAAGGAACGCGTGAAAGTGCTACCGTAAATGCAATCATAGTTGCACTCAAAGTAAGTGTAGTTCTTGTATTCATATTCCTTGGCTGGAAATATATAAACAGCGATAACTATGTTGACTATATTCCAACTAACGAAGGTGAATTCGGTGCATTCGGATTTAGTGGAGTTATCAGGGCCGCAGCGATAGTATTCTTTGCCTATATAGGTTTTGATGCAGTAAGTACTGCTGCGCAGGAAGCCAAAAATCCAAAAAGGGATATGCCTATCGGTATTCTAGGCTCTCTCGCGATCTGCACCGTATTGTATTTGCTTTTCGCCCATGTAATGACGGGAGTTACCCATTATTCAACTTTTGCCGGTAAGGATGGTATCGCTCCTGTTGCTGTCGCAATTGAACATATGGGCACTCCGGATGCTGCAGGAATCGTTCAGCCGGATTATCCATGGCTGAATCGTGCGATCGTTCTTGCGATCCTTGCCGGTTACGCGTCGGTTATCCTGGTTATGCTTATGGGACAGTCAAGGGTTTTCTATAGCATGAGCAAGGACGGATTGATCCCTCCTATTTTCTCAAGAGTGAATCCAAAAACTCAAACACCTGCCAGGAACAATTTCATCTTCATGCTTTTCGTGAGCCTATTCGCGGCATTTGTTCCTGCCAGGGTTGTGGGAGAAATGACGAGCATAGGAACTTTATTTGCGTTCATCCTGGTATGTATCGGAGTATGGGTAATGCGTAGAAAGATGCCTGAAATACCTAGGGCTTTTAAAACTCCGTTGGTGCCGATCGTGCCGATCCTTGGAATAGGTGTTTGTCTATTCATGATGGTTTTCCTGCCAATGGATACGTGGATAAGGTTACTTATCTGGATGTTGATCGGTATGGATATTTATATGGCATATGGAATCAGGCACAGCCGGTTTGGTAATGGTACCACCAACAGGAAAGGAAAAAGAATGGCAGCAATTACCGGTCTTGCATTAAGTATACTTCTTGCTATCGTAGGAGTGCTACACCAGGTTTCAGTAGGATTTGAAACAGATCAAACCCTGATGTACATCTCCTTCATTTTTGCCGTGGTCCACCTTATCATATTCGGAAGGCAAATAGCCAGGAAAGATCCTGAAGAATAAAAAAATACTCTAAAAGAAAAGGCCGCAATATTTGCGGCCTTTTCTTTTAGGTTAATGAGATAAAAAAAGGCGGCTAAATGCCGCCTAAATATGTTCCCCCGATTTTAAAATGGAAGATCGTCATCCATTGCCGGCTCTGAAACTGGCTGAACAGGCCTTGTAGCAACCTGCGATTGTCCATAGCCTGATGAGGCACCGGTAGATTCGGTATTTCCGCCTAATAGTTGGAGACTATGAACCCGCATTCTTAGGGTAGCGGCGGCATTACCTTCTTTATTGGTATAAGCATCCGCTTCCGGAGTTCCTTCTGCATAAACCATCTTTCCCTTCACCAGGTATTGCGCAACCGCGGTCCTGTCTGTCCAGTATGCACATTCCACCCAAGTGGTCTTCTCTTTCAGGTTCCCCATTCCGTCCTTGAATTTCTCCGTGTGAGCAACGCTAAAATTGATAACATTTTTACCATTCACCTCTTTCATAATGCAATCCTTCCCAAGGTTGCCGATGATCTGTAGCTTAATCATAACTGTGTTTTTAAATTATTAATCGATGTATCTGTTTCTTGCTAAGTTATGTGGCTTATTACTCCCTAATTCATTTTCTTTTTCAGGGAACTTACCTGTGTTTGTAAATTGTTGACAAGACTTGTAAGGGAATTGATATCCCACCTTTGCTGGTTGGCAACCTTACCAATAACAACCTGTGCTTCCCATACTTCTGCGATATCTTCAGTATTAACCTGGTAAGGCTGGTATGCCGGGTTATCACTTACGAGAGTTACCTTATTTTTGGAGCGGTTATTCTTAGCGACCCTCTTATAAACAATGCCCTCATTACGGCTCACCACGATGCAGGCTGTGTTATTCTTAAGGTCATCAAGGTTGGTAACCTTCTCTCCTACTATTATACTGCCACTAGATGTTGGCAGCATACTATCTCCAATGATCTCGAATGCACGGTAATTGCCCCCGCTTAACATAGGAAGGGTGAACGTGTTTAGTTCGTCTATGAATTCACTGTCGGCATAACCAGCTAAATACCCTGCAGCTGCCTTTACGGGAACGAAATGGATCACGTTACGGTCGGCAGTCATTAATTTCTGTTGTCTGCGTTTCATCCAGTAACTGGTACCGGTATTGGAAAGGTCTTTTAATAGCAGTTCATCAAGCGAAAGCTTGAACATATCCGCCACCATTTCAAGCACTTCCAGCCGGGGATCCGCACGCTCTTCTTCATACGCACCGATAAGCGAACGCTTAACATTGAGTTTGTTTGCAAATTCTTCCTGTGTCCAGCCCCTAAGCTTTCGCAGGTATTTAAGGTTTAAACCAGCTTGTGACATAGCAACTAATTTGATTAGCACAAATATACTAAAAGTTTTAGTTTACAAAATTTTTTTTCGACATATATAGAATTGGAAATAGAAAGGTGTAGTTCAATCTTAAGAGTGTACCCCTAACTTTGCAGCAAATCATTTAACATGGAAATAGTTCTGTCGTTACATAACTTCCTCCGCTGGGCGGTACTACTTTTTGGCCTGTGGACAATTTTCCAGGCGATAGGGGGAATGACTTCAAGGAGACGATATTCCAGTGCTGATAATAAAAGCAATCTATTGTTTATGATCAGCTGCGATATTCAACTGCTTTTAGGTTTGATCCTCTTTTTCAGTAATGGCTGGTTCGACAAGATCAAAGCAGGAATGGGTGATGTTATGAAGAATTCATACGACAGATTCTTCACGATGGAGCACGCTTTAATAATGATCATTGCCTGGATACTTGTTCATGTGGGAAGGAGTTCAGTGAAACGGGCTGCAACGGATAAGGCAAAACATACCAAGATGCTGGTTTTTTTCGGCCTCGCTCTCCTATTGATCCTCATTTCCATTCCATGGCCCTTCCGTGAAATGATCGGCAGACCTTATTACCGCGGTTTTTAAAAGATGGCAGAAAATAATAAACCTCTAATTCTCGTTACGAACGATGATGATATAACAGCACCGGGTATACGCAACCTGGTTGAAGCTGTTAAAGATCTTGGCGAAGTGATCGTAGTTGCACCCGATAAACCCCAAAGCGGAATGGGTCACGCCATCACAATCGGTTCTCCATTACGTATGTATAAAATGAACATTTTCGGGGAGATCCAGGCATGGCAAACCAGTGGTACCCCCGTTGATTGTGTAAAGCTTGCCGTTGATAAGATCCTTCATCGAAAGCCGGATATATGCCTGAGTGGCATCAATCATGGAGCAAACCATTCAATAAATGTTATTTACAGTGGCACCATGTCGGCTGCAATGGAGGCGTCTATTGAAGGTATCCCCAGTATAGGCTTTTCGCTCCTGGATTACCGTTATGAAGCTGACTTTACTGCATCAAGAAGCATAGTCCGCAGGATCGTTGAAAATGTTATCAAAAACCCTCTCCCCGACCGGATGCTTCTGAATGTAAATATTCCATCTGTACCACTTTCTGAAATAAAGGGAATAAAGGTTTGCAGGCAGGCAGAAGCCAAATATGAAGAAGACTTTGATGAAAGAATGGATCCGCAGGGAAAAAAATATTACTGGCTCACAGGTAAGTTTGTAAATTTTGATGAAGGTGATGACACGGATGTTTGGGCACTTCAACATAATTATGTTAGCGTGGTGCCCGTGCAATTCGATCTAACTGATTACAGGTTAAAATCCGTTCTGGAAAAAAGAGAGTTATGAAGCTGATAAAAAAGAATAGTGTTGGCTGGGGAATGTTGCTGGGAACCTTTGCGCCTCTGCTCGGCCTGTTACTCTTTAAATATTTTAAGTTCGGAATTTTCACTTTCAGGGAAACCATCCAGTTCATGCTGGTAGAGCCCGGTTTTCGTACATTAACAGTGGCCCTTAGTCTTTCATTATTACTTAATGCCCTGATTTTTACATTGGCCATCAATGCCAACAGGGATAATACCGCAAAAGGAATATTTATCACCACCTGCATCTACGGACTGTTCATACTTCTGGTCAAGACCATTTATTGATTATTTGCATTAACGCAAGGTTAACCGAACATTACACGGTCATTAACACCGGTGGGCTTTGTTATTGCCGAAATTTGTACCTGAAAACAGTAAAGTTTTTTTCTCATAAGCAGTTAGTTTTGGTAAACGGGGCCTCTTTTCCAGGAAGCCCCTTTTTTATTCTCTTGAGAAATGTCTTCATAAGTGATTAATTCTAAATGAATATCGCATGATGATGTGATTTTTAGTCTTATTCGTTAATAGTGAATAACTTATACATCCCTTCTCATTGACATTTAAAATATCAGTTATATTTTTGCAGGATTAGTCCCCCGCTAATTATCACCGTAAAAACTGATATATGGTTAGGTTTTTACCTGCCGTCATCTTGTTGGTTTTTTCATTTTCCAGGGCAAATGGGCAGTCGCTGGGTGTAAACACATCTGGTGCTCCTGCACATAACAGTTCCATCCTTGATGTATCCAGTACAAATAAAGGTGTATTGATTCCCCGGATGACAAAATCACAGAGAAATGCCATTGCAACACCTGCAACAGGTTTGCTAATTTACCAGGAAGGTCCCGATAGCACGGGATTTCATTATTATACTGGTTCTGGATGGGCATGGCTTGATACAGCTGCAAGCAAAAGAGGTTGGGAAATTACCGGAAACGCAGGCACGGATATTTCAAACCACTTTATTGGAACAACAGACAATATTCCACTCTCATTTCGTCAAAACAACCTGTGGCTTGGAAGATGGAATAGCCAGGCAAATAATTATTTCATAGGTGACAGTGCAGGAGCGAAGATCACGACAGGAACAAATAATATTGGTATAGGATCAAATGCACTTCTTGCAAATACCCTGGCCTATGCCAACGTAGCAATCGGAAATGCTTCCCTGCAGCATAATTCAGCGAACCTGCGAAATACGGCTATTGGCGATTCTGCCATGCATTATATGTCGTTTGGCACTGCATTCACCGGGGATAACACCGCTATCGGGAGTAAGGCTTTATTCCGGTTGAACCCTACTTCTACCACTAATGGTTCAAAAAATACAGTTGTAGGAAGTGAAGCAATGTTTGAGAATACAATAGGGCATTCAAATACAACTATGGGGGTTAGCGCGCTAAGGTTAAATATTTCCGGAAGCGGTAATGTTGCAATTGGAAGGAGTGCAGCCAGGCTTTCGGCAAAAGGTAATTTAAATACTTATTTAGGATATGAATCCGGGTATACCGATTCATTGGGAGGGGCAAATACCGGTGTAGGTGCATATGCATTATGGAGGCACCAAACCCTGGGAAGTTATAATACCGCTGTGGGCTACCAGGCGATGGAACTGGATTCCTCGGGCGTAGCTAATGTTGCCATAGGTTACCGGGCACTAAGAAACAGCCGAACAGTTGATAATAGTGTTGCAATCGGAACAGGAGCGCTTGAAGCCTCCTTTGCAGGAACAGGAAATGTTGCTGTTGGAAGAAGTGCCGGCTTTAGTTCAGATACATCAGAACAGATCACAGCTATCGGATTCAATACACTTGCATACAATAACCGTGACTATACAACCGCCTTAGGCGCATACGCAGGTTATCTGAATGGTTATAACACTGCTGACCCTGCTGAAGGGATTGAAAACACGATGATCGGTTATCATGCGATGACCGGTATAGCCTTTGGCAGCCAGAATACTGCGGTGGGTTTTAAAGCCATGTCTATTTTCCAGCCTGGAACTTATTCAGCCACTGCTCCATCCAGAAATGTGGCGGTTGGTGATTCAGCACTACAGGCAAACCGGGGAAATGATAATACCGGAATAGGTTTCAAAAGTCTTGCAGCGGCGAATACTGCAGCAGCCAGTAAGCATACGGCCGTTGGTAGCAGATCCCTGATGCGGACCACTTCCTCCTATCCGAACACTGCAATCGGTTATTCAAGCCAGGATTCCACAACTACAGGTTTTGCAAATACATCTATAGGTTCTTATAGCCTTACTGCCAATAAAACTGGGTATAATAATACTGCTTTGGGAAATGCTGCCATGTACGAAGCGGTAAACAACGTAAATGGAGGTCAGCTTGCGGAAAACACTGCTGTGGGCAACGATGCTTTGAGGCTTGCAAGATATTATGGAAATACTGCCATTGGTTCTGCTGCATTACGAAATGATACCGCCGGCACCTATAATACTGCTGTAGGATATTTGTCGCTTTACCAGAATCTTTCAGGAGATGTGAATACTGCGGTGGGCACCAGCGCCCTTAGAAATAATACCATAGGTTCCGGAAATACTGCTCTTGGCACAAATGCAATGTTTAACCATAAAAGGAATGATAATAACACTGCCGTCGGTTATGAAGTATTGCTTAATGATACTTCAGGGAATCTAAATACAGCTATGGGATGGCGTGCCATGCGCTCAAATATCAATGGATTCAGCAACATTTCCATTGGCGCTGGTTCTATGGAACTAGTAAACAGTTCTTCATTTAATGTAGCAGTTGGTCTTAATGCCTTGAAAGGTATTACCGGTTCACAAGGTCAAACTCAGAATGTTGCACTGGGAAATTTTACGCTGGAATCAGCCAATAACATTCTTGGTGCAACAGCGGTTGGAACATATGCCGGGAATGCGAACCAGGCAAATTACAATACGTTTATTGGATATTCTGCTGGCATGGGCATAGCGGATCCTGTAACAGGTACAGGCAATACAGCCATTGGAACCTTTTCCAGTTATAACCTGTCGTCCGGGCATTCAAATACTGCATTAGGCCAGGGGTCGGGAACTAATATAACCACTGGGATCGGGAACACACTTTTAGGATATAATGCTCAAACCCTGGGGCAGCTTGTAAATTCAACTGCAGTGGGTATAAATGCAATGGTTGCCACGAATAATTCCATAGTGCTGGGAGGTATTTCAGGGCTTAATGGAGCAACTGTAACTGCATCAGTCGGCATCGGAACCAATGCCCCCTCATCACGCCTGCATGTGCGGAGAAACGGCGCAAGCGGAGGGTCATTCATTGCTAATTCTTCATTGATACTGGAAGACAACGCTGCTTCCTTCATTCAATTATCCAATCCCAGTACCAGTGAAAATGGTATTCTTTCAGGTAATGCAAGTACTTCCATTCGCGCAGGGATGGTATTTGGCACAGATAGTTCTTTAATGCTACGTTCAGGTGGAAATAATACCCGGCTTACAGTTGATGGTAATGGCTATGTGGGTATAGGAACAATTTCACCACTTTCAAAACTGCATATATACCATTCCTCAGGTATTGATGTAAATGCCAGGATCGCATCTTTAAACAGCGATTATGAACCAGGGCTTGAGCTTGTAAAAACCGGATCTGGTGCTGATTGGAAGTTCAGGGTTGGCGCTACCTCAAATACTCTGATCCTTTCAAGAGGAACAAATGATTTTGCAACTGCAGCTCCGGATGAATACGAATTTTCAGTTTCATCATTTCGGCCTTACACTAACGGCGCCAATTCTCTTGGAATCTCCTCAAACCGTTGGAGCACCGTATATGCAGTGAATGGTACCATTAATACTTCAGATGCAAGAGAAAAGGAGAATATCGCAGATATCAATTATGGGCTGGCAGAAGTAATGAAATTAAGGCCGGTGAGCTATACCTGGAAAAAGAACCCGGAACAGGGAAGAAAACTTGGATTCATAGCCCAGGAGGTTAAACCGGTTTTAAATGAGGTGGTGCAGGTTGGCGATGGTGTTAATCTAATTTCAGAAGAGGGGAAATCAGGATCTGACAGGTTAGGGATTTTTTATTCTGATATTATTCCAGTAACGGTTAAAGCTATCCAGGAACAGCAGTCTCAAATAGACCAATTAAAAAGTGAGAATGAACAGTTAAGAAAAGAATTGAATGAGATCAAAAAAAGACTTGGAATCCAATAATCTCATTCTCATAAAATATCACAACTAAAACATACGCCTTTCATTCAGTTCATATGCCAAAATACAACCTGCAATTTTTAATACTTTTTTTCTTTTCACTTTTGAATTTGAAGGGAATCTCTCAATCGCTTGGGGTAAACACTTCAGGAGCCCCTGCCCATAATAGTGCAATACTCGATGTATCCAGTACCAATAAGGGTATTCTTGTACCGCGGATGACCAAAGCCCAGAAGGATGCCATAGCTTCTCCCGCAACAGGGTTGCTGGTTTACCAGGATGGTCCGGACAGTATTGGATTTCATTTTTACAATGGATCGGGATGGGCATGGATCGATACAGCAAGCGGAAAAGCCGGCTGGGCTCTGACAGGTAATTCAGGTACGAATTCAGGGGAACACTTTTTCGGTACCACTGATGATGTTCCGCTATCCTTCAGGCAGAACAATGCCTGGTTGGGTCGCCTTAACCGATCGCCACGCCTATACTTCATCGGTGATAGTGCGGGCATATCGATCACTTCAGGATATAATAACGTAGGGATAGGTGCAAAGGCGCTGAATAAGCAGACCACTGCATACGCAAATGTTGCCATCGGGAACAATGCTTTTCAAAATAATGTAACTAATCTTCGTAATACAGTTGTCGGGGATTCTGCCATGCATTATTTATCGTATAACCCTGGAGGTAATTATTTCGGGGATAATACAGCTGTTGGTAGTAAAGCACTTATATCGATGCAGCCCACATCTGTGAATGATGGAGGCAAGAATACCGCCATTGGAAGTGAATCCATGTATCTGAATACAACAGGATATGAAAATACCGCACTTGGTGTTAGTGCACTTCGTTCCAATATCACAGGCGCTGGAAATACAGCGCTGGGAAGAAGCGCTGCCCGCTTATCATCGAAAGGAAACCTTAATACATATATTGGTTATGTTGCAGGATATCATGATTCCACAAGTTCCGGGAATACAGGTGTGGGAGGATATGCATTATACCGGCATCAAACAGCCAATAATTACAACACAGCTATCGGATATGAAGCCATGCAAAATGATTCGGCAGGTGGCGCCAACACCGCAGCAGGCTGGCGATCATTGCGCAACAACAAAACAGGCATTGATAATTCAGCATTTGGAGTCGGTGCGTTAGAACATAGTTTTAAGGGTTCATTCAATACTGCAATGGGAAGAAGTGCAGGATTTTTAAATGATAGCTCAAATTACACCGTCTCTATTGGCTATACTGCCGGACAAAGCAATAAAAGGGATTATAACATATCTATTGGTGCATATGCAGGCTATGCGAACTCATATTCTTCGGCAAACCTGCTCCAGGGCGCTGAAAATACCATGGTAGGTTACCAAACACTAACAGGGAATGCGTTTGGAAGCCAGAATGTGGCAATTGGTTTTAAGGCAATGTCAATAGCAACGCCTTCATTTTTTACACTTACAGCCCCTTCAAGAAATGTTGCAGTAGGTGATTCTGCTTTACAGGCAGGAAGGGGCAATGATAATGTTTCTGTTGGATACAGGGCTCTGTCAATGAACAATTATTCCGGCCATACTGCCATGGGAAGCAGGGCTTTGCTGAATTCCGTTTCAAATTATCCAAATACAGCAATTGGTTATTCGAGCCAGGACAGCCTTGTTTCCGGAATCGCAAATACCAGTATGGGAGCATGGTCATTAACCAGTAACAAATTTGGCTCGAACAATACTGCTATCGGTAACTGGGCTATGAAAGATGCCTATAATCCCACCGGGGCAAACTTTCCTTTTGATAATACGGCTGTTGGAAATGATGCCTTAAGATCCACAAGATATTATGGTAATACCGCCGTAGGTGCAGGGGTATTACGATTTGATACCTCGGGCACCTACAATACTGCCATAGGCTTTTTATCGATGGCAGAGAACAGGAATGGATATTATAATGCGGCTCTCGGTACAAGTGCCCTCCGTAATATTATATCCGGAGGAGGAAATACAGCCCTTGGAACCAATACCATGTATAACAAACTTAAAGGAGACTTTAATACCGCTGTTGGATATGAATCCATGATCATGGATACTGCAGGTTTATGGAATACGGCTGTAGGCTGGAGAAGTCTTCGTTATAACCGTACGGGAAATGAGAACACCGCAATAGGCGTTGGTGCACTTGAATTTTCAGACAGTTCCCTTCGGAATACAGCGATAGGCCGGGGTGCTATGATCGGTGTCCCAGGCTCCAAGGGTACAATGGGAAATGTGGTTGTCGGATTTTATGCTGCCGCTAATATGGATTCAGCAAGTAGGACGGTACTGCTGGGATACAATACAGGTTATAATAACCAGGCGGATGAAAATGTTTTCGTGGGATACAATTCTGGTTACGGAGCCATTAGTGCAATTACCGGCCATGAAAACACCGGATTGGGAACCCTCACCCTCACCTACCTTAATTCCGGAAGAAGCAACACTGCTTTGGGATACGGAGCCTTATTCAATTTAAGGGGAGGAACAAATAATACAGGTGTGGGTGTGCGAACAATGGTAAATGTTACGAATGCAAGTTATAATACCTCATTGGGAGATAGTTCCCTATTCTGGACCTCGGGGAATTATAATAACGCTGTCGGTCATAAAGCTCTTCAGAATAACACTTCAGGAACTGAAAACGTTGGTCTAGGTTCATTTAACCTTTCAAATACCTCAAATGGAAGTTTTAATACCGCTGTTGGTAACCGGGCAGGGATGATTAATAATACAGGAAGCTATAATTCTTATTTCGGTTATGGTACAAGTTCAAGCACCACGAACTTCGTAAATACAACTGCAATCGGGGCACTTGCTTATGTTAGCCAGAATAACAGCATGGTGTTAGGCAGTATCAACGGAGTTAATGGCGCAACTGCTGATACAAAAGTTGGTATCGGTACTTCAACGCCCGATTCAACCTTTTCTGTTGCTGATAAATTCATGGTAGGAAATTCAGGGACCATTCAATATGATAATTCTGTTCCTGTGATGAGTTATATGTTCCGCACAGGTAGTACCAATTTAGACAGAATGATAATTTCTCACAGTCCCGCGTTTCCCACTTATGGATTACAATACCAGGACATAGGCGATAGATTCAACTTTCTTTCTAACGGCACTAATGTAGCTACGATCAGTTTAGGGAGCCAGCGCGTGGGTATTGGAACGGATGTTCCCTCAACCAAGCTACACATCTATGAACCTACAGCTACTGCCGTAAATGCAAGGATATCAAGTTTCAGCAATGATTATGAACCCGGGCTTGAATTCGTAAAAACCGGGGCATTGGGAACCGACTGGAAATTCAGGGTGGGGGCAGCTTCAAATACCTTAATAATATCGACCGGGTCAAATGATTTTGCAACTACTCCTACGGATGAATATGAATTTACAGGTACTTCTTTCCGCCCTTATACTGATGGATCAAATTTTTTGGGGCTTTCAGCCAACAGGTGGAATACCGTTTACGCATTAAACGGTACCATTAACACATCGGATGCCAGGGACAAAGAAAATATCACTGACCTTAATTACGGTCTGAATGAAATAATGCAATTGCGGCCTGTAAGCTATACCTGGAAAAATAATCCTGGCTCAACAAAAAAGCTTGGATTCATTGCCCAGGAAGTAAAACCGATTCTTAATGAGGTTGTTCAGGTTGGCGATGATCTTTCTGTAACTGGTGATGACGGCAAAGGGCATGCAAAAAGCGATAAGCTTGGGATTTTCTATTCTGATATTATCCCGGTTACTGTAAAAGCAATCCAGGAGCAACAACAGCAGATCCAAAAGCTTAAAGAAGAAAATGAAGCCCTTAAGCAAAAGAATGAATCCCTTGAAAATGATATCCGAATTATCAAACAACGATTAGGCATAAATTAAAAATTATGAGATCAATATTCACAGCTATAGTTTTACTCTGGGCACTACCTGGATTTTGCCAGGAAGAGAAAGAAATTCTCGTTCCGGAAAGGCAAGAAGATATCAAGCCTATGCAGCTACAGCCTGCTCCCCAGGAACCAGTTGTAGCCCCTCTGCCGGAGCGGCCTTCTTATATAGATAACACTCATCTTCCCCCGCCACATAAGAAGAAAGAATTTGAGGAGGCTGAAAGAAAAGCTTATGTTAGACCAGAACCGATATTTCCTGTTCAACCGGAAAATTGAAACAATGAAAAATTCCATGGTAATTTTCCTGCTTCTTTCTCCATTAATCACCCTGGGGCAGGTAATGAATATCAATAACGGTGTCCAGGTGGTAGCCGACGGCGCCATAAACCTTGTTATCGACAATGGAGGCATAAAGAATGACGGCACTTTCATTCACGACAGCAGCACAGTTATCATATCAGGCGGACCGCTAACTGCTATTAGTGGAACAAACCCCATAACCTTTTATAACCTGACTTTTAAAGGAACAGGCATAAAGGCAAATGAAGGGAATGCATCTGTCGTTGAAGGACTAGCTATAGAAAATTCCACCACACTTGATGCGGATGGAATATCTAATAACAGTGAATTCACCCTTAAATCGTCTGACTCAGCTACAGCTTTTGTTTATCCAATCACAACAGGTTCAATAACCGGGAATGTTACCGTAGAGAGATTTATAAACACCGGAACGGCCCCGGGAACCCATGGCAAATCCTGGCAGTTCCTGGCCACTCCTACAACGGGACAAACTGTTTTTCAATCATGGCAGGAAGGAGGAGCCACGCCTTTGGGGTACGGAACCCGCATCACTGGTATGGGCACGGGCTTCGACGCTCCTTCCCCTTTCCCTGCAATGAAGGATTACGATCCTGCAACAGATACCTGGATCGGAATCCCGGGAACAAATATCGCTTTACATAACCCCAGGGGCTACATGCTGTTTGTACGTGGCGACAGAACGGTAGTGGCCTATAATGCTCCGGCCAATCAAACCAATATGCGAAGCAAGGGTGTGCTGCATACGCCGGCGAATCCCCCACCACCTGTAGCAGTCCCTGCAAATCTCTTTCAGAGTTTTGGAAATCCATATGCTTCACGGATACACTTCAACACGGTTTATACATTGAGTACAGGGATACAGAATGTTTATCATGCATGGGACCCTATGTTAACAGGTACATTTGGTTTAGGAGGATATCAAACAATCAGTGCTGTTGCAGGTTACATTCCAACGGCGGGAAGTGCTACCGCATATTATCCTGCGGGAATCCCGGCGCCATATATTGAATCCGGCCAGGCAGTTTTCGTGCAGGGCACCGCAACCGGAGGAAATGTAAACTTCAATGAATCAGTAAAAATTCCGGGAAGCAGGCTGGTACACCGTGGCAACAATGAATTTCCTCCGGGACGGCAATTTCTCTTTACTAGTTTATTGGCAAATACCGGGCAGATAGCGGATGGTAATATTGTTGCATTTGAACCTGGACTTGGAAATGAAATCACTGAACACGATGCGCATAAACTACAGAATGATGGTGAAAATTTTGGATTACTAAGGGGCGGTTACAAACTTGCTGTGGAAGCCCGGGACCCTGCAGAATTGACTGACACGATTTTTTATGCATTCAGTAATCTGCGTAACCAGGATTACGAACTTATGATCGTGCCTGTAAATTTTACCAGTACACTCCAGGCATATTTCATCGACAGGGTAGCAGGCACAACAGCTAACTTAAGCCTGACAGACACTAACTACATAACTATTAATCCCGGCCCTGCAGAAACAGCTGTGCATGACAGGTACATTATAGTCTTCCGGCCAGGAAATGTAGTCACGGTCAGGTTTTTAACGGTTAGCGCTAACCGAAATAATGATAATTCCAACCTGGTTAACTGGAGGGTTGAAAATGAAATGGAACTCAGGGAATATATTGTTGAAAAGAGTGCTGAAGGATTATTTTTTAATCCTATTGGTAATACAACACCTACTAATAATAACGGTGGAAGCACATCCTATTCATTTCGTGATGAAACTCCGTTCCCCGTTACTTACTACAGGATAAAAGCAATAAGCCTGGATGGACAGGTCCAACACAGTAACATCGTGAAGGTTGCCGCAATTATTTACAGTGGCATAACTGTATTTCCAAACCCCGTAACAGATAATAGAATTACCGTAAGATTCAGTGATCAACCAGCGGGAAATTATGATCTGAATATTTATAACGCTTCAGGACAGTTGATATATCGAAAACAAATTGTATTATCAACCGCCATTGAATCTCATAATGTATACCCAGATTCTTACCTGACATCAGGCACGTATAACCTTGTTATACGGCGACCAGATGGTAACATGATCACAGAAAGAATAATTGTGAGATAGATTATCCTTCAACAATTTGCTTAAGTCCATCAATCACCTGATTCCAGTTCTCAGCAGAATGGGCAGCTTTTTCTGCATCATAATTTGATTGGGTGATGGTAAGTTCAGTACCCTCAGGGATTGCGCGTAGTGAATAAGTGACAAGCAAATAATTTTCCGGAAGGTCTTCCTTGCCTGACCAGCTGCTGAGATAGCTGAACGCCAATCGTTCATTTGGATGAAATTCCAGGACCTCCCCCTTGTCCTCATATACCTGGCCTTCATATTCACCCCGCCATATGAGTTGGCTCCCTGGCTTCCAATTGGTGAGGAGGTCTGATCCAAAAAAATATTGCTTTACAAGAGCTGGATCAGTCAAGGCCTCCCAAACTGTTGTGACAGGAGCTTTTACAACTGTTTTATAAGAAGAAGTATGTTCTGTTTGCATTTTTCAAATTTATAACTGAAACAATCCGTCTACAAATTCCTTCTTATCAAATACCAGGAGATCCGTTGCTTTCTCTCCTACTCCAATGAATTTTACCGGGATATTAAACTGCGAAGCGATAGCCAGTACTACGCCACCCTTTGCAGTTCCATCCAGTTTTGTGACAACCAAACCTGTAACATCTGTTGCGGCAGTAAAATGCTTTGCCTGTTCCAGAGCATTTTGCCCGGTACTCCCATCAAGTACCAGTAAAACCTCATGGGGAGCTTCGGGGATCACTTTCTGAATCACCTTCCTGATCTTGGCAAGTTCATCCATTAAATGGATCTTATTATGCAGCCTGCCAGCTGTATCGATTATTACAACATCAGAATTTCGGGCCACTCCACTAATCGCTGTATCATAGGCAACAGAAGCAGGATCACTTCCCATTTCCTTTTTGACGATGGGAACGTTTGTTCGTTCGCTCCATATCGTCAACTGATCAACTGCTGCTGCTCTGAAAGTATCAGCAGCTCCCAGCAATACGGATTTCCCCGCCAGGGAAAAATTATGCGCCAGTTTACCGATAGTGGTGGTCTTACCAACTCCATTTACACCAACCACCAGGATTATATGTGGCGTATGGCCAGCCGGAAGCTCGAAATTCTCATAGGTAGTATCCTGGGGTGATGATGCCAGAAGTTTTTCAATTTCTTCCTTCAGAATTGAATTCAGTTCAGCAGTGTTAAGATACTTATCGCGGGCTACTCTCTTTTCAAGAGCGTCTATGATCTTCACGGTAGTATCCACTCCAACATCTGCGCTCACCAGGGCATCTTCAATATTATCAAGCACTTCCTCATCTACGGTGCTTTTACCGGCAATTGCCTTACTTAGCTTACCAAAAAAACCTTCCCTGGTCTTCTCAAGTCCCTGCTCCAGGCTTTCCTTCTTTTCTTTTTTCCCGAAAATCTTTTCAAAAAATCCCATAATTTGAATGCTTCATTAGTGATGGACTAAAATAAAGAAAGCCTCCAGAAAAATCGGGAAGCTTTTGAATATTGTATGCCGGGCAGATTAGTTTGCCAGGAATTCCTTGATCTTGTCTTTATGAACGATCGCTTCTTTAAATGAATAAGCGCCCGTTTTAGGACTGCGAACGGCCTTAATTACTTTTGTCCAGTTCTTCGCCTCAGCGGCTGCTTTCTGGTCTTTGGTCTTGATCGCGGTTTTAGCTGCTTTTGCCATGATGAGTATTTTTTAAGCTGTGAAGCTGATTACTTGATTTCTTTGTGAACGGTTACCTTTTTCAGGATCGGGTTGAATTTCTTCAACTCGAGGCGCTCAGGAGTATTTTTCTTATTCTTGGTTGTGATGTACCTGCTGGTTCCAGGCTGACCACTTGTTTTGTGCTCAGTGCATTCAAGAATAACCTGCACCCTGTTTCCTTTCTTTGCCATTATAATAGATTTATACCTTATTAAAATTTAACGCCTTCTGCCTTTAGTTGCTTAAGTACGCTCTGAAGACCATTCTTATTGATGGTACGGATAGCTTCAGACGACAGTTTTAGGGTAACCCACCTGTCTTCCTCAGCCAGGAAATACCTTTTTGTTTGCAGATTTGGTAAAAACCTGCGCTTTGTCTTGATATTCGAATGTGATACCTTATTACCTGTGATAGGCTTCTTCCCGGTAACCTGACATACTCTTGCCATTGTCCTAAAATTTTGGACGGCAAAGGTAGGTATTTTGCCGGATAATAAATAGAAATAATGCCTTTTTTCGGAAAAATTAGGCTTTATTATGCTCCAGGTCACATTGTTCCAGGCAAAAACTCTACAAATTGCACATAAAATTAAGCATATGGAGCATTCTTCCTCTGTTAAATACTCTGGCCAAAACCTTAATTTCCTTGCGGAAACAGACCAGTTCAAATACCCTGTGGCTTCGGGCGAAGCAGCCCAGGGTCCCTCTCCTAAGAAACTGATGCTCACCGCTCTTTCCGGGTGTACTGCTATTGATGTTGTTAGCACCCTTAACAAAATGAGAGTACTATTCTCAGATTTCACTGTAATTGCAAACGCTACCCTGACCGATGATCATCCACGCATATATAATAATGTAGAACTTATTTACCGTATTCGATTAAATGATTCTCATCGACAGAACATGGAACGGGCTGTACAGTTGTCGCTGGATAAATATTGTGGCGTTTCCGCAATGTTCTCGAGCTTCTGTAAGGTGAACCTCAGGATTGAATACCTCTGAATGGCAGTATAATTGTACTTCATGGTCAAAACAATTACCATGGAAAATAACAGGAACAGGCAGGGTGAAAAAGGCAGCGACTCCGAAAACCGGACTGGTGAACGCAACAAAGAATACATGAAACTTCCGGATGATCAAATCAATAATCCCTCTGAAAGTGTGAGCACCAGGGATGATACTGCAAACGGCAAGTACAGTAGGACAGATGTTCGGGATGAAGATATTGATAACGATGATACCCGTGGTGGACGGTAGATAGTTCTAACTTTTTTGTCGTTTAACCCTGATCATCTGTACTATAATGGATATAAGGATCAATGCCAGTCCGGCAAAAAAACCCGGATGAAGCATTTTGGTTTCGTTGAAGATAATGAACGCCATAATGATCCCGTAAAGTGGTTCCAGGTTATATGTCAGGTTCGTTGTAAATGCTGATATGTACTTTAGCGCATTAAGTTGAAGTATCAGCGTTAATACAGTACAGAATCCCGCAAGAATGATAAGCCACATCCAATCCATCGAAGAAGGCCATGTAAGATCTGCATCCAGAACATTCAGGTAAAATGGAAGCAGAATGGTCAGAAAAATGAACCCACCACCCATTTCATAGAAGGTCATTGTTTCCGGTGAACACTTCTTTACAAGTTGCTTATTTAAAATTGGGAATATCGCTGATCCTATTGCCGCAGCTATACCATAGAAGATCCCTAAAGTATATTGTGGATGGAAATCAAAAATAATATAGATCCCTAACACAGACAGCACGCCAAGTAATACCTCCATCAGCACAAATGTTTTCCTGAGAAACAAGGGTTCGAGCAAAGCCGTGAAAAAGCCCGTGGCAGAAAAGCACACCAGCGCCACCGACACATTTGAATATTTTATGCTTCCATAAAAAGCAACCCAGTGAAAGGTAATTACTGCCCCTACACCGAAAAGCTGTATCAACATGGAGAAAGAAACCTTTCTCCATAAGCTCGCTACAGAAAACCAGCCAGCCATTATGAGAACTGTAAGAGCTAAACGATACCAAACCAGGGGAGCTTCGTTTAGCGAAATGAGCTTACCTAATATTGCTGTAAAACCTGCCAGGAAAACTGCAGCATGAAGCTGAAAAAATGCTTTTTTCAAAAAATTGAATGAGGTATGAATTATTGGCAAGATAGTTTTTCAAAACATACCCGGAAAGTACTAATCATGGTTATTGTAAAAGAAAAATCCCGAATTTGGGGAATTGACGGCCTGCTGAAAATTCCCTATTTTGATCTTAGGGGCGGAGGATGGTGGCCCCGGCTGGGAATCACCATTAAAACTCCTTTTCTGCCAGCCTTCACGAACTACCCCCCTATTGAACTAAAGAGGCAATGAACCATTATATTTGCGACTTAACTTAAATAGCTTATGAGTTATAGGAGAATCAATAATATAACTGGCTGGACCGTTTGCCTAATTGCATGCCTGGTTTATATTATGACCATGGAAGCCACTGGTAGTCTTTGGGATACAGGAGAATTTGCTTCAAGTGCCTGGAAACTGCAAATACCCCACCCCCCCGGCGCTCCTTTATTTGTTTTATTAGGACGCCTTTTTATGGTTCCATTCGGTGCTGAAAATGCAGCCACAGGAGCAAATCTTATGAGCGCCCTGGCATCCGGGTTTACAATTCTCTTTTTATTCTGGACAATTACCCACTTCGCAAGAAAGATCGTGCAAAAAGACGGCGCGGGTCTTTCCAACGAAAAGATAATAGGGATCATGTCGGCCGGTGTGGTTGGTGCATTGGCTTATACATTTTCTGACAGCTTCTGGTATAGCGCAGTTGAGGCCGAGGTTTATGCCCTTTCTTCCTTTTTCACAGCTATAGTATTCTGGGCCATTTTGAAATGGGAACAGAATGTTACAGATGAACAGGCACAAGGTATTAAAGGACATTTTACTAATGCCGATCGTTGGATCATCCTGATTTTCTACCTGATGGGATTGTCTATCGGAGTCCATCTCCTTAACCTGTTGGCTCTTCCAGCCATCGTTATGATCTATTATTTTAAACGTTACGAGGTTACCAAATGGGGAACCTTCTTTGCCTTTGTAATTGGCTGCATAATTACAGGACTGGTGCAGATAGCCGTTATTCAATGGACCATTAAGATCGCTGGAAAATTTGATATCCTTTTCGTAAATGACTTTAACCTACCCTTCTTCACAGGATTCGGATTCTTCTTTGTTCTGATTGCGGCCCTCATTTTTTATGGGCTCCGGGTGGCTGCAAAAAGAAACTGGAATTTTCTGAAACTGGGTTTGTGGAGCTTTGCTTTTATGTTGCTGGGTTATACGAGTTACTTTACTACGATGATCCGGAGCAGTGCAGATCCGTCTGTAGATATGTTCAACGTAGATAATCCCGTGAACCTGGTTGGATATGTAAGCCGTGAACAGTATGGAGATTGGCCGATCCTTTACGGCCATGACTTTACTGCAGATATTGTTGACACGGAAGTAACTGAAACATATATAAAATCCGGAGATAAATATGTGAAGAGTGGTAGAAAAGTGAAATATGTGTACGCTCCTGAAGACATGCATTTCTTCCCGAGAATGTGGGATCAGAGCAATGACCAGGGTCGGGCTGATTTCTATGCTTCCTGGGCAAGAATTGGCAAAGATGAACAGGGTAATTGGGAAAGAAAGCCTACGATGGCAGAAAATATCGGCTTCTTCTTCAGTTATCAGTTTAACTGGATGTATTGGCGCTACTTCATGTGGAATTTCGCCGGCAAACAAAACGATATCCAGGGGGTAAACATGGGTAATGTTAGAGATGGAAACTGGAAGTCGGGCATCGGTTTCTATGATGCATTACGTTTAGGAAACCAGGATAATCTGCCAGACACCCTCAAGAATAATAAAGCAAACAATAAGTTGTACATGCTTCCTCTCATCCTGGGAATACTTGGAATAATATTCCAGTTGAGCAGGGATAAACGCGACGGTCTGGTAGTAGGGTTATTATTCTTCTTTACAGGTATAGCTATTGTGATCTACCTGAACCAGGCCGGTAACCAGCCGAGGGAAAGGGATTATGCCTTTTCCGGATCCTTCTATGCATTCGCGATCTGGATCGGATTGGGGGTATTGTTTGTGAGAGACAGGTTCTCCAGATTTATTTCCAACACCAGGATCGCAGGCTTGGCCGCAGGCTTGCTTTGTTTACTTGCTGTACCTGTATTAATGGCCTCAGTAGAATGGGATGATCATGACAGGAGCAAAAAAACCATCGCGCGTGACCTGGCTATAAACTATCTTGAAAGTTGTGCGCCGAATGCGATACTTATTTCTTTTGGCGACAATGACACCTATCCCTTATGGTATGCACAGGAAGTTCATGGTATACGGAAGGATGTAAGGGTGATTAACAGCAGTTTACTTGGCACCGACTGGTACATCAATCAGTTAAGATATAAGATCAATGATAGTGAACCGATCGATCCAATATGGTCGATAGCCCAGATCGAAGGATCAAACAGGGATGTGATCTATAATGTTCCAAAGGGTGATCAGAATTCCTATATGGACCTGTATACAATGATGAAGGATTATGCAGGAAGTGATGACCCAACTAAAATGGAACAGGGGCGTGACGGTAGCATGCTTAATATCTTCCCTACAAGAAAGGTTTCAATACCGGTAGACGTTAACACAGTTCGTCAAAATGGAACGGTGAATCAGAACGATACCGTTTTGAGCGAAATTCGATTCGAGATCCCCAAAAATATCCTGTTCAAGAACGACGCAGCTATTCTAAATATAATTGCTGCCAACAATTGGAAAAGACCTATCTATTTCACCTCACCTTACGGTGATCTGGGATTCCAGCAATATTTAAGGCAGGATGGAATGACTTACAGGCTTGTGCCTGTTGCAAATAGTGAAGTGAACCACGATTGGGCGTTTGACAAACTGATGAACAAATTCCGGTTTGGAGGCGCCAATAAGCCTGGTGTATATTATGATGAGGAAAACCGCAGGCACCTGAACTCCATCCGGCTGGCTTTCGCCCAGGCTGCAGGAAGTTTGGCTGATGCAGGAAGAACTGAAGACGCAAAAAAGCTTCTTAACAGGGCGGATAAGATGATGCTTGAAGAAAATTTTCCATATGCAATGCCAAGCAGGAATCAACAACATAACCAGATCGCATTGCAATTCCTTTTTGCAGCTTATCGCGCAGGTGATACTACTCTTGCTACAAAAGTTTCACAAAGATTGAAAAAGGATATGGAACAGCAACAGTCTTATTATGAAAGTCTTTCAGGAAACAGGCGGGATAACCTGGCGTATGAAGAGGAAAGAAATCTCAACCTACTGAGAGCATTGATGAGTCTCGAACAGCAGTTCAGCATCAAACCTCAGTTGCCTGAGAATTCTGCTCCGATCCAGACCAGCCCTGTCCGAACGGATAGTCCGCAATAATTCAAAGGCTGCCTTTTGGCAGCCTTTTTTAATGTGTGTATTCCTGGGTTTAACACTATTCCAAAAAAGGCTTTCTTAAATTGCATGAATGCGAAATTTCGTTTTTTCCAGGTTCATTGCCATGGAGAAAGGTTCACCATTTGAAAAGTTGTTGAACCTGTTTATTGAGCTGTTGAATTATACCAGCGGAGATGCAGCAGAGGCATTGCAATGGCTTACTGAGATCGATAGGGAGCATGGCATTACTGGTGATGATTATGGCATGGGAGATTTCATTGATGATCTGAAAGCACAGGGATATCTTAAGGATGATACCCCCGGGGAAGGATTCCGTATCACACCTAAAACAGAACAATCCATCAGGAAAAAAAGCCTGGAAGAGATCTTTGGAAGATTAAAAAAATCATCCAGGGGTAATCACCAGGTCTTTCAAAGCGGACAGGGAGACGAGATAAATCCTGAAACCAGGAATTTCCGCTTCGGCGATTCAGCAGACCAAATTGATTACACTAGCTCGATCCGTAACGCCCAGGTAAATCATGGGATCGAAGCTTTTAAAATGCAGGAAGACGACCTTGAGATACGGGAAAGAGATCTGAAAACCCAATCGTCTACAGTATTAATGATAGACATTTCACATTCCATGATATTATATGGAGAAGACCGGATAACACCTGCAAAAAAAGTGGCGATGGCTCTGAGTGAATTGATAAAGACGAGGTACCCTAAGGACACTCTTGATATCGTTGTCTTTGGCAATGACGCCTGGACAATAGAGGTGAAGGATCTCCCCTATCTCCAGGTAGGTCCATACCATACCAATACTGTCGCAGGACTAACCATGGCCATCGAAATATTGCGAAAAAGAAAAAATCCCAACAAGCAGATCTTTATGATCACAGATGGCAAACCAACATGTCTCAAGATCGGGAACCGATATTATAAGAACAGTTTCGGTATAGATCGAAAGATTATGAACAGGTGTCTGAACCTTGCAGCACAATGCAGGAAACTGAAAATTCCCATAACAACTTTCATGATTGCCAGCGACCCTTACCTCCAGCGGTTTGTACAGGAATTCACAGAAGCAAATAACGGGAAGGCATTCTTTGCATCACTCGACAGGCTTGGCGCCTTTATATTCCGTGATTTTGAAAGTGGAAAACAAAAAACAGTTTATTGAATTATGCCAGATAATATTAGAGCTATTAAAACATTAGGTCAACTCAAGAAGGCAGGATATGAATCCCGGTCAATTAAAGATGAAATAAGGGAGAATCTAATCTCTAAACTTAAGAATAAGGAGAATCCATTTCCAGGGATATTCGGATATGAGGATTCTGTTATCCCGGATACCGAAAGAGCCTTGCTGAGCAGGCATAATATTCTTTACCTCGGATTGAGAGGACAGGCGAAAACAAGAATGGCGCGCCAAATGGTTTCTTTAATGGATGAATATATTCCTGTAATAAAAGGCAGTGAAGTGAATGATGATCCCTTGAAACCGGTTTCAGCATTCGCCACCGAATTGATAAAGCAAATGGGAGATGAAACGCCCATAGAATGGCTGCATCGATCTGCCAGGTACGGTGAAAAACTAGCAACTCCTGATGTAAGCGTTGCAGACCTTATTGGTGACATAGACCCAATCAAGGCTGCAAATATGAAACTAAGTTTTGCTGATGAAAGAGTGCTTCACTACGGAATAATACCGCGAAGCAACCGGGGCATCTTTGTCATAAATGAATTACCCGACCTTCAGGCAAGGATCCAGGTTTCATTGTTCAACATCCTTGAAGAAGGAGATCTACAGATCAGGGGATTCAAACTTCGGCTACCCCTCGATGTAATGTTCATATTCACAGCCAACCCAGAAGATTATACTAACAGGGGTAGTATTGTAACCCCATTAAAAGACCGGATCGAAAGCCAGATCCTGACACATTATCCGAAGAGCCTTGACACAGCTCTTACCATAGCCGGCCAGGAGGCCAGGATAATGGAGCAGCAGCATAAAAAGGTAAGGATCAGTGATATTATAAAAAGACTGATCGCACAGGTTTCCTTCGAGGCACGTGAAAGTGAACTTGTGGACCGAAAAAGTGGCGTTAGTGCAAGGCTGACAATTTCTGCAATGGAAAATGCTGTAAGCAGTGCTGAGAGAAGAGCCATAATAAATGGTGAAACTCAAACCCAGGTTTGGATAAGCGACCTCGCGGGAATTCTGCCTTCCATTACCGGTAAAATTGAACTGGTTTATGAGGGTGAACAGGAAGGACCTTTCCAGGTTGCTTTCAATTTACTTGAACGGTCCATCCGAACTCAATTCAAAAATTTATTTCCGGATCCGGATTCTCTCAAGAAAAGAAAAAATGAAAAGGATGAAAACCCTTACAGGAATATTATTCAATGGTTTGATTCGGGAAATATGGTTGAGCTGAATGTTGATATCAGCGATAAGGAGAGAGCGGAGACCCTAAAGCAGGTTCCTGGCCTGGCAGATGTGATCACCAGGTATTTTCCAAAATCAAATAATGACGAACAAATTCTGCTGATGGAATTCCTGCTTCACGGTCTTGCTGCAAATTCTCTTATCAGTAAGAAGATGACAGAAGGAACCGTGTCCTTCAGGGATCTGGTGGGTTCTATGTTCAGTTTTCAGCAACAGGAAGAAGAGGAAAATGAAAATGATGACTTCTAACGGGCTAGTCCCAAACCAAGGTAGGGTAATATAATTCCTCCGCCAGAACCAACAAGTAGATTTGCTCCTAACCTAAGAAGCATTCCCCTGGCGGGATGCATTCTATACCCTATGTTTAATTGTCCATAAAGGAAATCATCCGGAACTTCTTCATCCAGTAAAGAAACCCTGCTTGAACCATAACCTGCACCCAAACCAAATTCTGTAAAATGAGCCCGTTTTCCGAAAAGGTAATTAAGGTTTGTGGCAAACGTGAATTGATTTTCGCCTGGATAATATCCGATCCCCGTGGATATACCCCACATGCCTCCCTTGCTGAACCTTGTATCAAAATTCAGGGAGGGAAGAATTGAGGGACCACCTGCCTCAATAAAATATGCTGATTTTCTCCTAGGACTTGACTCCTGGGCTGTTGCTCCAAAATTGACCAGCAGAAGAGATACTATCAATAAGCGTACAGCCATTATGTAATTATACGATATTCACTTCGCGGTTCAAAACTATCCCGAATTTGTCCTCCACACTTCTAATGATCTCGTTACTCAGGTCGAGAATATCCTTTGCCGCTGCATTGCCAAAATTGACGAGAACCAGGGGCTGTCGCTCATGACATCCTGCATCGCCGCGCCTGAAGCCTTTCCAACCGCACTGTTCTATCAACCAGGCTGCAGGAACTTTCACCTGGTCGTTCGATACACTATACCCCGGCAGATCTGGAAATGATCTTTTCAAGGCGTCATACTTAACAACGGTGATCTCCGGGTTCTTGAAAAAACTTCCTGCATTACCGGTTTTTGCCGGGTCAGGAAGTTTACTCGTTCGGATATTTATCACCGCCCGTGATACATCTTTAATGCCGGGAGAAGAGATCCTCATTTTCTCGAGTTCCTGTTCAATAGCACCATAGGATGTATTCACCTTATTTTCTTTACTTAACCTGTATGTTACGGAAGTGATCACGAATCTGTCCTTATACCGGTTTTTAAATACGCTTTCACGATATCCAAATTCACACGAGGGATTATCGAATACAACTGATTCACCTGTTATCCTGTCAATTGCCTCCAGTTCATGAAACACATCCTTGATCTCTACACCATATGCACCTATATTTTGCATAGGTGATGCTCCAACATTGCCAGGAATCAGGGAAAGGTTCTCGACACCGCCAAAACCTAATTCCAGGCTTTTTAAAACAAACTGGTGCCAGTTCATTCCTGCCCCTGCCTTTACCAATACTTGTGATTGATCTTCCTGTATTATATCAAAACCAGGTATCCTGTTAGCCAGCACATAGCTGATATTTCTTGTGAGGAGGATATTACTTCCACCACCAAGGATCAAAACATCCGACGACGGACTTCCCAGCCACTCAACAGCTTCCTGGACATCTTCTGGTGAGGTAAGTTCACATAGGTTTTCAGCCATTGCCGAAATTCCAAAAGTATTAAAGGGCTTAAGAGATACGTTCTTTATAATTTTCATCAGTTTGGATCTACGTCAACAATTACCTGGATGCTTCTAAAATTCCTGTTTGAAAGGAAGAGGTCAATATGATTATGAATTACTCTCTTTACGTTCTTTCCTGCACCTGATTTTTCCAGTTTCAATAATATCTCCCGAAGATATTGATTTCTGATCCTGCCTACCACGGGAGTGGCCGGGCCGGTTACAGCATCCTTCAGATCCCTACGAAGCATTTCAGCCAATGAGGCCGCGCCTTCATCTACCCTTTCCTGTTCTTTGTGTTTTAGCTTTATTAGTATCAGCCTGCTGTAAGGCGGGTAGAAAAATTGCAGTCTCTTATGCATTTCCCAATCGTAAAAACCTTCGTAATCATGCCGGGATACGAATTTCAAAACAGGATGCTCCCTGTTCATGGTTTGTATCAACACCTTTCCCCTGTCAAATTTTCTACCTGCACGGCCACTTACCTGTTCAAGTAACTGGAATGCCCGTTCGTTGACCCTGAAGTCAGAAAAACTAAGCAATCCATCAGCATCAGGAATACCAACAAGGTTTACTTTTTCAAAATCAAGTCCCTTTACTACCATCTGTGTGCCCACGAGGATGTCAAGCCTGTGCTGTTCAAATAACTGGATCAGGTTATCATGAGCAACCTTACCCTTCACGCTGTCGAAATCCATCCTGGCTATCCGCATTCCATCGAAAGTTTCCTCAAGCTGTTCTTCGAGTTTTTCTGTTCCGAAATTCTTCTCCATCCAGTTATTGGTACCGCAGGCCGTGCAGGCATTTAACTTTGGGTAAGTACTCCCACAATAGTGGCAATGCAACTTCCCGGAATATTTATGGAGCGTAAGCGAAACATCGCAATGAACACATTTGGGAATATAGCCACATGTTGCGCAGATAAGGTAAGGATTATACCCTCTCCTGTTTTGAAAAAGGATCACCTGGCCTTCCTTCTCAACCGTTTCCCTGATTGCAGTTTCAAGAGGCTGGCTTATCATTACCTTTCCTTTACTGCGTTCCGGTGTGATGAAACCGATCTGGGGAAGTTCTATCCCCCCGTATCTTTCTGGTAATTCAACTAATGAATACTTGCCCGACTTTGCATTCGAATAACTTTCCAGGGAAGGTGTTGCGCTGCCTAATAATACCTGTGCCCCGAAAATGGATGCATTGAATATGGCTGCATCCCTTGCATTATACCGGGGGGCCGGATCCTGCTGCTTGTAAGATGAATCATGTTCCTCATCTATTATCACGAGCCCAAGGTCGCTGAATGGAAGAAATACAGCGCTGCGTGCACCCAGTACGATCCTTATCTCACCGCTTTTCACTTTATTCCACATTTCAACTCTTTCCTGGTTGTTGAACCGTGAATGGTAAATAGAAATGTTTCCTCCAAAATGTTTTTGAAGCCGCCTGATTATCTGGGTTGTTAATGCGATCTCCGGAAGAAGGTAAAGCACCTGTTTTCCCTTCCTGAAATATTCTTCGATAAGCCTGATGTAGATCAGCGTTTTTCCACTACCGGTAGCTCCATGCAATAGCGTTACTTTATTCTCTTCAAATTGTTCCCTGACATCATCAAGTACACTATTTTGGGATTCGCTTAGCGTAAAATCAATATTGATCTCTTTTGAAAGAAGTGGCAACCTGTCCACTGTTCTGCTTTCCACTTTCAAAATTCCTTTATCACACAATGCCTTTAACTGGGGCAATGATGCACCGGATTTTTTCAATAATTCACCCTGCACCACTTGCCCACCTGCTCTTTCCAGGTGCAGGTAAGAAAGCAATAACTCCATTTGGCGGGGAGCACCTTTCCAGTCATTCAATAATGTAGAAAGGCTTAGCTCATTTCTATATGTTTCTGAAAGCAGAACATACTTTTCTTTCCTGGTAACATACCTTTCATTAAGCTTTTCCCATGCAAAACAAATCCCTTTATCGAGCAATGTTTTGATAACCGGATACACCCGCCTGGTTTCAAGGAGTTGCTGTACTTCCTCTGCACGGAGTTGTTTCTTAATTAGAAGTGCTTCGGCAACAATAAATTCTTCATCATTGAGTGCGCTAAAATCTTCCCCGGCATCCTGGTTGTACACAAGTATTGTTTCGCTGCTGAGACGGAAATGCGCCGGAAGGGCTGCCGTCATCACCTCTCCCTCAGTACACATATAGTAAGATGCCATCCAGTTCCAGAACTCAAGCTGGTGACTATTGATCAAAGGCACCTGGTCCAGTACATTAATAATTTGTTTGGTGGGATAATCCGGAGTTCGGGTAACAATTCTTTTTACAACGGCTGCATATTTGCGGGTCTTACCAAAAACAACCTCCACCCTGCTTCCGGGAAAAACCTGCTTTACAAGATGGTTGGGAACTTCATATGTATAAGCGGCAGGGAGTGCCAGCGGAAGAATTACTTCTACCCAGGTACGGGATAATATGGTTTCACTTTCTGCCATCCAGCCATGATACATTATATCTTATCAATCCTTCTTCCATAATTCTGTAGACCTTTTCCTTTAGCAATGGAACATCATTCATGGTTAGGCCGTCAACTGGTATCTCCTCAAGGAACACACTTCTGGACCGGCCGGGTGAAAGGGAAAATATACTGCTATGATGTAACCTGTCAGCTGCATCAAGGAATAGTACCGGTTTTACAGGAGTGCCGGTTTCAATTGCAATCCTAAAGGCGCCATCATAAAATTCCTTTAGTGGTTCACCTGTAGTGTTGAATGTACCTTCAGGTGCGATAACGATGGAGATATTCTTCCTGAGGGTAGCCATAAGCCGGGATACACTTTTCGCACGGGCGGCGGCATTATTCCTGTTTACCATCACCACTGCATTCCGGTAAATAAATCCGAAGACCGGTATGCGCCCCATTTCAGCCTTTCCTAATACCCGGTAATGCTGTCGCCGGAATGTTTTCATGATCACAGGAATATCCATATAGGAATTATGGTTGAACACAAAAACCAGGGGATGACCGGGATGGTGGGGAGCTTCATAGATGTTCCGGTGCCTTATGCCCCAGAAAGCCATTCCGATATCAGCCCAGACCTCGCAAATATCATATATCATATTTCCACCCTTCACCTTCCCAAAAAGGGAAGCCAGTACCACAAAGGGGAATACCACGAGCAGGAGGGCAAGGAAGACCAGGAAGCCATAAATACTGAATAATCCCCGTAAGGTCCTTCTGAACATGGCCATAAAATGCGAATATAAATGAAATAAAGGGCGCCCGGTACGCCTATATTCCTTATTTTGCATTGAAAATCAGGCCTGAATGGTACCTATGGAGCCGATTATTATTTTTTGTAATTCTCTTCATTATTCTGCGGATAATTCTTACCTTTGCCTCCCGAAAAATTCGGGATTAAAATTTGGGCGTTATGTTAGCTATTGTAAAAATTGCAGGTCAACAATTCAAGGTTAAGGCCGGCGACAGTCTATATGTTCCTCATATTGAAGGCAAAACCGGGGATTCTGTAGAATTTTCAGATGTTCTGATCACCAGTGCAGATAATAAGGTAAATACCGGTGCTGATGTTAAGGCAGTTGTAAAAGCCGAGATCGTGAATGAGCTGGTTAAAGGTGAAAAGGTAATCGCCTTCAAAATGAAAAGAAGGAAAGGTTTCCGTAAAAAGCGCGGACATCGTACTCAATACACCCAGATCAAAGTAACATCAATAGCATAAGGCACTTAACCCTTATCGTTAGTACAATTAAAAGCTAGTTTAAGATGGCACATAAAAAAGGTGAAGGTTCGGTAAAGAACGGACGCGATTCACAAAGCAAAAGATTAGGCGTAAAGATCTATGGCGGCCAGGCAGCATTGGCTGGTAATATCATCGTTCGCCAGAGAGGAACTCAATACCACCCTGGCAACAACGTAGGTATTGGAAAAGATTTCACCATCTTCGCATTGAAAGACGGTGTTGTTCAATTCAGAAAAACCAAAGGAGACAAGACCTATATCTCAGTAAATGAGGTAGAAGCAACTGCTTAATTTTTTTGATATTTTTTTTGGTAGTATGAAATAAGTATTTATTTTTAAGTATTATTTACTAACCAATTAAATTCAAAAAAATGGCAACAAAGAAAAAAGCTGCTCCTAAAAAAGCTGCTAAGAAGGCTGCTCCTAAAAAAGCTGCTCCAAAAAAGGCCGCTAAGAAAGCCGCTCCTAAAAAAGCTGCTAAGAAAGCTGCTCCAAAAAAAGCCGCTAAGAAAGCTGCCGCAAAGAAATAATCACAGGATTATTCTTCAAAGCAAAAATAGTAAGTCCCGGTTTCGCCGGGACTTTTTAATTCCCTGGAACCCGCTTCAGTAAAGGTTTTGCTTCCTCCCGATCAACCTCCGCTTCCTACTTCCTGCTTCCCAATATTTTTGTTCCATTTAATAACCGTCCTTCTTTGTTTTAAGTAACTCCCGCAACCCTTTATTAAATTTACATGATGGACAACAGCAGCATTTCGGATGTATTCACTCTTCTTTCAAAGTTATCAGACATTCACGGAGAGAATTCTTTCAAATCAAAATCATATAGCGTCGCCGCTTTTTCAATTGACAAATATCCGGATCCGCTGGTGAGTCTTTCCAGGGAAAAAATTTCTACCATAAAAGGAATTGGCGCTTCATCAGCACAAAAAATTTTCGAACTTTTTGAGACCGGAAGAATTCAGGCA
>JAEZEI010000002.1 GCA_023417815.1 Bacteroidota bacterium | reverse complement strand
TCCCACATCCATCCTCCAACCTCTGTGCGCCCCTGGCGAATCCAACTTCAAACCTCCAACTTCCAACCTCCCACTAATAAGTTATTTTATATTTTCAAATATCAGAAAAGCTTACATTTGTAAAGCTTTAATGGTTTATGTTTTTATTTCTTGGCTGATCTTATCTTTCTCTGAAGGCGTTTTCAGTTCATTGTAGCAACAGAATCATTATAGTTTTTTATTAATCAAAAGTTTTTTTTACAATGAACATTTATGTAGGAAATCTGAGTTGGACAATGACCGACGACGATTTAACAAATCTCTTCACCCAGTACGGTACCGTTACAAGCGGCAAAATCCTGAAAGACAAAATGAATGGCCGCTCTAAAGGCTTTGGTTTTGTTGAAATGGAAGACGATGAAGCTGCACGTACTGCAATTGCAAACCTTAACGAAACAGAAGTTATGGGACGCAAGCTGATCGTAAATGAATCACAACCTCGCCAGGAAGGTGATTACAAAAAACGCAGCGGTGGTTTCGGCGGCGGTGGTGGCTACAAGAAAAGTGGCGGCTATGGCGGTGGCGGAAATCGCGGTGGTGGCTACGGTGGTGGAAACCGCGGTGGCGGAGGTGGTTATAACAGGGATTATTAATCGCTCAATTATAATGAATCTCAAAAGGCTGTACTATGTGCAGCCTTTTTTAGTTGTAACACACTTCCTGTTTTAAGAGAAAGTTGTTACAACGCTTGTAACATCCGCTCCAGTTAAATCAAAAATTGTTACAAGCGTTGTAACAATTTTTGTGCGGGACCAAACGGATGTTACAACTTAAGAAAATGAAAAAGGCTGCGAAAACGCAGCCTTTTTTGTTAAATGAACGAGTTAATTAATATCCATACACCTTAACGTCATCAAGCTGGTAGGTAGTGGTATGATCGTTCGCAGTTCCGGAGGGGTCGTTTCCTGAATAAACAAAGGCGATATATACATTACCGCTGTAATTGTTCAGGCTTATAAAGCCAGATCCTGTGAAATTAGCTGCATACCCACTCGCAGTGCAGCATGAAATTGTTGCAGGTAGTTCAGTCCAGGTAGCAGTCCACGGGGTATTACCACCTGCATAATCTGTAGAGATCATCGCTTTAAAGGTAGACCCGTTGTTGAAGCCATCGATGGTTTTGAAAACAAGCGATTTATTTGCTTCCGGTATTGTAGCCAGGTTAATAGCAGGACTAACCAGCCAGCTGGTAACGGTGGCCTGGTTTGAACCGAAAGCTGTGATCTGCGCAAATTTATTTCCAGAGAAAGATTTGCCCTGGTAAAGTACGCTTCCGTTCTGAGCGTAGTTACCCCAGCCAGCCAGGTTTACGTTCGCATTAACGGTAACGGATTCAAAATCCTGTGAGAAGTGTGCAGTTGGCGCAGGCTGTCCCATCTGAACATCATTTGAGTCGCGCAGAACCAGTTGCTTGGTGCTATTGAAAACGGTATAGATAGCAGTTACAGAACCGTATCCTGAAGGAGTAAGTGCATTTGCAAAATCTGCATAACCGCTGGTGCGGATTATGATGGCTCCACCGCTCATATCATTGATGGTGCGATTTAGAGAAACCCTGTTCACAGCATCTGCATAAGGCCTGTTAACATCATTTGCAGCAAAGGTCATCAGATCAAGCTTAATAAGCATATTCTGATAACTATCATTTAACTGGCCTATAGTTACCGGGATCGGGGTGATCGGGTTGTTAAGGCTCGCCTTTACGATATAGTTATTGAAAACAGAGTAAGGTATCCCTCCAAGGCTTGGACTTGTTGGATTTGAATTATCTATATATGCTCCGATCTGGATAAGGCGCGCATAGTTGCCAAGGATCAAACCCTTTGCTTTAAGGAAGATCCTTCTGCCGATCGGATAATCAGTATAAAGATTTGTTCCATCAAGGTTCAACTGGATTCCACCGGTTGCATCCTGGATAACGATTGATTTATAGTAGTTGCCTGAGCGGTCATCAGCAACCACCACACCTTCAACTATGATATCATCAGTAATGGTGTAGTAACCTGTTCCTGGATATAAGGCCTTAAGATCAGCGATAGTTGCATTGGCCGTTATGTTTGGCTCAATATACGCCGGTGGCTGATCGAAATCCTTTTTACAAGAGGTAAGAACACCTGCAGCCAGTATCATCAGCATTAAGGCCTGGGTCAATTTTAAGAACTTGTTCATTTTTTATTATTTAAAGCGTTTGAATTTAATTAGAATCTTATGCCAATGCTGGCGAAATAGTTAATACCGTATGCATAGAATAAACGTGGAGGAAATTTATCCGGGTTACGTTGCTGGAAGTCGAATCTCATTTGCTCAAAACCACCGCTAACAATATCCTTATTGTTCAGAATATTGTTCACTCCTACGTTAAATACCAGGTAAGTTGGTTTACGAAGCCCCTTTACTGACCTGTTCATCAGCCAGCTATAACCTGCAAAGGCATCCAGGGTATATTGCTCATCCAGTTGGGTCTGATCGGTGATCCTGTGCCAGGCCTCAGATTTTGGATCCAGTCCTTCAACAGCGCTGTATGTTCTCCTCAATGGATTGAAATCAAGCCACATTTCATTGAAGAAATTAAAGTTCACATTTACGAACCAGAACTTTGGAGAACGGTAATCAAGCCCGATTGAATAAGCTTCCTGCGGAGTTGGAACGTTGAAGTTCTTTGAATAAACTGTGTTCTGTGAAACAATGCTGTTGCTGTTATCCAGCGTTACGGTTGCATCCTGCCGGGTGTTATAACGGTAACGACCAACTGATGCAGCAGCATTAAGGCTAAGTCCTTTGTAGATCTTCTTATTCAATCCGAATTCAACCCCCATATGCTCTTTGCCGATATTGCTGATGGCATAGTTCACGAAATTCCTGAATTCATCATTGTAGAAGCTGATAACGTTCATCTGGTCCCTGAAGTTGGTGTAGAAACCGGTTGCACGGATCTTCATTCCGGGAGCATTCATTACATATCCAAGTTCTGCTGTTGCAATTTTCTCAGAAGTCATGTTCTCCTGAACGAAATCGCGGGTACGCGGGGCGAGGTATGCATTCTCGAAATAAGGGGCCTTGGTCAGGTAACCTCCGTTTGCAAAAATGTAGTTACGTCCGTCTATCTTAAAAGTGATCCCTCCCTTTGCTGAGTAATTGTAGAAATTATGAACATCTCCTTTTCCGTAGGAATCTTCAGGGAAGAGGCCATTTTTCACATTACCGTAGCGATAGAACTGTGTATAGCTATGTTCAGCACTCAGGAAGAAATCGATCTTGCGGAAACGGAACACGCTCTGTATCCATGCTGAAGCACGCTGGATATTGATATCATAATTATATCCAAACTTATCGCCTTGTTTAACCAGGCGGTTCGGATTGTTCAGGTCGTTCTGATTCGCAGTTTCATTATCAGGGAAATCGCGCTCTGCAAACTGGTTGATGTCTACATAGAATTCACCACCCAATAGGTCGTCAACTTCCTTATAATAATTATTGCGTTGGTTCTGGTAAGTAACGCCTGCAGTCAGATCGACATTTGAAGCTACCGCAACATTCAGAATTGAATTAAGGTTATAACGCGTAGTACCGATCTTTCTTTCTTCAACAATATAAAGAGAGCGTTTTCCGGTTACATCATTTCCTTCGATGCCGTTTACATTCTCAATTGTTTCAACATTACCATAGTTTACATTATAAAGCCTGTCCCAGTTTATCTGGCGCAGGTTAACATCGCTGCGCATAGCAGTAAGCACCTGGTTGTACATTTCCGGATCAAGCTGGTAGCTTGGAAGATAACGGTAATAATCCGGGCGCGGATCCGGTGCATTGTACCAGTCAAGCGCTGTAGTGCTCCTGTATCCTTTCGAGAAAGAGCCTGCAGTCATTAACGAAGTCCTGTCATTGATCTTCCATTCGTGGGTAAGGATAGCAGTGGGCTGTAAAGACCTTCCGATGCTTGAATTTCTTTTTTTACCAGCCTGCATTCCCCAGTACGGATTATAGAAATTATCCCCGGTAATATTGATCATTTCTTTAACAGATGCGCCCTGGCGGCCATTCTCAGTAGATGCAGCAAACGCAACCAATGAAAGAAGATGACGTGTATTAAATCGCTTATCCACGCCAACAAATCCAGACCAGCCATCATAATAGGTTCCGTCTGTATAACCTTCTTCGGCCCAGCGGCGGGAACCTGATACGGTAAATGCCCAGCCTTTTTTATTCAAACCTGTTGAATGGGTGAGCATCCAGCGGTGAGAATAATTACGGTTTGAAAGTGCATAGTTAAAGCTGGTCTGTTTTCTTTGTCTTGAAGCCCTGCTGTCAATAAAGGTGGCTCCCCCGATATTTCCATGGGAGAAGGTTACAGCTCTTAATCCCAGCGTTGCTTCACGGTTGCGAAGAACATCATTCAAACCACCCCATTGTCCGTAAGGTGTGAACCCATTGTCGAGGTTTTCCAAAGGAATACCATTCATGAAAGTCTCGAAAAGGTCTGAATCATAACCGCGGATACGGAAACGAACTACATTGAAATTAAATGATGCAGCAGTGAAGAACGGGTCGCGTCCTGCGCTGAGAAGTGAAGACACATTTTGTGCACTACCATCCTGCATATCATTTTCATCGAGTGAGATTACCGGAATATTATCCAGTACGTTTTCCCTTGCCTCCTGCACTATACTAGTGTCGGGTTGCACCGGATCCTGTGCCATACCAGGAATGGATGCTGTGATTCCCAATGCAATGAGAAGCATCCGGCAGTTAATTTTGGTCATAAAAAGAACAGTAATTTTTTCAAAAGTGGAGCGAAATTACCGCAAAAAGGCCAATAAACAGGGATTGCACAAATAATTCAGGTAACCTTTTTTACTGATATTTATCATTACTGCTGGGCCAAATAAACATAACTTTGCAGCCTTTAAAATATTTATGAGACAATTACTTCTTTTCTCTTGCCTTTTTGTTCTTTCACTGAACACTTTTTCACAGCAAACCAAGTATAAAGTTTCCCTTGTAGGCTTCTATAACCTTGAAAATCTTTATGATACGGTAAATAACCCTCTGAAGAATGACGAGGAATTCCTGCCGGAAAGCCTGAGACAATATAATACCCCTATTTACCTTGATAAACTGGGCAGGTTGAGCGACGTGATTTCCCAAATAGGAACTGAAATAAACCCCGATGGTGTTGCATTGCTGGGAGTATCTGAGATCGAGAACGATACAGTTCTTAACCACCTGGTGAACATGCCAAAACTAAAAGATCGCAAACTTAAGTTCGTACATTATGATTCTCCTGATAAGCGTGGTGTGGACGTAGGTTTGCTTTACAATCCCAAATATTTCACTGTGGTAAAGAGTGCCCCGCTTTTTGTAAAACTTCCGGGCGGTTCAAAGGACTCCTACCTGACCAGGGATATATTATATGTAAAGGGGCTTTTGGGTAATGATACCATTCATGTTTATGTAAACCACTGGCCTTCAAGGTCAGGAGGAGAAGAACGGAGTATGCCTGCACGTGCCGCAGCAGCCCAGGTAGCTAAAAATCACATTGATTCTCTTATGGCCTCAAACCCAGCCAGCAAGGTAATTCTTATGGGAGATCTCAATGATGACCCGATCAGTCCAAGTATCACTAAAGTATTGAAAGCCAAATCGAAAGCAACGGATACCAAACCTACAGAACTCTTTAATCCCTGGCATGACCTTTACAGGAAAGGTATTGGTACCCTGGCCTACCAGGATGCCTGGGGGTTATTTGACCAGATCATCATATCGGGAAACCTGCTTAATAAAAACCAGGCTGGGTATTTTTTCCAGAAGGCGACCATATTCAACAAAGATTTCCTTGTGCAGAAAACAGGAAAATACAGGGGATACAGCAAAAGAACCTGGGATGGTACCACCTATAATTACGGTTATAGCGATCACTTTCCAGTTTATATAATGTTGCTGCAGAAAGTGGATTAAGAAATTATTTCCATATCGCCCGTTTGCCTGTAAGAAGTACTTTTGCAGTCCTACATCTATCAATCAAATACTACTTATGAAAAGAATTTTTACCCTTTTCTTATTGGTGGTAACAGGTTTACTGGCGCATGGCCAGGCAAATCATCTTGTTATCAGCCAGGTTTATGGCGGTGGTGGTAATTCCGCAGCCACATACAACAGAGATTTCGTAGAGATCTTCAATCCCCATTCTGCCATCATTAATACCGGTGGGTACAGCATACAATATGCAAGCGCTACCGGTACTACCTGGCAGAAATTTGATCTTCCTGCCTATGATCTTCAACCCGGGCAATATTTCCTGGTCTGGCTTGCAAGCGGCGGTGCTAATGGCGATCCTTTGCCAGACGCCGATGCCACGGGGAACATCAATATGAGCGGCAGCCAGGGTAAGGTTGCATTGGTAAACGGGACTACCGTTTTATCGGGAACTCAATGCCCTACAATGAATGCTGCCATCGTGGATTATATTGGCTTTGGTGCTGCTAATTGTTCAGAGAGTTCCACGGCCCCGGGAGCATCAAATAACCAGTCCTCCATCATCAGGGCTGATGGAGGATGCACAGATACAGATAATAATTCTGCAGACTTTGCCACCGGCCCTGTTTCACCAAGAAATACTTCAAGTACATTAAGTCCGTGCGGCGCACCAACTGCATCACTTTTTACAGCTCCAGGGGTGCTAAATCTTACTTCCGTTGCAGGAACACCTTCTGCATCATCTTCTTACCAGCTTTCAGGAGAACTCTTGAATGGAACTTCAATTTTGGTAACCGCTGGCAGTGGTCTTGAGGTTTCTCTCGATAATGTTAGCTTCTTCTCTACCCGCACCGTTACATATGTTGGCAGCACGCTGGACCCCACTACTATTTACGTTCGTATTTCAGCATCTGCTCCGCAAGGTGCTTTAAACAGCACTGTCACAAATGTTGGAGGTGGTGATGATGCTACAGTTACGGTTAGTGGCGCTGTTACAAGGAATTATTACAGCAAATCCGGCGGAACACTTGAAGCTCTTTCAACCTGGGGCACTAACCCTGATGGAAGTGGGGCATCTCCTTCAGATTTCGTTTCTGATTACCAATTGTTCAATATCGTGAACCGGGCTGATGCCATCATCGCAGGATCATGGGATGTTTCAGGTACAGGGAGCAGGATTATTATTGGTGATGGTGTTAACCCAACCAACTTCACCATACCTTCTATGTTCGAAGTTTCTTCTACTTCACGCGTTGACGTAAGAGCTAACTCTACTCTTACAATTGAAAACAACACCAGGCCTTTCCTAAATAACCTGGAGGATAATTCTACAGTTGATTATGCACAGATCGGAACGGGTTCAACAGATACTATCCGTCCTGCAGCTATCAGCTATTATAATCTTCGGCTAAGTAATGGACTGAAATACCTTGCAGGTGGCACTACAACCGTTCGTGGTAACTTTACGACTGATAATGTGATGTCATTCAATGGTAATTCAGGTCCGTTCTCAACGCTGAACGTTTTTGGTGATGTTACTTTTACCAATACGGTGTTTGAGGATGACATTACGGGAGACCAGGGAAGGATCACCCTTGCGCTTAACAGCACTACCGGTACACAAAACCTGAACGGAAATTCAGTGGCCCGCCTGTTCAGGGTTCGCCGAGACTCCGTTAACTACAGCGTTAATATCAACATGGATGAAAACCTCGCACTCGTACTGGGCAACTCCAGCAGTGGCGGACTTCAGCTTAACCAGGGTGCTTCAACAACTACCATTCTGAACACCGGCGCTACGATTATCCAAATCAAAGGAGGTGCATTCATCACTTCCAACGCTATGGGCCGGATAAATGCTAATCAAACCAACTTTGAGATCCTCAAAGATGTTGGCTCTTCAAATCCTGGTATCTTGAGAACAACCCCTGGCTCCGTGATTGCTGATCTTACACTTGACCTGGGACCTGCAGTTACACGCGACACTTTTGAAATAGCCGAGAACTTAAGCATATCAGGAACATTCACGCTTAATAATGGTAAACTGGTTATAGCGCCGGGGAAAATCTTGGAATTCCAGCCATCATCATTTATAAACGGAGGTTCAGTTTCTGCTTTCATTGATGGAAGAATAAGGGCCACAATTACTCCCGGAAGCTATATCCCGGTAGGTAAAGGAACCAAGTATGCGCCGTTGGAATTCCCGAATGTTTCTGCGCCCTTCACTGCAGAAATCCAATATTTCAATTCAGGTTATGGCATAACAACAATAGATCCTGCAACACTTGCATTATTCCCTGATTACAGGGTAAGCACAGCGGAATACTGGCTGGTCAACTCTACAGATGCAACAACGGCAGATATTATCTTCTATTATAATGAAGGAACCATGGGCAATCCTGCTCAATTAAGAATGGCCCGCTTCGATGGAACCGACTGGAATGACCTTGCAGGCTTAACAGATGGTACAAATACTTCTTCCTCAGGAAATGTGATGGTCAGCAGCGTAACTGCTTTTGGTCCGTTCACATTTGGGGCTACAACTGCTGGTGTTCTACCTGTTACCCTGAAGAATTTTATTGCACAAAAACAAGGTAGCAGCGTTAAACTTGCATGGACTACCGCAACAGAGATCAATACAAGTCATTTTGTTGTAGAAGGCTCTGTGAATGGAAGCGATTGGAGGGAGGTTGCAGTGATAAATGCTGCAGGAAACAGCACATCTGAAAGAAATTATTCTGCATTCGACAATACTCCTGCACGAGGATTAAACTATTACCGTCTAAGGATTGTTGATCTTGATGCAGATCAATCTTATTCTGCAACCAGGACTGTAAATATGATCTCTTCTGCGGAGATCGTGATTGCACCAAATCCTGCTTCAGAAGAGATCCGTATCAGCCTGATGAACCGCGTAAGCGACAAAGTAACTATCCGTGTTGCTGATGCCACCGGAAGGATCATTAATAAAGTGGAAACCACAAACGACCTGGTAAGAATGAATATCGGGAAGTTTACCTCTGGGTTATACTTTGTTACCGTTATTGATGGAGATAATAAATCCACCTACCAGTTCATTAAGAATTAATAGCATATTCTTTATTCAGAAAAAGCCGGCAGTTGCCGGCTTTTTTTTGCGTTCAACTGATCATTGCTGGGCAAGCCAGAATTCCCAGGAACCTTCAGTTTGCGCACGAAGACGTAATCCTCTGCCGCTTTCTGCATGTGGGAGGCCTGTAACAAAGAACCCTGGAAACTTCAGGCTCTCGAGGTAGAACTTACCATTAGGACCAGGATGGAATTTAAACCTGTTATAATCTGATATGGCAGCAGGATCAGCCTTCACCCTGGAGGTGATAAAATGCTGCTCTACCAATAAGCCCGGGTGAAATGCAGAATCAATGGACCAGAACCGGTTATTTTCATTCTTGATTACCACACCCTGTCCCGAGGATGGAAGGGCTATTGTCCACTTATCCTCGTTATCCGTAAGCGGAAAGGATGCAGAATAGTATGAGGTCATTGTAATGTTCGAAGGCTCCACCCACACGGTATCGCCATCAAAATTGGTGGTTATAAGATATCCTTCTTTTGGCCATACTTCATTCTGGCTGGCAGGATTGTTCTTACTGCAGGAAGCTAGTAAGAGAATAGCGAGTGCGGAAGACATGAAAGTTTTCATTGGGCGAATATTTATTTTATGATCGGTGAAACGAATTGATGCTGACCCGAGATGATACGGATATAGTAAATTCCTTTTGCCATAACAGGAAGGGAAAGCTGTTGGCTTTCATATGATGCCTGCTTTCGCAGGTAGATCTTTCCTGCAGCATCCTGAACAAATATTTCCATGTTTTGCAGGTCCATATCCCCGGTCTGAATAAAAACGTTGTTGTTATTTATCCCGCTATTAGTTACATAACTTATGAACATCCTGTTATTGCCCGGTGATAGTGCGATCGTATTGGAATAAGAGATCCGTCCATCGAGATCAGCCTGTTGCAGCCTGTAATAGATGATACCACGATTGGCTGCTGCATTGTCTGTATAATAATAGGTGGAAGCGTTTTGCGATGTTCCATTTGGATTAATTGAATAGCGGCGCCCAATAACAGAAAAGTCCTGCTGATCATTATACCGACGTTCAATATCAAAATGACTATTGTTGAATTCTGTAAGTGTCTTCCACATTAATTCTGAGCGACCATTCTCCCACCTTCCGCTTAAAACAAGTCCTGTTAGCGGGAGAGGATTGGCGGGTGAGCTCAATGTAAACCTTGCCAGGGAATTTATACCTGTCATTTCAACATAATTGGCAACTGCATCACGTGATGTATATCCAAGGTTTGTCCACGTAGTTGCATTCGGGCTGCTCCACATCATCAGTGTTGCCTCATCAAGGCCATTAAGTTCTCCTTCGAAATAACGTAAACGCACAGTCGCATTTAATGAAGAATTATTTACCGGGGAAATTGCATAATACCTCAGGATGGAGTTTCCCTGGCCATTTCCGTTGGTCTGGGAGATATGTCCACGGGAGATGGTAACCATTCCCAGGTTCTGGCTCGAGGTTATTGAAACCCCTATGTTTCCAGGATCTGCTTCCACCGGTGCGTTCAGGATCTGTCTTATCAGTACTTCACCTGTACCATTTGTATAAATCCTGGAGTTCTCCTGCTCATTAACGATCATCCCGTTCTGGCCCAGGTCGAGGTACCGGTCGTTAAGATTAAGCATGCCAGGTCCAAACCCTATCTCATTAGAAACCTCAATATCCTGGTGCAGGGAAATGGTGGCGCCGGCCACGGATTTTGCCAGGCGTAGATTATGAAACCTGACTGGTACTGATCCCTCTATATCTGCATGCGCCATCCCGGCAAACCTTACCGTTCCGGAACCTGCATTAAAAGAACCGTTGTTGACAATCCCAACATCACTCAGGGTGATCGTAGTATTACCCAGCACCGTTAATTGCGCGCCATTCCCGATGTGCAACTGGGAGAAGGCATTAACACCTGTGCAACACAGGAACAGGAAAAGAATTTTTTTCATCATCGTATTATTTTTGTTCGACCCCTATCGCATCCGTCAGTATTGGCTAAAAATGTACTGCCGGAAGCAGCAGTGAAACCAGGAAGCAGGATAACTGCATTATCAGCTTTATATTCAACATTATTTGAAGCACTGCCCGCAATCGTGGCGGTACTCGTAATATTATTACCGGCAATGAAACCCTGGTTGTTTGAATGGGGTGCAGACAGATTGTAATTATTGATGCATCCAACCGTGAAATAATGACTGTATATCTTATTATTGAAGGATACATTTAGTGACCATGTTCCAACCATGGGATTAATACCCACTTCAAACTCCCTGTAATCATACCTGCTCCTCCAGTTATTGGGATTGGTGGCAAACCAAAGATGCTTCGCACTCCCCATTGGGTCCCTGACTACAACGGTCTTATTCCCCCCTGTAACCCAGTCCCTGAAAAATACACGGTAACCAATGGTCCAGTTTTCTGCAGGAATAGAATTCTTCAATGAGGAAAGATCTATAGTGGAATCACAGTTACTTAAATAATAATCAGCATCCGAATACCAGCGTTGGTGGGTTTCCATTCCCATTATTTCCGGCTCATAATAATCTTTCTGATTCACCCACAGGGATTCATCTGTAGTCCAGTTATAGGGGCCAGTAAAAGGCTCAACAAATTTTCCTTTGGCTGAATCCGGGTGGCTCCATCCAACATTAATCTGGAAATGTAAATGTGGCCCGGTAGAACGTCCTGAGCTTGCAACAACACCCAGGTATTCGCCTGTTTTTATTGTGCTTCCTACCGGCCTTTCAGTGAGCGACCCGTCCTTCATATGCATATAATAAGAAACGGTACTTCCGTCATTGTGAAGTATTACCACATGGTTACCGCGAGCAGTGCTTCCATTCCATACATCCATACTACAGTTCCTATAGAATTCACCCTGGTGCTTTTCTACTATTACGCCATCAGCAGCTGCAATTACCTCAACCTCGTTGGTCTTCACATCTTCCCAGTGAAACCTGCCAATGCCGATATCTATTCCCTGGTGTCCGTCATAGCTCCAGGAATTTCCCATATAGTCTCGAACGATCCCGGTTGATACATTCACACCATCTACAACAGTGTAACTTGTGTCCAGGTCAGTAAAATTGCTGATCCTGTAATAGCCATATTGACCATGAACGCGCTGCCTCAATGGCCAGCTAAATCGAACAGGTGTTGGAATACCGGCAGCTATGAATTGTTCAGGAGGCATCTGGAGTTTTCCTTCCTGCTGCAACCGGGTGATATTTTCATAGACCCGCAAATACACCGGCCGCATGCTTTCCTCGTTCAGACCGCAACGGAAATTCATATCCTCCTGGCCAAAAAGGATTGAGCTGTAAAGAAGCATCAATAAGATAAGGTGGAACTTCTTTTCGGCTTTCATGGGGTTGTTTTTTTCAGGGTATCGATCTCCTTTCTTAATTCAATGATATAAAGTGAGAGTTCTTCGATCTTCTCCATCATTCTCTTCTGCATATCCCCAACAGAAATACCTTCACTTTCCACCACTTTCGCGGAAGGAATGCCCGGCAGATGGCCATTCTCTTTAATATAAGACTCCATTTCAGAAATGGTTCTGAGCTTATAATCGTCCTTGAAAACATAATCCGGCCAGGCGCCACTCAATTGCACTTTTAGTTCCTCACAAATAACCCTGCCGTCTACATTCAGTTTATAACCGTTTGCCTTTAGTGTAGAACCAATACTTACATTCCCATCTGAATCCACGAACATCCTGTCTCCTCCTCCTGTTCTCACTACAAACTTTCCAGATGCATTGGAAGAATTTGTACCGATCCGAATATTATCACCGGAGAGTTGAACAAATCCCTTATTCACGTCGTTGGCCTTTAGCTGGAGCATACTGTTATTCAGTCGCACCTCTGCGCCTTCAAACAAAGCATTATAACCAACATGAAACCGGTCTTCGACCTGTAATACGCCAATACCTACACTATCACTGAAATTCAGTATCTGGCTGCGGTTCCCTACCCTTATCCAGAAATCATGATCCAGGATGTATTTCCAGAAGCCGTTCACGCGCTGGTAAATCTTGTGGTTGTCGGTATCATAGACCAACAAGCCATTTGCGGGACTTGCAATTGCCGACCGTTGTGCTGAGGTCATTCGTGGCAGCAACAATCCTTTTGAGGTACTTCTTACATCCAGCATCGCACTCGTATGCGGTGGGTTTGCATCAGTGCTTATAGCCACTCCCTGTTGAGAGAATGCTGTATAATTAATGATTAAGAATACCAATGAAAATAGCTGCTTCATATATTTATTATTAATTCGCTTTAAAGACTACAACTGAAAATGCAGGACCATGGAGATCTCCATCTGAATCATAGAAATTAATAATCGCACTTCCGTTCGGGCCCGGCCGGTAGGTTGGCATCAGTTTAGCATTACGCGGGGTTATAAGCAGGATGGCTTCATTAATGTTTACCCCTGCAACATCAAGTGAAAAATCTTCTCCTATCCATCCGCCGGTTACATTTGCTGTCCCGGCTCTTTTTGTACCATTAGTTGAACCATTAAATGCAGCAAAACCGATCGGCAATAAATTCTCATCATTATTATTTAGCACCTTACCTGTAGAAACCTTTGCATTGCCGGAAACATGTAATCGTTCATCGGGAGCGCTTGTTCCAACGCCAACGCGGTTAGTGGCATCATCAACGTAAAGATTATTATTTAGCCTTAGAAGTTTATTGGGTGCCAGTATACTCAGAAATGAGGTTCCCGCCTGGATTGAACCTATAGAAGTTGTACCCTGGTAAAATTGTAATGATGGATTACTGTTTCCCTGCAACCTTAAAGATGCATTTGAACTGCCGCTGTTTATATGCAGTTTTGCGGCGATTGACTCCGTGCCTATACCTACAAGTCCATCCTCATCCACTATAAGCCTGTTTACAGCGCCGTTTCTAAGAATAACCCGGCCCGCTGAATTGGAAGAATTTGTTCCTATCCTGAAGTCATTACCAGAAACCTGCATAAATGCTTTATCAACTCCCAGGGTCTTAAGCTGGATCATAGGATCATCATCATCTGAAATGTGAACCGTTTCGCCGGGAATGCCGTATGCATTTATTGAGAAAGGATTTGCAGGAAACTGTGTACCTATTCCTACCTGGCCCTGGTCGTTAATTGTCAGGTCACCTGATGAACTGTTCCTCATGGAAAAGCGAATGGAATTACCATTGTTTGAGGAAGCAATATGCCTCATGGTCCCTACCCAGTTACCGTTCCTGTAGAACCTAAAGCCCTGGTCCTTCGCCCATGAACCCGAAATTGGCGAGCCTGCATGAAAAAGGATCATATTCTCATCCACTGATGAAGGAGTGGTTAGGCGTAGCTTTCCATTATAAATTTCCACTTTCTCATCGGGTGTAGATGTTCCGATACCCAGGCTGTCAGGTGTATTGAAAAGAAAATTCCGTGTAGCCGATCTATTCCAGTGGGTAGTGTTCAACATACCTCTCCATGTTTGGCCATCTCTCTGGTAAACCATGCCTTGTTCGGTATCATAAACAAGAAGGCCATTGGCCGGGCTGGAAATAGCATTTCGTTGTGCCGTGGTCATACGGGGGAGAAGAAATCCCTTGTTATTGCTTTGCACATCAAGCATGGCAGAGGAATGCGGAGATGATCCTGCAGTACTGATGGCCACACCCTGTTGGGCACATAACGGCAAGCCGGACACGAAAATAACTGTAACGATAAGGAGCTTTTTCATTTGCTGAAGTTTCACAGCAAATATGGCCTCTTAATTATCGCCTTAAAATCACATGATAATGTGAACACTCAGCCGTTAAACAATGCGCTCTTTCATCGCTTTGCTGATTGCTTCAGTTTGAGAGTGAACCTGGAGTTTTTCGTATATCCGTTTAATGTGAGTTCTAACCGTATCGATACTTATATTGAGTTCGGAGGCAATTAATTTGTAACTGTTCCCTTTGGAGAGGCTGGAAAGGATCTCTTTTTCCCGGGGCGTGAGATTATACCTGTTCTCATTTTCGACATTCCTTTGCTGCATGCTTTCAACGACAAGCCGCGCAATTGCTGGCGACATTGGGGCTCCACCACCGAGCACCTCCATTATTGCATCGCAAAGCCGTTCAGAAATATGCTTTTTCTGTAAATAGCCTGAAGCCCCTGCAAATATCGCATCAAGCACGTGCTGGTTATCGTCGAAGATCGTGAGCATGATAACAGGTATAGTAACCCCGGTCTGGCGTAGCAGACGTACTGCTTCTATTCCTGTTATTCCCGGCATATCTATATCCATTAAGATCACATCAGGTTTGCTCCGCTCCACATCAGAAAGAATATTAACTGCCTTATCAAAGGATCCTAATAACAAAAGATCGGGCGAATGACCTACCAATTGCTCCAGGCTTTCCCTGAGTCCCTGGTTGTCTTCATATATGATCACACCTGTATTCACAGTCTGGCAAATTTATCTTTCGTGAAAAAATACTGAATACCCATATCATGTGACCGGAAGATCTACATATACCCTGGTACCTTTTCCCTGCTCACTCGTAATTTCTGCATTACCGGATAACGATCCTGCTCTTGCCCTGATATTATTTAACCCGTTCCCATTTCGGCCGGATGCATTGAATCCTTTTCCATCATCGGTTATATCTATGGTGATCCGCTTATTGGATTGGCTTATCGATATATCAATGCGGGAGCAACCACTGTACTTTGCAGCATTATTGACGCTCTCCTTAAAGATCAGGAATATATCCTTCTTTTTTGCCGGATCAAGCCTTAACCTGTTCAGCGCAGGATCAATATTAAAGGAGTACCGGATACTTAGCGGTTCCAGTATCTCAGAAGCAAATTCCTTCATTCGTGCACTTAGCTTCTCAAATGTATCATTTACCGGATTGATCGCCCACACGATATCTCCCATGCTATCCATGATATTTCCCGAATGTTCCTTTATCTTTTGCAATCCACCAAGATTAACCGTATCGGCGGAATCGAGCATAACCTTGCTAAGGATGTTTATACTGCTAAGTGTTGAACCAATATCATCATGGAGATCACGAGCAATATTATTTCTTACCTGCTCCAGCTCGGCCTGCCGGCGAGAGCGTGCAATCAGCTTATAACGATTCCATAACAGGAAGCCTATCAGTGCTGCAACAGCAAATACCGCGATCATTCCATACTGCATTGCCTTTTGCTCCTTTAGTTTGGCTTCCGCGATCACCTGGTCGCGTTTCAATTCTGCTATCTCTCTCTCCTTTCTTTCAGTATTAAACCTCGCTTCCATATCCCGGAGCATCATCATCATTTCATTTCCTTTCAAACTATCGCGCAGCGTATAGTATTCATGTTTTGCATCGTAAGCTTTTTTAAAATCTCCTTTATCTGCATAGAACTGGGCAAGATGGAGATACCCGGATAATGTCTGGTCAGCATCTCCCATGTTTTCAAGCCTTGCGATCGATTGATGGAGTTGCCCTTCTGAAGAATCTTTTTTCTCGACCTGTTTCCGGAGCGAGATCAGTTCCATTTCTGCCGCAGACCGGGTAACTTCATCGCCGGCATCCTCAGCCAGTTTCTTGCTCTGAAGAATGTATTTTTCTGCATTCGCCCTGTCGTTCAAATAACCATATACCTTACCTATATTGAAAAGTATGTCCCTCTCCTCTGAAACAAGATTCAATGCATGCGCGTGATCTAATGCGAGTTTGAAATAGGAGATGGCCTTTTTATGTTCCAGGGTTTCAGAAGCCAGGTGGCCCATACTGACATAGGCGGTAACCAGTCCTTTCTTATCGCCGGTTCCCTTTTTAAGTTCAAAACTCTTCTGGATATAAACTTTTGCTTTATCGAACTGTTTTAACTTTATAAAAGCATTTCCAATACCCTGGTGGCAGTAGGAAAGACCTTCCTTATTTCCCAGTGCTTCAAACCTTTCTAGCGCTTTAAAATAGAATTCAAGAGCTTCCTTGTACATTCCCAGGCTTTGATAAGTATTGGCAAGATTCAGCGATTGCCCCGCCACTGACAGTTTTCTCCCTGCCCTGTCTGTCAACGCGATTGAAGACCGAAAATGCGGCAGAGCCTGTTTAACATTTCCCTTTCGTTTATAGTAAAGTCCGGCAGTGGAATGGTAATTTCCTTTGACAATATCGCTTTCATTGCCTGAAGCACGTGAAGCCAGATTTTCAAGGGAGGCCAGGTAATAGCTTGCACTATCTTCTATGCCAGCGTTCTGGTAATGAGATACAAAAATACTTAGAGAAGCGCTTTCTGTAAGTTCATGGCCTGTTTCTTTAGCGAGGGCGTACGCCCTGAAGGCATAGTTCAATGACCGGGCAGGATCAGTACGTGCATATTTGGAGGAAAGAAGGTTTAGCGCCCTGGCAGTAGGTACATCCCGACCATTCTTTCTTACTATTGCCTCAAGGCTGTCTGTATCTTCCTGGGCAACTGAGATAATACTGATCAGTACAAAAATTAAGGTCAGCAATTTTTTCAAAGCCTGGCGAATTTATATTCAAAATACAAAGAATATCACTACCATAGGCCCGTTTTGGCGGTAATTAATAGCGGTTAGACGAAGCTGATGCATTAGGAAATGATAATGTTTGGTCGATTATTTGATAAAGTATCCCTGAAACTGAACTTATTAAAAAAATTAAAACAGGAACAATGAAAAAGATCTTAATGATTGCCGGCGCTTTTGCATTCTTTACAGCGTGCGACAGTGCAGAAAGAACAGAAACGACCATTGAAAATTCAGATTCAGCCACAAACTCTGCTGTAGTTACTGAACCAACAACCACTACAACCACCCGTACCTACAGTGCTGCTGAAGGAGATGTAAGTTACAGGAACGGGAAGGTGATGGTTTACCGCAACAATGACTGGGTTGAGGCAGACGAAGACGTGACGCTTGAAGGAGGCATTGTTGTAAAACGTAATGGGGAGGTTGTTCGCAATGGTGAAACTGTAAGGCTTGAAGAAGGAGAATCGATAGACCGTTCAGGAAATTTCTGGAATAGTGTAGGCGACGCAATAGAAGATGGATGGGATGCGACAAAGAAAGGTGCTAAAGAAGCAGGAAAGGCTATTAAGAAAGGAGCACAGGAAGTTGGCGGAGCCGTTAAGAGTGCAGTAGATTAATTATGCTTGAATCGACCAGAGGGCCCTGCCACCGGCAGGGTTCTTTGTTTTTTCAATCTAAATCAACAGGTATGAAACAACCAAAGCAAAAAGGAAATGAAAACCGTCTTCACAAAGGCGAACGCGAGAATGTTGTGCATAAAGGTGCGCCCTAAGTAAGTAAAAAGAATAGCGAACCACACAGAAGGCGCGATAATGATGCGGAGAATACCACCAAAAAGCAACAGAACAGTATTTGAGAAGTTAGTGCGACTTTGAAAAAATGAGTCGCGCAAGGAAAAGCGCTACAAGCAGTGCAGCGATGCTGATCAGGCCCAGGCCTGCATAGTTCCCGATGGAACCATCTGCATTTTCCGTTACAACCATGCCGGCCACAAGCGAGGCAAGACCCGTTCCTGCCTGTTGAAAGCTGCTGTTGAAATTCTGGAAACTCCCCCTGTATGCGGGGTCGGCCACATTACTGACCATAGCCTGGGAAGTAACACTTCTGCCTGTAGAAACGGTAAACCACGCACCGAATAAGACAAGCACTATCCAGTACTGGATCGTTATAAGATTTGTTATTATTAATACCATTGGTAAGGAAAGAAACAGGCATGCCCTGAAAACCCGCATCTTTCCCACCTTATCCGAAAATCTTCCAAGAAAATTTGCAGAGAAGAAAGCTGCAATGCCGCCTACCAGATAAATAAGCGGTGTCATAGTTTTGCTGTAACCCAGGTTAAATTCAAGGAACGGGTTTATGAAAGGCACGATCACAAAATGCCCGAACATAATGAAGCCTGTAAATACGAGTGCCTTGATATGGTCCCTCCTTGAGAAAACCTGCCTGAAGCCGGTCATGTTGATAGATGGACGAACCCCTTCGGCGATATGGCTTTTAACCGGGGGAAGATAATATATAAGGAATGGGATCAGTAAAAATCCTAAGGAGGCGATCCCAATAAAGGGCGCATGCCATGAAAACAAATTAGATAGGTAAAGCGCCAACGGGATACCGATCGTTGAAGCGATTGCAAAAGCCGACATCACAGCTCCCATTGCCCTTCCCCTGCGTTCATAGGTGAACAGGTCCGATATAATGGAAATTACCTGGGCACCAATGAGTCCGCCAAAAATTCCGGCAACAAGTCTTGACACCATTAATATTATATAGGTTGGTGCAAAGCCACAGGCCATCGTTGCCACAAGAAATCCTGAGAAAGCAACCATGAGTGCCTTCTTCCTGTCGAAGCTATCGATGAAGAATGCTGCAGTAAATCCTGAAAAGCTTGCCGCGATAGTATAACTGGCTACAAGTAACGAAAACTGCTTAGGGGTGATCTTAAAGAAAGGCATAAGATAATTTCCCAGAGGCATCATGATCATGAAATCAAGAATATGCGTAAAGTTGAGTGTTGCAAGCAGGAAGAGTATGATCCTTTCTTTTTTTGTCATCAGGGCCGCAAAGTTAGTATTATGGTATGTAGGAAAGTTTGTGTAATGAGGAATGGTTTGAATTTATTTTGCCCCAGTCAACAGATTACGGTTCCGCCAAAATAATGGCAACCTTATTGAAGCATAACCAGAAATTTACATTATGAAATTTGGAAATTGGGAACTGAACGATGAGTCCATTGAATGGAGTGGTGGCGGGCAGGAAAGCTTTTCCGTTGAATTGTCAACCCTCCTCGAGAGGCAGCAGGTTGCTGATGCAGAGGGCGACCTATATAAATGGATACTGGAAGCTACTTCAAAGGACTGGATCCTGGAGGATGATCTTTACGATCTGAATTTTGCTTTTGCATATGCCTCCGGAACCATGCCCGAATTTGACTACGAGGTATTTGACAGGACGGTTGAATACCAGTATGAGATCCTGGATGTGGATGATGATGAATTCTGATTGTTTTATTTACCTGAAACGAAGTTGTTAAGTGCGACAAGATTATTGAAAGCTTCACCCATGGTATTATTGAAGTAGGCATAAACCGTTCTCCCTTCGTTTAAGTAACCATTAATGTATTTCGCATATTCTTCAAGAAAATCTTCTTCATAGCTGCCGCGGTATCTTCCGCCCGGGCCGTGAAAACGCAGATAGGTAATTTCAGATTCATATTCATCCGCCGGTGGGGATTTGCCGGGGATGTCGTGGACTACCAAGGATGCATTATACTTTTCAAGCAACCGGTAAGCAGGTTCATCATACCAGCTCATATTCCGGAATTCCACCGCGGAGGTCCATTGCCCGTGACTGTTTTCAGCGATATGGACAAGTATTTTCTCAAGCGCATGAATATTTCTGCGAGCTCCTGGCGGAAATTGTACCAGGATGCATCCTGCTTTGGAACCCACTTCGTTAATTACCTCCATGAACTTTTTTATTTCTGCAGGCTCGATATCTTTTCCCTTTTCATGGGTTACAGATCGAGGAAGCTTAAATGTAAAACGGAATTGACCGGGCACAGAATCAGCCCATTTGTTAACCGTTCTTTTAAGGGGGAGTTTATAAAAAGAACTGTTTATTTCAATACTGTTGAAAAGTAATGCATAATATTCCAGCCGTGGTTTATGCTGGTATTCAGGAGGAAAAGTTTCTTTTGACCCTGGCAATACGATGCCGCTTGTTCCTGAGAAGAAATGGTACATACAGTCCGGAAGAGCAAATCAAACGCCGGAATTAGATAATTGAAATTCACGGTAAATGAGTTGTGACATTATTTTTGTGACATTTAATATGTCACAAAGATCATGTCACAGAATCTGTCATAAAGTTCCGGGCATAAAAAAGCCTCTCAGTAAAAACTGAAAGGCTAGAAAGAATATGGCAGCTACCTACTCTCCCGCATTGTTGTGCAGTACCATGGGCCATGAGGGGCTTAACTTCTCTGTTCGGAATGGGAAGAGGTGAACACCCTCGGCAAAACCACCATAAGATTTTGCGGTATGTGATACCAATAAGATTAACACATTGGGAAAAAAGTTGTAAGAGAATAAAAAGAATAAAGCTTACGGGCAATTAGTACTACTCGGCTTTGATGTTACCACCTTTATACCTGTAGCCTATCAACGTCATAGTCTTTGACGACCCTTAAAAGTAAACTCATCTTGAGGAAGGTTTCACGCTTAGATGCTTTCAGCGTTTATCCTGGCTGTACATAGCTACTCTGCATTGCACCTGGCGGCACAACAGATACACCAGCGGTACATACGACCCGGTCCTCTCGTACTAAGGTCATGTCCTCTCAATTTACTAGCGCCCATCACAGATAGGGACCGAACTGTCTTGCGACGTTCTGAACCCAGTTCACGTGCCACTTTAATCGGCGAACAGCCGAACCCTTGGGACCTTCTCCAGCCCCAGGATGTGACGAACCGACATC
>JAEZEI010000086.1 GCA_023417815.1 Bacteroidota bacterium | reverse complement strand
GTACAGGCTCGGGCCCTTGGTGATGCCGGCGATGGTCGCGGCCTGGAGGTAGTTCAGCTCCGCCGCCGGGACCGAGAAGTAGTACCGCGCCGCGGCCTCGACCCCGTACACGGACAGCCCGAACTGGGCGATGTTCATGTACGCCTCGAGGATCTGGTCCTTGCCCCAGCGCTGCTCGAGCGCGATGGCCATCTTGGCCTCGGCGAGCTTGCGCGCGATGCCCAGGTTGCCCTCGGCCGTCGTCGCCGCCTCGATGGCCTCGGCACGCTCGAGGTCCGTCTCGCTCCCCTCGATCGCGGTATTGGGGGCCCGCAATCCCGCCTTTTTCGAATGCCACAGGTTGGTTGCGGGCCGTTAATCGGTTTCTCAGCATAATCAAGGAAGTAGCTTGTCAGCAGAGGCCGATTCGGGGCGGAGGACATGTTTTGACACGCAAAGGCTCTTTTCTTGCCGTTGTGGCGGCGGCGGGGGTGTTTTCTGTAGCGTCGGTCGATGCGGCCCCTAAACAGGGTGCTGAGCCTGTATCGGCGACCAAGGCATCCAAAGCTGCACCCAAGAAATCCGCTGACAAAAAGCCTGAGCCCACGGCCGCTGCAAAGTCCGGCACCAAGAAATCGGATGCGAAGAAGACTGACGCGAAGTCTGCGGCCGGCAAAAGGGCCGATGGCGGCAAAAAGTCTGACGCTTCGAAGTCATCTGCGAAACCGGTAACGCGACCAACCGCCACGAAAAATGAGACACGCACGGCGGCGTTGCCGATTCCAAGAGCGCGACCCGAGTCCGGATCGGAGGCGACATCGGCAGCCTTCCCAACGCCGATCGGCGCGCCGCTGGGGACCTCGTCCGTTGCGGCGTTACCTCAAGCATCCCGTCTAACATCCGCGATCGTAACAACAGTCGCGCCGCCGTCTTCCGAAAGTCTGTCGGCCGTAAAGAGGGCCATTGAACTCGCCCGCCGCGGCAAGACGTCGGAAGCCACAGCCATTGGTAACAGCGTCACCGATCCCGTTGCCGCCAAGTTGATTGAATGGGTCGTCCTGCGCGCCGAGAGCAGCGATTTTGACTTCCAGCGCTATGCCGGATTCGTGGCGGGTAACCCAGGGTGGCCCAATATCACACAGTTCCGCCGGAAGGCGGAGGCCGCACTTTGGCAAAACGGCGTGAACGACGCAGTCATTCGCCGTTATTTTGCGACCAACAAGCCGCTGACCGCCAAAGGCAAGCTCGCGTACGCACGCGCTTTGCTGTCTCAGGGCGATCGTGCGATGGCGCAGCAACACGTTCGAGACGCATGGCGTAATGATTCCTTGACCGCAGAAATGGAACGTCAGGTGCTGGACGCGTTCGGTCCGTTGCTGACCGGCGGCGATCACAAGGCCCGACTGAACAAGCGCCTGTATGCCGACGATATTGAGCAGGCGCTTCGCGCTGCCCAGCGCATTGGAGCGTCCCAGGTAGCTTTGGTTCGCGCACGGGCCGCGGTGAACGACAAATCGTCGAAGGCGAAGGCGCTACTCGATGCCGTGCCGCCAGACGCACGTAATGATGCAGTTTATCTCTACACACGCGCGCAGTGGCTGCGCCGCAATGACCATGTCGCTGAAGCCGCGCAAGCGATGATGGCGGCATCGAACAATGTCGAGGACCCGGACGAGTGGTGGAACGAGCGCCGCTTTTTGGCACGCAAACTTCTGGATGCGGGAGACGCCCGAACGGCGTTCCGCATCGCTCGCAATGCGGCAATGCCGGAGAAGGAAGGGGCGCGCGTCGAACACCTGTTTACGGCGGGCTGGATCGCTTTCCGATTCCTGAATGATCCGGCGACCGCAAAGCCGCTCTTTGCACAGCTGATCCAGGTTGCCGAGCATCCGGCCTCACTGTCACGAGGCCACTACTGGTATGCGCGGACAGCCGAGGCCCTTGGACAGACCGGCGAAGCCAAAACGCATTATGAACGCGCCGCGCGGTTTTCTACGACCTACTACGGCCAGATCGCGCATGCGCGCCTCGGTGGATCGGAACTTCGCATTCCTCCAGCGCCGCAGTCGCACCCGCAAGCCGGACGGCTCGAAATCGTACGCGCCATGGATATGCTCTAAGCGGTCGACGAGCGCGATCTGGTCGCGTCTGCAGTCGCGGATCTTGCCGATCGTGCCCCGGATCCAGCGGCTCTGGCTGCCGTGGCGGCTCTAGTTGAACGCCGCGAGGATGCCCGCGCGTTGGCTCTCCTTGGACGCACTGCCGTCGGGCGCGGCCTGCCGTTTGAATATTACGCCTATCCCATTGCTGGCTTGCCGCGTTTCAAGCCGATTGGCCCGCAGATCGAGCCGCATGTCGCTTACGCGATTGCGCGTCAGGAGAGTGGTTTTAACCCTCGTGCGCGCTCCGGCGCCAATGCACAGGGACTGATGCAGGTGCTTCCAGGGACGGCCAAGCTTGTAGCAAAAAAGAATGGGGTCTCATTCGATGCCGCAAGATTGCTGAACGACCCGGTTTACAACGTGCAGATCGGCGCCGCCGAGCTCGGCGATGTCATCGAGACCTATCGCGGTTCCTACATTCTGTCCTTTGTTGCCTATAATGCGGGCCGGGGCCGCGTTCGAGAGTGGATCGGACGGTTCGGCGATCCCCGTGACCCGAAAGTCGATCCGATCGACTGGGTCGAGCGCATTCCGTTCTCCGAGACGCGCAATTATGTTCAGCGGGTGATGGAAAACATGCAGGTGTACCGCGTGCGGTTCGGAGCCTCGCAAAAGCTTCTGATCGAGGCCGACCTCCGGCGCGGCATGACGAACTGATACCTTGGCCACCCATGTCGGACGAAAATCCCTCCTCCGGCGGTTCTCCCGTGCGTGGGGAGAGCATTTTCGTATCAGCCTCGGATGGTCTGCGGCTTCATATCAAATCCTACCGGCCTGAAGGGGCCGTGGGACTGCCGGTCGTCTGTCTTCCGGGGCTCGCGCGGACAGAGGGCGATTTTGAGGTGCTGGCCAACTATCTTGCTTCCGACCCGAAAGGTCAGAGGACTGTTTTTGCGCTCGATTATCGCGGGCGCGGCCAGTCGGACTACGATCCTGATTGGCGCAACTACAATCTCGCCGTCGAACTTGCGGATGTTGTGACGGTGCTGGCGTCGCTCGATGTGGGCCGCGCCGTGTTCATCGGCACCTCGCGTGGCGGCTTGTTGACGATGCTTCTGGGCGCGACGCAGCCCAGATACATCGCCGGGGCCGTCCTCAATGACATTGGCCCTGTCATTGAGCCGGCAGGGCTGCAGCGGATCAAAGGCTATATCGGCAGAATGCCGATCCCAAAGAATATTGCCGAAGGTGCCGTCGGCTTGCGCTGTCTCTTTGGCGAGCAGTTCCCGGCGTTATCCGACGATGATTGGGTGGCCT
>JAEZEI010000076.1 GCA_023417815.1 Bacteroidota bacterium | reverse complement strand
CTCTACGCCTTCGACCCCAACCACGCCCACGCCATCGGGCTCAACCCTCGACTGCTCGGGGCGGCCCTGCTCGGTCTGCTGGCGATGACGGCCGTGGTGGCGCTGCAGGCCGTCGGGGTGGTGCTGGTGGTGGCGCTGCTGATCACGCCGGGGGCCACCGCGTACCTGTTGACCAACCGGTTCGGTCGCATGCTGCTCATCGCGCCGAGCATCGCGGCGGCCTGCGCGCTGATCGGGCTGTACGCCAGCTATCACCTCGACACCGCGTCCGGGCCGATGGTGGTGCTGGCCAACGGGGCGGCGTTCGCGGTGGCGTACCTGCTGTGGCTGGGCCGGCCAGCGGTCAGAGACCGCGCCGGCGTCCGAACGAGGCGCGCCCGTTCCGGCGCAGCATGGCCACAGCGGTGGCAACGCGGCCGCGGTTGAGATCGGGGCGCAGGCCGGCACCCACGCGGTGGAGTTGGTCGGTGTGCCAGCTGAGGTCCAGGATGCTGTCGAGGAACTTGAGGTCCACCACGCGGCCCAGCGTTGCCCTCATACCGAAGCGCATCTGATGCGAGGGCAGCCGCTGTGTTCGCCCGGAGAGAACGGCGTGCGCCGCGTCCGGCATCGTGGCCGCCGGCCGGCCCAGGCCGATGACGTCGCACTCGCCGCTGGACACCGCATCCGACATCGCGGTGCGTGAGCGGAAGCCGCCGGTGACGGCCAGCGGGATGTCCCCGATGAGGCTCCGGGCGGAGCGGGCGTACTCCAGAAAATAGGCCTCCCGCGCCCTGGTGCTGGCGGCTGCGGTGCCCATCATCGCGGGTTGTTCATAACTGCCCCCGCTGATTTCAAAGAGATCGACGCCTTCGGCGGCCAGCGTCGCCAGCACGTCACGAGACTCCTCCTCAGTGAAGCCGCCGCGTTGGAAGTCCGCGGAGTTGAGCTTGATGCCGACGGCGAACCCCGGACTGACGCTGGCGCGGATGCGGCGCACGATCTCCACGACGAAGCGTCTGCGCCGCTGCGGGTCACCGCCCCAGGCGTCGTCGCGGCGGTTGGACAGCGGCGAGAGGAACTGGGCGATGAGGTACCCGTGGGCACCGTGGACCTGCACCCCGTCGAAGCCGGCGGTCTCACACACCGCCGCCGCGGCAGCGAACCGGTCGATGATGTCCTCGATCTCCGGTGCGGTCAGGGCGCGGGGGACCGCCGCGCCCGGCAGATTCATCGGGACCGCGCTGGGGGCGACCGGCGTGTGTCCGAGGGCGAGCGGATTGGACTGCCGTCCAGGATGGTTGAGCTGGACCAGGATCGGGACACCGGCGTCCTTCCCGGTCTTGGCCCAGCGGGCCAGTGCGTCGAGGTCGCGCTCGTCTTCGATGACGACGTTGCCCGGTTCGGCGAGCTGGCGCCGGTCGACCATCACGTTGCCGGTCACGATCAGGCCGAACCCACCGGCGCTCCAGGCGCCGTAGAGGCGCTCGAGGCGGCGGCTCGGGGCGTGGTCCTTGTCACCGAGAGCCTCGCTGAGCGCGGCCTTCATGATGCGGTTGGGCAGCACCAGGCCGCAGGGCAGGGTCAGCGGGTCGTGCAGGGTGGTCATCGGGCCATCCTCCCATCGGCCGTCCACGCGCTCCCGGATTGAGACCAGCGGCCCTGACCAGGGGCAGCCGGCCGCCGGAACACGACCACTACAGTGTCCGGCATGACTCAACAGCTCGGCGCCACCCATCCAGATCTGGTCACCGTCGAGGTGCCGACGCACTGGTACAACCTGGCGGCGGAGCTTGACCAACCGATCCCACCGCATCTGCATCCCGGCACCAGGGAACCAGTCGGCCCGGATGACCTCGCGCCGCTGTTCGCCAGCGGGTTGATCGCGCAGGAGGTCACCACCGAGACCTACGTCGAGATTCCGCAACCGGTGCGCGACATCTACGCGATGTGGCGACCGTCGCCGCTGATCCGGGCCCGCCGCTTCGAGAAGGCCCTGAACACCGGCGCCCACATCTATGTCAAGTACGAGGGCGTCAGCCCGGTGGGCAGCCACAAAACCAACTCCGCGGTGGCGCAGGCCTACTACAACTCCATCGACGGCGTTAAGAAGCTGACCACCGAGACCGGCGCCGGGCAGTGGGGCAGTGCCCTGTCGTTCGCCGGCGCCCAGTTCGGCCTGGAGGTCGAGGTGTGGCAGGTCCGTGCCTCATATGAGTCCAAGCCGTACCGCGGTCACCTCATCCGCACCTACGGCGGCACGGTGCATTCGAGCCCGTCGACGCTCACGCAGGCCGGGCGCGCGATCCTCGCCAAGGACCCGGACACCACCGGCAGCCTCGGGATGGCGGTCAGCGAGGCCGTCGAGGTGGCCGCGTCCGACCCGGACACCCGGTATGCGCTGGGCAGCGTCCTCAACCACGTGGTGCTGCACCAGACCGTCATCGGCCAGGAGGCCGTGGCGCAGTTGGCGCTGGTGGAGCCGGACGGCGCCGACGTCGTGTTCGGCTGCGCCGGAGGCGGCTCCAACCTGGCGGGACTGTCGTTCCCGTTCCTGCGGGAGAAGATCCACGGGCGGTCGAACCCACGGATCGTGGCCGCCGAGCCGTCCGCGTGCCCGTCGATCACCGAGGGCGAATACCGCTACGATCACGGCGACGTGGCGGGGCTGACCCCGCTGCTCAAAATGCACACGCTCGGAATGGATTTCGTGCCGGACCCGATCCACGCCGGCGGACTGCGGTATCACGGCATGGCGCCGGCGCTTAGCCACACGGTCGAGCTC
>JAEZEI010000019.1 GCA_023417815.1 Bacteroidota bacterium | reverse complement strand
GGACGGGGCCGCGCTCGCCGGCCAGGTAGCGCCGGACGACCTCGGCGTTGGCGTCGGGCTGCCCACCGCGCAGCTCGGCGATGGTCACCGGGGCCAGACCGACCTCGGCCGCGGCGTCGAGCTGCAGGTGGTCGACCCGGCCGTCGCGCACCCACCACACGTCCGAGACGCCGGCGGGTGCCAGCTCGTCGAGCCCCTCCGGCCCCCGGAAGACGACGGCCGACGTGCCGCGCCCGGCCAGCACACCGGCCATGAGCCCCGCCATCCGTGCGTCGGGCACGCCGATGGCCACCGCCGGCGGCTGGGCGGGGTTGGTGAGGGGCCCGAGGAAGTTGAAGACCGTCGGCACGCCCAGGCCCTTGCGAACCGGCCCCGCGTGGCGCATCGACGGGTGGAACCGCTGCGCGAAGCAGAAGGTGATGCCCACCTCCTGCGCGAGGGCCGCCACCCGTTCGGGCTCGTGGTCGAGCCGCAGGCCCAGGGCCTCGAGGACGTCGGCGGTCCCCGTCGACGAGGACGCCGCCCGGTTCCCGTGCTTGACGACGCGGACCCCGGTCCCCGCCACGGTGAGCGCGGCCATCGTGGAGATGTTCACCGTGTGCATGAGGTCGCCGCCCGTGCCGACGACGTCCACCGCTCGCCCGGGCACGCTGATCCGGTGCGCGTGCGCGAGCATCTCGTCGGCGAGGCCCGTCAGCTCCCCGACGGTCAGCCCCTTCGCGCGGAGCGCCACGAGGAAGCCGGCCAGCTGGACGGGGCTTGCCTCGCCCTCCATCACCTGCCGCATCGCCCAGCGGGTCTCGGCGGGAGCCAGGTCGCGCCGCTCGATGAGCGCGGTGAGCAGGCGCGGCCAGGTCGGCGCGACGGCGTCGGCGTCCGCCACGGTCACCGGGCGCCGCCGGCGGGGACGCGCAGCATGCGCGCGACGGTCTCCTGCAGCTCCAGGGGGTCCAGCGGGCGCGCGAGCACGGCGTCGGCCTCCGACCACGACGCGAGCCAGAGGTCCTCGCGCCGGCCGACGAGCACCAGCACGGGCGGGCAGCGGAAGATCTCGTCCTTGAGCTGGCGGCAGAGCCCGAGCCCGCCGGACTTGCCGGCCTCTCCGTCGAGGATCAGCAGGTCGAAGTGCTCGGTCTCGACGCGGGAGACGACCATCGCGTGGGTCGCGACCTCGACCCACTCGACCCGTGGCAGGTCCTTGGCCACCCGGGTCCCGACGCCGAGCAGCACGGACTCACGGGTGTGCACGTGGTCGCTGTACAGCAGGACCCTGCGCACCGGCTCCTCGACGGTGCCCTCGGCCACGTCCCACTCGTCGCGCATCTCGCGTGCCTCCACCTCGACGACCGGCTCCTGTCGCCCGCATCTTCGCACGCGGGCCGCCGACGACGCTGCCCGCGACCGCCGCCGCCGGCCCCTTGGACCGTGATCGAACGCGCCCGCGAGCGGAGTAGGTCCTAGGTCCCGAGTTCAGCCATAATGGCAGGCGTGTCGACAACCACGGCGGTCGCCGCCCGCCCCCACCTGAGCGTCAACCGCCCGAACCCCGTCGCGGTCGGCACCATCGTCTGGCTCGCGAGCGAGCTGATGTTCTTCGCGGGGCTCTTCGCGATGTACTTCACGACCCGCGCCGGGCTCCCCGAGCTCTGGGCCGAGCGGACCGGCGAGCTCAACCTGGTCTTCGCCTCGATCAACACGGGCATCCTGCTGCTCAGCTCCGTGACCTGCCAGATGGGCGTGTGGGCGGCCGAGCGGTTCCAGCCGCGCCGCGCCGGCACCCTCCTGCAGGTCAACCGCTGGGGCACCCAGGAGTGGATGACCCTCACCTTCATCATGGGCTCGGTGTTCATCGGCGGGCAGGTGTTCGAGTACGCGGAGCTCGTCCAGCACGGCGTCGCGATCAACTCCGACCCGTACGGGTCGGTGTTCTACCTCGCCACCGGCTTCCACGGGCTGCACGTCGTCGGCGGGCTCCTCGCCTTCCTGCTGCTCCTGGGCCGCTCCTTCGCCGCCCGCCGGTTCGGCCACCACGAGGCCACGACCGCCATCGTCGTGTCGTACTACTGGCACTTCGTCGACGTCGTCTGGGTCGCGCTCTTCGGCGCGATCTACCTGATCCGATGACCGGCCGGCCGGTCGGCCCGGGTACCGCCCGCGTCATCAGAAAGCTGGGGACCGCCGAGTGAAGGCCATCGCTGACCGTCGGCACCACCGGATGGCCCCGGTGGTGCTCCTCCTGCTGGCGCTCGTCCTCACCGGCGCGGTGTACGCGGCGCTCGCGCCGACGCAGGCGCAGGCCGCCGCGGTGAGCGAGGACGACGTCGCGGCCGGCAAGGCGCTCTTCACCGCGAACTGCGCGACCTGCCACGGGCCGTCGGCGGAGGGCCGGGACGGCGTCCCGAGCCTCATCGGCGTCGGCGCCGCCTCCGTGGACTTCCAGGTCTCGACGGGCCGGATGCCGATGCAGGCGAACGGCCCGCAGGCGCCCGCGAAGCCCCCGGTCTTCGACACCGAGCAGATCCGTCAGCTCGCCGCCTACGTCGCGTCCCTCGGCCCTGGTCCCGCGATCCCCACGGACGAGCAGGTCGACCCGACGCTCGGCGACGCGGCCAACGGCATGGCTCTGTTCCGCACCAACTGCGCGATGTGCCACGGGGCGATCGGCAAGGGCGGCGCGCTGACCGAGGGCAAGTACGCGCCGTCGCTCGCGGGGACGTCGCCGCGGAACATCTACCAGGCCATGGCGACCGGTCCGCAGTCCATGCCGGTGTTCAACGACGCGAACCTGACCCCCGAGGAGAAGCGGGACATCATCGCGTTCCTCGACGCCCAGCGCGACGGGTCGCCCGGCGGCACCGACCTGGGCGCCGTCGGCCCGGTGGTCGAGGGCCTGTGGGTGTGGATCGTCGGCATGGGCCTGCTCATCGGGGCAGCCGTCTGGATCGGAGCGAAGTCCGCATGAGCGGCGAGACACGAGCACAGTCCACGGACGTCCCGGCGGGCGCGCAGGGCGCCCTCGTCCCCGGCCCGGCCGGGACCGGACCGGACCGCCTGCCCGAGCGGTTCGAGAACCCGGGCCCGGCGCCCCACCGGCCTCGGCTGGCCGACGAGGACCCCGTCGCGGCGCGCCGGGCCACCCGCCAGGTCGCGGCGCTCTTCGGCGTCTCCGTCCTCGGCACGATCGGGTTCATCGTCGCCTACGTCGTGGCGCGCCCCGGGGACACCGTCGAGAGCGTGCGGACCTCCACGCTGCTGCTGGGCGTCTCGCTCTTCCTGGCCCTGTTCGGCATCGGCGCGGCCGCCGCGCACTGGGCGAAGACCCTGATGTCGGACCGGCACGCCGTCGAGCCCCGTCACCCGCAGAAGAGCACCCCCGAGGTGCGCGCCGGCGCCGTGGCGGAGCTGAAGGCCGGCGCAGAGGACTCCGGGATCGCCCGGCGCGGCGTGCTCAAGGGTGCGATGGTCTCCGCCCTGGCGCTCTTTCCCCTCACCATCGCGGTGCCGCTCGTCGGCGAGGTGGGTGGCGACTGGAACGTCGGCGCCTTCCGCCACACGATGTGGCGCCGCGGCGTGAAGCTGACCCGGGACCCCTCGGGCACGCCCATCAAGGCGTCCGAGGTGACCATCGGCTCCGCGTTCCACGTCATCCCCGACGGCCTGTACGACAGCGAGCACTGGATCGAGGAGAAGGCCAAGGCCGTCGTCCTCATGGTCCGGATGGACCCGCGTGAGCTGCGGTCCGAGCAGGGCGAGGGGTGGTCGTACGAGGGCATCGTCGCCTTCTCGAAGATCTGCACCCACGTCGGCTGCCCCGTGGCCCTCTACGAGCGCCAGACGCACCACCTGCTGTGCCCGTGCCACCAGTCGACGTTCGACGTCGCCGACGGCGCGCGGGTCGTGTTCGGGCCGGCCAGCCGGCCCCTGCCCCAGCTGCCGATCACCGTCGACGACGAGGGCTACCTGGTCGCCCAGAGCGACTTCCACGAGCCGATCGGCCCGAGCTACTGGGAGCGTCTCAAGTGAGCCGTCTCGACAAGGGCGCCGCCGCCACCGCCGACTACCTCGACCAGCGCACGGGCATCGGCCTGCTGGTCAAGAACTTCGCGCGCAAGGCGTTCCCCGACCACTGGTCGTTCATGCTCGGTGAGATCGCCCTGTACTCGTTCATCGTCCTCATCCTCACCGGCATCTTCCTGACCCTGTTCTTCGTGCCGAGCATGGGTCACACGGTGTGGGAGGGCCCGTTCGCGCCGATGGACGGCGTGGGCATGTCGGAAGCCTTCGCCTCGGTCCTCGACATCTCGTTCGAGGTCACCGGCGGCCTGCTCATGCGGCAGATCCACCACTGGGCGGCGCTGCTGTTCATGGCCTCGATCGTCACGCACATGATGCGCGTGTTCTTCACCGGAGCCTTCCGCAAGCCGCGCGAGGTGAACTGGCTCGTCGGCTTCACGCTCATGATCCTCGGCCTGGCCGCCGGGTTCTCCGGGTACTCCCTGCCGGACGACGTGCTGTCGGGCAACGGCCTGCGGATCGCCGACGGCGTCGCGCGCTCCATCCCGATCGTCGGCAGCTACCTGTCGTACTTCCTGTTCGGCGGCGAGTTCCCGGGGACCGACATCATCCCGCGGCTGTTCACCGTGCACATCCTGCTGGTCCCGGCGCTGATCCTCGCCCTGGTGGGCCTGCACCTGTTCCTCGTCGTGCTCCACAAGCACACCCACTACGCGCAGCCGGGCGCGTCCGACCGCAACGTCGTCGGCGCCCCGCTCTTCCCGGTGTACATGGCCAAGGCCGGCGGCTTCTTCTTCGTCGTCTTCGGCGTGCTGGCCCTGATGGGCGCGACGATGACCATCAACCCGGTGTGGAACTACGGGCCTTACGACCCGTCCCCGGTGTCGGCGGGCGCACAGCCCGACTGGTACATGCTCTTCCTCGAGGGCGCGCTGCGACTCATGCCCGGGCAGGGCACAGAGTGGGTCATCGGCGGCTTCACCATCTCCTGGAACATCCTCGTGCCGGGAGTGCTGATCCCCGGCCTGTTCTTCACCCTGCTGGCGCTCTACCCCTTCATCGAGGCCTGGGTGACCGGCGACCGGCGCGAGCACCACGTCGCCGAGCGCCCGCGCAACCGGCCCTTCCGCACCGCGTTCGGTGTCTCGCTCCTGACCGGGATGGGCATCCTGGTGCTGGCCGGGTCCAACGACATCATGGCCACGCACTTCGGGCTCTCGATCAACGACATCACCTGGGTCTTCCGCATCCTGTTCTTCGTGGCGCCCGTGGTCGCGTTCTGGGTGACGAAGCGGGTGTGCCTCGGGTTGCAGCGCAAGGACCGCGAGCTGGTGCTGCACGGTCACGAGACGGGTCGCGTCGTGCGGTTCGCCTCCGGTGAGTACATCGAGGTGCACCGCCCGCTGGACGAGTACGAGCGCTGGGTCAAGGTCGCCCACGAGCCGATGCGGCCCTTCGAGCTGCTGCCGTCCCACGACGAGCGCGGCGTGCGGCGCAAGGGCTACCGGCGCGACGCCGTCCGCCACCGGCTCTCGCGCCTGTTCTTCGAGGACCGCGTCGAGCCCGTCACGCCGGCCGAGGTGGCCGCCGCGCAGGCCCACGGCACGCACGACGCCCTCGCCGCGCACGAGCCGGCCGCCCCGGGGATCACGTCCGACGGGGCCCCCAGCGAGCCCGTGGGGGCCCTGCCGGGCTCGGCGTCGACGGGTGGCGGCGGGACCGACGCGCAGCCGGAGTGATCCTGCGCCAGAGTGGGGAATGGCCCCGCGTGTGACGGGGTTCACGCGAACGACGGGTGATCGACGATCGCACCGAACCGGAGGAGCCCAATGGCTGACTACACCCTGCCCGACCTGCCCTACGACTACGGCGCCCTGGAGCCGCACATCTCCGGCAAGATCATGGAGCTGCACCACGACAGGCACCACGCGGCGTACGTGACGGGGGCCAACCAGGCGCTCGAGAAGCTCGCGGAGGCCCGCGAGACGAACGACTTCGCGTCGGTGGTGGGGCTGGAGAAGACTCTCGCGTTCAACCTCGGTGGGCACGTCAACCACACCGCGTTCTGGCACAACCTCTCCCCCGAGGCCGCCGACCGTCCCGACGGCGAGCTCGCTGCGGCCATCGACGAGTACTTCGGCTCGTTCGAGGGCTTCGCGGCGCACTTCACCGCCACGGCGACCAGCGTCCAGGGCTCCGGCTGGGCGATCCTCGCCTGGGACTCGATCGGCCAGAAGCTCGTCGTGTTCCAGCTGTACGACCAGCAGGGCAACGTGCCGCTCGGGGTGGTGCCCGTGGTGCTGCTGGACATGTGGGAGCACGCCTTCTACCTGGACTACTACAACGTGAAGCCCGACTACGTGAAGGCCTGGTGGAACGTCGTGAACTGGGCCGACGCCCAGGAGCGCTTCGCCCGGGCGCGCACCCAGACGGCGGGCCTCATCGTCCCGGCCACCTGAGCCTGGCACCCACCCTGCACGCCGAAGGCCCGGTCCCCGAGGGGACCGGGCCTTCGGCGTCCGCCCGCGCGCTCCGACGCGAGAAGGGTCAGTGGGCGTGCTGGCCGCGGCTGAACTCGAAGACCCAGCCGACGAGCGCGAGCAGCCCGAGCACCGTGCCCAGGCCGACGAGCCACCAGCCGACCGCGAGCCCCAGGAACACGAGCGCGGCCGCTCCGGCGCAGGCGATCGGCCACCAGCTGCCGGGGCTGAAGACACCCTGCTCGCCGGCGCCCTGCGCGATCTCGCCGTAGGGGTCGTCCTCCGGGCGCGGGTCGATGTGCCGCGCGACGCGGCCGAGGTACGCGCCGATCATCCCGACGAGGCCGGCGAGCAGCAGCAGCGCGACGACGCCGACCGGCTCCCAGCCGCTCCACCAGCCGTACGCGACTCCGACGACGACGAAGAACGGGACGAGGAGCAGGAAGAGCCGGGTCTCGAACTTCATCGCTGCTCCTCCTCGTCACCGGCGGGGCGGTCCGGGTCGTCCAGCACCACCGTGGACGACTCCTGCGGGCGGGCGTCGCCCGTGGCGAGCCGTTCGCGAGCCGTGCTCACCTGGCCGCGGCGGTCCGCCTCCCAGTCGAGGGGGCTGTCGGCGTCGGGCTCGACGTGGTCCATCGCCGCCACCTCCGGGTGGTGCAGGTCGAACGCGGGGCGCTCGGACCGGATCCGCGGCAGCGAGACGAAGTTGTGCCGGGGGGGCGGGCACGACGTCGCCCACTCGAGCGAGTTGCCGTAGCCCCACGGGTCGTCGACCGCGACCAGCGGTCCGCGCGCGCTGCGGTAGACGTTCCACAGGAACGGCAGCGTGGCGGCCGCGAGGAGCACCGACCCCACCGTCGACACCTGGTGCATCCAGGTGAACCCGTCCTCGGGCATGTAGTCGTAGTACCGGCGGGGCATGCCCATCGCCCCGAGCCAGTGCTGGATGAGGAACGTCGCGTGGAAGCCCACGAACGTCATCCAGAAGTGCACCTTGGCGAGGGGCTCGTCGAGCATCCGGCCGGTGAACTTGGGCCACCAGAAGTAGAAGCCGGCGAACATCGCGAACACCACCGTGCCGAAGACGACGTAGTGGAAGTGCGCCACCACGAAGTAGCTGTCGTGCACCTGGAAGTCCAGCGGCGGCGAGGCGAGGATGATGCCGGTCAGGCCGCCGAAGAGGAACGTCACGAGGAAGCCGATCGACCACAGCATGGGGGCCTCGAACGTGAGCTTCCCTCGCCACATCGTGCCGATCCAGTTGAAGAACTTCACGCCGGTCGGCACCGCGATGAGCATCGTCATGAGCGCGAAGAACGGCAGCAGCACCTGGCCGGTCGGGTACATGTGGTGCGCCCAGACCGTCACCGACAGCGCCGCGATCGCGATCGTCGCGTAGACCAGGCCCTTGTACCCGAAGATCGGCTTGCGGCTGAAGACCGGGATGACCTCGCTGACGATGCCGAAGAACGGCAGCGCGATGATGTAGACCTCGGGGTGGCCGAAGAACCAGAACAGGTGCTGCCAGAGCATCGCGCCGCCGTGCTCCGGGTTGAACACCTGCGACCCGAGCCGCCGGTCGGAGCCGAGCGCGAAGAGCGCCGAGGCCAGCGGCGGGAACGCCATGAGCACCAGCAGGCTCGTCACGAGCGTGTTCCAGGTGAAGATCGGCATCCGGAACATCGTCATGCCGGGCGCACGCATCGTGATGATCGTGGTGATGAAGTTGACGGCGCCGAGGATGGTGCCGAAGCCCGCGAGCGCCAGGCCGAACACCCACAGGTCGCCGCCGAGGCCCGGGGAGTACGTCGTGGTCGACAGCGGCGCGTAGGCGAACCACCCGAAGGACGCCGCCCCCTGCGGGGTCAGGAAGCCGCCCGCGGCGATGAGGCCGCCGAAGAGGTAGAGCCAGTACGACAGCGCGTTGAGCCGCGGGAACGCGACGTCGGGCGCGCCGATCTGCAGCGGCATGATGACGTTGGCGAACCCGGCGAACAGGGGGGTCGCGAAGAGCAGCAGCATGATCGTGCCGTGCATCGTGAAGAGCTGGTTGTACTGCTCCGGGCTCTGCACCACCTGCTGGCCGGGCGCGAACAGCTCGGCACGGATGATCAGCGCCATGACGCCCGCGAGGCAGAACCACACGAACGACGTGACCAGGTACATGTAGCCGATCGTCTTGTGGTCCGTCGTCGTGACGAGGTCGACGGTGACGCGACCCAGCGACCGGCGCGGGGCGGCGCCGGTGACCTGCGCTGCGGACTGGGCGTACGCCGTCATCAGGACTCCCCGGTCGGGATGGAGTTGTCGTCGCCGCGGTTCTGCTGGCGGTTCAGCTCGGGCCCGAGGCGGCCGGTCTGGCCGGCCTCGCGCAGCTCGGCGATGTGCGCGTCGTACTCCTCCCGGGAGACGACGGCCACGTTGAAGAGCATCCCCGCGTGGAACTCGCCGCAGAACTCCGCGCACTTGCCGGCGTACACGCCCTCGCGGGTCGGCACGACCTGGAAGACGTTCTCCTGGCCGGGGAACACGTCGAGCTTGTACAGGAACGCGGGCACCCAGAACGAGTGGATGACGTCGCGCGACTCCAGGCGGAACTCCACGCGCTGGTCGACCGGGAGGTACAGGGTCGGCACCTCGTCGAGGCCACCGGGGCTCTCCGGGCCGTCCGGGGAGCCGACGTCGGCGGCGTGCACGCCGGAGTCCCAGACGTCCTCGTCGATGTAGTTGAAGTCCCAGCTCCACTGCTTGCCGTAGACCTCGACGACGACGTCGGGCTCGGCGGACACGTCGGTGATCGCCTCGATGTCGCGCGCCGTGTAGATGTACATCACGCCGATCATGAGGATCGGCAGGACGATGTACATCACCTCGAGCGGCACGTGGTACCGCAGCTGCACGGGCAGGACGTCGTCGTCCTTGCGCTTGCGGTAGACCGTCACGACCCACAGGACCAGGCCCCAGACGACGACCCCGACGGCGAGCGCGGCGATCCACGAACCGGTCCACAGGCTCGTGATCCGCTCGGTCATGTTGGTGACCTCGCCGTCGGAGTAGCCGGGCAGGAAACCCCGGCTGACCTGCTCGCTCGAGCAGCCGGCGAGCACCAGGGTGCTGCCGGTCACCACCGCTGCGAGACGGACCCGCGAGCGGCGTGGGCGGCTGCGGTCGCTGTCCACACTGACCTCACATTCGACGCGTCGGGCGCGACAGTGTGCGTGCGCGCGGCCAGGACTTTGGTCCTGGCCGGCTCAGCGTACCGCGCGTTCGCGGGCATGTCCGCTCATGATCTTCTTTGGTCCTCAACGCGTGTCGACCCGGTTCTATGCCGGGGCGATAGCGTGACCGCGTGGACCGGACCTACCTCGATGCAGGCGGTCGCGCTCCCGTGCTCCCGGTCGCCCAGGAGGCCTACCTGGCCGCCCTCGACGACGGCTGGGCCGACCCCCGACGGCTGCACTCCGAGGGTCGGCGCGCCCGCCTCCTGCTGGACGCCGCGCGCGAGACGCTCGCCGACGCCCTCGGCGCCCGGCCGCAGGAGGTCCGTCTCACCCCGAGCCACACCGCGAGCCTCCACACGGCGGTGCTGGCGGCCGCCCGCGCCCGACGTCGCACCGGCACCCGGGTGGTCACCTCGGCCGTGGAGCGGGCGGCCCTGCTGGCGGCCGCACGCCACGTCGACGACGCCGCGACCGCCGTGCCCGTGGACCGCCAGGGCCGGGTGGACC
>JAEZEI010000083.1 GCA_023417815.1 Bacteroidota bacterium | reverse complement strand
AGCAAGATTAGCTGCGCTGATCTTTGTTGTGTTGGCCTAAAAAACAAAAGCCTTGCCTGCTACGCAGGCCAGGGCTTTTCGCTTCGGTATGCTTAGCCATGCAAGCATGGCACGCCTCCCAAAGCAAAAAGCCCTGCAAACTTGCAAGGCTTTTGTTTTTTGTCGGGATGGCAAGATTCGAACTTGCGCCCTCCTGGTCCCAAACCAGGCGCGATAACCGGGCTACGCTACATCCCGAACACTAATTTCTTCTGCGGAGAGGGTGGGATTCGAACCCACGGTACAGTGTTACCCGTACGACGATTTAGCAAACCGTTCCTTTCGGCCTCTCAGGCACCTCTCCATTATTCCGAAGGGGTGGCAAAAATACAACTACTGAGATTATTACCCAAATTGTTGTTCTTTATTTTAAAAGGTTTCCTGCACCGGGAAAACATAAGGCCGGTGAAAACTTTTTTGCCTCTTCAAAATCCATAAGGGCATAAGAGATCACTATAATAATATCTCCAACGGCACCTTTACGTGCAGCAGGGCCATTCAGGCAAACCACACCACTGCCACGCTTACCTTTTATGATATAGGTTTCAAGCCTTTCACCATTATTTACATTCACTACATGGATCTTTTCCCCCTCTATAAGATTCGCAGCATCCATCAGGTCCTCATCCAACGTGAGGCTTCCCACATACTCTAAATTGGCTTCCGTTATGGTTGCCCTGTGGATCTTTGATTTTAATACCTGGATCTGCATCTGGAATTTTTTGCAAATGTCAACTTTTTCCCCAGAATTGCAACACCATTTCTACATCTCTTCCATTAAATAAACATCACCTTAACTATTTTGAATTCAATGTCTTTTAAAGTAACCGGGATGAAAATTGTGGATTGGAACAACCTTTGGCTTAAATGGGTTGAACTAAAAGATGATGTTATGAATCCACATGCGCAGGGAAAGCTAATGTTTCTGATCACTTTCTGTATAGTTGTGCTGTTTTATGCACTTGCGGCAACCGCTGCCCAATTGCATACAAGTGATAGAACATTTTCCACAGGGGAACCAAAAGAGAGGATCCTGCTTACTGAAAATCAATGATGTGATCATTGGCACAGAATTTTAATACATAATTACAGATCTTTTATGGGGTGCTTAATAATAGCTGAGAAATACCCATGAACCTGATCCTGGTAATGCAGGCGGAGGAACAAAAGATCAAGAAGGGTTATCTGTTCAGATGACCCTTTTTCATTTATATTTATCATCATGAAATGGTTGCCGGTTCTTCTCCTTCTTTTTGCATGTTCAGAAAAGTATGATAAGCCCACTGTTGAAATCAGGACATCTGCTGGAAAAATTCTCATGGAGATTTACACCGAAAAAGCACCAGTTACCTCTTCAGCTTTCCTGGAAAATGTTCAGAACAAACTATACGATGAAGGATCCTTTTACAGGGTTCTTCGTGCTGAAGATGATCCTGCAACCTCTTTCAACCCGGGGCTGGTCCAGGGTGGGATTCACCTTAATCCCGGGAAGGCTAAACCTGCTTTCATTCCGCATGAACCAACCTCTGTTAGTGGTTTAAGTCATACAAACGGGATCGTTTCCATGGCGCGTACCGATACAGGAACTGCATCTTCCGAGTTTTTTATTTGCATTGATGATCAGTCTCCTCTTGATCACGGCCGGAGAGGGACCAGGGATAGTATGGGTATGGCAGCATTTGGCAAGGTCATTAAAGGTATGGATGTAGTAAAGCGCATCCAGTCGGGCGAATTGAATGGTGACCAACTTGCAGAACCTGTAAAGATCATTTCAGCAAAGCAGCTTTGATCTCCATGAGAATATTTTTGTTCTGCTCACTTTTTATTATCTCCTGTCATTCGACACAGACAGTCAATAAAGTTCCTGACAAACCCAGGGGTATTGTACTTAAAGGCTATGTCCCGGCAGTAAAGATCGATGTCAAAAATGCTGATCCGGATGAAGTTGTTGCACTTGCAGAAAGTTTCCAGGGTATTCCATATCTATATGGTGGCAGCGAACCAACACAGGGTTTTGATTGTTCGGGATTCGTGAATTATGTATTCAGCAGGTTTGGTGTGAAGGTGCCCCGGATCTCGAGGGACTTTACAAACGCAGGCAGAGAAGTCAGGCAGAAGGATGCTAAACGCGGAGATATAATCCTGTTCACTGGTACCGACATCAACAGCGGGGAGGTTGGACACCTGGGTTTAGTAACGTCCAATAAAAATGGAGAACTCTTATTTGTTCATGCTGCATCGGGATCGGGTAGAAGGGTAATGGTGAGTGGAATGAATTCATGGTTTACACCTCGCTTTGTAAAGATCATCCGGGTTTTCTAAATATCATTGCATTTCCTGCTTTCCTTATAGAATTATACTATCAACTGCCTTTTTACGTTATAAGCCATAGGGTTATATAGAAATATTACCTTAATATAATTATCCTACATTTGAAAAAAATTGCTATGAGAAATCAGTTTTTGTTGGCTTTATGCCTTTCTGCAAGTGTTACTATGGTATATGCCCAAAAGCATGGTGCGCTTACTATCTTTTCTGAAGATGGAGATAAATTCTTCCTGGTCCTGAATGGAGAAAAGCAAAATAATTCTGGCCAGGTCAACATTCGGATTGAAGAATTACCCCAGCCTTATTATAATGCGAAGATCATCTTCCAGGATTCTTCCATTATGCCTATTTCTAAAAACAACCTGTTGATAGCTGACGCCGACGGTGTAATGAAAGATGTTACATACAGGATCCGTAGAGATAAAGCAGGAAAAGCGAAATTGAATTATTATTCGATGATTGATGTGGAGCCGGATTTTGTACCTCCGTCCAATGTTTATGTGCATCGTTACGGGCATCCGCCGCGCGAACATGTTAGTGTAACTACCACCACAACAACATCAACTAATCCTGTTTCAGCAAGCGTAAGTGTTAATGGACTGAACATGCAGGTGAACATAAATGATCCGGGTTATTCAGAAACCGTAACCACTACATCAACAACCTCCCATTCTAATAGTAATAATGGTTATAATTCCACCTCAAGGCGTGGTTGTACGGGCTCAACAGGAATGCGTTCAACCGATTTTTCGGCTGCGCTGAAAACCATTGCTGATGCCTCTTTCGATGAATCAAAACTCTCTACTTCCAAATCTATCGTTTCATCGAACTGCCTTACTTCTGCCCAGGTTGTTCAGGTATGCGAAGTTTTTGGATTTGAAGAAACAAAGCTTGCTTTTGCGAAGTATGCCTATAAGTATGTTACTGACCCCTCAAACTATTTCAAAGTGAATAATGTGTTCTCTTTTTCTTCCAGTAAGGATGAACTCAATGATTATATAATGAATAATTGAGACGGTCTTGCAAAAAAAAACCAGGCCCGAAGCCTGGTTTTTTTATTTCTTAGGACCGAATTGATAAAATAGTCCGACCTGGAAGACCCGGTTCTTCCCGGTGTTCGTGCCTACATCAAAGATGTTGGAAAGACCATGATTGTAGCGGACATCAAATCCGAGGTTTGTGCTCGTTAAATATCCCACTCCAAGGCTCCAGCTGAAATCTGTTGTATTCATATCATCCTTTACATCCAGTTCCTCATCATTGATCTCGGTTTCTGCATTTACGAGAAAGCCGACCTGGGGACCTGTCTGGATCCGAAAACCATTGCTGAACATATACTGTAATTGAACCGGGATGTTCACGTACGTCAGGTTCAGTTTTGTTTCTGTTAATGGTGTTTCATATTTACCCCCCTGCAGGGAATAGACAACCTCGGGTTGTACTGCAATATGATCACTTACGTGGATGTGTGCAAGGAGACCTCCATGAAATCCGGGTTTGTATTTGAAATCCGGGCCATCTTTAGTCTCAACATTTGCAAAGTTTGCTCCTGCTTTCAGGCCAAACTGGGTTCTCTGAGCATTCGCCGAGGAGGCAATCGCTACAAGTAACATGGTGTTCAAAAGGTATTTTTTCATGATTCTGAGATTTATCCTCCATTTAAGCAGTAACCATACCAATCGGAACAAAGGAATAATATTATGCATCCTGTTCTGCTATCTTTACGCAAAGAACCAATATGATACGACTGGAATATTTCACCAGGAAAGATTTTGAAGAACTGATAAGGTGGATTGATACAGAAGAGTTGATGATGAACTGGGCCGGTGGTTTATTCAATTTTCCTTTGACCAGCGAAAGCCTTGAATGGTATATAAGCAATGTGAACCAGCCTGGTGCTGAGGCTTATGTTTTTAAAGTTGTTGAAGAAGTATCGGGGAAATCAGTGGGGCATATTTCCCTTGGATCGTTGAGCCAAAAGAACAGGTCGGGAAGGATAACAAGGGTATATATAGTACCTGAGGCCCGTGGCAGAGGTATTTGTAACATAATGGTAAGGAAAGCCGCTGAGTTTGGATTCAGGGAACTTGGCCTGCACAGGATAAGCCTGGGGGTGTATAATAATAATAAGGATGCTATTCATTGTTATACAAAGGCAGGATTTTCGATTGAAGGAATCATGAGGGACAATACTTTTTTCAATGGCAAATGGTATAGTCTTGTGGAAATGAGCATGCTTGAGCACGAATTCAACGTCTGAATTGTATGAACGGGTTTTACTTTTAAACTCAATAATGACACTTGAAAAGATTCAGGGAAAAACTTCATGAGATCATTTTTGAATCCCACACTTCTGAAGGGAAAGCATTCGACGTTACCCTGTTGTTCCTCATCCTCTTCAGTATTCTCATTGTTATGCTCGACAGCATCGCCGGTCTGAATGAGAAATATGGAAGAATATTCTACATAATTGAATGGACACTCACAGGCATTTTCAGTCTTGAATACATTTTAAGGCTTATCTCCGTTAGAAGCCCTGCACGTTATGCATTCAGCTGGCTGGGGTTGATCGATCTACTTGCGATCCTGCCGATGTACCTGAGTTTTATTTTTCCCGGCGCCCAAAGCCTGCTTGTTTTACGGTCGCTCCGGATTCTACGGGTCTTCAGGATATTCCGGCTTACGCATTATATAAGCGAGATGCGGTTCCTGGGGTTTGCAATAAAAAGCAGCCTGAAGAAGATTAGCATATTCATGTTAGTGGTGCTGATGCTGGTAATTATAATGGGTTCAATGATGTACCTGGTTGAACCGGGAACACCGGGTTTCGAAAGTATTCCTTCATCAATTTACTGGGCAATAGTTACAATTACAACGGTAGGCTACGGTGATGTAGCGCCAATAACACCAATTGGTAAATTCATCGCCAGTTCCATCATGATGCTTGGTTATGGGATTATTGCAGTACCAACAGGTATCATTACCACGGAGATGGCAATTGCAGTTCGGGGCAAGGGGATTAATCCGCAGGTGTGTCCCGGCTGTGGAAAGGAAGGACACGATGAGGATGCAAGATTCTGCAAACGTTGCGGAGAAAAGTTATGATCAAAAAAGTAAGAAAGAATAAAGCCCGGATTAACCGGGCTTTCAGCATCAACTCATAGCTTTATGAGCATCCCTGTATTTTTTAATTAGATCGTGTGAAGTCTTCAATTCCGATTGTTGGTTCGTGATCATGCTCCTGATTTCCGGATCCATATCAGCGTCGCTGTTAAGTGCCAGCTTATATGCTTTTTGTGCAGCGTCTTCACCAAACTCACAAGACTCCAGTGCACTCTGCCGATCGTGCCCGGTGAAAGTGGCTTTTACATCCATCCATACCCTGTAGATCTTCCCTGAATTGGTAGTCCCTTCTGCCGGCTTTCCGCCACGCGCCAGAACTGCTTCGGTCAATTCAGATTTAATGTTGCGACTTTGGTCAGCCATTTTGTGGAAGACGGCTCTCAGATCTGCATCCAGGTCTTTTGTTTCCTCTGAAGCTTTCATATAGCCGTTAATACGGTCATTATTGATCTCTACAAGATCATTTAAAACCTCTATGAGGTTGTCATTCGTTGTCATAGTGTTCAGTTTATGTTTTAAAAATTATTCTGTATCGGTTTCTGTTCTTACAGTCTTGGTTATGATAACCCTGTCAGTCCTGGAATTTCCATCGCGTTTTTTTCTACCGCCCCTGAATAAAGCCATTAATAATAATAGCAGAACAACTCCGCCAGCTATCCATACCCAGGGTTCGAGGTACCATAATTCTTCAGAAGTTGTTGTAACCACCGTATCCTGGGCTTTCACAATGGTGGATGCCATAATGGCCACCAGGAATAGTACATATCTTTTTACTTGCTTCATTTTTTGAAAAATTTCTTGTTCATCAGAAACAACTTCCAAGCCAAGCAAAATGCATCAGTTGAATTTTATTTTGTTGTGCTCATCAGTTATTGCTACGGATGAAAATTCAGGAAATGATGTGGAAGAACGACCCCATTCGGCTGCGAATCAACGAATTCAGTTTTTCATCAGTAAATGGCATCAAATTTTATTTATACTTAGAAAACATCTACATATGAAAACATCAGTAAAAAAAATTACCTCTGCTTTTTCGAAGAAGCTGAGTGTATTAATGGCAACTCTTCTTTTTTCACTTTATTCTGTTGCCCAGGAAACAAAATCGGTTGATGTAAACATCAGTTCGGATAATGGGAGTGGAGGGTTCTTTACCCAACCATGGGTGTGGATCGTAGGAGGAGCAGTATTTTTATTATTATTAGTGGCATTGCTGAGAGGTAATAGTGCCAGAGATTAATACCCCCCTGGAAATAAAAACTGCCCCATTTTGGGGCAGCTTTTTTTTAGTTTAGCCTTTAAGATCAAACGTCAGTATCGGTTTTGATCGTTTTTGAAACAGTAACCCTGTCTGTTCTTCCGCTACGGTCGCCACCGCCTCTCATTAACGCGATCAAAAGGAGCAGGAAAACAGCCCCGCCTACTATCCAAACCCAGGGCTCAGTGTACCAGGTACGTTCTGTTGAGGTGGTAGTGGTGGTAGATACTGAGGAACTTGTTGATGCAGCTTCTTCCTGTGCCCATGCCAGTGCAGAGAACAATGTGAGGGAAACTAATAAGAATAGCTGCCTGAAATTTAAAATCAATCGGTTCATTGTTTTAATTTTTAATGAATAAGTCATTGATCAGTTAACTATAATTCAACAACTAAGCCAATACTTGGCGCAGAAGGCATCTTATCTTTGCATCCTGGAAAATGAAAAGTAATAAAACGGAATCAGCACAGGGGGTTATCGAGGTTTTCGGAGCCCGGGAACATAATCTGAAGGATATTGATCTAACCATCCCCAAGAATAAACTGGTAGTATTTACAGGTGTAAGTGGTAGCGGAAAGTCATCATTGGCCTTTGATACTATATATAACGAAGGACAGCGGCGCTACATGGAAAGCTTCTCGGCCTATGCAAGGCAATTTGTAGGCGATATGGAAAGGCCTGATGTTGATAAGATTACAGGTCTTTCACCGGTGATCTCAATTGAGCAAAAGACAACAAATAAGAATCCGCGTAGTACCGTTGGAACGATTACAGAGATCTACGACTTTCTGAGGTTGCTTTATGCCCGGGCTGCCATCGCATATAGTTATAATACCGGCAAGCCGATGGTGAAGTTTTCTGAGGAAGAGATCCTGCAGACAATTTTTAAAAAATTCAAAGACGCTAAGATCACACTCCTCGCACCGTTGGTGCGGGGAAGAAAAGGTCATTACCGGGAACTTTTTGAAGATATCAGGAAGAAAGGCTTTGTAAAGGTCCGGGTTGATGGGGAAATACTTGATATAACCCCAAGGATGCAACTCGACAGGTATAAGATCCATGACATAGAAGTGGTAGTGGACCGGCTCCAGGTTACACCAGATATGAAATTCCGTCTTTCTCAAAGCGTGCAGAAAACCATGCAGATGGGGAAGGATTTGCTATTCCTGCTGGTTCATGATGATAATACACTTCATCAATACAGCAAACAACTGATGTGTATCGACACCGGGCTGAGCTATGAGGAGCCTTCTCCGAACACATTTTCTTTTAATTCGCCTTATGGCGCATGTCCATCCTGTAAAGGTCTTGGAACAATGTACCATGTAGATCTCGATGCCATAATTCCTGACCGTGAACTAAGTGTGAAAGAAGGAGGGATCGTTCCACTGGGAGAGGAACGCGAAGCCTATGTTTATAAGCAGATTAACCAGGTAGCCAGGAGGCATAAGATCAATCTTGATAAGCCAATTAGTTCTCTTTCAGATAAGGCAATGAAGGTATTATTGTACGGTTCGGAAGATCCTGCAGATACCGGAAGTGAAGTTGAAATGGATATGCAGTCCGAAGGGCCCATCTATTACACAACTGAATATGAAGGTGTGGTGAATATGGTAAAGCGATGGTTCGCTTCCACATCAACAAGTGAATCAATCCGTGATTGGGCAGAACAGTTCATGAAACTGGAAACATGCAAAACCTGTAATGGCTCAAGGCTAAAGAAAGAAAGCCTTTGGTTCAGGATCGATGAAAAGAATATATCAGAAATAAGTGAATGGGACCTGGTGTTGCTTGCTGAGTGGTTTGAGGACCTTGAAGTGCGTTTGAATACCCGGCAAAAACTGATCGCCAGGGATCTTCTAAAAGAGATCAGGGAAAGGCTTCAGTTCCTCCTGGATGTGGGACTTACATATCTTACGCTAAACCGGCCATCACGCAGCCTGAGCGGGGGAGAATATCAGCGTATCCGCCTGGCAACCCAGATTGGATCGCAGCTTCAGGGCATAACCTATATCCTGGATGAACCAAGTATTGGCCTTCATCAGCGCGATAACCAGCGTTTGATCAAGGCCCTGCAGAACCTCAGGGATATAGGAAATAGCGTACTCGTAGTTGAGCACGATAAGGATATCATGCTTGCTGCAGATCACCTGGTGGATATTGGTCCGCGGGCAGGATTTCATGGCGGCAAGATAGTGGCATCTGGAACGCCGGAAGAAGTTTTGTCGTCAGGTTCTGAAACCTCGCAATACCTGAGCGGAGAAAAAAATATTACCGTTCCTTCGGAAAGAAGAAAAGGTTCCGGCAACTTCATTGAACTGAAAGGTGCTTCAGGACATAATCTTAAAAATGTATCAGTAAAGATACCTTTAGGTCAATTGATACTGGTAACAGGCGTGAGCGGCTCCGGGAAATCGACGCTGATAAATGAGACGTTGTACCCGTTACTTTTCCAGCATTGTTATACCGGCAAGGTGTTTCCCTTGCCTTATAAGTCTATTAAGGGATTAGAAAATATCGATAAGGTGATCGAGATCGATCAGAGCCCGATCGGCCGTACCCCAAGAAGCAACCCGGCTACATACTGCGGGTTCTTTACGGATATTCGCACCCTTTTCGCGGCAGTTCCTGAGGCCAAGATAAGGGGTTATAATGCCGGCCGATTTTCTTTCAATGTAAAAAGCGGAAGATGTGATACATGTGAGGGCGGCGGTATGCGTGTGATCGAAATGAACTTTCTTCCTGATGTGCATGTACACTGTGAAAAATGCAATGGCAAAAGATACAACAGGGAAACTCTGGAAATAAGATACAAGGGAAAATCCATCAGTGATGTACTGGATATGACCGTAGATGAGGCCGTTGAATTTTTTAATGCGGTTCCATTTATATACAGGAAAATTAAGGTATTACAGGAGGTCGGTCTTGGATACATCACTTTAGGACAAAGTGCGGTCACTTTAAGCGGGGGAGAGGCTCAGCGTGTTAAACTTGCGACGGAGCTTTCAAAAAGGGATACTGGAAAAACATTTTATATCCTTGATGAACCCACAACCGGTTTGCATTTCCAGGATATCCAGCACCTGCTGAATGTGTTGAACAAACTTGTTGACCGGGGAAATACCGTACTGGTGATAGAGCATAACCTTGATATGATAAAAGTTGCAGATCACATCATAGATATTGGGCCTGAGGGCGGATCAGGTGGTGGTGAAGTATTGTTCCAGGGGAAACCGGAAGACCTGGTGAAGATAAATGAAAGTCATACAGGCCGGTTTTTAAAGGAGGAACTCCGGCAGATCAAAAAAAGATAAGGCAAAGCATTTTAACGAAGTTAAAATTGTGGTTTCAGGGGTAATCATCGTACAGGAATGTACGTTGTTTTCCAGGGGTTATCTTCTGTTAGATGCTTTGCACTTATTTCTATCAATCATAATTTCAAAAATTAAATCCCTGCTTTTGCACGGTTATACAACAATGCAGCAAGAAAGCAGATCAGTATTATCAGAACCTTATAAAACAGGTTCAAATGATTATAACTCTTCTTCATTCTCAATAAAAATGTGGACATCTTGTCTGGCGTGCGGCCCTTCTGGCCTCGTTGCTTCCATATTTTGCACCCAGGTTAAATCCAACTTTTAAAAGGGTTGAAAAATAAGCGTCCATATTCTTTGAGTTACCACGCTGGGTTCCCGGGGGATACCTGTTAACGCCGGGTGTAACTATTCCGATCGTTTTATCGTGGATCAGCCTGGCTATGTCTGCATCTGCAGGAGACAGGTAAAGGTCAAAATGATTGGGATCGATATAAGTTGTGCTTACATCGTCTATATAATCCGTGAATGTTTTCCTGTAAAGAAGTTCAATACCTGCATTTACGCGTTCATTGATGGCTACCTTTAAACCGAATCCCATAGGGATATTCATTTGGGTAAGTTTATATGGCTTCTTATCAGGATATTCCGCCATTCCCTGGCCTTCTGTACGAAGAGGATGAAGCTTGTGCCATGTTACCGAACCATTCGCATGTTGTACCGATCCTTCCGGGTCGAAATGGAATATTCCCGCCCCGATAAAGCCATAAGGCCTGATGAGGGGGTCATAATCATCGTATTTTGCAAATAGCATAGTGGGATAGAATTCAATCGCACCATACGCTTCCCACATATTACTTCTGAAATCAAGATTCCTTTGTTTTCTCCATAATTCGTGAACACCATCTGTATTAATAATATTGTCACGGCCAGAAACATAAGTGTATTGTGCAGCCACTCTTAGCCCTATCCATTCCGAAGGGTAAACATTTATGAATGCACCTTTCATCATCTTGGTGAGTTCAATGTTTACGTCCTTAACGAACTTGGTTCCTTTACCGGTGTTTCCGCCAAGGTCGCCAAGAAAGAATGTGGGTCCGAAGTTGAGGCCAGCTTCAATACGAAGATTTTCCCGGCCAAAATTCAGGTGTTGAGATTGGGAAGTCTGTACACAAAAAGCACAAATGGCGATGGCAATTGTTCTGAATACCGCCCTGGGTATATTTGGTTTCATCAGGCTGGATTTACTTTAGGATAATGGAAAGCGGGAATAAATTCCCTGAACCACGACCAATAAACGCAGCCTTTAATGCAATATTGTTTAAGACATCAATTAAATATTAATATCATGGGAATGTGTGGAATACCGTCTTCAAGATATCCATCCCCATCTTGCTGAAAACCAAATGATTCGTAAAAAGTTTTTAGGTATAACTGGGCGCTGATCCTTATTGATGAAGGGTTAAACGCAGTTTTTATGGTCTGTATGGCTTCCTTCATTAATGCAATACCATAACCCCGGCCGCGCACAATTTTCGAGGTAACAACCCTGCCGATACTTGCTTCCGGGTAGGAAAGACCGGAAGGAAGTAAACGGGCATAAGCAATACAAACACCCGCATCCATTTTAAACAGGTGCAGAGAATTCTGATCTTTATCATCAAGGTCCTGGTAAGGGCAGTTCTGTTCCACTACAAAAACCTCGTTCCTGAGGGCCAGAATCCGGTAAAGTTCAAATACAGTCAGTTCTTCAAATCTTTTCAGGATCATCCGGTAGATTTTGACATTTTGAATAACATAAGCGAAGCTATTGATCGCGCCCTGTTCCTGGCAAGTTCTGTGCGGGGTCCTTCAAACCTGTCAAGAGCTTTGTTGAAAAGCCGCAGCCAGGCTTCAAAATGCTTTTCCTCAAGTTGAAACTTTTTATGAATGGCGAAGTGGGGAGTCATGGCATTCCCTTTATAAACCATCTTGTCAAAAAGGATAGTTTCCCAGAAATCTGTGATGAGAGGAATATGGTGTTCCCAATCCATCTGTACAATTTCTGTGAAGATGATGCCGATATCCGGGTCTTGCTTTACGCTTTCATAAAATTCAACAAGCAATGAGTGGATATCATCTCTTGATTCTATATCCCGTTTAATATCCATACCTGTCCTTCCATTTTGATTTTAATGATCTTCTTATCTCATTTTCTTTGGGATTATCCTGAGGAACGTAGATAGTCTTACCATTTATCTTATCAGGCAGGTATTGCTGTTCAATGAAATTGCCGGTGAAATCATGCGCGTACCGGTAATCTTTACCGTAATCCATATTCTTCATCATTTGCGTGGGTGCATTTCGCAGGTGTAAAGGCACGGGTAGGTCTCCAAACCTCCTGACAAGATCCTGAGCTTCATTGATCGCTTTATAGGACGCATTGCTTTTCACTGAAGTGGCAAGGTATACGGCGCACTGCGAAAGGATTATCCTGCTTTCAGGATAACCGATAAGATTAACAGCCTGGAAGGTACTGGTTGCAAGTAACAAGGCATTTGGATTTGCCATACCAATGTCTTCACTGGCAAAGATCACCATTCTGCGCGCTATGAATTTCACATCCTCTCCTCCTTCTATCATTCGCGCCAGCCAGTATACGGCCCCGTTAGGATCACTTCCTCGCATACTTTTTATGAATGCAGAAATTATATCATAATGCTGCTCCCCGCTCTTATCATATACTGCTATTCGTTGCTGGGCTATCTCCATTACTTTTTCATCGGTGATGGTGGTTCCGGGCCCTGATACTTCCGCAACCAATTCCAGGAGGTTAAGCAGCTTGCGTGCATCGCCGCCCGACAAGCGCATCAGGGCCTCAGTTTCAGTTACTTTAACCCCTAGTGCCTGCATGGTTGAATCTGATTCAAGGGCATGATTTATTAGCGAAACCATATTTTCCCGAGAGAGCGGCTTAAGCACATAAACCTGGCACCTGCTGAGTAAGGCGCTGTTCACTTCGAATGATGGATTTTCTGTTGTTGCACCGATAAGTGTTATCGTCCCTTTCTCAACAGCTCCAAGCAAAGCATCCTGCTGGCCTTTATTGAACCGGTGTATCTCGTCTATGAAAAGAATGGAGCCTTTTGTTTTTGATGAGGCAGCAATTACATCTCTTACGTCTTTTACCCCGCTTGAAATTGCACTCAGGCTATAAAAAGGCAGATCAAGCGTGCCCGAGATGATATGTGCAATGGTTGTCTTTCCAACCCCGGGAGGGCCCCACAGTATCATAGAGGGAATCCGGCCGTTTTCAATAGCTGTTCTCAGGATGCTTTCTTTACCAGTAAGATGTTCCTGCCCGAAGAGTTCATCCAGTTTTGTTGGTCTTAACCGCTCTGCCAATGGGATCTTATCCATTATCTTGGTATTAGGTGCAGGATTTCCCCTGAAAGTACGGGGGTTTTCTTATCATCGATCTCAAATACAAAAACATATCCAGTAGGCCCGCCTGCCCTGGTAACGGCGTCTATTAATTTCGACTGATCGCTGCGTTGACGCCTCCCGTCAGATGGGTCCCACAGCTCAATTGTGGAGAGACAACCCAACGTTGGTGTCAGCGGGTAAAAAGGCTCGTTCTTATAATAATCCGGGTTTACTGTTGTACCATGAGCAATAATTTCACTCCGTCCCAATTTTCCGGCATTCCAGCTTTCATAGAATTGCGGTGAATTCTGGAGCGAAGCGGGAAGTAATGATCCATATGCCATATAAGATAATGTATCAGGTGCAGTGGAATCTTTCATGAATTCACCACCTGTTGACTCGAATGGCATAAGCATTTGCAGGTTGGGTGTCGGACCTATGAAATCTGACCGCGAGATGCCAAAGCCATTCATTCTGAAAAGACCCTGGGGAGTATTGCCACCCTTAAAGTAATAGGGGAGATTATTCACACTTCTTCCTAATTGCGCAACACTGAAAAGCATTCCTGCGCTGTCTTTTACGAACTTTCCTGCTGTATCCCGCACCACAACTATCCCAGGTAAGCTCCTGTCCTTTCTTAATATGCTATATACAATCACTTCTCCCGGTAAAAAATCAGGAGAAAAAATGCTTGCCAGGTTTACATTATATATAGGGGAATGACGGTCCAGGAGGTATTTTATATGATCATCAGGATCGGCTTTATACCGGGCAGAAACATGCTGCAAAACATTTTGGGATAGTGAGGAATCGGATTTAATTATGTATTCAGCCATCATGGCATAGAGCAGCGGGTCATTCTCCTGCGAAAGCTTTTCAAATACATGCCGGCTGTATCCCGGATATAAAGCATACAGGGTTTCGTACAGTGATTTTTTGAAATACCGGTCGCCCTTACCGGAAGAAATCGCATCCGCAATTCGTGCGTTAACCCATGGACTTTTATAATTAAGCACCTGAACTGCATTGAGGGCAGAAACCCAGTCCTCGGAAGTACTGTCGGAAACCGGTAATGCAAGGTTTTTGTTGATTATATTCCTTACAATATTCCGGTGAGCAGCTTCACGCTTGCTTTTCAAAGCGCCACTATAAAAAAGATCGCCCTGTGCATATACAGCGATACAATTCAGGAATAAAAATAGGGATAGAATACCTGCCTTCATGTTCAATAGCAAGTTAGCAAAGGATCAATTAAGGGCGAAGGGTATACTGTTAATCCTCCGACATGATCCTGATATTCAGTTCACTTAGTTGCGGAGCATCAACGGAGGCAGGCGCATCAAGCATTACATCCCTTCCACTGTTATTTTTAGGGAATGCAATAAAATCCCTGATAGATTCGCTACCACCGATCAGGGCGCACAACCTGTCGAAGCCGAAGGCAATGCCTCCATGAGGAGGTGCACCATATTCAAATGCGCCGAGCAGGAATCCGAATTTGTGTAATTGTTCTTCTTCATCCATGCCGAGGGCAGCGAACATTTTCTCCTGCAGGTCGCGCTGGAAGATCCTGATGGATCCGCCACCGATCTCATTTCCATTAAGCACCATATCATATGCATTGGCTTTTATGCCTGCATAAGGATGGTCAAGGTACCTGGCGGCATCATTTATTACCGGATCATTATTGATCATGATGTCTATATGATCAGGTTTGGGAGAGGTGAAAGGATGATGTCTTGCAACCCACCTGTTACCCTCTGCATCATATTCAAACAAAGGGAAATCCAGAATCCATAGCAGCCTGAATTCGTCGGGTTTTCTCAGTCCGAGCCTTTCAGCCATTAATAATCGTAGTTCACTGATTGCTTTTCTGGTTCTTTCTTCGGCACCCGCAAGTATGAGGATTATATCGCCTGGTTGTGCATTACACTGAGCTGCGATATTCCTTAGTTTCTCTTCTTTAAAAAATTTGTCAACACTGCTTTTTACCGAGCCATCTGAATTCATCCTGATATAAGCCAGGCCGTTCATTCCGATCTGCGGACGTTTGACCCAATCGGTTAATTCATCTATTTGCTTTCTTGAATATTCAATTATGCCTGGAACAGCTATGGCAAGCACTGTTTCCGCTTCATCGAATACTTTAAAACCGGAATCTTTCAATAAAGAAGGTACTTCCCTGCCGTGAAAAAGGTGTGCAGGGAATTTCAGGTTTGCGATATTCATTCCGAACCTGATATCTGGTTTGTCATTGCCATAATTCCACATTGCATCTTCCCAGGTCATTCTCTGAACAGGTTCAGGGTATTCAAAATTCAGTACATCTTTGAAAATCCTTTTGATAAGCCCTTCAAACATTTGAAGAATATCTTCCTGTTCCACAAAACTCATTTCACAATCTATCTGGGTGAATTCAGGCTGGCGATCTGCGCGCAGGTCCTCATCACGGAAGCACTTTACGATCTGGTAATACCGGTCATACCCGCTAACCATCAAAAGTTGCTTGAATGTTTGAGGCGATTGTGGCAATGCATAGAACTCACCTTTATTCATGCGTGAAGGCACAATGAAATCACGGGCTCCTTCAGGGGTGGACTTGATCAGGAAGGGTGTTTCGATATCCATGAAATTGTTTTCATGGAGATAATTGCGGGCGGAACGGCCAACAGCATAACGTATCTCAAGATTTCTTTTCACAGGTTGACGGCGAAGATCGAGGAACCTGTACTTCATCCTGAGATCATCACCGCCGTCCGTATCATCCTGGATCGTAAAGGGCGGAGTGGCGGAACGATTGAGAATATTGAAGTCTGTTACAATGATCTCGATATCACCCGTAGATAGATTAGGATTTTTATTGCTCCTTTCATGAACGGTACCGTTAACCTGGAGCACATATTCTCTTCCTATTGGATTAGCCTCCAGTTTCTCATTCAGGTCTTCAGAAAAAAGCAACTGGGTTATCCCATACCTGTCCCGAAGATCAAGGAATGTAATACTTCCGAATTTCCTTACGGTTTGGACCCATCCCGCAAGTGTTACTGTTTTTCCTTTGTCAGATAATCTTAGGTCTCCGCAAGTATGGCTTCTGTACATATTCTCGATCTCCGGTTTTGGCGGCAAAGATAGGATGTGAAAACAGCATCACAAGGGGATCAGTACATGGTGTCAACAGCTTCTTTATTCCTTGGCCTCCACCACAGGTAATAATACATCAGCACCAGTATCCCAAGTGTGAAAGGGATAACAGTGAGGTCTTTATAGCCATAATCCCTGAAATTAACCGGGTCGCTGTCGAAAACAAAGAATTCGCTGATCATCCAATAACTATTGGCAATTATCCAGAGTGTAACTGCAAGGTTATGACAGAATTCGCTAACGTATTTTCTGGTTCGAACCATAATTATAATAGCAATGACGAGTGTCGGGAATATCATTGCTATCCCAAGGGGTCGCCATACCATACACCAGCTGATATCTTTTACCAGCCAGAAAAGGATATGGAGGTTTTCCATCTTTCTAAAACGCGCCGGAATAATAAAGGCCGGTTCACGGTTATTGGTATTTCCTTGTTCAGTCGGTGTTATCTCATAGCTTTCCAGCTCATCGGAAGGGTTGATCATTTGATTTCTTTCCGATAAAATTATTTATAAATTCTATCTGTCGATTAATTCCTTTCAACAACATTTATTCTTATCCCTTCGCTCTGGCTCCTGAATTCAGGGGCATACATACATTCTATGGAAGCGACACCATTGCTGAAGTTTCCCGCGTGCTGGGCAAACATGGAGTACTCGAAAACATACGTACCTTTCCTAAGCCTGTCGAAGAAAAAGCTGGTTGATACATCCCTGGTACTTTCATAATATCCCAGGCCGTCCTGGTAGCGGTATCCGCTAAGAACATTTACAGGTTCAAGAGCGGCAGCTCTCATATCTTTCATATGCACATATTCCATATCCCTGTCGGTCCGAAGTTCAATCCGCACCACAACCTTATCACCGATGGAGATCTCGTTACCATTTTCAAGTTTCTTTAGAACCGGCCCCCTGTCTCCGTTAGTTTCCACGTAAACTGATTTTACCAGGCTCAGGGGTGTTTTTGCCCCGGTCACTTTATCAGCATCTTCAAAGTATTGCCAGTAAACACTTCCCCATCCGGGAGATGCTCCTGCGGAGCCTGAAGTGGAAACCTGTATCCTTCCCGTTTCCGGCCGAACCTGTTCAGCAGGGATCACCTCGCGGAAGTATCCAGTTCCTGCTTCGGAGGAAGAGGGCTGTACAGTACGGTTTCCTAACCTGATATTAACCGGGTTGTTTTGTTGTGTCCAGTCCGTTCCGTTGAGCAAAACGGCGTAAACAGCATCGGCGGTAGCCCTGGTGGTTCTCCAGTTATTGGTTTGCTTATTCAGGATCAGCCATGTTTTCAGCTCATCGACAGTGGTATTATTTTTCTGGATCTCTGCAAAGGCTTCTATTAGGGTGGACTGGATCTCAATGGGAGCCTGGTGCCAGTAGTAACCGCCTTCGGTCATTTCCTTCCAATACATTCCCTGTTCATTCTTAATAGCAAATTGTTCAAGAGACCTGATGATGCCGTTGGCGGCAGTCGTTTGGCCTGACCTGTTCAGGGCTAGTGCGATCATTCCCTGGAAATACCTTGATTGATTTAGCCAGTGTTGTTTTGCCTGTTCCATAAAATAGGCATGGGCAGTCCTGGCAGAGGAAGGTATTGCATCCCTGAAATAACTTCTCATATAGAGATACTGTATCGCTGACCCGCTAATGGTGCCACGTTGATCTGGTTTAAGTTTCATGATCTGGGCATATTCCTCAGCGATCCTCGCATCTGCATACGAAAGCGCTTTTCGGATCATTGGCATGAACCTGTTCAATTCATTCTCCGGTACAGATCCGGTATGAAGAAGTCTTCCAAATCCGGTTAATATGTATTGAGTGATATACCTGTCGTCCTTTCCTCCTTTGAACCAGGGAAAGCCTCCATTTGGAGTTTGCTGGTCTGAAAGTTTCTTAAAGTTCAATTCAGTTTCTGCGCTTATCCTTATCAGGTTGAATAATTCCTTAATGTTCCTTTTTTGTTCAGATTCAGATTTTGCATCCAGCAACCATGGAGTTTCTTCAAGAAGGATATTCTTTAATTCCTGGTTCTTATAAAGGTTTGAAACCAATGCTGCCGTATCCTGAACATTCCATCTGGTGATCACTTCGCGGAGCCTGGGCATTCTCGCGCCAATATTTGATGCAAGCATATTCGCGTAAAGCCTGTTGAATATCTGCTCCGAGCAATCATAAGGATATTGAGCCAGGTAAGGTAAGGCCTGCACTACATACCATACCGGGTTGGAAGTATATTCTACTGTAAGCCCTTTGTGCAGCAATGTTTCACTGTGGCCGCTTTCAAGCAGCTTTTTAAATTCAAAGGTTTTACCAGATGTTCCCTTCAATGTTAAAGGCAATGACTCGGTGACTAATATCCTGCGTGAAAGGACCGGGATAGAAAGTTCTTCCCCATCTGAAAAATTCAGGCCTTCTGGTTTTGTCGTAATTGCCTTGATGCGGAAAGTAAGAGCAGAATTAAAATTTTCAGGGGCAGTCAAAGGGAATTTTACCACCACTGATCCTTTTGCAGGTACGGTAAAGTATTGCGAAGGGAATACATTTTTCAGCCATCCATCAACCGGTTTGTTAGTGCCGGCATCCAGCAATTCAAGATGTACTACACCGGTAAGTTCCTGTTCCTCCATGCTAACTATCTTGACAGGAAGTTCCATTGCATCACCTTCTGTAAGGAACCTGGGATAATTTGGCTGCACCATTAATTGCTTTCTGGTGATTACCGTCTTCTCGGTATAGCCGCTTTTTAGATCAGGAGTATGGGTCAATGCCATGAACTTCCATTGGGTGAGTGCTTCAGGAATGGTGTAGGTAAAACTCAACTCCCCGTTCGCATCTGTTTTTATTTCCGGAAGGAAGAAAGCTGTTTCAGAGAAATCTTTCCTCAGGGAAACATTATCAAAGGAAGGCGTTGTAGGTAATGGAGGAGCAGGCGCAGAGTCAGGAACCGCTGGTGGAGCTGCATTCATATCCATTGCGCTTTCCTCTGCATTCATTTGTTTGTTCCTGGATTGAACCGTAATTCCATTTGCCCGTCCTGCCAGGGCAACTTCAGCCATATAATAATTCTGTAAGCTCCAGCCATTATTCACCAGGCGGTCATAAGATTCAGGTTTTAAATCGCGTTCCCTTCCTTCCTGGATCGAATAAGGGCGGGAATTTTCTGCTGAGAAATTTGAAGTATTCCATTGATTCCGCAGGGTAAGGCCTGGCCAGATGGTCATAAGATTGTTCCATGAATGTGGCTTGAACTGGTCCAGTGAAGCATCATACATAGCCGCAAGAAGTTCCGCAGAAACCTTGCGCCCATTTTCTCCGGATATTTTTAAAGTGATCGTTTCTTGTGCTCCGGGTAAGGTTTTGTCCCGGAAAGTCTCAAATGAAATTTGCAATTCCTTGTTTTTCCATGGAACCGCAATCTGATCCACGGTTCTATAGAACCTGTTATGTTTTACACCTATGTTTTCAATGATAATACCGCCCCGGTCGCTTTCACTTATGTTTAATGAAGAGGAATAGGGGGAGTTTGCAGCTATGACCCTAATATCCTGGTCATGTTTATCATCCATCCTGTAAATATTCCTGATCACCCTGAGTTTGTCAAAGCCTGTCATGACCGATACTTTCAGATTTTCGCCCGGCCTGGCTGAGGCTGATGATAATCCTGAAATAAGGGGCTGAGATGTCCTGTCACCAGTCACTTCAAAAAATTCAACCGATTCAATTGTATCGCCTGATGTCGAGGTAGCCTTTACACGAATCCGGTACCATCCCTCTTTCAGTAGGGAAAGGGAGTCTTTGAACGATCCTTCATTATTAGTAGAACTGTTCCTGGTATGTATGGTCCTTTCCACCTTCCAGTTTTCCGGACGGTGTTCATTCCTGTAAGGATCGTAAGGGAATAACCTGCTATGCTGAATGCTGTCTATTGTCTGGAATTCAGGATCCTCCCAATATCGCGGTCTGAAAACCTTTCCAGGAACATCTAATTTTTCAATGATGACAGAAAGGTTTGATCGTAAAGGAACTCCGTTAAGGTTAGTTGTCCTTACTTCGATCACCAGGTTTTCAGCTGTTGATATTTGTTTATCGAGATCAACGTTTAAAGTAACCGGTTTGTATCCCACAGCCACGTTCGAATTGCTGCTCCGTGTTTCACCATTTATGTCTGTTACATCTGCATACACTTCGTAATGAAATACAGGGTTGAACTTCCGGTCAATAGATTCATCAGGTAATGCTTTAAAGGTTATTTTAAATTTTCCTTCAGAATCAGTTACGGTTGTACCATTGGCAATTTCCTGTGATTCAGTACGGCCAATCGGAGGCCATATCCTTAATCCATAACCCCACAGGGGAAACCTTACCTGTCTTACTACCCGGTAGTTTACATATGCATTACTTATGCTGTTCCCCGCCAGGGCTTCTGCATTACCTGTAATTAAAATAGAATCATTCAATTTATAATCCCCTGTAGGCTTTTCAAGTTCCACTTTAAAACGCGGTCTTTTATATTCCTCCACATTTATGAAGACCTGTGCATTAGTTAGTGTATCACGCAATACAAACTGTCCAGTCAGCCCGGTTGCAGGGAGGGTGAAAACTCCATGATATGATCCATACTCGTTGGTGACCAGATTTGCGGCCGCCACTTGCTGGTAATTTGCATCCATGAGTATCATCCTGGAAGGAGTCATTTTAAGCACTTCGCTCGATGATCCGGCGCGGTTGATCAGGATTGTTTTGAAATGAACGTTTTGCCCCGGTCTGTAAATAGACCTGTCTGTATAAATGAAACCTTCTTTTCTAACCTTTTCAGAACGCTCATTATAGGAATAATAATAATGTTCATCATCAGTGAATAGTTCGTCATCCCCGGAAATTACCTGGTACGAAAGATTGTTGTCTGTTTTGCTGAAGCCGGGAAGCTTTACGAATCCCTCGTTGTTTGTTTTGAAACTTCCTACGCGGGTTTCAATTCTTCTTCTTTGCTGGTAATCGTATCTTTTTGAGAATACATTTACTGTAGCGGAAGGAATTGCTTCACCGGTGTTCCTGTTCATTACAAAGAACCTGGAATCTGAACCAGAGATGTAGGCAATATTGGAAATATAATAGGGTGCAATAGTTATAAACCCTCCTGATATCCTGAAGTCTGGTTGGGAGGAGGTGACAAGAAAATATGAGCCTTTCCGGGCAGTAGGGATCATAAATTCGTAAGTATGATTAAGGTGATCTTCAGCGCCTGGCAGTTCTACACTTCCCGTGGTGCCGCCACGCTTTATTATCTTTTCAATATCTGCAATTTCGGCTCCATGATCCTGGAATTCCCGGATTTCTGCACGGCTTACAGGGATGAGTTTAAAGTATAGCTTCTTAATATTGGCTGCGCGTACCCAGCCTTTTGAAGGTTGTCCCGGAATTACTACTGTTTCCGAGCGAACCTCCAATTGCGGGCGGTTGATTGAACGATTAAGATCCTCTGCTTTTACAGCAGTATTTGTCTTTGGATATTCAGACAAGATCTTTTGAAGGATCGCCAGTGCTGCGGTTATTTTTTCAGCAGAAACATCCTGGTCGTGCAAACCCTGGTAATATAATTGCGCACGTTGATACATTGCTTCCGCTGTACGGGCTGATCCAGGGTATGATACTTCGATCTGCTTAAGTGCATTTTCATAGAGCTTATCTTTCCCGGGAAGGGAGGAATTGGAATGAACAAATTTCAAACGCTTCAGGTCGGCATCGATAAGGCCGGCTGTATTCTTCACCTTTATCTGGTAAGCCAGTAATTCCTGGTATAATTTCAATGCCTCCAGGTGTAGAGAGGCGGTGTCATCCGATTCGATCCTCATTTTTGCAAACACTTCCGGCTTGCTGAAGAATAAAGGGTCGTTCATTATAAACCTCGTCACCGGGGCAGAAGTGATGTGGTCCTCGCTGGAAAGCCAGTCTATTGCGCGATGAATCAACAGGTCATACAGCATTGGCCTGAGACCTTCTGTGTTCTGTCCCTTTTCAATAACTTCTGCAAAATTCGCAACCGGCGTTCTTTGAAGCAAAGCTTTATCTGAGAGTGAAAGCCGGTATAATTCAGTTATGCGGGCGGACAGCCTTTCGAGACTCCACGTTCTGATATCTTCCAGCCTCTCACTTGGAATATCGGTACGCTTATAAAACCGGAAACGGTTCTGCTGAAGGTAATTTGCCAGCACCTCTGCCTGCATACTTAACAGGATAAGTCTTGCAGGTAATGCAGTCTTCCTGATCACTGAATCAATGAAAACAATATTTGATGGAATAGCATCTTCACTGACCCTGTTTCGATATGCCATCAGGTACATCACTGATTTCACCTGCTGCGGTTGATTATTATCTTTTACAGCCTTACTATATATTGAATTAACAAGCCTGGTTGCATCCTGTACAAGACCTTTCTTTTCAAGCCTGGTAACCTCCAGCCATTCATTTGAATAATTATTATTCTGTGACCACGCAGTTAATGACAGAAAAACCATCATTATCAATAAACCTGAAAACTTCATAATATATCTTTATTTGCTTGTATGAACTACGATGTAAACTAAAGTCGTTTTGCATAATGAATGCGTGAAATTTTTCTTTAACGTTTTATTAGCCAACCGGTTTTATACATATTTGATGTTTAGCAATCATAGCAGAAACAATTACCCTTTTCAAACTCAAAAACCAAAACGATGAAAAGTATTTTTACACTTGCGGCCTTTTTACTGGCGGGATTTATTTCTCTTGGCCAGAACGGCGGAAAGCTTACTGTTTCAAACTACAATAATTACTCCATCTCGGTGGTGGTTGATGGCAGGAATTATCAGAAGGCCAGGGGATCGGAAACTTTTATTATTGATGATCTGTCTGCCGGTTATCATACTTTGAAAATTTACCGTACGCAAAGAGGGTCGCGGTACGCATCGCAACAACTCGTGTATTCCTCCAATGTGCTTATAAGAAAGGGATACCATGTTGATATCACGATCAACAGGTTTGGTAAAGCCTTCAAGGATGAAATGCAGATCAACAGCAGGTATGCTTCAGAAGGCTGGGATGATAACAGGTGGGACCGTTGGGAATGGGATGACCGGAACGACCGAAGGAATGATCGTGACCGCTGGGATGACCGGGATCAGCGTAATGATCGCACAAGGTATAAGCCTATAAGCGAAACGGATTTTGCCAGGCTGAAGCAGGTTTTGTCTAATGAATCCTTCGAAGAAACCCGGAAGAATATTGCTAAACAGGCTTCAGTAGAAAATAGCTTTTCCGCCGCACAGGTTAAACAGATCATTGAATTATTCAGTTTTGATGATACCAGGCTGGACCTTGCAAAGTATTTCTATGATCACACTACAGACAAACAGAATTATTTCATTGTATCTGATGCGCTGTCCTTTAGCAGCAGCAAAAATGAACTTTCAAAATATATAAGTGAACAACGATAGTTTGGTGGCTATACTTCAGGAAAAAGGGTTTGGAAATGGTTCCGCCCTTTTTTATGCATTAAAAAAGGCCTTATTGAGGCCTTTTGTTTTATTTCTTTACAACAGCCGCTATTGTTTTTCCAATATCTGCCGGGCTGGCAACAACATGAATGCCGCAAGCTTCCATTATTCTCATCTTAGCAGCAGCAGTATCATCTTCACCACCTACAATTGCACCTGCATGGCCCATCCTTCTTCCGGGAGGTGCAGTTTGCCCTGCGATAAAACCAACAACCGGCTTTTTATTTCCTGTTGATTTGATATATTCTGCAGCCTCAGCTTCCATACCCCCACCGATCTCACCGATCATTACTATCGCATCGGTATCATTATCCTCCATAAAAAGTTCAACGGCCTGCTTTGTTGTTGTGCCAATGATCGGGTCTCCACCAATTCCAATTGCCGTAGAAATTCCCAGGCCTGCTTTCGCAACCTGGTCAGCAGCTTCGTATGTAAGTGTTCCGGATTTGGAAACAATCCCGATCCTTCCTTTTTTGAATATGAACCCCGGCATGATACCAACCTTACATTCTTCTGCAGTTATCACTCCAGGGCAGTTAGGTCCAATAAGCCTTGTTTCTTTGCCTACCAGGTAGTTCTTCACTTTTACCATATCCTGAACGGGGATGCCTTCTGTGATGCAAACAACAAGAGCGATCCCTGCATCAGCTGCCTCCATGATGGCATCTGCAGCAAAAGCCGGCGGCACGAAAATAATACTAACGTTTGCACCTGTTCCTTTTACGGCCTCTTCAACGGTATTAAATACAGGCTTTTCCAGGTGTGATGTTCCACCTTTCCCTGGCGTAACGCCGCCAACCAGGTTGGTGCCATATTCGATCATTTGAGAAGCATGGAAACTTCCTTCTGTTCCGGTGAAACCCTGAACGATAACCTTCGAGTCCTTGCCAACTAAAACTGCCATACGGTTTTAAATTTTGCGCAAAGATAAGGGCTGGGGCAGAAAATTTACCTTGATTCCGGCGGGGTATCCTCAATATTATTGATATCCTCTTCAGTGATCTCTCCTGTAGCCTGCATCATACGCATGTTTTTGGCATCCTGTAGGAAGTTTGAGGCAAAGATGAACTCGTTCAGGAGTTTATTTTTTGAGAATATTATGTCCTCACTGTTACCGGTCCACTCTTTCTTTCCTTTCACCATGTAGAGGATATTATCACCTATTTCCATCACACTGTTCATATCATGAGTATTTATAACGGTGGTGATATTGTATTCAACAGTAAGGTCGCGGATCAGTTGGTCGATCAGTAACGAAGTCTGGGGATCAAGCCCGGAGTTGGGTTCATCGCAAAAAAGATACTTTGGATTCAAAACAATTGCACGGGCAATACCTACTCTTTTCTTCATACCGCCGCTTATCTCAGCCGGGTATTTTTTATTTGCGCCTACCAGGTTCACACGTTCAAGAACTTCATTGACCCGCTTCATTTTTTTTTCATGCGAATCACGGGTGAACATGTTCAGGGGAAATTTAATATTCTCTTCCACGGTCATACTGTCGAAGAGCGCTGATCCCTGGAACAGCATTCCAAGTTCCTGGCGAAGCAATTTTCTTTCTTCCTGCGACATATCAGTGAAGCTCTTCCCATCATATAGGATCTCTCCAAAGTCAGGTTCAATTAAACCAACCAGGCATTTTTGAAGCACTGTTTTACCACTGCCGGATGTGCCTATTATGAGATTGGTTTTGCCAGTCTCCATTATATGCGAAACACCGTCGAGCACTACTTTATCTCCAAATGATTTATGTATGTTCCTGAACTCTATCATTTCTTTTTTTTAGAGAAGAAGGGCTGAAAGTGCATAATCAGCCAGCAGGATCACGATACAGCTAACCACAACCGCTGTTGTACTTGCACGTCCAATCTCGAGAGCACCACCTTTTACATAGTATCCGTAGTAAGCCGGGATAGTGCTTATGATAAACGCGAACGTGTAGGCCTTTGCCATAGCAAAGGTTACATTGTAAGGCACGAAATTCTCGTTTAAACCCCGGTCAAAAGTTTCAGCCGAAAGGATTCCCGACATAGTTCCTGCCAGTCTTCCGCCCCAGATGCCCAGTACCATTGAAATGATCACGAGCATGGGAATGGTAAGTAATGCTGCCAGGATCTTTGGCATAATAAGATATGACTTGGTGTTTATTCCCATGATCTCCAGGGCGTCTATCTGTTCGCTAACGCGCATATTGCCCAATTCACTTGCGATCTTGCTGCCTACAACACCGGCAAGGACAATGGATACAAGCGTTGGTGCGAATTCAAGTATTACAGTATCCCTTACGATCTGCGCAATAGTGCTGGGTGGAATGAGGGGAGAGGTGAGCTGATAGGCCGTTTGAAGGGCACTTACAGCACCTATGAACACCGAAATGATGGCTACAATACCGAGTGAACCTACACCGATATCATTGCACTGGTGCATGAATTCCTTCCAGTAAACCTTGGCATTTTCAGGTTTACTGAACATTCCTTTTATCAAAAGGAGATATTTACCTAAATGAGTGAAAATCTTCATGCAAGCCTGGTAGCTGGTTTCAGGTTCAAAATACGATTTAACTGTGATTCATTTATTGTGCCATTGTTTTTGGACTTCTTTTCCACCATTTGCTTTTCCTCATTTCCTCGATTGCATTTGTTTTACTTTTCACCTGGGCATCCACCACTGCAATTACTGCCATATTAAATATGGATCGCACGGTGCTTCCCAGCTGGAGTACATGCACCGGCTTTTTCAATCCCAGGAGGATGGGGCCGATACTGTCTGCACCTCCTATCTCCTGGAGCAGGTTATAAGCAATATTCCCTGCCGACAGATTTGGGAAGATAAGCGTGTTCGTATCCCCGTTCAGCAGTTCGGTGAATGGGTAATTCTCCTTAAGGATCTCTTTATTGAAAGCCAGCATACCCTGAATCTCTCCATCACATATAAGTGTTGGGTCCATTTGCTTAACGATCTGCCTTGCCGTCCTCATTTTTATCGCTTCTTCTGAATCACTGCTTCCAAAATTGGAATAGGATAACATAGCGATCCTTGGCTGAACGTTGAACTGTTTAACTTCTTTTGCAACCAGCATGGTTATCTCCGCCAGTTCCTCGGCAGTGGGATTAAAATTTACGGTAGTGTCCGCAAGGAATAACGGTCCGCGCTTTGTAAAAAGCAGGTACATGCCTGCTATCTTCTTCACGCCTTCATCCAGGCCAATGATCTCAATGGCAGGACGTATTGTATCCGGGTAGTTCCTGCTTAATCCGCTGATCATACAATCTGCCTCGCCGGTCTCTACCATCATACATCCAAAATGGATCCTGTCTTTCATCATCTTTACAGCCTCGTAGCGGTTTACGCCCCTTCGCTGTCTTTTAGCAAAGAACAGTTCCCCGTAATGTCTTCTTGTATCTTCCGTTTCATCATCCTTCGGGTTAATGATTGGCATTCCTTCAAGGTCGATACTGTTTGCCAAAGCGATCTGCCGCACTTTCTTTTCTTCTCCAAGCAGGATAGGGTAGCCAACCTTTTCATCAAGCACAAGCTGCGCAGCCTTTAAAACCTTTGCGTTCTCGGCATCAGCAAAAACCACCCTTTTCGGATCCTGTCGTGCCTTAGCGCCGATAACCCGGCTTAATTGATTGTCCAGGCCAAGCCTCTGATTGAGTTGAATGGTATATGCATCCCAATCAGGAATGGGCATTCGCGCCACCCCACTGTCTATGGCCGCTTTTGCAACCGCAGGGGCTACAGTGGAAAGTAACCTGGGATCGATCGGTTTGGGAATAATATATAGTGGTCCGAAGGCCATCACTTTTTCCCTGTAGGCCAGGGTAACAATATCCGGAACAGGCGATTTGGCAAGTTCAGCAAGAGCCTTTACGGCAGCGAGTTTCATTTCCTCATTTATTTGTCTTGCTCTTACATCAAGTGCTCCCCTGAATATATACGGGAAGCCAAGTACATTATTTACCTGGTTAGGATAATCACTTCTCCCTGTTGCCACAATTACATCTTTTCTTGCAGCAGTAGCTTCTTCATAGGTAATTTCCGGGTCCGGGTTTGCCATGGCGAATACCACCGGGTTCTTGGCCATGCTCCTGACCATTTCTTTCGTTACAACGTTACCTACACTAAGTCCTATGAAAACATCAGCGTCCTTCAGGGCCTTTGCCAGGTCATAATTTTTGAAAGAAGGTTCTACAGCGTATTTTTCCTTCATAGGGTCCAGTCCCGGCCTGCCCTTATAAAGTATCCCATCAATATCGAACACCATGAAATTGGAAGGCTTTGCACCGAGGGATTCATAAAGTCTAATACAGGCCATTGCCGCAGCTCCTGCTCCGTTTACTACTATACGTACCCTGTCAATCTTTTTCTTCTGAAGTTCAAGAGCATTTAATAAGGCCGCGCTGGAAATGATGGCCGTTCCATGCTGGTCATCATGCATAACCGGGATATTGCATTGATTTCTCAGCTCATTTTCTATATAAAAACATTCAGGTGCTTTGATATCTTCCAGGTTTATGCCGCCGAATGTGGGTTCAAGTGCCTTTACTATTTGCACAAATTTTTCGGGATCCTTTTCATTGATTTCGATATCAAATACATCTATATCAGCAAAGATCTTGAACAAGACACCTTTACCTTCCATTACAGGTTTACTTGCCTGGGGACCTATATCACCAAGTCCAAGCACTGCAGTGCCATTCGTGATAACAGCAACAAGGTTGCCCTTGGCAGTATATTTAAAAGCTTCCTCCGGGTTAGATGCTATTTCCTTGCAGGGTTCAGCAACACCAGGAGAGTATGCCAGTGACAGGTCACGCTGTGTTTTTGCATCCTTCGTAGGGATCACCTCGATCTTGCCCGGTCTTCCATTTGCATGATATTCCAGTGCTTCCTGTTTACGCAGTTCTTTTGCCATATTATCTGTTTGCTTCCTTCCGCTTTTGAGTTATGCGTATTGAATGCAATTTACACTATGGTTTCCATCAGGCAGGCTTTACCTTGAAGCTCCATGTAAATTGAAACTCTGCAACGATCTCTCCAGCTGAATTGGTTCCCTTGCTTCGTGCATTGAATGCAACACTTTTACCAGATGCCATTGTTTCATTGATCACAGATCGTAAACTTTCACCGTCTTCGCATGTGAAAGTTATCCTTTCCCTGCACTTCTTGTAAAAGGTGCTTTCTACCCGGGTGATAAGCATGCTAACCGGTGGTTGTTGCTCATACAGATGAGCCATAGCAAGTACGCCGGTGCTCATTTCAGCGGCCATAGATAACGATGCAAAGTAGGTACTCCTGAAAGGATTTTGCGTAAGCCACTTAAAAGGTACCGTTACAATTGCCTTTTGTTCATCAGCATATTTGATCCTAACCCCACTGAAGAATGCAGCAGGCAGTTTCCAAAATAAAAAGATCAAAGACCTGAATGGATTATTTACGACCTGAAGAAATTTCTGGCTGTTGCTCATTTACGGTATAATTCATCACGCAAAATTTGCGGGGTCCAGTTAACCAGGAATTCGAAGACCTTTTTCACATCATAGCTGCTTTTTCCATCTTCAAGATATTCGCTCGACTGTGTGTGGATCCTGTTTCCCTTACCATCAAGGATTATGAATACCGGGAAGCCAAACCTCTGTGGATAGCCATATTCCCGGAAGATGTCTGCATTTTCATTCTCCCTGCTCCAGTTTAGATGATACCATACATAGGAATCGGTTATAAGGGAATCGATTCGAGGTTCTGCTTTTCCAAACCTTGCAAATTCGAGGCACCATTTACACCAGTTACCTCCAGCCTGTATCAATACATGCTTTCCTTCTTTGCCGGCTTTATTTACAGCTTCAGCAATATCCTTCCTGGCATCTGCATTTGGATCATAAACTTTTTGTGCATAGGTGTTAAGGGTGATCAGCAACACCAAAAGTGTCAGAATATTTTTCATATTACCTGGTTTCTTAAAAGGTCATCAAAAGTTTCAGCATTGCGGATAAGCCGTGCCCTTCCATCTTCCACCAACACTTCTGCAGGGCGTAACCGTGAGTTAAAGTTAGAAGACATTTCGAATCCATAAGCTCCTGCATTATGGATGGCAAGAATGTCGCCCTCCTGCACCTCGGGCAGCGTCCTGTCCCAGGCAAAAGTGTCGGTCTCACAAATATTTCCAACAATAGTATAGATCCTTTGGGGGCCGGTATGGTGTTCAAGATTCTCAATATGGTGATAGGCATCATACATCATAGGGCGTATAAGATGATTGAAGCCACTGTTCACCCCTATGAAAACCGTTGCTGGTGTTTGCTTTATCACATTAGCTTTCACAAGAAGAAAACCTGCCTGGCTAACCAGGTATTTCCCGGGTTCGAACCATACCTGGAGTTTTTTACCATTTTCCCTTTCGAACCGCTGCATTGCTTCGCTTACTTTTTTGCCCAGGGCCTCCACATCTGTTTCAACCTCTCCTTCCTGGTAGGGAACTTTGAACCCGCTTCCAAGGTCAATGAATTTAAGGTCTTTAAAATGCGAGGCCATTTCAAACATCACTTCAAGGCCGGTGAGAAAAACCCCGATATCCTTTATCTCGCTTCCGGTATGCATATGGATGCCTTCCACCTTCAGGCCTGTAGTTTTTACAATTCTTTCGATATGCCTTATCTGGTGAATGGATATCCCGAATTTACTGTCTACATGGCCGGTTGAGATCTTGAAGTTACCTCCAGCCATGATGTGCGGGTTAAGCCTGATGCAGACAGGATATGATCCTTTGAACCTGTTCCCGAATTGTTCCAGGATGGAAATATTATCGATATTGATATGAACTCCAAATTCCTTAGCCTCCAGTATTTCATTTATATCAACGCAGTTGGGAGTAAAAAGGATATCGTTGCCTGAAAAACCGGCCTTCATGCCAAGCTTAACTTCGTTTATGCTTACACAATCAAGGCCTGCACCTTCCTCGCGGAGGATCCTGAGAATATTAATATTGGTAAGGGCTTTACAGGCATAGAATATCCTGGTATCCCATGTTTTAAATGCACCTGCAAGCTTTCGGTATTGTTTACGGATCGTAGCACCATCATAAACATACAGGGGAGTGCCAAATTCATGGGCCACAGATCTCAGCATTTCAGGAGAAAGCGCTGGCAGCATAATAATCTATTTGAACGGGTTGATCATTCCTCATCAGAACCGGGCTGGGAGCCAGGTTCATCCTTATCTTCCTCTGTTTCCTCATTAGCCAGTTGGTCGATAGTGTTCACCTCGTTAACCAGCATTTCTTCTTCATGCTGATCAGGCGACTGGGTTTCTTCAGCAGTATTCTGGTTCAACATTGTAGCCTCCGCCAGGTCCTGCATCAGCACTTCGCTGATCTTCGGAAGATCTTCTGCACTGTTAATGCCAAAATAATCCATGAAGGATTTGGAAGTAGAATATATGAGAGGTTTACCTACGGCTTCTTCATTTCTTCCCGAGATCACGATCAGTTCTTTTTCAAGGAGCTTCTGAACAGCATAATCGCAATTCACGCCCCTGATCGATTCGATCTCGCTTTTTGTGATTGGCTGTCGATAGGCAATGATCGCAAGTGTTTCAAGTGCGGCTGACGACAGTCGCTTTATGAATTTATCACCATTAAGCAGGGCTACGGTCTTATGGTATACCGGCTTGGTAAGGAACTGCCAGCCACCACCGCTCTGTTTCAGTTCGAAAGAATAGAATTCGGAGGAATATTTTTCGCGGATGCCGTCTATGGCAGATTCGATCTGGTCCATGGTAGTCCTGTCTTCAATGAATCCCAGGGCATTATTCACCAGTTCTGTTAGTTCAATAGAAGTAAGGGGCTTATCGCTTGCGAAAATAAGCGCTTCAATATGCGGAATGATCTCGGAGATTTCCATATTATCCCTGCAGTGCTGCGGCACCGCTTACAATTTCGGTTAATTCGGTGGTAATCGCTGCCTGGCGGGCACGGTTATAACTTATCTTCAAAGATTTCAGCAACTCGTTGGCATTATCGCTCGCCTTATCCATCGCGGTCATACGGGCACCATGTTCACTGGCATTCGCATCCAGAATGGATTTGTACAATTGAGTGTTCAGGATCTTAGGCATAAGTTCGGCGATCAGGACTTCCTTGCCTGGTTCAAATATGAAATCTGAATTGGTCTTACCCGCGGCTTTCGAAACTTTCCTTACCGGCAGGAATTGCTCTACTACAAACCGTTGGGTAGCCGCATTCTTAAATTCACTGTATACTACATCTACAGCGTCTACTTCCTTGTTTGCAAATGCTTCACGAGCATACTTTGCAGCTTCCTGCACCCTTTCAAAGCTAAGTCCGGTGAAAAGGTCCCAGTAATTATCAACTACATTAAATCCATTCTTTACAAAATGCTCAAAGCCTTTTTTACCTATCGGTAGAACGCGCACGTTTCCCTTTGCAGATTGTTCAGGGTATTTTTCACGGATAACCTGCTTTGCAAGTTTAATAAGGTTGGAATTATATCCACCACATAATCCTCGGTCGCTGGTTACAAGAATGATCAAAACATTTTCCACAGGGCGCTCATTTGCGAGATCCATCGATACACCTCCTTCAGAGCTGCTGACAATATTGCTGAGCATTTCCTGCAGCTTTTCAGCATAAGGCCTCATCTGTGTTATAGCGTCTTGCGCCCTTCTTAATTTGGCAGCACTAACCATTTTCATGGCCTTGGTTATCTGCTGGGTACTTTGAACACTACTTATCCTGTTTCTTACTTCTTTTAAAGCGCCGCTCATGGTAATGCTTTTGATTTTTAGGCTGGTTGCCTTTTTGGAGCGCAAAGGTAGGAGAAATCAGTTATTCTGCAAGCAAAAAGGGCCCGTCATCCGGACCCTTTTAATAATGTCAGCAATTAGTTACTGAAAGGTGGTTTTTCACAGGAAAATATCATGATTTTCATGCAGGGCAAAAGTAGATTGCGAGGGTATTTCAGGTTGTAGTGCCCGGATTCTTAGTGGTTAGATATATTTCTACATGTATTAACACCCCCATACTGAAACTAAATGTTCTTTGTACCTTTGCTCCCCTGTCAGATTGTCCCGTTTTATGCTTAGCATCAAATTTGACTGACCAGGTAATTCAATTATTGATTCATTCCCATAATACACATAAATGTTAGGTCTAATATCGAAGATCTTTGGAGGCAATAAGAGTGAAAAGGATGTAAAGCAGATCCGCCCGACGGTTGCAAGGATCAATGCCCATTTCGAACAACTTCAGCGGCTTTCCAATGACGAATTAAGGAATAAGACCCTAGAATTCCGCCAGCGGATCAAAGAGCATCTATCTGATATTGACAGGCAGATCGCTGAGAAAAACGCTGCTGCAGACGAACTTCCTTCCTCAGAAATTGGTCAGCGCGATGAGATATATAAGGATATTGATAAATTAAAGAAAGACCGCAACCAGGCTATTGAGGCAATTTTGTTGGAAATTCTTCCTGAAGCCTTTGCCGTTGTTAAGGAAACGGGAAGAAGGTTCAAGGAGAACACTGAAATCATTTCTACAGCTACGGAACATGACAGAACCCTTGCCCCGAAGCGAAGCCATATTACTATTGAGGGAGATAAATGTATATATAAGAACTCATGGCAGGCTGCAGGTAATACCGTTACCTGGAACATGGTGCATTATGATGTTCAGCTGATAGGAGGTATTGTATTACATAGTGGAAAGATCGCTGAAATGGCCACAGGTGAAGGTAAGACACTGGTTAGTACATTGCCATCTTACCTGAATGCCCTGGCAGGTGAAGGTGTTCATGTGGTTACCGTGAATGATTACCTCGCAAGAAGGGATAGTGAGTGGAACGGGCCGATTTTTGAATGGCTGGGACTTACCGTTGACTGCATCGATAAACATGAACCTAACAGCGAAAATCGCAGGAAAGCCTATAATGCTGATATTACCTACGGTACTAATAATGAATTTGGATTTGACTACCTGAGAGACAATATGGTGCACAGCCCCGACGAAATGGTTCAGCGTAAGCATCATTTCGCCATGGTGGATGAAGTGGATAGTGTATTAATTGATGATGCACGAACTCCCCTGATCATTAGCGGACCTGTTGGCCACAGCGATAATACCCAGCAATTCTTCGACCTGAAACCAAGGATTGAAAAACTGGTGGAAGCGCAGCGTAAAGCTGTTAACCAGTTCCTTATAGAAGCCAAGAAGAAGATCTCTGAAGGAAATGACGATCCCAAAGATGGTGGCCTTGCGCTGATGAGAGCACATCGCGGGCTTCCAAAGAATAATGCCCTCATTAAATTCCTGAGTGAGCCCGGAATAAGAGTGAAACTGCAGAAATCAGAGAACTATTACCTGGCCGACCAGCAGAAGGAAATGCCCAAGGTTGACCAGGAGCTTTACTTTTCGATCGACGAAAAGAATAACCAGGTTGAACTGACCGACCAGGGGCTTCAACTCATTACCCGCAGTGGTGAAGACCCGGAATTCTTTATTCTTCCTGATATCGCAATAAAGCTGAACGAGATCGAACATACAGATCTTGCAGCAGATGAAAAACTTCGCAGGAAGGAAAACCTTCTTACTGAATATTCGCTGAAAGCGGAAAGGATACACACGGTACAGCAACTATTAAAAGCGTATACCCTGTTCGACAAGGATGTAGAATACGTAGTGATTGATGGCGCTGTGAAAATTGTTGATGAACAAACCGGCCGCATCATGGAAGGGCGCCGTTATTCAGACGGACTTCACCAGGCCATTGAGGCAAAAGAAAATGTGAAGATCGAAGCATCCAGCCAGACCTATGCTACTGTTACTCTCCAGAATTATTTCAGGATGTATCATAAGCTGTGTGGTATGACCGGTACTGCCGAAACCGAGGCAGCTGAATTCTGGAGCATATATAAACTTGACGTTGTTACTATCCCTACCAATGTACCTGTGATCCGGAAAGATGAACAGGACCTGGTTTATAAAACCAAAAGGGAGAAATACCGCGCAGTTATTGATGAAGTGGAGAAACTTCGTGCGGCTGGCAGACCCTCTCTTGTAGGTACAACTTCGGTGGAGGTAAGCGAATTGCTTAGCCGGATGTTGAAGCAGAAGAATATTCCTCATAATGTTTTGAATGCCAAACAGCACAGCAGGGAAGCACAGGTTGTTGCCGAAGCAGGATTTGCAGGCGCAGTTACCATAGCTACGAATATGGCTGGTAGGGGAACAGACATTAAACTTGGCCCGGGTGTGAAGGAGGCGGGCGGACTTGCCATTCTTGGTACAGAAAGGCATGAAAGCCGGAGGGTTGACAGGCAGCTTCGGGGTCGTGCAGGTCGCCAGGGTGATCCTGGAGCTTCGCAGTTCTTTGTTTCCCTTGAAGACGATCTTATGAGGATGTTCGGAAGTGAGAGGATCGCAAGCCTTATGGACAGGATGGGTTACAAAGAAGGTGAAGTGATCCAGCATAGTATGATCACGAAAAGTATCGAGCGCGCCCAGAAAAAAGTTGAAGAGAATAACTTCGGGATAAGGAAAAGATTACTGGAGTATGACGACGTGATGAATAAGCAACGGAATGTTGTTTATGGAAAACGTAATCATGCCTTGTTTGGTGAAAGGCTTGCCGTGGATCTTGACAATGCATTCTATTCTGTAGCTGAAGGTCTCGTGAACAGCTTTAAGGAAACAGATGATCACGAAGGTTTTAAGCTGGCTGCAATAATGAATTTCGGAATTGAAACAGCGATCACTGCAGACGAACTTTCAAAGGGTGATGCGAATACGCTTACCGGCCAGCTCTATACCGAAGCGGTAACAAGATACGACCAGAAGAAGAAGGCACTTGCAGAACAAACAATGCCGATCATCAGGAATATCCGCAAAGAGCAGGGTAATCACATAGAGAATGTGGCCGTTCCATTTACGGACGGAAAGAAAGGGATCCAGGCGCTGGCCAATCTTGATAAATACCTTGCGAGCGAGGGTATGGAATTATCTGCAGCCCTGGAAAGAAGCATTACCCTGGCACTGATCGATGAGGCATGGAAAGAGCATCTTAGGTCTATGGATGACCTAAGGCAAAGTGTGCAAACCGCAGGATATGAGCAAAAAGATCCGCTGGTTATTTATAAGATCGAGGCATTCAACGCATTTAAGCAGATGGATGACCAGGTGAATAAGGACATCGTGTCTTTCCTCTGCCATGCAGGAATTCCAATGGAACAGAAACAAAGCCAGATCAGGGAAGGCAGGGAGCAAAGAACTGATATGAGCAGGATGCGTGAGAACAAGGAACAGGTAGATGCTGCAGGCCAGGATTATGCCGCGAATGAGAATGACTATTATGATCCGTCTGCCCCGGTAAAGCAGGCACCGGTTCGCGTGGAACCTAAGATCGGGCGGAATGATCCATGTCCTTGCGGAAGTGGTAAAAAATATAAGAACTGTCATGGCAGAGAGTAACAATAACCCCGCGCCAAGGATCGATCATACCATCCTGAAACCAGACACCTTAACGGCTGATATTGAAAAGTTGTGCAGGGAGGCGATCGAATTTGGGTTTGCAGCTGTTTGTGTACCTCCTCCATTTGTTGAACAAGCGAAAAAGCTGACTGAAGGCTCTGAAGTTAAAGTGGCCACTGTAATTGGTTTTCCCTTTGGATATAGTGCCGTGGAGGCAAAACTTTCTGAAACCTTACTGGCCATAGTAGACGGTGTAGATGAACTGGATATGGTAATAAACATCACTGCGCTTAAGAATAATGACTGGCAGTACCTCGCTAATGAGATCAATACCATCCTCCCCGTGGTAAGGAACAGGAAAAAGATATTGAAGGTGATAATCGAAAGCGGAATTCTCACCGATGAAGAAATAAAGAAATGCTGCGATCTTTATGGGATGGCCGGGGTAGATTACCTGAAAACATCCACCGGCTATGCGGAAAAAGGAGCCTCCGTTCATGCTGTATCTTTAATGAGGCGGCACCTTGCTGATGCAGTTAAGATCAAGGCAAGCGGCGGCATAAGAACGAACGGGTTTGCCCAGGAACTTATGGCTGCCGGTGCAGACAGGCTGGGTTGCAGTGCCAGTATAAATATTGTTAATGAATGGAAAGCCGCAGTAGCTGGAACAATTTTTGACAACTAAGCGTATGCGTTTTACCCTGATAATCATTTCTCTTTTCGCATTTTTGAATGCAAATGCCCAAACCGTTGATACCCTTACCGGCGGAGTCCAGCTTATTAAAGACCACCGGATCGATATCATAGGAAAAAAAATGGCTGAATATAATGAGGGTCTTTCCGTAAGGGGCGGCATGAGAACAACTAAAGGCTATCGCCTGATGCTTTTAAGTACCAATGACCGCAACCACGCGATTAATGTCCGCTCCCGCCTGCTGCAGCAATTTCCTGATCAGAAAGTATACATGGTTTACCAGCGGCCGTATATAAAACTTGAATTCGGAAACTTTGTTGAGAAGGCTGATGCTGAAAAATACCGGAAACAGATAGCCGGCATGGGAATCATCCAGAATAATATTTACACCATCCCAAAGACGATCGAGATCAAGGCTGAAAAGGATGCTGCAGAAGATTAAAAGCTGTTCCCCTTAGCTCTTCCCTGAATTTTCCTCTGCAACTTTAATATCTTCATTCAAAATTACCCGATGATCGAAGATATCAGGGCATTATCATTAAAGTACGAGCAAGAATTAATTTCAATCCGAAGGCATATTCATGCTAACCCAGAACTTAGTTTTGAAGAATATAAGACCTGCGAATTCATTTGCAGGAAGCTTGATGAATATGGAATCCGGAATAAAGTAATCGGCAAAACAGGTGTTGTGGGTATCATTGAGGGAACTGAGCCGGGATCTTCCTGTACGGCATTGCGTGCCGACATGGATGCCTTACCAATTCTTGAAGAGAATAAGATTGATTATTGTTCTGCGATCCCTGGAGTTATGCATGCCTGCGGACATGATGTACATACAACGTGCCTGCTTGGGGCTGCGCGAATTCTATCAGAGCTAAAGAACAGGTGGAATGGAACTGTCAAGCTGATCTTCCAGCCTGGCGAGGAAAAGAATCCAGGAGGTGCAAGCATATTAATTGGTGAAGGAGTGTTGGAAGATCCCGCTCCACAACGCATATTCGCACTCCACGTGCATCCAGGCCTTGAAACAGGAAAATTCAGTTTCCGTGGAGGCATGGTTATGGCCAGTGCAGATGAGATATACATAACTCTCCGGGCAAAAGGTGGTCATGCTGCGGCCCCGCAGTTTACGGCAGATCCTATTTTGATCGCATCGCATATTGTTATCGGCCTGCAACAGATCATCAGCAGGAACAATGATCCTTTCAACCCTTCTGTACTTTCTATAACATCCATCCAGGGTGGAAATACTACCAATGTTATTCCTTCGGAGGTAAAGATGATGGGAACGTTCAGGGCAATGAATGAAGAATGGAGATTCAGGGCTCATGAGTTGATCAGGAATCATATTCTCCAGGTAAGTTCAGCCATGAGTGCCTCAGCGGAAGTTTCAATTGATGTAGGGTATCCTTTTGTATATAATGATCCGGAACTTAGTGCCAGGGCAAGAAGGAATGCTGAAATGCTGGCAGGAAAGGAAAATGTAAGTGAATCCGAACTGCGAATGGGTGCTGAGGATTTCGCCTATTATTCTCATAAGATCCCTGCATGCTTTTTTCGCCTGGGAGCAGGGAATGCAGCAATGGGAATTACAAGCAATGTACATACGCCAACTTTTAATGTGGATGAAGCTGCTATAGCGCAAGGAAGTGCCATGATGGCCTGGCTCGCAGTTTCATCGTAAATCCATAACATGAAGATCACGTTTCATGGAGCAGCGCGAACAGTTACAGGCTCCAAACACCTCATAAGATTAAAGAACGGTAAGCAACTTCTGCTCGATTGCGGTATGTTCCAGGGAATGGGTAAGGATACTGACGATCTGAATAAGAAGTTTGGTTTCGAACCAGCTGAGATCAATTATTTGATCCTTTCCCATGCTCATATCGACCACAGCGGTCTTATTCCAAAGTTGGTGAAAGACGGATACAAGGGAAGGATTTTTGCAACCCCCGCAACAAAAGATCTTGCTTCTGTATTAATGGAAGATTCTGCAGGTATCCAGGAGAACGATGTGAAATTCGTAAATAAGAAGCGTGCATTACAGGGCCTTCCATACCTTCAGCCACTTTACACCACTGAAGATGCGCTGAATGCAGCAGACCTTTTTTCGGTGGTGGAATACGATAACTGGCACAGGATAGATGATGAAATTGAATTCTGTTTTACCGATGCCGGCCATATTATCGGAAGCGCCTGTGTTCATTTACGCATTACGGAAAATGGAAAAATAACCAGGATCACTTTCAGCGCAGATGTAGGCCGGTACAGGGATGTTATTTTAAAATCCCCATCCCCATTCGACCAGGCCGACTACATCATTTTAGAATCAACTTATGGGAACAGTCTGCATGATGAACATCATCCTACGGTGGATACCCTCCTTGAGTGGATCAACTCTACCTGCCTTCAAAAAAAAGGCAAACTCATAATACCGGCTTTTAGCGTTGGTCGCACACAGGAATTGCTCTATGCTTTAAACCAGCTTGAGTTGGAAAATAGGTTGCCCAACATCAATTATTTTGTAGATAGTCCCCTGAGCAGGAAAGCCACCCAGATCGTGAAGAGTTATCCTCATTATTTCAATTCCCGGATTCAAAAAGTGCTTTTAAGCGACAAGGATCCTTTCGCTTTCAAAGGACTTAAATTTATAAATAGTGTGGAAGAGTCAAAACTTCTCAACTTCTACAGGGATCCATGCGTCATCATCAGTGCTAGCGGTATGGCAGAGGCTGGCAGGGTGAAACATCATATCAGTAATAATATCGAGAACAGCAGGAATACGATCCTCATCACCGGCTATTGTGAACCGGAATCATTGGGAGGCAGGTTGTTGAACCGGCCTTCTGAAGTAGGCATTTTCGGGCAGGTGCACCAGGTGAATGCAGAAATTGGAGAGATGAGGAGTATGAGTGCACATGGCGATTATGAAGATCTTCTACAGTTCCTTGCATGCCAGGATCCGAAGCAGGTAAAAAAACTGTTCCTGGTACATGGCGAATATGATGTGCAGCAGAATTTTAAAGCCCGGTTACTGAAAAAAGGTTTTGAAGTGCATATTCCTTCCCAGCATGAAATGGTAGGATTAGGATAGCGGTTGGAGGTTGGAAGTTGGAGGTTGGAGGTTAAATGTCCGGCCAGTTTTGATAACTAACAGGACGGCAGAAACGAAGTATTGCATCAGAACCAACTGAAGTGAACCTGCTGTCGGTGGTTGCAGGATATGGACCTCCATGATGCATTGCATCGCAAACAGTTACTCCTGTTGGAACCCCGTTGAATATCATTCTTCCACATTTGTTCCTGATCTCATCGATCAATGATTCATGATGGTTTAAGCTCTCTTTTGTTCCCCATACTGTAGAAGTGAGCTGGCCTTCCAATGACCCGGCAACGGTTTCCATTTCCATAACGTTTTTGCATTTTACAATGATTGAGAATGGTCCGAATACCTCTTCATGCAAAGCCTGGTCCATAATGAAGGCGCTGGCGTCACATTCCACTAGAAGGGGATTTCCTTTGCCATGAGCTGCTTCCGCATCCGAACCTGCCAGGAGGGAAACTCCATGCATCGATTTTGCCCTTTCTCTTTTTTCAGAAAATTCGCTGAAAATGCCTGAATGTAACAGCATTGCAGGTTGCGCCTCATTTATTTTACCAGCGAGGGCCTGTTTAAAAGACTGCAGAAAATCATCATCCGTAGCTATGATCAATCCGGGTTTCGTGCAAAACTGGCCTGAACTGTTGAGGATAGAATCTGCAAGCATTGAAGCCATCTTTCCAGGATCCTCCTTAAAGCCCGGTAGGATGTAAACAGGATTAATGCTTCCCATTTCCGCGAACACGGGAATGGGTATTTGCCTTTGTTGTCCCCAGTAAAATAGTTGTCGGCCGCCTTTCAATGACCCTGTAAATGCAACGGCACAGGTGAAAGGATGTTTCACCAGTGCCTCACCTGCTTCAAAGCCTTCCGCATGTTGAAAGGTTCCTTCCGGTAATTTGAATTCGGTGACACACTCACTGATCAATAAAGCTATCGCCCTGCTAGTCTTAATATGCGCGGGGTGTCCTTTTACAATAACGGGACATCCGGCAGCCAATGCAGATGCTGTATCGCCACCGGCTGTGGAATAGGCAAACGGGAAATTGGAAGCACCAAAAACCACAGTCGGTCCTATACTGTGGTTCTTCTTTATTATCCTGGTGCAATTGGGGGCAGCGCTCTCTTTAATGATCCCCATTATTGACCTGGCAGCATTCCCATAGTCTTTAAGTTGAAAGGCAGTGCGCTGCAGCTCTGTCTTCAGCCTGGCTTCGCTTAAATGAGTTTCAGTAACCGCGGTCTTAATGAGTTCTGAACTTTTATCTGAAAGACGGTCAGCAATGCGGTTTAAAAATTCAGCTCTTACTACAGGATCTGTTTTTGAATATGGCCTGGAAGCTTTGTTTGCTTTCCTCATTATCTCATCTATTTCCGGAGAATTCATATTTTGAAGATAAGAAGATAGGGAGGGAAATAAAAAAGGGCTGATGAATCAGCCCCTTTGTACCACGTACGGGATTCGAACCCGTGATTCCTCCGTGAAAGGGAGGCGTCTTAACCCCTTGACCAACGCGGCATCGTTTTAAAGGACGGCAAAGATAGGATGATGCGGTTTTGTATCCAAATTTTTTGAAAAGTGGATATATGGCCGAAAAGTTAAAAGTATCCTTTGCCTTAGATACCTACCCCAACCGTAAACATCCAGTAACTCACGGGAGCCTTACCCATTCTATAGGTGATCGCGTTCTTATCCGGATCATAGGCCATACTGTAACGTTCTATGTATTTGATACTGGTTCCCTTGTTATAGCTTCCCCGGAAATAAATTCGCACACCATCCTTGTTCTTTGGAGCCACTGAAAATCCCGCTGCAACCCCCCTGGTAAAACTAACACTGGATGACGATGCAAGGTCCAAAGGTTGAATTCCAAGTCCGGATTCAATAGCAGAGAGATTTTCCCTTATCCTTGATAAATAAAAATCCCCACCTGCAAACAGATCCAGGAAGGGTACAAAACGTTCATTGACCGGAGGACGCACCCTTGCTACCGCATTCAGGGTTACCATACCATGGCTTGTTTTATAGCTTCCGTTAAATCCATTGATGTTTACGTCCTGGATAAACCTTCCATAATAAGTATAGCCCAGTTCTCCACCCAGCCGGAAGGGGCCATTGCGCTTATTACTGCCCCAGGTATGAGGGTTCGATAATACCTGGAGAGTGAATCCATAACCATTATCTCCCATTTTATTTTTCGTTGCAGCCTTCATTCCAGCCATTGGAACAGCGACGTGAAGCCCAAAATATCCGTCTGCCTGGTCTTCAAACCGGATATCTTCCATTAGGGGGTCGTCAATAATTTCATCCTGGGCAAACAACAGGGAGGAGAGCGAGGCCAGTAGAATAGTAAAAATGAATCTCATATAGTTTGTTTTCGGCAACAACATTATATGTAACACCTGAAAACAAAAGGTTAAAGTAATTTATATGGAAACGCTTCGTGACAGGCAGCAAAAAGATTTCGCTGATTAATCTTTGCACTTATCGTAATTTTGCCACGCAAATTTCAGAACCTAATCAATATTTAAAGCTATGAGTACAGTAAAAGTGGCCATTAATGGTTTCGGACGTATCGGTAGATTAGTTTTCCGCCAGATCTATAATATGCAGGGAATAGATGTTGTTGCAATAAACGACCTGACAAGTCCTGCAGTACTTGCTCACCTTCTTAAGTACGACAGCGCCCAGGGCAGGTTCGGACAGGAAGTTAGCCATACAGAGAATTCAATTATTGTAAACGGTGAGGATGTAAAGATATATGCGCAGAAAGACCCTTCGCAGATCCCCTGGGGACAGCATGAGGTTGATGTAGTGATAGAATGTACAGGCTTCTTTACAGATAAGGATAAGGCTGAAGCTCATATTAAGGCAGGCGCAAAAAGAGTGGTTATTTCCGCTCCTGCGACCGGTGACCTGAAAACTGTTGTTTTCAACGTTAACCATGACATCCTGGATGGTACAGAAACCATTATAAGTTGTGCCAGTTGTACTACAAACTGCCTTGCACCAATGGCTAAAGCGCTGAACGATACTTTCGGGATCGTTACTGGTATCATGAGCACCATCCACGCGTATACCAATGACCAGAATACGCTCGATGCTCCTCATCCAAAAGGTGATCTTCGCCGTGCAAGGGCTGCAGCGTCCAATATTGTTCCTAACAGTACCGGTGCTGCAAAAGCGATAGGCCTTGTTCTTCCAGAACTTAAAGGAAAACTGGATGGCGGCGCGCAACGCGTGCCGGTGATCACAGGATCCGTGACGGAACTCTACTCTATACTTGAGAAACCTGCCACTGCAGAAGCAGTGAATGCTGCAATGAAGGCTGCAAGCAACGAAAGTTTCGGTTACACCGAAGACGAGATCGTGAGCAGCGATGTGATCGGTATCAATTTCGGTTCATTATTCGATGCTACTCAAACAAAAGTTATGACCATGGGCGATAAGCAAATGGTAAAGACAGTGAGCTGGTACGATAATGAAATGAGTTATGTTTCGCAATTGGTTAGAACAGTTAAGCATTTCGCAGGACTGATCTCAAAATAATCCAAGATCTCTTTCATGAAAAGGCCGCACTACGCGGCCTTTTTTCTTTGCGGGTGAAACCACAGGTTTGCTAATACGGCATTTTACGGTTTATTTGCAGTAATGGCCCCTGACATCAGAACGGTGAATATTTGCAGGTATGTAATGCCCCTGAGGGAAGGTGGCTCCCTGCCGGCGATTGCCGAAGCTGATGACGGCTTCCTGTATGCTGTAAAATTTCGTGGAGCAGGACAGGGTGTTAAATCACTGGTCGCTGAATTCCTGGGAGGTGAAATTGCACGAGCGTTGGGATTAAAAGTCCCGGAGATCGTTTTTGCACAACTGGATGAAGGATTTGGCCGTACGGAACCCGATGAAGAGATCCAGGATCTCCTGAAGGCAAGTACAGGCCTTAACCTGGGACTGCATTACCTTTCGGGAGCGGTTACTTTTGATCCTGCTGCCGTACAGCCTGATCCTATATTCGCATCTTCAGTAGTATGGCTGGATGCCCTGTTACTCAATGTTGACCGCACCACACGCAATACAAATATGCTTGTTTGGAAGAAAGAGACCTGGCTTATCGATCATGGGGCATGTCTCTATTTCCATCATGCATGGTCGAACCATAAAGATTATATACTGAACCCCTTCAACCAGGTTGAAGATCATGTACTGCTTCCTTATGCTTCAATACTGGATGAAGTAAATGACCGGTTCAGGAACATATTGAACAGGGAAAGAATTGTTAGTATATGCGATGCATTACCAGAAGAATTTTTGAATTATGAAGGAGCAACCGCAAAAGAAATAAGAGCAGTATATGCGGATTTTCTTTTCAACAGGGTCATGAGCAGTGACGTATTTTCGAACAACGCAAAATCTTTACATGAAGCTCTTGTATGAATATGCTGTTGTGCGGGTTGTTCCCAGGGTTGAACTGGAAGAGTTCATAAACGTGGGTGTCATACTGTTCTGCAAGCGTTCAGGATTTCTGAGTTGTCTTTTGAAGTTGAATGAAAATAAGATATTGTGCCTTGATCCTGAAGCTGACCTTGAAATGATCAAAGAGAATCTTGAAGCCTTCAGAAAGATAACTGCGGGTTCGGAATGCAACAGCAGGATATCCTCGCTTCCCGCCCCGGAAAGATTTCGCTGGCTTACTGCCTCACGAAGCACCGTTATCCAGTGCAGCAGGGTACATCCAGGCTATACAAACAATGAGGAATCACAGCTTCAAAAACTTTTTGAAGAATTCGTGCGCTGAAACTCCATTTCCATCTCTTGCTGATCTCCCCTGTCGCTTTACCTTTGCGGGAATTAAAACCAATGATATGAGCAGATTTGCAGAACACAATTTCAAGGGTGAAAAAGTACTGGTAAGGGTTGATTTCAATGTTCCGTTGAACGAAAGTTTTGAGGTAACGGATAACACGAGGATCACGGCAACTATTCCTACGCTTAAAAAGATCCTGGATGATGGCGGCAGCCTGATCCTTATGAGTCATTTAGGCAGGCCTAAAGGCGCGCGGCAGGAGAAATACTCCCTGAAGCACATCATACCGGCCCTTGAAAGCGCTCTTGAAGGTATTAAGGTGAAGTTTTCAGAAGATGCTGTTGGTGAATCTGCTCTTTCTATGGCCAGGGATCTAAAAAATGGTGAAGTTCTTCTACTGGAGAATTTACGCTTTCATGCAGGTGAAGAGAAAGGGGACAGGGAATTTGCTTCAAAGCTTGCCAGGTATGGGGATGTTTATGTTAATGATGCATTTGGTACAGCACACAGGGCACATGCGAGTACGGCCATCATTGCAGAAGAATTTGCCGCGGGAAAGAAATTCTTCGGCCTGTTGATGGAAGGAGAAGTAAGCAGCGCTGAAAAGGTCCTTCACAGTTCCATACCTCCTTTCACTGCGATCATTGGTGGCGCAAAAGTTTCAGATAAGATCCTGATAATTGAAAATCTCCTGGAAAGAGCAGATAATATCATAATTGGTGGCGGAATGGCCTATACCTTCCATAAGGCATTGGGAGGCGAGATCGGGAAGTCGCTTTGCGAGGATGACAGGATCGAGACCGCGAAGGAGATCCTTGCAAAAGCCAAAGCAAAGGGGGTGAATATTCTCCTGCCTTCAGATTCTGTTGTTGCAGACCAGTTCAGTGCAGAAGCCACAACTACCATCTCTGAAAGTAATGCCATCCCGGAAGGCTGGATGGGACTGGATATAGGCCCCGTTGCAATCCAGGCCTTCACAGATGTGATAAGAGCAAGCCTTACAGTATTGTGGAATGGACCTATGGGTGTTTTTGAAATGGAAAAGTTCCAGCACGGTACTGCTTCAATAGCGCGTGCAGTGGCCGAAGCTACCGGGAATGGAGCGTTTACACTGATCGGTGGAGGCGATAGTGTATCTGCGATAAATAAATTCGGCCTGGCTGACCAGGTTAGTTATGTTTCTACCGGTGGTGGCGCCTTGCTGGAATATTTCGAAGGAAAAACCCTTCCCGGCATTGCCGCGATAAAAAATTAATGATATCTGAACAGTTCATTATCTTGTAAGGACAATCTTTTTAACGTGAAAAAAATAATCACACTTTTACTGTCAGGCCTTATCCTGTCAACCTCTTTCGCTCAAAAGAAAAATGACAAGGAGGAAGTTCCGCCCGAACTTGGGAAAGCCAGCGAAGTTTTGCTTGTAAGAGATGCAGAAACCCGCCAGGTAAGCAAATGCCTGGAGGAAAGCCTGGAAAAATATTACAAAGGAAACTATGAGATCGTAGAGAAGGAGGATGGGTCCCGGTTTAAAGACAAGGAGAAATACCGTTATGTAATGATGATCATGACAAATTTTAAACCGGGGCGAACTATAGGAAGGGACAGGTTTCCACCAACTACCGATTATAAATATGGTGTGCTCGACAGGCAAACCGGTCGTATATATCAGTTGGACTATTGGGCCCGGGGGATATAAAAAATCGATGATCAACTATATTAAAAAGCTGGAAGAGAAGCGTTCATCCAACTCAAACTAATTCAATAAATCAACCAATTCACAAATGAAAAGTATTACTACCATCGTTATTCTTGGCCTACTGGCTGTCCTGGTTTTTATGGGCTGCAATGGCTATAACAGTCTTGTTAAGCAGGATGAGAACGTAAAGAAAGCATGGAACAATGTTCAGACAGAATACCAGAAAAGATTTGACCTTGTAGATAACCTGGTTGCTACTGTAAAAGGTGCTGCAGAATTTGAACAGGGAACCTTGACCGCGGTTACCGAAGCGCGCGCCAATGCATCAAGGGTAAATATAAACGCGGAAAACCTGACCCCGGAAAATATTGCGCAATTCCAGGCGGCACAAGGGCAGTTGACAGGCGCATTAAGCAGGTTACTGGCTACCGTGGAAGCCTACCCGCAATTGAGGGCTACTGAAAATTTCCGCCAGCTCCAGACAGAACTGGGCGCTATTGAAGGCGACATCAGGAAAGCGAGAATGGATTTCAACGAACAGATAAACCTTTACAACACCAAAGTTCGATCTTTCCCGATGAATATTCTTGGCGGACTGTTTGGATTCAAAGCCAAGGAAGGATTTAAAGCAGATGAAGGCGCCAGCACAGCTCCAAAAGTGCAGTTCTGATGAAAAAGAGAGGTGTTATTATACTGTCCGTTATTGTTGTTGTACTGGCGGGATGGATAGCCATTTCCTATAACCGTCTTGTGAAAAAGGAAGAGGAGGTGAACTTTCGTTGGAACGAGGTGCAAAGTGTTTATCAAAGGCGTCTTGACCTGATCCCCAATGTTGTAAGCCTGGTAAAGGGAAGTGCGGAGTTTGAAAGAACAACAATGGAAATGATCGCCAAAGCGAGGGCCAGTACACCGGTGACAATTGATGCCGGCTCATTTGAAAGGCAAACAGAGGTTCAGGATGGACTTGCCCAGAACCTGAACCGGTTGATCATTTCCTCGGAAGCATATCCGCAATTGCAGGGAACAAGGGCTTTTTCAGATCTCCAGGTCGACCTGGCAGGTACAGAGCGCAGGATAAAGGTGGCCAGGAAAGATTTTAATGTTGCCGTGGCGGATTATAACAGTTCGGTAAAAAGTTTTCCAACCAACCTGATAGCATCCCTGCTTGGTTTTCCTCCCAGGGAGGGATTCTCGTCCGTTGAAGGTGCTGACAGGGCAGTTGAAATAAAATTTTAGTAAGTGGGTATATTTTCCAATAAGAAACCTTTTTTCTCCCCGGACGATAATGAAAAGATCGTTTCGGCCATTCGTGCATGCGAGAAACGGACCAGTGGCGAAATCAGGGTTTTCATTGAATCGCGGAACCCTTTGGTAGATCCGCTTGAGAGGGCCGCCGAGGTCTTCCTGGGCTTGAAGATGGAAAATACCCATCATCGCAATGCTGTATTACTTTATATAGCGTACAAGGATCATGAGGTGGCTTTATATGGAGATGAAGGCATACATAATGCTGTAGGGAAAGAATATTGGGAACAGGAAGTAAAGCATATGCTCGGGTATTTCAGGGATAATCATCTCGCCGACGGTATTATGCACTGTGTACTACACGTAGGAGATACATTAAGCGAAAAGTTTCCTTATATAGCTGCGGAAGATAAAAATGAATTACCCGACGAGATCGTGTTCGGGCACTAAAAACTGAAATGAAATTTAAAGGGATAATATTCTTTCTGCTGGTTCTAACCTTCCAGGCTGCATTGTCGCAGGTAATTCCTGCGAAACCAAACCCGCCCAGGCTGGTGAACGATTTTACTAATACACTTACTCCCGACCAGGTTGCAACTCTTGAAAGAAGACTGGTGGCGTTTGATGACAGCACATCCAACCAGGTGGCTGTTGTTATAATTGATGACCTGGGTAATTATGATGTAGCAGATTATAACCTAGAGCTTGCCCGTAAATGGGGAGTAGGCGGTGCTGAATTTGATAATGGCGTGGTATTGCTCATTGCGAAAAAGAACCGGAAACTGAATATCGCAACCGGGTATGGTGTAGAAGGAGCGCTTCCTGATGTTACAGCAAGTCATATCATCCAGGATGTGATCGTTCCCAATTTCCGGGGCGATGATTATTACCGTGGGATCTCGGAAGGAGTTGAAGCGATTATAAAAGCGATCGAAGGGAAATATAAAGTTCCCCGCAACAGGGAATCAGGAAAGGGTCCTGGTGTTCTTCCATTCATCATTATTGTGCTTATAGTATTATTCATAATGTCCAGGGGCGGCGGAGGAAGAGGTGGTCAATATTCCAGCCGCAGGGGCACCAGGGGGCTTGATCCATTTATCATTGGTCATATATTGGGAAGTCTTGGCAGTGGAAGAGGTGGTGGCAGCTTTGGTGGCGGTGGATTCGGCGGAGGAGGTGGTGGCTTCGGAGGATTTGGTGGCGGTGGCTTTGGAGGTGGCGGCGCCAGTGGAAGCTGGTAAAAGTAAAAGCATTAAAAAAGGGAGCATTGCTCCCTTTTTATTTTTCCAGAGATCCTTATTTGAATTTCTCATTGATATAATTCTCGATCTCTGCGCCTTTGGCTTTACCTACTTTACCTAGGGCAGCTTTGAACGACGGGTCAACAGCGCCACGGTAAGCGGCCGGTATAGCATTTCGGAATGACATAACCGCATCAACTCCCTGTTTCACCTTTTCAAGATCACTTACTTTGGTAAGATAATCAGCGAATTTATTGGTGAGCCCAACCTTTTCAAAGCTCAGTGGAGCATCATTGTACATCTGGTGTATGAAATCAAAATCTGCTTCGTTTCCTTCTGAAAGAAGGATATCATTGATCACCGTTCCCAGGGCACCTTTTGCATCGGAAGCATATTTTTTGGCAAGCGTGTATGCATTTGCCTTATCCCCCGTAGCTAATCCTTCAAGTGCCGCACCCGCAACAGAGTAAGAAGAGTCAGTAACAGCCGTACGATAGATCGGCAGGTATTTCGCATCACCATTCTTTACAAGGTAGCGTATCGCTGCAGCCTTGGTCTTCTTATCACGACTTGTTTTAGCAAGGTCTTCAATGGTTGAAAGAACTACGGCATCGGTTTTATAAGGAGTTGCTGCCAGTTTCTGCATGGTCAGGATCTTAATGCCGGGATATTTATCATTCAATCCCTTTGCGATCTCAGGCATTGTATTCTTTGCAAAGAAATCTATGGCTTCCTTTCTGTCAATATAATTCCTGGCATACTTCCATTGTGCGATGAAATTAGATTCCGTCTTATTATCTGTCTTTTCAGCCAGCAGGATCTTTTCCGCATCAAAATTTACCAGTTCAGGTTTTACAGGTGTGTCGAACCAAAGGGAATCAACTTTATCATCCACCCAAACATTATGTCTTGTTCTTGCACCATTTGCATAAATATCCACTGCAACCGGAAGCCTGAAAATTCTTCCTGGCTGTGTTTGCTCTACTATTACCAGGGTCTTTCCCGCTACATCATAATTATAACTGATCTTAAGTTTTGGATGACCATTGTTGTAGTACCACTGATCCCAGAACCATGAAAGGTCCTTCCCGGTAACTTCTTCAAATGCAAGCCTTACCTGGTGTGCTTCACCGGCCTTGAATTTATTGGTGGTAAGGTAGTTGTTCAGGGAGGCCCAGAATGCATCATCTCCTACATAGTTACGAAGCATGTGAAGTATACGGCCACCTTTGTTATAGCTCACGGCATCAAACATATCTTCCTTGTCTGCATAAAAATGCCTTACCAGGTGCTTGTGTTCACTTCCGCTCATCATATAGCCATTCATATCAGATACATGGTGGGCATCAGCAAAGTCTTTCCCGTACTTATATTCATCCCACAGGTATTCGCTGTAATTAGCGAAACTTTCATTTACCGTGAGATGGCTCCAGCTTTCAGCAGTTACAAGGTCTCCAAACCATTGATGGAACAATTCATGTGCAATGGTTTCTTCCCAGTGATTCCCGTCGGCGAGCTGACGGTTGTTTTGATAAGCGCTTTCCTGGTGTATCGTAGCGGTAGTATTCTCCATCGCTCCGCTTACATAATCCCTTCCTACAAATTGTGCGTATTTGGCCCATGGGAAAGGCACCTGCAGTTGTTCTTCAAAGAACCTGATCATTTCAGGAGTATTCCCGAAGATCCCTTTTGCATAGGGAGCCCATTCCTTTTCTACATAATAACTTACTTCCTTGCCCTTATAATTTTCCTTGATAATTGAGAATTCACCTGCACCCAGGAAAAACAGGTAAGGTGCGTGGGGCAGGGTCTGCGACCATGTATCCGTGCGTGTTCCATTAGAATTCTTTTTCTGCGAAGTGAGAAGTCCATTGCTGAGGGTAACATATTTCTCAGGAACTGTAATGCTTATTTCCTGCGTAGTTTTCATGTTAGGTTTATCAATAGTAATGAACCAAACACTACTGGCCTCGGTTTCTCCCTGCGTCCAAACCTGGGTAGGCTTGTTCTTTTCCTCGCCACGTGGATTGATAAAGTACAGGCCTTTAGCATCAGTGATAGCGGCACTTCCCTGTGCATCGAATTCATCTGGTTTTGCCGTATAATCAAAGTATAACGTGTACTTGTCGTTGCGGGTATAGGTCTTGTCGAGCGTTATCCGCAATTCCCTGCCATCATATTTGTACTTCAGGGGCTTTTTGGTGTTGCCGCTAACAAGTGAAACTTCTCTTATTTCCATTCCTTTTGCGTCAAGCCTCACTGAATCAGTAGGATAGAAGTGGGGTTTAAGCGTTAGCCATTCCTTACCATGCAGGTAAGCCTTGGGAAAGTCAAGAACAACGTCGAGTTTGGTGTGAACAATCGAATTCACAACCGGGTATGATTCGCGGTAAACTTTCTTCCACGATGTATCCTGGGGTCCCTGTTGGGCAAACATCATTGCCGGGGATAATGTTATTGCCAGGGCAATAAGAATTCTCTTCATAAATCAAATAGGGTTTATTGATGTAAAAATATGGACTACCCTGCATTGCAGGAGTTGTTTATTATAAATGGCAAGTGCATATTTAAGTGTAATTTTGTTAAACAATTATTGAAATGAGAATTTTCAGCCTGATCCTTTCTTTTTCCCTCATTTTTTGTGTTGATCTGACCGCACAACAAAACAGGTTCCTGTATATCCAGACGGAGAACAGCCAGCCTTTTTATGTGAGGGTCAATAACGTGGTTTACAGTTCTTCCAATTCAGGATATGTTATAATTCCTAAACTTAAGGATGGGCGGTATGATCTTACCGTAGGTTTCCCGAAAAACGAATGGCCGCTGCAGAATGTATCCGTTACAATAGATAGCAGGGATGCAGGGTATATGCTTAAGAATTTTGGAGAGAAAGGCTGGGGGTTATTCAATTTACAATCGCTCGATGTTACCATGGCGAATGCAGGACCCGGCAAGACACAGGGCCAGGTTCCTGAAGATGATTCTTTTGCCGGCACACTCTCACAGGTGGTAGGAGCTGATCTTTCCACTCCGGTTGCAGTGGTTGACAAGTCTGCGCCAGCAATTGTAAAGAAAGAGGAACCGGTAAAGGAGGTTAAAGAAGTTAAAGAAGAGACTGAGCCGGCCATGACAGTAGTGCCTAAAGAGGCTGCGTCCCAGCCAGGATCCATTCAAAAGCTCTTATCAACGAGTTCCGATGAGGGGATCGATATAGTTTACCTCGACAATAGCGGGAATACCTCCGATACGATCAGGATATTTATACCAGCCCCCAGGAAAGAAGCGGATGTGAAGGAAAAACAGCCCGTTTCAGAACCTGTTGCGGCTAAAAAGGATCCTGTAATTGGGAAAGCTGCCGACCCAGCGAAAAAGAAAGGAAAGGATAAGGAGAAGACGAAAGAACCAGAATTTATTGAAATGGACCTGGCTACGGACAGCGTAGCGAAGCAAACCGAAGTTTCGGTGCAACAGGAAAGCCAGCCCCCGTCAATAACCATCCCGAATTCAAACTGCAGGTCCAATGCTGACGACAGGGATTTTTTAAAGCTTCGTAAGAATATGGCAGGTAAGAGAAGTGCTGAAAGTATGGTTGATGCGGCTCGTAAAGACTTTCGCAGCCGGTGCTACAGCGTGGAGCAGGTTAAGCACCTTTCGGCTTTATTCCTGGATGATGCAGGAAAATACATGTTCTTCGATGCTGCGTATCCCTCCGTTCATGATTTTTCAAACTTCCCTTCCCTGGTTTCAGAGCTAAAAGATCCTTATTATATAACCCGCTTCGAAGCAATGATCCGCAAATAATGGCGAGGTATTTCCTGGAAGTATATTATAAGGGCACAGGATTTTCAGGGTTTCAGCGGCAGGACAACGCTTTGACCGTTCAGGAGGAGGTGGAAAAGGCTTTGAAGGTATATTTCAGGCAGAACTTTGACCTCACCGGGTCGAGCCGCACAGATGCCGGGGTGCATGCGCTCAGCAACTTTTTCCATTTTGATACGGATATTATAGAGACCGACATGGTAAAAGCTGTATACCATCTTAATGCGATCCTGCCGGCAGAGGTGGTGGTGAAGAGGATATACGGGGTGGAAAGCGATGCCCATTGCCGTTTCGATGCTGTTTCCCGCACTTACGAGTATTATATTCATTCCGCCAAGGATCCCTTTCTCGACGACCGGTCCTATTTTTTTCCGTTTAAAACGGATATTCTCCTGTTGAATGAATATGCTTCCGAGCTATTGTTTCATACTGATTTTGAGACCTTTTCCAAGCGCAATACACAGGTACATACTTTCGAGTGCACTATAAAGGAAAGTATCTGGAGGAGGGATGGAGAAAGGATGGCTTATCGTGTAACAGGCAATCGTTTTCTGCGTGGGATGGTTCGCGGGCTGGTGGGGACAATGCTTCGTTGTGCGCGGCAGGAGAAGGATGTAGAGTATTTCCGGGAGATTATTGATAGCAGGGATGTAACGAGGGCAGATTTCTCTGTTCCGGGAAAGGGGTTGTTTCTGGTGGAAGTGAAGTATTGATAAAGCCCGAAAACTATTATAGTACCCATATATTTCCTCCCGGGGTCCACCATTCCTCCTCCCCAATTTCAAGTTCGGCAATTTTCAAATACAAGACAATTCCCCTAATTCGCGATTTTACTTCTCCAAATCCGTCGCCTTATATTTTATCCATCCCTGGTTAATTTTATTAAGCGCCTGCCCTAATAGAAGCAAGCCCCTTATTGGGCGGGAGTTACAGTGGTTAAGGTCAAGATTGATGGAGAGGATCATTCTCTCCTTTAACAAAACAATTACGTCAATTCTTTCAAAAACATTTTGCAGGTAACGTAAACCTGTCTATCTTTGCCGTCCGCTTTTGAAAAAAGGCGGTAGTTCTTAGAAAAAAAGCCCCCGAAATCTTCCGAAAAAAGTTGTTTAAAAAGCAAAAAATATTTGGTTGATAACTGAAGCGGTTATACCTTTGCACTCCCAATCAAAAATGAGGGTTTTTCAAAGGGAAAACGCCGGTTGATTCGCGAGAAAAAAGCCGGAAAAAAATCAGAAAAATTTGGGTGGAATAAAAAAGCGATTTACCTTTGCACTCCCGATCAAAAAAGGGGTGACGAAGAGAGTCATAAAGATCTTTGAAAGTTTGGAAACAGCAGCAATAATCAATTGATTAACAAAAGGTAATGTTAGCGCAAATATTAATTAGAATTTGACGTTAATTTCCAATGAAATTAAACTAGTCACGTTCAAACAACACATTTACAATGGAGAGTTTGATCCTGGCTCAGGATGAACGCTAGCGGCAGGCTTAATACATGCAAGTCGAGGGGTAACAGGGGTAGCAATACCTGCTGACGACCGGCAAACGGGTGAGGAACACGTACGCAACTTTCCCAAAACTGGTGAATAGCCCTCCGAAAGGAGGATTAATACACCGTAAGATAATGAGATGGCATCATTTTATTATTATAGCTCCGGCGGTTTTGGATGGGCGTGCGCCTGATTAGGTAGTTGGCGGGGTAACGGCCCACCAAGCCTGCGATCAGTAACTGGTGTGAGAGCACGACCAGTCACACGGGCACTGAG
>JAEZEI010000049.1 GCA_023417815.1 Bacteroidota bacterium | reverse complement strand
GCTTCAACCTGACCATCCGGCACAAGCCGATGGATCTCTTGAAGGTGTGGTCGGTGTCAGGCGGATTGCCGCTGAAACAGCGGGCGCAGCAGCGCCAGGTCTACCGGCATCTCGAACTGAAGCGCTGGAGCGAAATTCTGCAGCTCCCGTGCAATCTCGAACCGGCGTTTCATCCGGTTGCTGACCGCCGCGCCTGTTATCTCGTCATCGCAGCGATGCAGCAGGGCCTCGACTGGAGTCGCCTCACCAACGCGATCCTGCGCGCGGTGTGGGTCGAGGACCGCAATATCGCCGATCACCCCACGCTGGTCGCCATCGCCGACGAAAACGGTTTCGACGGCAAGGCGCTGCTGGCCGCCACTGAGAATGATGCCGTCAAGGCCGAGTATGAGGCCAACACCGAAGAGGCGATCCGGCTCGGCGTGTTTGGCGCGCCCGCCTATGTCTACGACGGCGAGATATTCTGGGGCCAGGACCGACTGCTGATGCTGGAATGGCGGCTGGCCCAGAAAGCCGGCAAGGATCTTCAGGATTTCCGCTTCGGCTAGTCCGGTCGGCCTATCGCAAACGCCGTTTTCGGCGTCGCGGGCCGCCTAATATACAGTCCTGCCTCGGAAAAACCCGGCCTCGGCCGGGTTTTGCATTTCTGCTGCGTAATTTTTAGGCATTTAGGGGCGCGGGTTTATGCTCGGACCCTCCGGGGGCCGCCCGGGCCGCTGCTGCTATTTATAGATCATTTGTTGAATCAATCGGTTAGCGCCCCTGCGGCCAAGTGGCACGCGGTTTGATTACAACAGCCCCGGGATCGGCAGGTGGGGGCTTTGGCCAGGCTGCCGAAACCCGAGTCAGTCAGCCCGATGCCGGGGAAAAAGGGGCAGCGGGCCAACGGGGATCGAACGAAATGAAAATCGTCATGGCCGTCATCAAGCCATTCAAGCTGGACGAAGTCCGCGACGCCCTGACTGCGATCGGGGTGCACGGCATGTCCGTCACCGAGGTCAAAGGATATGGACGTCAGAAAGGACACACCGAAATCTATCGCGGCACCGAATATGCCGTGAGCTTCCTGCCGAAGCTCAAGATCGAGGTCGCAGTCGCCTCCGAGCAGGTCGACAAAGTCATCGAATCCATCAGTGGAGCTGCCAAAACCGGCCAGATCGGTGACGGCAAGATCTTCGTCGTCAACCTGGAAAGCGCGGTGCGTATCCGCACCGGCGAGACCGACGCTTCCGCCCTCTAAACCGACCCGAACGTATTCGGACAGGAGCAAATATTATGTCGTTCAAGTTTCCGTACCGGGCCGGGTTTGCCTCGGGCGTTTTCGCCGCGACGATGCTCGCGGCTACATCGGCCTTCGCGCAGGACGCGCCCAAGCTGGATACCGGCGATACCGCGTGGATGCTGACATCCACCCTGCTGGTTCTGATGATGACCATTCCCGGTCTTGCGCTGTTCTATGGCGGCATGGTCCGCAAGAAGAACGTGCTGGCGACCGTGATGCAGAGCTTCGCGATCACCTGTCTGGTCACCGTTCTCTGGTTCATCATCGGTTACTCGCTCGTCTTCACCGATGGCGGTGAAGGCATGAACAAGTTCATCGGCGGCTTCTCGAAGGCGATGCTGCACGGTGTCAACAACGGCACGGTCAACTCGCTCGCTCCGACGATTCCGGAGTGGGTCTTCCTGACCTTCCAGATGACCTTCGCCATCATCACGCCGGCCCTCATCACCGGTGCATTCGCGGAGCGCATGAAGTTCTCCGCCATGATGTGGTTCATGGGCCTGTGGCTGATCTTCGTCTATGTCCCGGTTGCACACTGGGTCTGGGGCGGCGGCTTCCTCGGCGGCGACGGCGTGCTCGACTTCGCCGGCGGCACCGTGGTGCACATCAATGCCGGTATCGCCGGCCTCGTGGCCTGCATTATCATCGGCAAGCGCAAGGGCTTCGGCTCCGCCAATCTGGCACCGCATAACCTGGTCCTGTCGCTGATCGGCGCTGCGCTTCTGTGGGTTGGCTGGTTCGGCTTCAACGCCGGCTCCGCTGCCGGCGCAAGCGCCCTTGCTGGTGCAGCCATGGTCAACACGCAGGTCGCAACCGCGGCTGCTGCATTGGCCTGGATGTTCTGCGAATGGATCGTCATCAAGAAGCCGAGCCTCCTCGGCATCCTGTCCGGCGCCATTGGCGGTCTCGTGGCGATCACCCCGGCGGCAGGCTTCGTCAATCCGACCGGCGCGCTCGTCATCGGCATCGTGGCAGGCATCCTCTGCTACATCGCCGCGGTCCACGTCAAAAAGGCACTCGGCTACGACGACTCGCTCGACGTGTTCGGGGTGCATGGTGTCGGCGGCATCGTTGGCGCCATCCTGACCGGCGTGTTCGCTGATGCGGCCATCAACGAACTCGGCAAGGATGCCAGCGTCATGACGCAGATCTACGGCGTCGTGGTGACCATCGTTTACACCGCGATCGTCACGACCATCATCCTCTACATCATCAAGATGATGATCGGCCTGCGTCCGACCGCAGCCGAGGAAGAGGAAGGTCTCGACATCTCGTTGCATGGAGAATCGGTCCAGTAACCGGTTCACCGCAAGTTCGCGCGGCGGGGCGTATACCCGGCACCGCCCCTTCGCCGGATGGAACCCTCGGTCGCAAGACCGAGGCTTCTTTCGTCAGGCGCTGCGCATGGCGATGCGGATCAAGCGCCGGAAGCGGTCGTTGTTTT
>JAEZEI010000022.1 GCA_023417815.1 Bacteroidota bacterium | reverse complement strand
GGAGTACGTCATCCGCGCTGCTGCCGAGGGCAGTGAACCGGACCCACTGATCGACATATCGCAGATCGATTTTGATGGACTCGCAGCGAGACTGTCCGGCCGCAAGCGCGCAGAGACGGACAGGATGGCGCAGCTCCTTCGGCAGCAAGCCATCGGCGCGGCGTTGCGGAACCCGACGCGCTACGAGCTGGTCGAGCGTATCGAGCAGCTGATTGCTGACTACAACGCGGGCAGCGTCAATATCGATGAGTATCTGCGTCGTCTCATCGAGCTTTCGAGGACTCTCACGTCTGAAGAGGAACGAGCGGTTCGCGAAGGCATGACCGAGGAAGAACTTGCGATCTTCGACCTCCTCACTCAACCTGATCCCGTGCTCACCGCCGAGGAGCGGGAGAGAGTTCAGGCGAGCGCGAAGACACTGCTCCGGCATCTGCATGACAAGCTCGTCCAGGATTGGCGACGCAAGGTCGACGTGATGAACGACGTCAACAGCACCATCCGCCACATACTTGACGAGGGATTACCCGAGGCGCCCTACACAGTCGATGTCTTCCGCGAGAAGGTTCAGCTCGTATACGACCATGTTCTGAGTGCGTACGGAGATGACGGTGAGAGTGTGTACACCAGACGCGTAGACGTCGGCTTCCCACCTCAGACAACGGGGCAGGTGCCTTTGGGTCCAATTGATGTAGACAAGATCGCCGATGATGTCGTGGCGCGCATACATACAGATCCCGCCTTCGCCGAGCATGTCGCGCGACAGCTGCTGGACCGGCCGGATGCGGCCGTCTGACGAGTTACTAGTTCACGACGACCTGGCAAGCAAAGTTCGGGTGGTTGCGGTATCCCCTTTCGATCCTTGCTCTTGACCATTCCTCTGTTAACGGAAGGCCGCTCATGAATGAGCCTGTAGGCACAGGTGATCGGGTCCCTGTGGATGCGATTCACGATGCCCGAATTGACTGCTACTCCGTCATGACCCAGATGGCGATCGGCGATTATCTGCAGGTCGTCGCGAAGCCCCTTGCCAACCAAGGGGGGATCGAAGGACAACGCGCTGTCCTGGGCACGACAACGGCTCGTCGGATACGCGACCGTATGGTTTCGGACCTTGTGAAAGGGACGGTGCTACCGCCAATCGTCATCGGTGTTGTCGTCGACGGGTCCACATTCAAGGAGTTGCCACCCCCGGACTACGACGCTCTCCGCATGATTTTGACGAGCGTCCCCGGCGAGGCCGTTTCTATCATCGACGGAATGCAGCGTACCGCCGCTTTGCGCGCGGCAAGTGATAAGGATGAGTCAGTGCTCAGCCGGCCGATTCGAGTCGAGTTCTGGTTGACGGAGAGTGTGCGTGCCCTGATCTATCGCATGCTGGTGCTTAACACCGGCCAAGTGCCCTGGACCCTTGATCGTCAGATCGCCGTGGTGTTCGCATCGATGCTTGGAGAACTCCGGGAACGAGTACCCACGATTGAGAAGCTGATCACCCCGGATGAGCCGGGGCGCAGGGTGGGCGCCGCGCAACTAAGGTTCGACTCGATTGTCGAGATGTACATGGCGTTCTCCTTGCGGAAGGCAACGATAGACACCAAGGAGCAGGTCTCGGACGAGTTCTCCCGGCTGGACTTTGTCGAGAACCTGGACGATGCCAACTTTCAGGATCAGTTCTACGAGGTGCTTCGCATGCTGGTCGATCTCGACAAGGCCTTCGCGCGCGCCACGTCAACTGATGATGCTGGGCTAAGCGGGCGCCAGGTGTTCGACAGGCAACCAGCGCGCATCGGATTCGCTGTTGCGCTCGGGATTAAGATCATCGGCCGTCCGGGCGAGGAACGCGATTCTGAGCAGAAAGCGGCCGCCTTGAATCGGCTGAAGTCCGAGCATGCAGCGTTTCTCGCCAAACTTGAGTCGCTGGATGATCAAGACCTCCGCGACTTCCTCCGCCTCGATGTTCTCGAGGAAGTTCTTGATAGGCGCGTCGGTCAAGTCGGGCGCTATGAACGCGGAGTCTTTCAAGAGGCCTTCAAAGTGCTCGTCGATGAGCACTTCGACGTGGTGTCTATGGAGATTTGCTGGCGGGCGGCATAGCGGTGTCACGCAGTGCCAAGGACACCGCAGCCACGATTTTCGGGAAGCTTGGTAAGTACGCCGCCGATCGCGGAACGTCGGTCCCCGACGGAGAACGCTACATTTTTCTCGATGAGACCGAGTACGACGTTCTCGTCGCGTCCAGACGGGTCGCGCACTTGAAGTTCGGACGAGCCCAAGCCGCCGCTCTCATCGAGGCACCGGCCGGCGAAGTGCTGGCGCTCGCGGGGTTCGATGCCGAGGGCTTGGCCCGGGCGGAGCGGATCAGAGAGGTCGACCTATCCCCCGGACTCGTGGTCGCGATGCTTGCCGACCTTGAGGTAGACCCTTCAGTCAGTCCCGCGCTGGTCCTCAACGTCGTTGCAGCAGGGAGCAAGGACGACGCCGAATATCAAGGTCATGATGTCGCCGACGTAATGAAGCTCTATCCACCTTTACGCATGTTGGAGATCGACGACGACGTGGCCGGCACACCGAACTTCCATGCCAACGTCCTCGCCGTCTGCGCGAAACAGGGCGCACATGGTAATGGGTGGATCGAACCGGACCTCGCGGAAGAGCTCGCGTTGCTCGCGGAGCAGCGGGTTGCCGGCCTTCCGTACGAGTTCCTGACCCGAGCAGTGCTCGACCTCAACCCATCCAATCTGTTTCTGGCTTTGTACCGCTGTCTGGAAGCTACCTATGCATACGCCAAGGCCACGGAATTGGCGAGCACTCTCGGGATAGATGGGTCTTGGGTTGACGTTGCGCGGGCACTTGGCGACACGCTCAGCTGGTACCCACGCCATGATCAGTCGCTGGCCGCAGTGCTCGCGATGCCGACGGTTGACGCCACCGACCTCGAAGCCTTGGCCCTCGCGTTCGGCCATGACGCGGATAGTGACACTGCGTCGATTCGCGTTGCCACGGGGTTGAGGGAGCTACGAAACAGTCTCGTTCACTACGGTCCGACGACCCGGCAAGTAGCCATCCCTAGCGACTGGAACGGGTTGTGCGCCCCGCTAGCCCGAGTCGTGGC
>JAEZEI010000018.1 GCA_023417815.1 Bacteroidota bacterium | reverse complement strand
ACTCGATCCAGAGGCATCGAAGCTCGCCGCGAGCCGGCTGGCGCTCCAGGTGAAGCTGGCGACGGGGGGAGTGTTGGGCGCCGGCGCGACGGTGACCTCGCGGGTCGTGCTGGCTGTCGCCCCCTTGTTGTCGGTGACGGTAAGGGTGATCGTGAACTCTCCCTCCCCCGCATACGTATGGCTGGCGGTGGCGCCGGAGGCCGTGCTGCCGTCCCCGAAATCCCACGCATAACCGGTGATGGTCCCGTCGGGATCGCTGGAACCTGCGGCATCGACAGACACCTTCAGGTTGGTCACCGTGGCGGTGAATGAGGCCTGAGGCGCCTGGTTGCTCAGCTCGACCTGGACCTCGTGGGTGACCTCGTGGCTGGCGCCGTCGTTGTCGGTCACGGTGAGCGTCACCTGATAGCTGCCCGGTTCCTCGTAGGAATGGTGAGCAGTCTTGCCGGTCACAGGATCGGAGCCGTCGCCGAAGTCCCAGCTGTAGCTGAGGATCGTGCCGTCGTCGTCGGTGGAGCTAGCGGCATCGACGTCGACCTCCAGGGCTTCCACCTCGTAGGTGAAGCGTGCTACCGGCGCTGCGTTCGGCGGCTTCGTGGCCTCGATCGTCCGCTGTGAGGTCCCGGTCCCACCCCGTTCATCGGTCACGGTCAGCGTCACTGTGTAGCTGCCTGCCGCAACGTACTGGTGGGTGGTCGTCTTGCCAGAACCGGTCGTACCGTCGCCGAAGTCCCAACTGTAAGAGGCGATGCCGTCCTCGTCCGGGTCTTCGCTGTCGCTGGCATCGAAGCCGGCCAGCAGGTGGTCGACGCTGACGTCGAAGGCTGCGACGGGCGCGACGTTGGGCGCCGTGACCGTCACCTGCTTGTCCACGGTGTCGCTTGCGCCGTCGTCGTCGGTGACCGTCAGTGAAATGGTGTACGTGCCGCGGGCGGCATAGGTGTGCTGCGCCGTCGGACCCGTCGCCGACCACCCGTCGCCGAAGTCCCAGGCGTAGCTGACGACCTGCCCGTCCGGGTAGGCAGAGTCCGACGCGTCGACCGACACTTCGAGCAGGTCCTTGGTGATGTCGAAGGCCGCGGTCGGCGCGGCATTCGGTGCCGGCGCGGCTGCTGCGTAATGGGCCTCCACCCGCTCGCTTGACAATGCAGTGCCGTACACCGCCACCTCGTCGATGACGCCGTTGAGATAGGCACTGGACGAGCCCCAAGTGGCGTCGCCGCCGACCTTCCAGTGGCCGATGTAGTCCTCGGCACCGGTTTGCGAGTTGGTTCCCACAAGCACCCCGTCGACGTACAGCTTCATGCCGTCTCCCGACTGCATCGCTACCACGTGATGCCATTCGCCGTTGTTGTACGAGGCGGGCGAGGTGATGGTGTTCGTCTGCCCTGTCCAGGTGCCGAAGACCAAGTGTCCGTCATCCTGCATGTACACGTGACGGTCGTAGCTGCTCGACAGCCCGCTCGGGTTCCTCCCGAAGCCGATGATCTTGCCGCCGGACGTCGTGGAGGTCTTGAACCAGGCCTCCAGGGTGTACACCTGCGGATTGGCGAAGGACTCGCTGGACGACACGAAGTCGTCGGAGCCGTCGAACCCGGCTGCCCGGTTGTTGATCGGGAGCCCACCGGCCTGTCCGAGGGCCACCCCGTTGTAGTAAGTGCCAGCGGTGCCGGCGCCCCCAGCGTCGTTGGCGGTGGTCCCCGCAGTCTCGTCGAGCCGCCAGTAGAGGATCGGACCGTCCGCCAAGATCGCAGCGCCATAGACATCCGGTAGCGTCGTGGCGGTGACCGTGACGGGGTTGGTGACCGTGGCCACGGCGCCCTTGTTGTCAGTCACGGTCAGCGTGGCCTGATAGGTTCCAGCGGCCGGGTACACGTGAGAGACCGCCGCGCCGGTACCGGTGGAGCCGTCACCGAAGTTCCAGGCGTGAGAGATGATCGTGCCGTCGGGATCAACCGAGCCTGATCCGTCCAGCTGCGCGCGGCGGTTCTGCGTCGTCGCGCTGAAGACCGCGGTCGGCGCCTGGTTGGGCGCAAACCCGGCCGCGGCGTAGTGGGCCGCCACCCGGTCCGCGTCGAGCACGGTGGAATACACGGCGACCTCGTCAATCGCTCCTTGCAGGTAATTGCTGGACGCGCCGCCCCAGGTGACGTCCCCGCCTACCTTCCAGTAACCGGTGTAGGGCTGGGCGTCGGCCTGCGAGTTGGTACCCACCTGCACTGAGTCGACGAACAGCTTCATGCCCTCGTCAGACTGGGTCGCGACGACGTGGTGCCACTCCCCATCGTTGTAGGCAGCAGTGGTGGTGATCGTGTTCTCCTGGCCCGTCCAGGTGCCGAACACGATGTTCCCGTTGTCCTTGAGGTAGACGTGCCGGTCGTAGTTGGACGAGTTGCCCGTCATCGAGTTACCGAACCCGATGATCTTGCCGCCTCGGGTGGAGGTGGTGCGGAACCATGCCTCCAGGCTGTAGCTGCCGGGGTCGGAGAAGGAGGCATCCGATGAGACGAACGCGTTCGCGCCGTCGAACGACGCGGCTGGGTTGCCGGTCAGAACTCCTGGGGCACCCGAGGTTGCCCCAGCACGGTAGGTGCCGGTGTTGCCGGAGCGCCCGGAGTCAGCGGCCGTGCTGGTGGCGTCGCTGAACCGCCAGTACAGGTCGGGGTCGTCGTTGTAGACGGCGAGGCCGTACGGGTCGCTGGGAGCGACCGGCACCTGAGCAGTCCGACCGGACGCCTCGTACAGCTCAATCACATCATCCTGCGAGAGTGCCGTGGGGTACACCGCAACTTCGTCGACCCAGCCGACGAAATTCTCGTTGGACGGACCCTCCGGCCATCCGGACAAGTTGTCGCCACCGAGCCGCCACGCGCCGATGTATGGATCACCCGCGGTCACCGAGGGGTTGCGTGCCACCCTGACGCCGTCGACATACAGCACGAGTCCCGCCGAACTCATGCTCGCGCTGATCATGTGCCATTGCCCGTCGTTGTAGCTGCGGCCGCTCGAGATCACCTGCTTCGAGCCGGACGGCACCTGCACGCCGAAGACGATTCGGCCCGAGTTCGTCATGTACAGGTGGCGGTCACGGTGGCCGGAGCTGCCCTGCTGAAGGTCCCCGAACCCGAAGATGCGGCCACCAGTGGTGGCGGTGGTGCGGACCCAGGCTTGCAGGGTGAAGGTGTCGGGCGCGGTCTCGGTGCCCTTCGCGTAGACCCTCGCCCAGGGCTGGTTGGGCTGCTGGCTCCCGATCCGCACGGCGGTGTCACCGGGGACTGCAC
>JAEZEI010000009.1 GCA_023417815.1 Bacteroidota bacterium | reverse complement strand
ACTTCAATCAGAAAGAGTGGGAAATGTTCGTTAATACAACTATCCGCTCTATCGTGACAGAGCTCCAGCAGGAAATGACCAAGAAGCTCATACTCTCTCCGAAGATGTATCTGCGCTTCAACTATTGGAGTCTCATGGGCTGGGATCTCAAGACTATCTCCGACGTACTCCTCGCAGGCTCAGATCGCGGCTTCGTAACCGGAAACGAGTACAGAGACCGCATCGGATTCGAGCCGAGAGAAGGTCTCGACGAGCTGAGAGTATTAGAGAACTACATCCCATACTCTATGAGTGGAGCGCAAAAGAAGCTCATTCAGGACGGTGAGTGATATGCCTAAGGCATCATGTAACTATGAAGCTCCATGTGGCGAGTATGTTATCTGCACTATCACAAAGGAAATATGCGGACATCAAAAATACTGCCGATTAGAGCGTAGATGGAAATTATCGGATAGTGCAGTCAACTGCACAATTCCGAAAAAGTATAAGGAGGGCAAAAATGGAAAATAAGCTCCAGATACGAAGCAGAGGCTTCGACTTTGAAACGAGGGAAGATGGAGAGAATCCTGTTATCGAGGGATACTTCTCTGTTTTTAATACAAATTACGATATGGGACTTAATATGTCCGAGAGCATCGCTCCGGGAGCATTCACAAAGTCTCTATCAAACGACGTGAGGGCACTGATTAACCATGATACGACATACGTGCTCGGAAGAACAGCAGCTCACACTCTGGAACTGCGTGAGGATTCACACGGGCTATGGGGAAAGATCACTATCAATCCGAAAGACAGTGATGCAATGAACCTGTATGAACGTGTAAAGCGCGGCGACGTGAGTCAGTGTTCATTCGGCTTTAACATCATCTCCGAGGAGACCGATCTCCGCGAAGATGGAAGTGTTCATTGGACTATCACCGAAGCAGACCTTCACGAAGTAAGCGTATGTACATTCCCTGCATATGAAGAGACCGCAGTATCAGCAAGGGCTCACGATCTGGAAGAGATCAAGAAGCGCGAGACTGAGAAATGGCGCTCCGAAATGAAGAATCGCTTGAAAGGAGTAAAATAATGGCACTTCATGCACTTATGCTTCGCAAGAAGATAGACGACCTCAAAAAGCTGCTTGACGAGCGCAGAACGAAGGCAGAAGCCCTCGCAATCCGTGAGGCTGAGCTGGAGCAGGCGATTGAGGAAGCATCTACAGACGAAAAGAAGCAGACCGTAGAGGCTGCTATAACAGAATTTGAAACTGAAAAGGCAGAGAACGCAGAAGAGACCGCAAAGCTTGAGCAGCAGTGCGAGGATCTTGAGCGCGAACTGGCAGAAACTGAAGAAAAAGCAAATACTCCTCCTCCTGCATCAGGTGAGGAAGGACGTGGAAAGGAGCTTCCAGTTATGGAGAATCTGGCAATCACAACTACAAGAGCGAAGGAGCTCTTCGGCAATATGACACTCGAGCAGAGAACAGCTCTCTTTGAGTCTGAGAAGGTTAAGGCATTTACAGCAGAAATCAGAAGTTGCATCGCAGAGAAGAGAGCTCTCACAAATGCAGGACTTCTCATTCCTAAGGAATTCCTCGGACTTATCCGCGAGAACATTATCAACTACTCAAAGCTGTATAGACACGCATATGTAAGACAGGTGCGCGGCGAGGGTCGTACTACAATCATGGGTACAATTCCCGAAGCTGTATGGACTGAGATGTGCGCTAACCTTAACGAGCTGGATCTCGGCTTCAATCAGGCAGAGGTAGACGGCTACAAGGTAGGCGGATTCATTCCTGTATGCAATGCTACACTTGAGGACAGCGAAGTGGATCTCGCAGCTGAGATCATTACAGCACTCGGTCAGGCTATCGGCCTTGCACTCGATAAGGCTATTCTCTTCGGTACAGGTACAAAGATGCCTCTCGGTATCGTTCCAAGACTTGTACAGACCTCCGAGCCTGCTAATTATCCAGCAAATGCTCGTCCGTGGGTAGATCTCCACACAAGCAACGTCAAGGCACTCAGCTCAAGCCTCGAAGGCCTTACACTCTATCGTCAGATCATGCTCGACGGTGCAGCAGCTAAGGGCAAGTACAGCAGAGGCGAAAAAGTATGGTGCATGAATGAGAGCACATATACAGCACTTAAAGCTGCTATGCTTAGCGTAAACGCAGCAGGCGCAGTCGTTTCAGGCATAAACGGCACTCTCCCAGTTATCGGCGGCATCGTAGAAGTTCTCGAATTCATTCCTGATAACTACATTATCGGCGGATACTTCGACAACTATCTCCTCGCTGAGAGAGCTGGCACAAGAATCGGACAGTCTGAGCACGTTCGCTTCCTTGAGGATCAGACTGTATTCAAGGGCACTGCAAGATACGACGGTCTCCCTGTTATCGCAGAGGCATTCGTAGCACTCGGCCTCGGCAATACATCTATCTCAGGCACAGCAGTAACATTCGCAGCTGATACAGCTAACCCAAATCCAGCAGGCAAGCTCGCAGGCCTTGAGATTAGCGATGTAACACTCACTCCTGCATTTGCAACAGATACAGACACCTATACAGGTGCTACAACAAAGACCTCAAGCGTTATCACAGCAACACCTCAGGACGGCTTCGATGCTATCAGCATAACATATAACGACGCTTACATTCCTAACGGTGGAACAATCAAGTGGACCGCAGGCGCTGGC
>JAEZEI010000011.1 GCA_023417815.1 Bacteroidota bacterium | reverse complement strand
AGACCACCGGCCTGATGGTGATGAACCACGTGGACTCCGGTGCCCCGCTGGCGATCATGGACTGCACCTGGGTCACCGCGATGCGCACCCCGGCCGTGTCGGCGCTGTCGGCCGCCGTGATGAACCCCGAGGCCACGAGCTTCGCCCAGTTCGGTTGCGGCGTGCAGGGCATCGAGCACGTGTACTACATGCTGGAGGCGCTGCCCAAGCTGGAGAAGATCACCGTCTACGACCGCGACCTGAGCCGCGCCGACGCCCTGGTCGCCGAGGTCCAGAAGGTCAGCGACGTGACGATCAGCCGCGGCGAGTCCCTCGAGGCGATGGCCAAGGAGCACGAGGTGCTGTCCTCTGCGACCCTGATTCTCAAGGAGTCCCTGGCCCTGATCAAGAAGGAGTGGGTGGGTGCCGGGCAGCTCATCCTGCCGATCGACCTGGTCACCTTCTTCGACGCCGAGATCCCGGCCATGGCCGACAAGTTCTTCCTCGACTCCACCGACGAGCACGTGCTGTTCGACCAGATGGGCTACTTCCCGCTGGGCCTGCCGCCGATCACGGCCGAGACCGGTGAGGTCCTCGCCGGTCTCAAGCCGGGCCGCACCTCGCCGGACGAGCTGATCGTGGTCAGCAACACCGGCATGTCGGTCAACGACGTCACGCTCGGCAAGTACGTCCTGGACAAGGCGATCGAGGCCGGGATCGGCCGTCTTCTGCCGCTCTGACCGACGAAGACGGACAGGCAGGGCCGGTGGCGGTGAACCACCGTCGGCCCTGCCGCCCCGCTTCCTCGGATCCGGACCCCGCACCAGCGGTGCCGGATCCCGCGTTACCCGGCCACGACGACGTGGTCGGGCATCCGTGACTCGCGGTGGAGAGCTCAAAGTGGAGCCCACCGCAGAAGGAGAATCTAGAAATGGCAGCTGCCAAGCCATCCGGCCAGGCGGTGGTGACCGGGCCTGCGTCGTCGATGGACAACGCCAAGTGGAACAAACTACATACCCTCGCGGTGGTCTGCACTCTCGGCGGCACCGCACTCGATGGCTACATCCTCGGCGTGGTCGGTGACTCGATCGTCGCCGCGACCGGTGAAATGCACTTCTCCCCGGTCGCCCAGGGCCTGATCGCGGCCAGCGCCCTGATCGGCATCTTCATCGGCGGCATGTTCTTCGGGCGGGCCGCCGACAAGTGGGGCCGCAAGATCGTCTTCCAGTGGAACCTGGTCGCCTTCGTCGTTCTCTCGGTGCTGCAGCTGTTCGCCGTCGGCACCGTGGATCTGGTCATCTACCGGATCCTGCTCGGGTTGGCGATCGGTGTGGAGTACGCGGTCGGAGCGGCCCTGCTCAGTGAGTTCGTCCCCGCCCGTACCCGGGCAGCCCTGCTGTCGACCCTGCAGGTGACCTGGTTCGTCGGCTTCGTGTCGGCCAACTTCGTCGCCCGCGCCTGGGCCGGCCACGACTGGCGGATGGTGCTGGCCTCCAGCGCGATCCCGGCACTGGCAATCGCCATCGCCCGGCGCTGGCTGCCGGAGTCCCCACGCTGGCTGCAGACGGTCGGACGAGAGGCTGAGGCCCAGGCGATCGTCGACAAGCACTTCCCGGCCGGCACCACCCTGCCGCCCGTCGAGGTCACCGAGGACGCCGGACGGTTTTCCGAGCTGTTTTCCAAGGAGCATCGCAAGACCACGATCTACGGCGGCATCTTCTGGGCCTGCCAGGTCGGTCCGCTCTTCGCGATCTTCACCTTCATCACCCCGGTTCTGGACGGTATCGGCCTGCCCACCGGCTTCTGGCGTGACTTCATCATGAACATGCTGCAGCTCGCCGGTGCCGCGGTCTTCGTCTGGGTCCTGGCCGCGACCAAGCGCCGCTTCTTCGCGATCTCGACCTTCGCTACCGTGCTGGTCGCCCTGTTGGTGATCGGCCTGTTCCCGAATGCCCCGATCGGACTGCTCGCGGTCGCCATCGGTGTCTACCTCTTCATCGCCTCGGGCGCCTCCAACCTGCAGTTCGTCTACCCGTCGGAGATGTTCCCGACCCGGTTGCGGACCTCCGGGGTCGGCTTCTCCGCCTCGATGAGCCGTGTGGGCGCCGCCCTGGCGACCTACCTGCTGCCCGTTCTGATCGCAACCTTCGGCACGACTGCTTCGTTGCTGATGCTGGCGATCTTCCCTGTGATCGGTCTGATCGGTTCGGTGCTCTGGGCCCCAGAGACCAGTGGCCGAGCGATCGACTGAGTAACTGCGCTGGGGCTCACCGGGGACTCCGCGGTGAGCCCCAGCGCAGCCTTCTCCTCCAGGTCCACCTCAGCAGGGGTCACCCAGACGGGCGAGCTGCTGAGCGTCGGGACCGACAACGGCCCGAGCACCAGTCCCCTGGTGCTCGGGCCGATTCGCGTGTGCGGCAGGCCGAGGGCGGTCTGCCGCCGAGGTCGGACGATGTCCCCGCCGCTGGCCCGGCTGCCGGTGGGCGGCTGATCCGGGGCCGGCGGCCGGCCTTGCCCATCGATATGCCGGGCATCCCATGGGGCCGGGGGACGCACCACCCCTGAACCTGGACAACGTGCCGGAGCGGGTGAACTGGATCGCCGTGCAGGCAGAGCAAGCTTCGCTGGAAGCGTTCCAGGCGCCGCCCCTTCGGTCCTCTCGGCCCACCTGCTCGCGGGCTGCTGGCTGGTGCTGCGTTCCCGGAGACCCCAGACCACCTGTCTGCGCAGGTGAGGACGGAGGCCGCGAGCCCGCGCGTGCTCGGGCGGGGGGCCGAAGGTCGACGATTGACGCGGGCGTCGAAGCCTTGGGGGATGCGCAGCGTCGGCGCCGGCGTTCAGCCGGGCGTACCGCAGGGTCGGGGGAGCGGGGGAGCGGCACTGCCATCCCAGGCTCGCTCAGGGTTGAGCCGGCACGCGGTGGTCGAACAAAACAGTGCCCGCGCCGGGTGAGAGCCGGACGCGGAACCGAGAGATCGGGTCCTTGTGCGGCCACACCCAACGCGGGCACTGGTCGGAGGGTCAGGCTGCAGCGGCGCCTACCTCGGCTTCGCGCGGCCGGCTCTGCACGATTCGCGTGATTGCCATGCGCACGATGATGAGAGCGAGCGCCACTCCGAGAATCCTGCTGACCAGCCC
>JAEZEI010000110.1 GCA_023417815.1 Bacteroidota bacterium | reverse complement strand
ATATCATCCGGTTTGTGATGGAAAACAATGCAGAAGATCTTGACTTCCTCGCAAAAAGACTTGAAGATGAAGAAAGACAAAAACCACAGCAGGAACGTAGTGAAATGGGGCTCCTGGATAAACTCCGCTTTGTGGTGGATAATGACTTCGAAAGACTTACTTACACCCAGGCAATAGAGATCCTTCGCGAAAGCAACCATAACAAGAAAAAGAAATTCCAGTACCTGATCGATAAATGGGGGGCAGATCTTCAGAGTGAGCATGAACGTTACCTCGTGGAAAAGCATTTCAAAAAACCGGTGATCCTTACTGATTATCCGAAAGAGATCAAGTCGTTCTACATGAGGCTTAATGAAGATGGGAAAACCGTTGCAGCAATGGATATCCTGGCGCCAGGCATCGGGGAAATCGTCGGTGGTTCTCAACGGGAGGAGCGCTATGACAACCTTATTAAACGAATGGAAGAAATGGGAGTGCCTGCAGAAGAGCTCGACTGGTACCTTGATACGCGCAGGTTCGGATCGTGCCCGCATGCTGGCTTTGGTCTTGGCTTTGAAAGAATGGTGCAGTTTGTAACGGGCATGACGAACATCCGGGATGTGATCCCTTTCCCCAGGTATCCTAAAAGCGCAGCATTTTAAGATGAGACTGCTTCCCTTAATACTGGTGTTTATTCTTTCCGCCTGCGGCGAAGAAAAGAAGGGCAGCGATTATGATCCGGCCAAGACCGAACGTTACGTGAAGTATAATAACGCGAAGTTTGAAACTGCGTGGTTAAAGAATGCACGAAACGCTAAAAAGTTCTTTACACCTGGTGCCTGTATCATTCATCCGCCGGTGCAGGTATGCGATACCACTGCTATCATTGATCACATGAACGATCTTGCCGAAAGCGGGTTTGTGAAACAGGAATTACTGATGCTATCTCTTGAAGGAAACAACGACAGCCTGGTAGAGCAGGGCAGGTATGTGCTGCGAAACAAAGAAGGACAAATGGCCGAAAAAGGTTCCTACACCACCACCTGGAAGAGGCACCAGGGATACTTCAAATACCACAGGGTTGAAATGAAGAAAGATTCACTTTAGATCATCTACTTCCGCTTAAATACGGGCACCGTGCTGCACGGCTCACCATACATGATGCTGCGCACAACAGGGCGAAGGATCCTGGTGGCTTCTATGTAAGCATCTTCAGCAATGGCTTTTTCGCCGCAGCCTTTCAACACCACACGTTCATCGGCGTACTGTGAAGCATCAATCGAGGAAATGTTCCTGAGCATAAGTTTCTTCGTAACCTCCTCTTCCGATCCGAACAGGATCTCTTTTGAAACAGGCTGGAGAAGGCTGGTCACCAACATATAGGCCCACATGGGGATCACCGCATCTGTGCTGCAGGTAAGCGCAACCACTTTATCGCGGTAAGGTTCAACGTCAAGGGTTTTAAGTGCCTCCCGGAAATCCTTTTCCTTAAGTATAAGCCCCATGAAGAGATAATCCTTCATGTCAAACACTGCCGGGGCTGCAGGATAAAAATCCTCCAGGTTAAGGGTAATGATACCACTCTGGGCAACTTTGTTTACGAGACTCATAATGCAAATTTACTTTATAAAAAGGGGATGCATTTACGCGATGCGTTAAAAAGGAAAGGGCCTGAAGGCCAATTTCTAATAGCATTGTGATCCCCACACTAAAGTGCGGGGTTTTGGCCTCCTAATAGCTTCCCCATATTTCCAATGCGTGCATCAGCCGTAGATTTACAGCCCAGAGGATATGCCTTACTTCAGTTGTGAGCCTCACGTTAAAGTGCGGGGTTATGGTCTCCTAATAGCTTTCTGATATTTTCCAAGGCATTCATCTGCCGTACATCTTCAGGCCAGATGATATGACTTAATAGCATTTTAACCCCACACTAAAGTGCGGGGTTATGACTTTCTAAAGAAAAATTACTTCCCCGTACAAAGTAAAAATCTTCTTTATTGAGATATCCCAGTTAATGGCTTTATAGCAAAAGCTGACTGAATGAAGAGGGCTGATTTTTCAATCCCTTCCCCGCATTTTAGTGTGGGGATAGAAGAACCAAAAAGATGTTAATCGATGAAGGCAAAGCATGAATCGCAATTCGCCCGGTGAACAAACCAAAAGCCCTTAGCGCATCATCTTTGCCGTATGGCCGAAGATATCCCTCGTCTTTTGGATACACAATAGCCGTACTTTTTTGTGAGGGAGTCTAAGATTCTAAATGTGGGGTTATGTTGCATCCTGAGAAAAAAAATTTAGGATGTACCACGATGTCTCTTGTCTTAAGGAAAACATAACCCCGCACTTTAGTGTGGGGGTAGGGAAGCTATTGTACCCTGGCCTTTAGGCCCTCAGGAAAAGATAATTAATAACCCTTATTCTACCCCTTTTGTTCTTGACTTCGAATTACATCATAATTACATTTATAAAAACCAATTATATGCAACATTATATACATGCAGTTTGGGCAGTGAAAAGAAGAAAGAGAGTTTTATATGAAAATGTACGAATCAAATTATATGAGCATATTATTGAGAATGCCCGGTCCAAATCGATATTCGTAGATAGAATCAATGGTTCTTATGATCACATTCACTGTCTTTTTACCTTAGCGCCGGGTCTGTCAATTGCAAAAGCTTTAATGTTAATAAAGGGAGAATCCGCATACTGGGCGAATAAAGAAAGAATTTTTCCCTCAAAGCTTCAATGGGCTCACAAGTACTATGCAGTAAAGATCGATAATACTTCTCTTGAAGCTGTAAGAAGATACATTGATGATCAAAAGAACCACCACCAGGTGATCTCCTATCATGATAGGATTAACCAGTTTCTGAAAGATGTAGATCTCCAGGCCTAAAGGCCATTTTTTAAAAAGGCATTTTAACCCCCACACTGAAGTGCGGGGTTATGGCCTCCTAATAGCTTTCCTATACATCAAAAGAACCATCTCTTGTCTTAAAGACAAAACATAATCCCGCATTTAGTATTAGGACGTAACCATGATGTCTCTTGTCTTAAGGAAAAAACATAACCCCGCACTTTAGTGTGGGGGTAGGGAAGCTATTGTATCGCTGGCCTTTAGGCCAAAAAAGAGGGCTGTTGCCCTCTTTCTATCCTGGTAATTTCTCTTAATAATGTGTGCTTCTCTTATCCTTGATGCTGGCCAGTTTTCTCAGGCCTTCATACCAGTCGTTTGTTTCGGAGCGCATAGAACCCAGGCGTGATGACTGGCGCTGTGCTTCCATTTCAGGAAGTGCTGCCGGCAACTGGCCCAGGGCATTCACTTTAATTACATAAACTCCACTGGATCCGCCGAAGGCAGGAGATGGCTTTTGCTGGAATTCCTTATGGAAGCTTGCACCGATAAGCTTTGGTTCAACACCGATCCCATTCACCACCTGGCTTGCCATAGTGATCGATGAATCTGCCCCTGCCTGCTGTACCTGCTTGTTATATGCTGCGGCTGCAGCCTCCAGGGTTGGAGTTGCACCAACCTTCTTAATGATGATATCTGCCTTTTTGCGGTTGCGGATAATCGGTTCAGCGCCCGACCTTGCAGTCTCTGCATCCTGAACACCTTCTTTATATATTTTATCCACCATGGCAACAACGAATTGGTCGCCCATTGCAAATGGTTCGCTTACATCGCCTGTTTCGGCCTCAAATGCCCAACGTACCAATGGCCTTGCTTCCTGCAGGCTTCCAACCATAAAGTCATTTTCTTTAACCAGGGTTGGAACTTCAATCGGAGCCAGCCCGTTCTTGGATGCATAATCGCGCAGCGCTTTTGCATTTTTCTGTGCAGATGCTTTTGTCGCTGCAAGACTAGCTGCATTAATAGTTGCATCGCCGGAGTTGATCTCCTTACCTATGTATGCAATTTTATAAGCAGGATTGAAATGGCTCTGGTTGGTCACTTCAATTACATGGTACCCGAACTGCGTGCGAACAACACCCCGGGTGCCTACCGGTTTGGTAAACGTGAATTCATTGAACTCGGGAACCATTACGCCATAACCAAAGGTTCCCAGGTCGCCGCCCTTATCCTTACTGCCGTCAGCAGAGAATTGTGCAGCAAGAGCAGTAAAGCTTGCACCGTTGTTGATCGCTGTAAGCAGGCTGTCTGCCAGTTTCTTTGCAGTGCTGTCGTCGCGTATCGCTGCGCCGGTTTGCGGATCGTTTGCGGCAATAAGAATATGTTTTGCACGAACGCTGTCGGGAAGTTGTTTTGTTGCAACAACTTTTGCCAGCACGAAATTCCTTCCTTCAACATAAGGACCATAAACTGTTCCGGCGGGTTGTGAAAGAATTGAATCAAGCGCAGTTGAAGTGATCTTTGAGCGTGGCTGGAATTCATCCACGAACTCGATCGATGAAGCATTGCGCGCAACAAATGCCGCTGCATTGCTGTCTGCTGCAAACTGGTCGCGGATCTGGTCGAGCTGCGCGCGGGTTGCAACACTGTCTTCCCTGCTTGGCAACTGGCTGAAGGAAATGTAGGAGATCTTTCTTCCCGCTTCCTGTTTAAAAAGATCCTTGTTCTTATTCACATATTCATTGATCTCCGCGTCGGTAACTTTAACAGTGCTGTCCGGGATCTCTGAATAGGGGATCGCTACATATGAAATAGTTGAAAAGGTCTGCTGGTCTGCTATCTCTTTCTTCTTCATCCATTCCGGATAGTATGCACTCGCCTGGAGCAGGCTGTTGTAGCGGCCAACAATTGTATTCAGTTTCAGGGGGTCGATGATCTGCGCATCAACCGCTTCCCTTCTTTCGCCTTTGAATTTCTTGATCTCGTTCAGCGCCTTTTGTGCTTCTGCCACATTCAGCTTCCCTGTTTGAGGATCAACAAGACCCTGTTCCTGTAAAAGCGGGTTGTTCTGGTCGTTACTTAATAATATATAAGAGAGTTCTTTCGAGGTAAAGTTGATGCCAAGCTTCTTTGCTTCTGCATAGAATACTTTTTCAGCCACGATCTGGTTCCACATCTGCTCCCTGATCTGCATGCTGCGAACACTGGTAAGCTTCTGCTGGGTGCGCTGCTCCTCCATGGTCTCTGCCTGGCGGATGCGGCGGTTAAAATAATCCAGTTCTATGGTTTCACCATTCACCTTTCCTACATTGGTTGAAATTGAACTGAAAAGACTGTTTCCTCCCTGGTTAGAGTCCATCAGGATAAAGCCAATTAAACTTAGGGCAATCACCGCGATAACTATAGCAGCGCCTTTATCACGAATGGTCTGAATGATTTGCATGAGCGAAAGTTAGTTTTAAGGACGGCAAAAATAGGGGAAAAAAAGATATCAACGCTTTTATATACGCTGTGGAAAACCGCTGAAACCCCTGATTCATCCTGATTTTTCCGCGGCGGCATTCCATAGATTTCCGGTCGCTACTCACAGAGTTGATTTTGCTCATATGTAATCGGTCTTTTCAACTCACACCGCGGGGGTGAATAACACAGGATTATGTTGATAACCCCGTTTTTCTTCCCGCCGAAGGCGGAAAATTTTGTGGGAAAACACCGGCAGGGAATGTTTTTTGTCCCGGGACTGTGCATCACCCCCATTTTATCCATTCCTCATTCACAGGAACAGGACAACAAAAATGAAAATCATTTTCCCCCGGTATTTTTATTAACCGGTGTGCGTAAATGACCAGGCGCATACATACATACCCTGCAGTTAGCGGATATTTGAATTATTATCGATGTTAATTACCTGTGAATGGAAGGGGATAAAACGAACTATTTAATTTTGCAAGTGATACTTCACTATCTCTTTCCACAAATCCACAGCCCTAATAATAGTAGCTGTTTATTTAAATAATAAGTATTAAATAATATTATGGCAGATATACACAATCCGGAATTACTGGAACAGGTTCAGCAAAAAGGATTTTTAGATATGGAGATCGATCCAGCGCTGGATCTTTTCGCGGAGATCGAAAAACTCAAAAAAGAAAAGAACGCCGTCATCCTTGCGCATTATTACCAGGAGCCGGATATACAGGATGTAGCAGACTATATCGGCGACAGCCTTGGACTATCCCAGCGGGCACAATCTACCGAAGCAGATATGATCGTATTTGCCGGTGTGCATTTTATGGCCGAAACAGCGAAGATCCTCAATCCCCACAAGAAGGTGGTATTACCCGACCTTAATGCCGGCTGTTCCCTGAGTGATTCTGCTCCCCCGGCCCTCTTCAAACAATTCCGCGATAAACATCCCGATCATATAGTAATAACTTATATTAACTGCAGTGCGGGTATGAAGGCGCTGAGCGATATCATCTGCACCAGCAGTAATGCCCGTACGATCGTTGAAACCCTTCCCCCTGACCAGAAGATCATTTTTGCCCCGGACAAGAACCTTGGGGCTTATATCGCTAAACAGACGGGCAGGGATATGCTGCTCTGGAACGGCGCATGTATCGTTCATGAAATATTCAGCCTGGAAAAGATAAAGAAGCTGAAGATCCGGCACCCGAATGCAAAGGTTATTGCACATCCTGAATGTGAGGAACCTGTTTTACGTGAGGCTGATTTTATAGGAAGCACTACAGGATTGCTGAAATTCACTGAAAACGATCCTGCCACAGAGTTTATAGTTGCCACCGAAGCAGGGATCCTTCACCAGATGCAGAAGAAGAATCCGCATAAGACCTTCATTCCAGCGCCACCGGATAACAGTTGCGCCTGCAATAATTGTCCTTATATGAAACTGAATACCCTCGAAAAGCTTTACCTGTGCATGAAGTATGAACTTCCCGAGATCAACATGCCGGAAGATATCCGCCTGGCAGCAAAGAAGCCGATAGACCGGATGCTAGATATCAGTGCACAATACGGGTTATAACTCTAAACTTTAAACTCTAAAACCTTTTATTACATTTGTTCAACAACTAACAGCCATGGCAATTCCATCAGTAGACCTCTCCGAATTTTTAAGCGGCGATGAGCAAAAGAAGGCCGCCTTTGTTCAACAACTGGGTAAAGCTTATGAAGAAGTAGGCTTTGTAGCCGTTAAGAATCATGGGGTGCCCGATGAACTGATAGCAGACCTGTATAAATATGTGCAGGAATTCTTCAGCCTGCCGCTGGAGCAAAAGAAAAAATACGAGATCCCTGAGCTGGCCGGCCAGCGTGGTTATACAAGTTTTGGTAAGGAACATGCCAAGGGCAGTGATGCGCCGGACCTGAAAGAATTTTACCAGTACGGGCAGGTTCCACGGGATAATTTCAGGGAGGAAGAGTATCCTCCGAATGTGAAAGTGAACGAAGTGGCGGGTTTCAATGAAACCATGGAAAAGGCATACCGCGCTTTTGAGAGATCAGGAAAGGCATTACTGCAGGCGATCGCATTGTACCTGGGGCTCGACGAAAATTATTTCGACGAGTTTGTGCATAATGGTAATTCCATTTTAAGGGCAATCCATTATCCGCCGATAACGCACGAACCAAAGAGCGCGATCCGTGCAGAACAGCACGAGGATATAAACCTGATCACCCTTCTAGTTGGTGCATCTGCAGATGGACTCGAGATCCTGACAAAACAGGGCGACTGGGTAGGGGTAACTTCACTCCCGGAGCAGATCGTGGTGAATGTGGGCGATATGCTTCAACGCTTCACCAACAATAAACTCAGGAGCACTACGCACAGGGTGGTGAATCCCCCGCGTGAGCTATGGCATACCAGCCGCTTCTCCATTCCATTCTTCTTACACCCTAAGAGCAGCATGAGTCTTCGTTGTTTGGACGCCTGCATTGATGCCCAACATCCGAAGGCTTATGAAGATGCCACTGCGGGGGAATACCTTGATGAACGCCTGAGGGAGATCGGTCTAAAGAAATAGTTTCCTGTTGGCAATGCTCAGGCACATACCTTTCATAAAGGCCGTGCTGCTTCACAGTATCACAGCCTTTGGTGGTCCGCAGGGCCATCTGGGTATGATGTTCAAAACCTTCGTGAACAAACGCAGGGATGTTACCTCCGAGGAACTGATGGAATACAATTCCTTCTGCCAGCTTATTCCGGGCGCATCTTCAACACAAACCATAACACTCATTGGTTATAAAAGAGGCGGGGTTCCGCTGGCCGTGGTTACCCTGCTTATATGGATCACACCTGCAGCCCTGCTGATGGGAGCGCTATCGTTCCTGCTGGCATATCATCACGACCGCGAACTTACTTCGAACCTGTTCTTTTATGTGCAACCAATGGCCATCGGCTTCCTCGTATATGCTTCCCTGCATGCTTTCAATGTTTCTGTACGCAACCTCATTACCCTGGTGCTGATGTTCTTCTCCATGGTGATCACCTTCTTCCTTTTTAAATCGCCGCTGGTATTCCCGGCACTGATTATTGCGGGTGGAATAGTCACCAACTTCAGCGATAAGCGCATTCCTGAAAAGGAAGTGATCAAACCAAGGCAGATACGCTGGACGAATATCTGGCTGTTCCTGATCATCTTCGCGCTTGCCGGGGTGTTCAGTGAATCGGCGCGTAAGCAACAGTGGGAATCCAGGAAGGCCTTTAACCTGTTTGAGAATTTTTACCGGTTCGGAAGTTTTGTGTTTGGCGGGGGAGATGTTTTGCTTCCGCTGATGCTCGACCAGTATGTTGCCCGCCCGCAGGCGCCGCGGGTGCAGGAAAAGAACCCGAATGCGATCAGGATCGAAAAGGAGGAACTGCTTACAGGTTATGGTATGGTGAGGGCAATGCCGGGACCTGTTTTTTCTGTTGCTTCTTATACAGGAGGGATCATAATGAAAGATGAAGGCTGGAAGATGCAGATGCTTGGTTGCATCCTTGGAACGGTCGCGATCTTTCTTCCAAGCGCCTTGCTGGTGTTGTTCTTTTTCCCGGTGTGGCAATACCTGAAAAAATACGTGGTGGTGTTCAGGGCGCTTGAGGGTATCAATGCAGTGGTAGCAGGATTTATGTGGGCCGCTGCGCTTTACCTGCTGAATGAGATCCCGGTGCAGGTGAATGATGTGCGGTGGCTGTTAAGCGCCGCCGTTATAATTGGAACATTTCTTCTTTTGAAATATACACGTGTACCGGCGCCACTAATAGTACTGGCCTGCCTGCTAATGGGATTTATTCATTAAACAGTTCTGCAAATATCTTCAGAGCTAAATCTGAGAGAAACCTTCCTGTAAATGTATTTTGTTTTCCAGAAGCCTAATTAAAGGAATTAGTAAAATGGTTTCCGCAGATTATCGGAGATCTTTTCGCTGATTGGCTCAGAAGAATTAATAATCATCTTTGATAAAATGCAGGTAAAATCTGCGTGAATCAGCGGTGCATCAGCGTTAGATCTGCGGGAACAATTATGAAATGAAATGCCCGTTAACACTCAGCGATAATATCCATTCCGTTCAATCTCCTCCTTCACTGCATCGGGCACCAGGTAGCGTATGGACCTTCCTTCTTTAACTGACTTACGTATATGAGTAGACGATATATCGAGCAGGGGAGCATCAGCAATGGTGATCGTTGCATTGAGCGGATTATTTATTTCGAATCCCGGTCGTTTATAAATTATAATGGGATGATCGCGTGCGATGATATCCCCGTTCTTCCAGCGTTCAAGGTTGGAAAAGCTGTCGCTGCCCATGATGATACTGAAAGTATAGGAAGGATATTTCTCCTTAAGATAGGCGAGGGTATTGATGGTATAACTTGGTTTAGGCAGGTTGAATTCAACACTGCTGGCGCGAAGTTTTGTCTCGCCCTCTATGGCCTGTTGAACAAGGTAAAGCCGGTGATGTTCATTCAGGAGACTATATTCCTTCTTAAAAGGGTTGTGGGGAGAGATCACGAACCATACCTCGTTAAGGGGATAGTTGTTTACGATATGGCTGGCGATGATTAAGTGTCCTGTATGAACAGGATTAAAAGAACCGAAATAAAGACCTATGTTCATCAGATATCTTCTACAAAAACATGATCGGCTTCATTCAGCCGCAGGCTTAACCGGTAACCCGATACAATTATAGAGATCGGATCTTTGAAGGGAGCCACCTGGTCAACCGTGATCTGTTCTCCGGGCAGGCAGCCCATTTCCATGAGCTTAAGGAAGATCTCATCATTTTCAAATGATTTGATCACCACCGTATTTCCGACTTTTACTTCCGATAATCTTTTCTGCATGGGGCTTCCTTTCGGTAAAGGTAGGAATAACAGGGGGTTGACGATTTGCGGGATGCGTTAAAAGTTGAAGGACCGGTTCCTGACAGGCTTGTAACATTTTCAATTCAGAAATTTTGGAAACGTCACACTAGTGTTACCGTTTCCGGTTTTAAATTTCAAAAGCGTCACACCAGTGTGACCGATCGTGTTTTTTTATTTTACAACTGTAACACTAGTGTCACCACTTGCGATTTTTATTTTCAGAATGGTTACAACTTTCGATAAAGTCCGAATTTCGATAATCTGCGAAAAGATCCGCGAGCGTCTGCGGGAACCCTTGTAGAGGATGTAATTTCAGGAACCCCTTGAAAAGGAGTATGTAATTTTACCCCATGGCCATTTCCTTCAGTTTTCAATCCCGCACCAGGCTTCCGGAAAGAAGGAGGTTAAAACAATTCCTTCAGCAAATGATAATAGCAGAAGGAAAGTTGCCGGGGGATATCAGCATCGTTTTCTGCTCCGACGAATACCTTTTGGAAATGAACCGCCTGTATCTCCACCACGATTACTACACCGACATCATCACATTCGACCTGGGCAACGGCTCCGCAATAGAAGGCGAGCTTTATATCTCCATCGACCGGGTAAAAGACAATGCCATCAACATGGATGTGCCATATCTCGATGAATTACATAGAGTTATCATTCATGGCATCCTTCATTTATGCGGCTATAAGGACAAGAAGCAACAAGATGTCCTGGTAATGAGGGGGTTGGAGGATAAGTACTTACGTAATTGGAAGTTGGAGGTTTGAGGTTTGAGATTGGAAGTTCCACGTGGAACAAGAGGGTTGGAGGTTGGAAGTTGGAGGTTTGAGGTTTGTTGTTCCACGTGGAACAATGGGAAAGTGCCTTCAAACCTCAAACTGTTATATTTTTGCGCCCCATGTTTCCTCAATACGATATTATAGTAGTTGGTGCTGGTCATGCTGGTTGCGAGGCCGCTGCTGCGGCTGCCAATATGGGGAGTAAGGTGCTGCTGGTGACCATGAACATGCAGACCATAGCGCAAATGAGCTGCAACCCGGCTATGGGCGGAATTGCCAAGGGGCAAATCGTGAAGGAAATCGATGCCCTTGGAGGGTACAGCGGGATAGTCACCGACCGCAGCATGATACAGTTCCGCATGCTGAACAGGTCGAAAGGTCCTGCCATGTGGAGCCCAAGGGCGCAAAACGACAGGATGCTGTTTGCTGCAACCTGGCGTGAAATGCTGGAACAAACACCCAATATCGATTTCTACCAGGACATGGTGAAAGAGATCATAGTGGAAGAGGGGCGTGCTGCCGGGGTGGTAACAGGGCTTGGACACCGGATCCGCAGCAAGGCGGTAGTGCTGACAAACGGCACCTTCCTTAACGGGGTGATCCACATCGGTGAAAAACAGTTTGGTGGAGGAAGGGTGGCAGAAAAGGCCGCGACAGGGATCACCGAACAGCTTATTTCCCTGGGATTTGAAAGCGACAGGCTCAAAACCGGCACTCCTCCACGGATCGACGGGCGCAGCCTCGACTATTCAAAAATGGAAGAACAAAAGGGCGATGAAGAGATCGTAGGCTTCAGCTACCTGGAGAAACCATCCCTCGAACCTTCAAAACAGAGAAGCTGCTTCATTACCTATACCAATACTGATGTACATGAAGTGCTGAAAACGGGTTTCGACCTCAGCCCCATGTACCAGGGCAGGATACAGGGGACAGGTCCCAGGTATTGTCCCAGCATCGAAGACAAGATCAACCGATTCGCGGAACGCGACCGCCACCAGCTATTTGTTGAACCGGAAGGATGGAATACAGTGGAGATCTACGTGAACGGGTTCAGCACCAGCCTGCCCGAAGAGGTACAGCTCAAGGCGCTTCGGATGGTACCGGGATTTGAGAATTGCCGCATGTTCAGGCCCGGCTATGCGATAGAATATGATTACTTCCCGCCTACCCAATTGAAATTCACCCTGGAAACCAAAGGGTTAGAGAATCTTTTCTTCGCCGGGCAAATAAATGGAACGACGGGCTATGAAGAGGCAGCATGCCAGGGACTGGTGGCCGGGATCAATGCGAACCTGAAAATATCTGGTAAAGAACCGTTTATATTAAAGCGCAGCGAAGCTTATATCGGGGTGCTGGTGGACGATCTAATTAATAAAGGTACCGATGAACCTTACCGTATGTTCACGAGCCGCGCTGAATTCCGAACCCTGCTAAGGCAGGATAATGCCGACCTCCGGCTTACCCGCAGGAGCTTCGAAATGGGACTCGCATCAAAGGAAAGAATGGAAAAGCTGGAGAGAAAGGAGTTCGAGGTAAACGAGATCAAGCAGATCCTTGATGAGATCCAGCTTCAGCCGGAAGAGGTAAATCCATTCCTGGAAGAAAGGAATTCTGCAAAATTGAACCTGAAACAAAAGGTATCGCAACTCATCCTCAGGCCTAATTTAAACCTGGATGATATGTGTCAAAATGTGACACGCCTGGAATCAGCCCTTTCCCCGTATGAAAAAACCTCGGTGGAGCAGGCAGAGATCCAGTTGAAATACGATACATATATAAATAAAGAAAAGGACCTCGTGGCCCGGATGAGCCAGCTCGAGGAACTGCCCATACCGGAAAACTTCAACTACGACAAGCTGGTTTCCCTGAGTAATGAAGCCCGCCAGAAGTTCATGAAGATACAGCCGCGCACTCTCGGCCAGGCAAGCCGTATATCGGGAGTGAACCCAAGCGATGTGCAAATACTCATGGTATTTATGGGGCGGTAATAATGGGGAAAATGCAGAGTAACTGATTAAATATCTTTTCTAACTTTCAGGGAATTTTAGGGTTTGGGGGAAGTTGTCAGTTGTTGCTCTACAATTTTTATGAGTTTATCTGAAATTTTATCAGCAAGTAACCTTATTTCACTTGCTGTGAAACCAGGTTTGTGTGCCTCATCGAAAGGTGTATTTATATTCCATTCGTCCAGATGTAATTCAATTTTCTCTGTCTCTTGTTCAAACAACTCATGCTTTTTTGGAAAATATGAAATAGCTACAAAGGGATTAAGCATAATGCAAAATTAATAGTTTTTAAAAAAATGTAAATTTAAATCCTTGGTAAAATAGTGTTTACGTTTTATCCAAATAAATCCATCCCCTTTTGTAATTATGGCCACATCAACAGGGCCGCCAACACTTTCTTCTGCAAAAGTAAATCGCCTTTTCAGGTAAGTTAGGTAGATCAAACTCTCTGCCATTTCAGCAAGATCTTCCTTTGATAAAGTGCTAACAGCATTCATTAAAGGCTGAATGTAATGTTTGTTTCTTTCTTGCGTAATATACTTTTGAAGTCCTGCTGTAACTTTTGATGTATCAATAGATCGTATTATTTCTGCAATTTTTGGATCAGATAATCCAACAGACTGAGCTATTGCCTCATTATTTTTTTTTATAAAACTATCAAATTGCTCAAAAAATAATTTTCCTAAGCCTGGATCTATTCCAGACAAAACGGTGTCAATAACATCCGTCTGGGCGTAGGGCCTAATAGCACTAGGAATTTGATGGGTCAATACGGCACTCTTTTTTTCGTCATGATAAAAGCGTAATCGATTATTAATTGCGATGGATATATTCAATGAAATTAATCTAGGAAATATTTCATTCTCGCCAAATCCGGAAAAGACTAGTCCAGAATAAAAAGAGAAATATTTTTTAGATTTAAGAACTAGATACGTAAGTCTTTTTAAGTCTGATTGAACTGCCGTAAAATTGATAGGGATTCCTGATTGGTTAAAAACTTGCGATACAGCTTGTGGCAATCCTGTAAACCCAAATTCTTCAAATTCCTTTTCCGTAAAGTCAATCATTTCAGGTGAATAGTCTTTCAATCCTTCAAAGTCTTTTACCGCTTTTTTTATTTTTAAGTCAACAGCTTGAGCAATCCTAACTCCGATGTCTGGAGGGTGGGCTAGAATTAATCCCTGCTGCTCATTCATTACTTCTTTAGCCAAAATTGTTAGGAAGTCTATTATTAACCAAAACAGCATTGTTTTCTGCTGCTGTAAATCACAATAAAAAGATTTGTTATGGAGATATTTTATAAAATCCTCTTTATATTCATCTAAAGTATCAAATGATTTATCATTAAGTTCTTTACGATATTGCTTAATGATTATTTCCCAGGGAGTTCCCATAAACTCACCCTGATTATAGAGCATTAATCCAACTGGGTGATTTTTTGAAAGGCGAAAAATTTTATTTGCACGATTGAAGATTTTAGGACCAGTTGGCCCTGTAACAGTAACAGCACTATCTGTAGCAATCGCTGCCGCCGCCTTGTTAATAATACCTATAACAGCAGTCATAACCCAATGGATTTATATTTGAATGAGAACCGCAATATTTCTTTCACATCAATATATTTTAAATCCTTTAACAAATTGGTTTTTTTGAAATTTTTTATATTTGAGAGAGAACTTTGTTTTTAAATTTTTTTCTCACCTTCATTCCTTCTCTTTCTCTTTCTCAGTATTTTACAGCATGGACCTGAACTTTCCTGCTTCTACAGCTCCGCTGGAAGTTTTTAATGCCGTATCTGAATATATTTCGCGCACCATGCGCATAAGTCATATTGATTCTTCTCGCCCCTGGGGTGGATTTATGGTGATCAATGATGACGACCTCCCGGTGTTCTTATATTCTTTCTTCCCGGAAATAGACAAACAACTTATTGATAATCAAAAAATTAGTCCAAAAGTGCTTCTTGTGGCCCCCGGAAAGCGCCTGAGCTGGCAGTACCATCACCGTCGCGCGGAGATCTGGAAGACAATCGGTGGCGTGGTTGGAGTGGTGCGAAGCAACGATGATGATGAATGCGATAACGAAGTGCTGCAAACCGGTGAACAGATCGAGATAAAAGTAGGAGAGCGCCATCGCCTCGTAGGACTGCAGGAGTGGGGGATAGTCGCGGAGATCTGGCGACACACCGACCCCTCAAATCCCAGCAACGAAGATGATATTGTGCGGGTGCAGGATGACTTCTGCAGGTAACAGAATAAAATCCAAAAATGAAAAGATACTTCCTATTTGCAAGCCTGGCTTTTTCCATAACAGTTGCAGCCCAGGATAAAAAGACATGGGACATCAACACTCCCGATGCACCCGGAAAAACAGTATCCTTCACCGTTAGTGAAGGCACATGGATGAACCTTGATGTTTCCCCCGACGGAAAAACGATCGTGTTCGACCTGCTGGGTGATATTTACACCATCCCTGTTTCCGGAGGCACTGCAAAACCACTGCGCACAGGCATGCCTATGGAAGTGCAGCCCAGGTTCAGTCCGGATGGAAAGCACATTCTCTTTACCTCCGATGCCGGTGGCGGCGATAATGTTTGGGTAATGAAGAATGATGGAACAGGTGCACGCCAGGTAACGAAAGAAACCTTCCGCCTCTTGAATAACGGTGTGTGGTCGCCCGACGGTCAATATATCATTGCGCGAAAGCACTTCACTTCAACACGCTCACTGGGAGCCGGCGAGATATGGATCTACCATATTTCCGGCGGCGACGGAATGCAGCTCGTTCCGAAAAGAAATGAACAGCAGGATATCAATGAGCCTTCCGCCAGTGCTGATGGATATATATATTATAGTGAGGACATGTACCCTGGCGGCGGATTCGAATACAACAAGGATCCCAACAAGCAGATCTTCGCGATCAAACGCTTTAACAGGGAGAAAGGTGAAATAGAGAATGTGACCGGGGGTCCCGGTGGTGCAGTGCGCCCGCAGGTTTCACCCGACGGGACCATGCTTGCTTTTGTAAGAAGGGTGAGGAATATGTCGGTGCTCTTCATCCGGAACATTAAGACCGGTGAAGAATGGCCGGTATATGAAAAGCTGTCGAAAGACCAGCAGGAAGCCTGGACCATCTTCGGCTCCTATACCAACTTTGCCTGGCTGCCGGGAAACAAGGAGATCATTATCTGGGCGCATGGAAGGATAAACAGGGTTCACATAGAAAAGCCCAATGAGGCAACCACAATTCCGTTCACCGTTAATGCCACGCACCGGATAACTGATGCCGCAAGGTTTGAACAGAATATTGACCAGGATGAATTTGATGTAAAGGTGATCAGGCATGCATCCACTTCCCCGGACGGGAAATCACTTTTATTTTCTGCGCTTGGCGCGATATATATTAAATCCTTGCCGGACGGAAAACCACGCAGGCTCACCACGGAAAATGAAGCCTTTGAGTTTGAGCCTTCTTTCAGTCCCGATGGAAAACAGGTGGCATTTGTAACGTGGAACGATTCGCTTGCTGGTGGATTATATATAATGGATGCTTCCGGGAAAGGACAGCCGAAAAAACTCAATACTGCCAAGGGTATGTTCCGCGAGCCATCGTTCAGTCCTGATGGAAAGACCATCGTGTACCGCAGGGAGTCCGGCAACGGTCTTACCGGCGCTGGTTTCACCACGAAGCCAGGCACCTATATCATTCCTTCCGCCGGCGGCGAAGAAACTTTTGTTATAAACAAGGGAGCGAGGCCCGCTTTCAGCGCGAGCGGAGAACGGATCTATTACCAATCCGGGGGTTATGTAGCCAACCAGCAGAATAAATCTTTTGGATCGGTGAAGCTTGACGGCACTGACGACAGGCAGATCTTTAAAAGCGCCTATGGCGGGCAGTTCACTGTTTCTCCCGACGGGAACTGGGTTGCATTCACCGACCTGCATGAAGTATATATCGCGGCATTCCCCGGCGTAGGTAAGGTTGTGGAAGTCGGATCAGGGATGAAGTCCTTCCCGATTAAACGCGTTTCAAAAAATGCGGGGGTGAATCTTCACTGGAGCGGCGACAGCAAAAAACTGCATTATACCCTCGGTGATCAGTATTATACCATACTACTTGAAGACAGGTTTGAATTCATTGCCAACAAACCAGATTCTTTATTTAAATATCCTGAGAAAGGAGTTGCAGTTGGGCTGAAAGCGAAAACGGATAAGCCATCAGGCCGCATAGCCTTTACGAATGCGCGCATCATTACCATGGAGGGAAATGAGGTGATAGAAGGCGGTACCGTACTAGTGAACGGGAACAGGATAGAAGCCGTTGGAAAAAATATCGAAGTTCCACGTGGTGCAAAAGTGATCGATGCCACGGGCAAGACCATCATGCCGGGAATGATAGATGCGCATGCACACGGCAGTCATTTTTATACCGGTCTTACTCCTCAAAGTTTCTGGCCATACCATGTGAACCTTGCCTTTGGTGTTACCACTATGCATGATCCGAGCGCTAATACAGAAACCGTTTTTGGGCAGAGTGAACTGGTGAAGACCGGGAAGCTCACCGGTCCGAGGGTATTCAGTACCGGTACGATTATATATGGCGCCGATGGCGATTTTAAAACGGTAGTGAACAACCTGGATGATGCCCGTTCTGCAGTGCGCAGGGCAAAAGCCTGGGGAGCGTTCTCCATAAAAAGTTATAACCAGCCACGGCGTGAACAGCGCCAGATGCTTATAAAGGCAGCAAAGGAAGAAGGAATTGAAGTGGTTCCCGAAGGCGGATCATTCTTCTTCCACAACCTGAGCATGATACTGGATGGCCATACCACCATTGAGCATAATATGCCCATACATGTGCTCTATAAAGATGTAATTGAATTGTGGAAGAATTCAGGGACGGCCTATACTCCCACGCTGATCGTTAGTTATGGCAGCATGAGCGGTCAGCAGTATTTCTGGCAGAATTATGATGTGTGGAAAGATTACCGGTTAATGAGCTTTACCCCGCGTTCGGTGATCGATCCCCAGGCGCGCCACCGTACCAAGATCCCCGAAGAAGAATATTTAAACGGGCATATTCTCACCAGCGCCAGCGCCAAGTGGCTTTCTGATGCCGGGGTGAAGGTGAATATGGGCGCTCATGGAGAATTGCAGGGGCTCGGGGCACACTGGGAAACCTGGATGCTTGCGCAGGGAGGGATGACACCGCATGAAGCACTTCGCGCAGCAACACTTAACCCGGCGCAAAGCCTGGGATTGAGCAATAGCATTGGAAGCATAAAGGCAGGCATGCTTGCCGACCTGCTGGTACTCGGATCCAACCCGCTGGAGGATATCCATAATACACGCACCATTCAATACACCATGGTGAATGGAAGATTATATAATGCTGAAACCATGAATGAAGAAGGCAACCATCCCCGCCCGCGCGGCAAATTCTACTGGGAGCTGGGCCGTTATGCCGATCATTTCGACTGGCACATGGAAAGTGAAGGCCACGGCTGTTCCGATCACTAAAAGCAAAAAGAAATTCAGGGCCCTCTCACAAAGTGAGGGCTTTTTTATTTTGTTTTCAGTATGCGGGGTGCCCTTGTCAAAAATTCCCGTTTGTTTTTGACAAAAGAGACATTCCCCAATTTTTTTGTCAAAATTCCCCACATGCATATAATTTTCTGATAATATATACCATTCATCTTACATATATTTCCGCTCATCAACCTGAGCGGGGGGCATACCCAAGGGAAATTTTAAATATTTTTTTTGTTAAATAAGAAATCCCCACTATATTCACATCCGCTTCTATCCACTCCTATCAAAGCTAACCAGGCGTTTTAATTCACTTATCCCACTGTAATCTAGTACCACACTGAGTTGTATACATCCGGATGATCCGTTGTATGCTACTGTGACGTATTATTTTAAGACTATTAAATCAGGACTGCATATGAACGTTTCTTTACGGACAACAAGAAGCCTTACCAGCAATTCAATTACCTCAGCTAACAATACAAAAAAAGCCAACAGGGCTGTGCCATCCATTTTGCGGTGGTTTTTTGTTTTTATGATGCTGGGTGCATTTACTGCAAATGCGCAATTAACCGGAACAAAAAACATCCCGGGAGATTATGCAACACTCGCAGCCGCCATAACCGACCTTAATTCTGTTGGGGTAGGCGCAGGCGGGGTAACCTTAAACCTGCTTGCAGGAAATCCCCAAACTGCTCCGGCAGGTGGTTATGTGATCGGCAATACCGGTTCGGCAGTACTGACCTCTGCATCATCTACTCAACAGATCATTATCCAGGGTAATGGTAACATCATAACCGCTCCAGCACAAACTGCCGGATCCCTGGTAGATGCGATCATAAAATTAATTGGTGCGGATTGGGTTACCATTTCAGGGTTTACCCTGCAGGAGAATGCGTCGAATACCACAACGACGGCAGGCTCTAATAATATGACCGAATTCGGTATTGCATTGTTTTATGCTACAACCACGAATGGTTGCCAAAATGTTACAATACAGAATAACACTATCTCCTTAAACCGGACATATCAAAACACATTTGGTATTTATGGTAATTCAACCCATAGTGCTACTGCGATAACAAGTGCAACAGCTACAACAACGGCAGGTGGAAACAGTGGTTTAAAGATCTACGGCAACAATATTTCCAATGTGAACCAGGGTATCGTAGTTGTTGGGCCAACAGGAGGCTCAGATCATAATAATGGAGTGGATATTGGCGGTACTGGCGGTGCACAGGCAAATACAATTACTAATTATGGAACTACATCAACATTCTCCGCATATGCGAATGTTTCCGGAGCCATAAATGGTATCCTGGTAAGAAACTCATACAATGTAAATGTTTCACATAACTCAATCACCAGTTCTAATGGAGGCGCAACCAGCGGAACCCTAAATGGTATACACCTTCCAAGCTATTCCAATGCGACATCTCCAACCGGAACCATTGATATAAATAGTAACACTTTTTCCCTACGCAGTGGAGCATCTTCGGGCGCTATGAACGGAATCCTGGTTGCAGGAACGGTAGGAAGTAACATCACCTTGAATATAAATTCAAATGATTTTAATAACACTACACATACCGTTTCCAGTTCAGGAGGTATTGCCTGCATTTCACAAAACGGAACGGTGGGTACGCTGAATATTCAGAATAACACATTTACCAATTTATCGTTCAATACAACCGGAACTACATACCTGATTAATAATAATTGTGCTACAAACACATTCCTTGTAAGCGGTAATAATATTTCGGGATCTTTTACCAGGACAGCAGCAGGAACAACCTACGGATATTATAATTTCGGTTCTCCTACGGGGGGTACTGCTACTATCTCTGGAAATAATTTCTCCAATATTACTTTAACCGGGTCTTCAACATTTTATGGAATAAGACAATACACAACTACCTCTCAAATAGAGATAGTTAATAACAATACTGTATCGAATGTTTCCGGATCCACTTCTACGGTATATGGTATTGATCATGGTTATGGAGCAGTTGGAAGCTCGGTTCATTCAAACACGGTTTTTGGATTATCAGGTAGTTCAACAGTTTATGGAATCTATCTTGGGGAGAGCACTGCAAGCCTAGGATTAACATGTTATAGTAACAACGTCTACAATTTATCTACAACGGGCTCATCTACTGTATATGGTATTTACCATGCCCTTGGTGCAAATAGCTCAATTTATAAAAACAAGATATACGACCTCTCTGCCACTGCTTCTGGTGGGTCGGTTCATGGTTTGTCAATAGTAGGAGGTACAACGGTAAACGCCTTCAACAATATTATAGGAAACCTTACTGCGCCAATAGCAAATGCTTCAAATGCTATTATTGGGTTGAATATTTCAGGTGGTTCAACCGTTAACGTCCATCATAATACTGTATTCCTCAACGCAACAAGTTCTGGAGCTGTTTTTGGAACTAGTGCCTTTTTTATTTCCTCAAACACGCCAACAGTTACTTCAAGGAACAACATTTTTGTAAATACATCTACTGCAAACGGATCAACCGGCAGAACGGTTGCTTACAGAAGAGGAACTACTACTATCACTGGCTATTCAACCAGTTCAAACAGTAACTTTTATTATGCAGGAACCCCAAGTGCGACCAACCTTATTTATTATGATGGAACAAACTCGGATCAGACCATTGCAGCATTCAAAACAAGAATGTCAACACGCGATGGTTTAAGCTTCTCAGATGTTGTAAACTTTGTAAGCACCACCTCTTCTGATGCAACCTACCTGCACATTGATCCAACGATCGCTACACCGATCGAAAGTGGATCAACAACAATAGCCTCCGTTGCAGACGATTTTGACGGGGATGTTCGTTTTGGACAAACAGGTTATGCGGGAACAGGTACCGCACCGGATATAGGAGCTGATGAATTTGAAGGAACAGGTCTAACTCCTTGTATCGCTCCAACTTCACAACCAACAGGCCTGGTATTAACAGCAGCTTCTGCTACCAGCATTACGATCGACTTCACTCCATCATCACCAGCGGCTGATGCTTACCTGGTAATAAGGGCGGCAAGCCAGCCTACTGACCCGGTTGACGGAACAAACTATACTCCAGGCGCAGCATTGGGAGGAACGGTAGTGGCAGTGGGATTACCACCGTTCACTAACACCGGTCTAACCGCAAATACATCTTATACTTACTGGATATATGCCTTGACTGCGGGATCTGCATCTTGCGCAGGACCGGCTTACCTGGTAACAGCTCCGTTAACAGGTACCGTATCCACTTTGTGTACAGCACCTACTGCAAATGCAGCAACCAACGTTTTACCAACATCATTCACCGCCAACTGGACTGCAGTGGCAGGTGCAACCGATTATGCACTGGATGTATCAACAAGTTCAACCTTCGCATCCTTTGTTGCAGGTTACAACGGGCTTGCGGTAGGAAACGTGACTACCTATAATGTTACAGGTCTTGCAAATGGTACTATCCACTATTACAGGGTTCGCGCTATCGCAGGTTGCGTTACTGCGAACAGCAACCAGGTAACGGCCACCCTGCCATTGCTATGTGGCGTCGGGCTACAGCAATCCTTCCCATCCACCGCCACACCAGCAGGATGGACACTGGGTAGCTGGGTAATAGGTTCTACCATAAATAGTAATGCCCAGGGTAATCCTGCACCAACTATATATGTAAACCTGTGGTCAAGTCTTACATCTGCAACATTCACTACTTGTTCATATGGTCCACTTGAAGCAGATGCTACCTTCAGCTACGATTACAGGATCATTAATTACTCGGGAACAATGGTTCCGACCCCGGCGGGCTGGGGTAACTTCCAGGTACAGATCTCAACCAACTTCGGATCAACATGGTCAAACCTGGGAGCACAAGTTACTGCCCCAAGTGGAGCAAACTATATAACTATGACCGAAGACCTGTCGGCTTACGAAGGCGAATACGTGAAGTTCAGGGTAGTTGCTAACTGGTCAGCGGGAGACTATGTATTGTCTATTGATAATATAAATGCTGTGGCTCCTTGCCAGGCTCCTGATCCGGCATCAGGTATCGTATTCGATGCAACAGGTCCCGGAACCATCGGCGGTTCCTTCACTGCAAGTCCTGATGCTGACGGCTACCTGACAGTGATCTATCCTGCAGGCGCAACTGTTACTCCCCCGGTGGATGGTACAGCATATACTGCCGGCACCAGCCTTGGACTAGGTACCTCTATTGCCTACACAACGCTTACAACATTCCTTGCTACCGGGCTTGTTCCGGATACAGAATACGACTTCTATGTATATGCTGTAAATGTGCTTGAGTGTTCTGGCGGACCTGTTTACTCAACACCGGTCATGGTGACGCACTCTACAAGTCCTTGTACTGTTATTCCAGCCACAGTAACAGTAGGTGCAACGGGCGATTATACTTCCATTGAGCAGGCATTCCTCGTACTGAGCGGCTGCGGAATCACCCAGCCTACAGTTGTAGAGCTGCTCGCAGACTACAATGCTGCCGGTGAATCGCCAATGGTATTTACCCCGATACCAGGTGCTTCCACCACCAATACAGTGACCATCCGTCCTGCAACAGGCGCCGGTCCATTCACTATCGCAGGAAATACAACTACCCCTATCCTGGATTTCAACCAGGCTAAGTATATGATCATCGACGGCAGACCAGGCGGCACCGGAACTACCAGCGCACTGAATATTGTGAATAATGGAAATGGTTTAGCGGCCCGCTTCTACAGGGATGCCCAGCACAATACACTTACTTATGTTGGACTGAAATCTTTCAACACCAGCAACGCAAGCGGTGTGGTAATGATCGCTACTGCTATCGATACCACGGGTGCTACTACTGCGAATGGTAATAACTTCATTACGATCGACAATTGTAATATAGATGGTAGCGGAGTTTCTCCAAACGGTATCATTGCCTTTGGTTCAGCAGCCCCTGCAGACAACAAGTCTGTGACCATCTCCAACAATAATATATTCGACTATTATGCCGCGGGCAGCGGAATATCCAACTATGGTGTATTGCTGGCGGGCGCAAATGCGATCTCTGCCGGTTCTACCTGGACCATTTCCGGAAACAGCTTCTACCAGACGGCATCAAGAGCCTTTAATACATCGGTAACTTCTCCTGCGAGCTTTATTTCAGCAATCGGCGGCGGATTTATACCGGCAGGTTCTTATAATATCACGGGTAACTATATAGGCGGTACCGCTCCAATGGCCGGAGGATCTGCACTTACCATTACAGGTACCTCTCCGTTTGTATTCAGCCCGATCAACCTGGTTTATGGTAGCGCCGATGCGACAACCATCTCTGGCAATACCATCGCCAACTATAATGTAACAACTACTTCTACCAGTACAACCAGCAACTCGCTGATCGCGGTGGAACCAATTGCTTCAACGGCCGCGATCACTATCACCAACAATACCCTGGGCAGCGCAACTGCACCTGGTTCAATTGTTTTTGCGGGTGGCAGCAGCGCAGTGCTGAACGCGATAAACCTGGGAAGTAACTATGCTTCTCAAACAGGCACTTCTGCGAACATCACTAATAATACCATCGCGGGTATCTCAATTGCGGGATCTAACAGCAACTCGATCACCGGTATCTTCATCAATACCACCACAAACCTTACGCTGACCGCAGCAAGTACCATTTCAGGCAATACCATTGGTACAAGTGCAGCAGCGCTGATAAACCCAACGGGTGGATCTATAACAGGTATTTCACAGACCCACGCTTCTTTTGGAGCAACGATCTCGAACAACACTATTTCATATCTTAACCACACCAGCACCGGTACAGCAGGCCAGTTAAGAGGTATTTCTGCTTCAAGCGGCCCTAACACGCTTAGCGGAAACACTATCAGCAACTTCTCTTCTTCAGCGGCCAATACAGGTACAGCAGGCAGCGCTACCATGATCGGTATCAGCTATACTTCTTCAGGCGCCGGTACGCTTTCAGGAAATACCGTTAGCGACCTGGTAAATTCTGCCGAAGCTGCAGCTAACATTACTGGTATCTACTTCGGTGGAACCGCAGCCAGCACCGTTTCGAAGAACAGCGTTTCAAACCTTTACACATCAAATGTGGCGGCAACATCCGTGGTAGTATCCGGTATTCATATGAATAGTGGAAGTGCCACTTACAGCAACAACTTTGTAAGGCTGGGTTCTAACGCTGCAACCGCTTTCAGCATCAACGGTATCAGGGATGCAAGCGGAACGGGTACTTATGTTTATAACTCTGTGCACATTGGCGGTACAGGTGTTGGCGCAGGTACTTCAAATACCTTTGCGCTTAACAGCGTAACTACCGGCACAAGGATATTCCGAAATAATATCTTCTCTAATACACGCACCAATGGCACGGGTACAGGCAAACACTATGCAATAACAGTTGCAGGGTCTGCTGCGGCTCCTTCTGGCCTCACATTGAGCAATAACAACTACTATGCAACCGGTGCTGAATTCGGCCGCTTCAACAGCGCTGATGTAACAAACTTCGCTGCATGGAAAACTGCAGTTGGCCTGGATGTGAACAGTAACAGCGCTAATCCGAACTTCCTTGACGCAGACGGCGCAGTTGCTAACCTGCACATCAATGATGCGATCGCTTCTCCGCTGGAAAGCCAGGGTACTGCAATTTCAGGGATCACCGATGATATAGATGGTGATGTTCGCTTCGGAAACACCGGATATGCAGGAACCGGAACAGGTACTGATATCGGTGCAGACGAATTTGAAGGAACAAGTGCTCTTCCAATTGTTTCTTCAGGAACCTTTAGCCCTGCGGGCGGTCAGTGCACAGCTGTGCCTCATACAATCACTGCTGTAATTGAACCAGGTTCTGGCGCTATCACTTCTGTAAAACTTCGTTATGCATATAATGGAGTCGCAGTAGATACTTTGGACATGACCAACACTGTTGGCAATGATTGGGAAGCAATAATACCTGTTCCCACTCCTGGCAATGCTAGTGTTACCTGGAATGTATTTGTAATAGATGCTAATGGCTTTGAAGTATTGTTTACCGGTACATCGTATGCAGATGAACCACTTGCAGCTTTTTCTGCTTCAACTGCAGCTTCTATTAACCCAACTTGTTCCGGAGAAGCTACAGAATTGACAAGTGACCTGGCATTAACTTCTCCTGCTATTCTTGGGGCAGGCTCATTTAGCAGTTCAACATCGGCAGGCGTTACTCCATTCTACGGAGGTTATGGCGGTGCTAAAACACAATACCTGATCAGGGCGAGTGAACTGTCTGCTATTGGTTTGTCTGCCGGACCAATTGATTCTTTAGGCATAGAGCTTATGAATGCCGGGTCAACACTAAACGGACTTTCAATTGGAATGGCTCATACTACCCTGAATGCTTTAACGGGTAATATTGAGGCCACCACCACAGTTTATACAACGGCCACATTTGTTCCCACAGTTGGAGTGCGAACTTTCCCTGTAACAGGATTTGTTTGGGACGGAACCTCCAATATAATAATCAGCTTCTGTTATAGTAATAACACAACTTCAAATACCACAACACGCATTCGTTACGATGAATCTCTTCCGTTTGCATCAAGCAATGCCCGCTACGTGGATAGCAAAACTTTTGCTGAAGTTTGTGGCTATGAAGGAAGCACCACCCCTTCAGGATGGAATGGATCAAGTACAACAACAACTACCCGCCCACGATTTATTATTTCTGGAGCGCCAATTCCTACAGCATATTCATGGCACGACGGAACAACAGAGGTAGGAACAACAAGCTCTCTGACTGTTAATCCAACAGCTACTACTACATACACCCTTACAATGACTGTATTTGGCTGTCCTATTACTTCATCAGTTACTGTAACGGTTAACCCAAGGCCTGCAGCTCCATCTACTGTGCCCTCTGTACAGTGCGGTGAAGGTGTGCCTGCAGCAGGCGCTGTGGGTGCGGCAGTAGGCCAAACTTATCGCTGGTACCTGACCCCAACCGGTGGAACCCCCGTTGAAGAAGGTACAGCCCAGACACTTGAAACCTATTCGATCAATACAACAACCACATTCTACGTTGCCATTTTTGACGGAACATGTGAAAGTGAAAGAACCTCGGTTGTTGCACAGGTGAATGCACCTGATGCTGTTACTGCATCGGCATCTGCCCAGGTTTGTTTGAATGCCGGCCTGACGCTTACTGCAAATCAAACAGGTTCTACAAATACCTATACTTATACCTGGACGGCTTCTCCTGAAACAGGAAGCGGCATTACAGGTTCTGCAACTGGTTCACCGGTAATGGTAACACCAACTGCAGTAGGTACATACACTTATACTGTAAACGCTGCTGATGAAACCGGCGAAACACCATGCTATACCAACTCTACTGTTACTGTAGAAGTGGTCGCGCTTCCTTCAGTAAGCGCTTCTGCTTCACCTATGGCGATCTGCGCAGGCGAATCGGCTACACTTACAGGTACCACTCCTGGTGGTGCAATAGGTGCAGGTAATGTGGTTGTCGGTACAGGAACACTTCAGAATTCTGCAACTTCTACAGGATCTGCAGCATATCCGGCTCCATTCGGTAACTACTACCAGGGCGCCCTTAACCAGATCCTGATCCGCGCTGAAGATCTTACTGCCTCCGGAATGGTTGCAGGAGATATCACCAGCATAGCATTTGATGTAGCAACTGCGAATACAGAACCACTCCAGGGCTTCAGCATAGGTATTAAGACAACCAGTCTTACTGCGTTGCCTACAACCCTGCAAACCGGGTTCACTACAGTGTTCTCTGCAGCTACTTATACGCCATCATCTTTAACAGGATATAATAATAATACCATCATATTCAGTTCTCCATTCCCATGGGATGGCACATCAAACATCATTATACAGACCTGCTTCGCAAACGATGACTACGATGCGAATGCAGTGTTCAACCAGTCTGCCACCAGCTATGTATCTACTATAGTTCACAGGGCAGATGCAACAACGGTTTGTACCTCTCCTGGCGCTGTTAACTTCAGTTACAGCCAGCGTCCGAACATTCGTTTCGGCGCGCAAACCGCCACCCCTGGCCCTGGTACATTATCATGGGCATGGGAACCGGGCAGCCTTACAGGGGACGTTGTATCCGTTTCTCCGACAACAACCACGGTTTACACGGTTACAGGAACAGACCCTGCTACAACCTGTTCGAATAGCGCAACAGTTACCGTTACAGTTAACCAGTTGCCTCCTGCTCCGAATGGATTCGATAACAGCCATTGCGGCGACCTGGTGCCATTTGCTTCCGTTTCTTCAAACAGCGGCGCTGCCACACCGGTATTCCGCTGGTACGATGATCCGTTTGCTGGAACCATGTTGCAGGAATCTACATCTACAACCTACCTGCAGCCGATCGCAGTTACCACAACATTCTATGTGGCTGAAGTAAGTGCAGAAGGTTGCGAGGGTCCACGCGTAGCTGTTACAGAGAACGTAGGTGCGGCTGATCCGCTCACTGCTGATGCTCCGGCTTCCGTTTGTGTGGGTGCACCGGTAAACCTCACCGTTACCCAGGGCGGAGGTGATAATACCTACCAGTTCACCTGGACCGCTTCTCCTGAAACAGGAAGTGGTATCACTGGCGAAATGCCTGGCGAACCAGATGCGCTCACCGTTACTCCAACGGCCCCGGGCACATACATTTACCAGGTTACAGGATATGATCCTGATAAGGAATGTATCGCAACAAGCACCGTTTCTGTTATTGTGAATGCATTACCACAGATCACCAGCACCACTGCAACTCCGGGAGAAATATGTGCAGGCGCAAATGTTACGCTTACAGCTCAGAGCATTCCTGCTGCTGAAGGATTGGTAACATTAGGTACAGGGGTACTTACCAACTCCGCTGAATCAACCACCTCTTCAGCTTATCCTGCTCCATTCGGTAACTATTACGGAGGTGCGCTTAACCAGATGCTGATCCGTGCATCGGAACTAACCGCTGCCGGCGTGGTGGCTGGAAATATCAGCAGCATTGCGTTTGATGTGGCAACACCTGAAACAGAGCCTCTGCAAGGCTTCTCGATCGGTATTAAACATACCAGCCTTACAGCATTAACCTCAACGCTTGAGAGCGGGTTCACCACTGTTTATTCAAACCCTGCATACACACCATCTTCAACTGCGGGATACGCAGCAAATACGATCGTGTTCAGTACACCTTTCGCATGGGATGGGGTTTCAAATATTATAATACAGACCTGCTTCGCAAATGATGATTTCACATCGAATGCAGTCTTCAGGCAATCAAATACCACATTTGTATCATCCATTGTTTACAGGGCAGATCTTACCGACGTATGTACTGCTCCAGGTGCAGTGAACTTCACTTATAGCCGCAGGCCGAACATGAGGTTCAATGCAATGCTTGGAACAAACCTGACCTCCAGCTATGACTGGGAATGGAATCCTGGTGCGTTGGCAGGCAATTCAGTTACCGTTAACCCTATGGTTACAACTGAATATACTGTTACAGCTACCAACACCACTACCGGTTGCAGCTACAGCGTACCAGTAAATGTTACCGTACATCCTATACCTGAGGCACCGGTGGCTACAAACTCTACCCAGTGCGGTGAGGGTGTACCAACCGCTTCAGTATCCGGCGGAGCAGGAACATTCAAATGGTATGATGCTGAAACCGGCGGCACCCTGTTGCAGACCGGCGGAAGCACATACGCTGCTTCTATAAATACAACCACTTCATTCTGGGTGTCTGAAACAAGCGATTTCGGTTGCGAAGGTCCTCGCACAGAAGTAGTGGTTACGGTAACTCCTCCGGATCCGATCTCTGCGGCTTCTGACCTGAACAATGTTTGTCCTAATACCGAGATCGAACTTACAGCAACACAAACAGGTTCTAACAATACATATACCTATGTATGGACAGCTTCTCCTGGAGCAGGAAGTGGTATTACAGGTTCAGTTGCAGGAAACCCTGCCCTGATCACACCAACACTTTCCGGAACCTATATTTATACAGTAACTGCTACTGATGAAGTGGAAGGCTGCGTAACATCTGCCTCTGTAAATGTTACCATCACCCAGATCCCGCTTATCACATCAGCTACGGCAACCCCTGCAACCATTTGCGCAGGTGCAACAGTTAACCTGGCGGCAACTACTTCTTCAATTACCACTACAAATATTACTGTTGGTGCTGGTAATACTGTTGCTTCGAGCTTCGATGGAGTTTTCTATTACCTATGGGGAGGTACCAAAACCCAATTTATGGTAAGGGCAAGTGAACTTACTGCCTTAGGTATGGTTGCAGGAAATATTAATTCACTGGCCCTGAATATTTCATCTTCAAATGATACTTATGAAGGTTTTGCAGTCTCAATTGCATCTACTGGAAATACGTCAATGTCTACTGGCTTCAATAACAGCGTGAGTTATCAGCAGGTTTATACTAATGCTTCATATACACCAACTGCCGGCATAAATACATTCACCTTCAGCACACCATACAACTGGGATGGTACCTCTAACATTATAATTCAATTCTGTTGGAGTAATAATGATGGTGGATTTGGAGGAAATAGTTTTGCTCTGGTTGATAATGCAGGATTTACTGCTTGTGCCTATTACAGAAATGACAACATGACCCCAACAGTAATGTGTGGTCAAACCACAAATAGCGGAACGAGTACAAACAGGCCTCAATTCATATTTAATGGTCAGGGCTCAGCTCAAGGTTCTGGTACCTATAACTGGGTGTGGAATCCGGGAGAGATCATGAGCAATCTCGCTACTGTTACTCCAACAACCACCACTACTTATACCGTAACCGCAACAGACCCGGTTACAGGTTGTGTGAACTCACAGGATGTGGTGGTTACCGTAGTTCCGCTTAACGCAACTGCTATGGCATCCGTTTCAACCATCTGCGCTGGCGCAAGTGTTGACCTGGATGTGACCGTAACAGGCGGCGGACCATTCACCTACTCATGGAGTGATGGTACTTCAGTGATCGCTACTACCAAAACACTTACAGTTAATCCGAATGTAACCACTACGTATACCGTAACCGTAACAGATAACTGTAGCGCATCGGTATCATCACCGGTTACTGTAACGGTTAACCCATCACCTTCTGCGATCCTTGCGAACGCAGGTCCATTCAGCATATGTTCACCAAATACACAAATGCTGAGCGTGAATACGAATGCGCCTGCACCATCATACCAGTGGAAACTGAATGGCGGTGATATTCCTGGCGCTAACAGCAGCACATACGAAGCAACTGAATCAGGTGAATACTCAGTGGTGGTTACAGAAACCTCAACTGGTTGCTCTACCACTTCTGCAACAGCTTCTGTATTCATACGCGACCTGCCTCTACCGGTAGTGATCACACCTGCTGCCGGCACAATATGCTCTAATGAAGACCTGGAACTGACAGCATCATCTTCAGCTCCGCTTACAACTTCGGTAGGTACGCAATCAACAACAGAATTCGAGGGTGTTTACCGTAACGGATTCGGAACAGGAAACTTCAGGCACCAGTTGCTGTATCGCGCATCTGAAATGACCGCTGCAGGATTCACTGCAGGTCCTATCACAGCGATCCAGTTCACCGTTACCTCGGTAGGTGGCGGTAGCGCAAACAACTACACCATCAGGATGGCAAATACATCTGCAACCGCGCTGACAACTTCATTCGCATCGGCAACGTTCACAGACTGCTACCTGGCGCCTACTTATACGGCTGTTTCGGGTGCTAACCTGCACAGCTTCTCAACACCGTTCGTATGGGATGGTACTTCAAACATCCTGATCGATATATGCTATAATATCTCCTCGCTCGGAACCACCTCAACCGTGGCTGCAACAACTCCGGGATATACAGGAAATATTAACCTGAAAGGATCAGCGGGTGCATGTACAGCTACAACCGGCGCATCTACTTATGCCAACAGGCCACTGATCACTATCAGCGGTACCAAAGCTGCTGACATCACCTGGTCGCCTTCAACAGGCCTGAATACAACAACAGGCGGTACTGTGATCGCATCTCCGGATGTAACCACAACATACACTGCAACGGCTACCAATGAATACGGATGCACTACAAGCAATACCATAACCATAGAGGTGAACCCTGCTCCTGAGGTTTCCTTCACAGGCCTTGCAACTGCATACTGCATTGACGCACCTGCAGCAAGCCTCACCGGTAATATCCCGGGTGCCGGTACATTTACCGGCGCGGGCATCACCGACAATGGCGATGGCACTGCAACCTTTAACCCTGCTACTGCAGGCGCAGGAACACACGATGTGACCTACAGCTACAACGATGGTACATGTACCGGAACTGTTACCCTGTCGGTTACCGTGAACAGCCTCCCAGTGGTTTCCTTCACCGGTCTTGCAGCTTCTTACTGTGAAAACAGCGCGGCAGCAACCCTGGTAGGTTCACCGGCAGGTGGTACATTCAGCGGACCTGGCATCACTGGCGACAGCTTCGATCCTGCGGTTGCAGGAGCAGGTACATGGACCATCATCTATAACTATACTGATGGTAACGGTTGCAGCAACAGCGATGTGCAGTCTGTAACAGTTAACGCACTTCCTGCGGTAAGCTTCAGCGGCCTGGCTGCTACATACTGCGATAACAATGCTGCGGTAACACTTACTTCTAACCAGGCAGGTGGTACATTCAGCGGACCTGGTATAACTGATAATGGCAACGGAAGTGCAAGCTTCGACCCTGCAGCAGCAGGACAGGGCACGCACACCATTACCTTCAGCTATACTGACGGCAACGGCTGCAGCAACAGCACATCGCAGCAAACTACTGTGGGTGCGGGTGCTACCGTAAGCTTCAGCGGTCTTGCAGCTTCTTACTGCTATGATGTTGAGAACGTGGTTACCCTTACAGGCTCACCTGCAGGAGGTACATTCAGTGGCAACGGCATCAGCGGCAATACCTTCACACCTTCTGTAACAGGTACATACGATATCACTTACACCTATGATAATGGCTCTTGTATCTCTACTTCCGTTCAGAGCGTAACCGTATTTGAACCAACACCGGTTAGCTTCAGCGGTCTTACAGGTCCGTATTGCGCAGATGCCGCCCCGGTAACCTTAACCGGTTCACCTGCCGGTGGAACCTTCTCAGGCCCTGGCATCACCGGCGATGTGTTTGATCCTGCAGCAGCGGGCGGAGGTACATGGACTATCATCTATAACTATGTGGACGGAAACGGTTGCAGCAACAGCAGCGAACAACTGGTAACAGTTACGCCGGTTCCATTCGCTACCATCTCTTATGTAGCCACTCCTTATTGCACCGTGGCCGGAACAGCAACAGTTTCAATGTCAGGAACCCCGGGTGGAGTGTACAGCGCTCCTGCAGGCCTTGACATTAACCCTGCAACAGGTGCTGTATCACTGGCTACCAGTACACCGGGTACATATACGGTTACATATTATATTGCTCCATTCGGCGGTTGCAGCGACTTTACTACAACCGCGAGCATAACAGTGGTGAACTGCGCTCCTATCGTTACCGACCCTGCGGTGGGTGGAATGGATATCACCGACCTCGGCGGAACATCGCAGAACTCCAATACACTGCTGTTCGGACAGACCTATAAGCTGAAACTGCCGGTGTACAACCTCAGCCAGTCTGACGGTTTACCAACAGGTGCAACTACGATCACCATCGACCTGGGAACCAGGATGGATGTTGACCCGGCTTATATTCTGTCATCAGCTCCTCTGAGCAACTATTACTCATGGTCCGTTGCTACCATAGGCACGCACCGCGTAATAACAGGTGTGCAGATAATGCCGGTACCTGCCGATTTCTATGGCATGGCTGAATTCAATGTTCAGGGCACCCTGTCATGTACTTCTAACATCCTGGCTACGATCTCAGAATACGTAACCGATGAAGACATGAACAATAACGCGGCAAGCCTGCAGTACACCTTCCCTGTTACAGTTTCAGCGGTACCAACCAATACAACCTGCAACGGTGCAGCCAATGGTACTATCACGGTAACATCAAGCCCGGGAACAACACTCAGCATCAGGAATGCATCCAATGTTGAAGTGAGTACATCTGCAGTAACAACCGGGTTACCTGCCGGCACTTACATTGTAATTGCCTCGGCTACAGGCGACGCTCCGTTGAATAACATCTGTACCAAAACCACTACGGTTACTATTCTGGAACCTGCGGCGCTTACAGTTAGCACCACCGGTACCGACGTGCTTTGCCATGGTTCTTCAACCGGTACGGCAACAGCATCAGCCAGCGGCGGAACAGCTCCTTACAGCTATTCATGGAATACCGTGCCTGTACAGAACACCATTACTGCTACCGGCCTGGCTGCAGGAACATACACCGTTACCGTAACCGATGCAAACGGTTGTACATCCACACAAACCCATACTGTGGTTGAGCCTGCTGCAAGCATCAGCCTCGCAACTGCAGTAACGAATGTTTCCTGCTTCGGCGGCAGCAACGGCACTGCATCAGTTTCACCAGCCGGCGGCACACCGGGTTATACCTACCTGTGGAGCAATGGTGCAACAACAGCGTCTATAAGCGGACTTGCTGAAGGCATTTACTCAGTAACAGTAACAGATGCCAACGGATGTACCAATAACACTTCAGTAACGATTACTCAACCTGCCACCCCAGTATCCGGGGCGATTACAGGAACCACGGGCAATGTTTGCCATGGCGGAACTAATGGTACCATTTCAGTAGCAGGATCGGGCGGTACCCCCGGATATACCTATTCCATCACCGGCCCTACTGTTAATACAACAGGCCTCACTACAGGCGTATTTACAGGACTAGCTGCAGGAAACTACCAGGTATTCGTTACAGACAATAACGGTTGTATTTCTCCTTCGTTGAATGCAACTGTTACTGAACCTGCCGGGGTGAATCCGGACCTGTCTCTTGGTTCTGACTATACGTCCAACTTCTTCTTCAGCAACGGTGCAGAGAATACCATCCTGTACAACGTTTCTGAGATCGGGGGCAATCCTGCAGTGGGTGATACCATCAGGATAACCAAGGTAGCAGGCTATACAATTACGTTCGATAACCTGGCCACTACAGCAACTATCGGCTTCATTCCATACGCGGTTAATAATACCCAGTGGAAAGTTGATAACTCGCATCCTGCATTCATGTCCATCATCAAAACAGACCCGGGCAACCCAACAGCGCCCGGAACCATCGGATGCGGACAAACTGAAAGGGTGGTAGTGAAGATCACGCGTAACTCACCGAATGTATCTGTGTTCACCCTGAGTGCAAGATTGCGGCAGGCCAACAGTGAAGTGAACCTCACCAATAACCTTAACTCAATTGTATTCACCGCAGAATAAACACCGAATGAATAATAAAAATCATAAAATGAAAAGCATATTATTAGCCGGTTGCCTGATGCTTGGACTGTTCGGGTTCAGCCAGGTAGGCCAGAGGCTTTCATCCATTGCCGATCCGAAAGTGGGACGCATAATGCTCACCGATATGGCCGGACGTCCGCTGGATGCAGACAACATCCCGCTGAACGGCATGGTTAAGCTGCGCATCCCGGTATCAAACACCAGCGGGGTGAATACCATTCCCATGGGTTCGGCTAAACTTAAGATAGGGCTGGGCACAAAACTGGAGATCGACCCCGCTTCGCTGCAGGCAGCAGGAATGGATAATGTATTCCGCTGGACCGCAGGCATGGTTGGGGGCCAGGCAGAGATCACCGGTGAAGTGATCGGCGAATTCCCTGCAGATGTACAGGATATCTTCCTTGCCTTCCGCACCCGTGCGGCGGTTAATGGAAAATCCACCATCACCGCAAATTTCCTGATCAGCAACCATGATACGCGCACCATCCTGTCGGATATGGATCCAACAAACAACTCTTCGTTTCTCCAGTACACCATCGTTTCACGTACCCGGCAGCCGGAAGTGAAGATCACGAAGACCAATCGCGGAGCATGCTCGGTGAACCTCGTATTCACTGCTTCTGATGAAGCCGGTATGCATCGTTATGATGTTGAAGTGAGTAAGGATGGCATCAACTATGTTAGGGTATCCGAAGTGGCAGCCACACAGGAAGGTACATACAGGGCGAGCTTTAATATTGATGCTGCTATTGAAACAGCCAGTATGCTGGTAAGGATCAAAGGTGTGGACCTGGACGGGAACTACCGTTACAGCACTCCCCAAACGGTTAATGGTACATGCTCGGTTAACCAGCAGTGGGCGCTCAGCGTTTACCCTAACCCGGTTACCAGCGAAAAAGCTGTTACCGTATCAAGCACCCTGGGCAACTTCAACGGGAAATACAAAGTGACGATGCTGGATGTAAGCGGCAAGGTTGTAAGCGTGAAGGAACTGACCCTTGAGCGCGTAACCAGTTTCCGCTTCGGGTTCGGCCAGGTGGCAAACGGCGTCTACTTCCTGGAGGTAGTGAACACCGACGGCTCTCAATCGGGCACACTGAAATTTGAAAAACTATAATCGTTCAAAAAAAAACGTTTAAAAACATTATGATTTGCTTGGATGCCGGGTGATATGATTATATATTTACCATCCGGCATCTTTTACCAAAACGCCTGCCGACATCCTATAGTTTTAACCCCGGTTAAATCACCTGAAACACCACCCAACCAGCAAATCCAACCCGGCCTATCCTACAGGCTTCTTCTCGTGAAAACCGCCCTGCCGGGCAATCAAGCACATAAGATCCAATAGGTTCCAAAGACTGATGAATTTGGAATAATCACTCCATGCGGAGCGCATCACTATCCTTTATCGCATGCGGTAACACGCATCCCTTTGCTTTATCTGAACCAAAATCATATTGCATGAGAATTATTACATTATTCATTTCGCTGCTCCTGGCTACTGCCGGATCAAGGGCACAGGGTGTGCTTGCCGACCCGGGAGTGTCGCAGATGGATATCACCAACCTCGCCGGAACCTCGCTGAATGCCAACCTGCTGCCCCTTAACCAGGTTGTGCAACTCAGGATCCCCGTGTTTAATATGCACCAGTTGAATGCGGTCCCCTCCGGGTCCATGTTCTGGAAAATAGGACTGGGCTCAAAAATGGTGATCGACCCCGCCTTTGTTCTCGCCAACGCACCGCTTAGCCAGTACTTTGCATGGCAGGGCGGAATGAATGGCGGACAGTATGAGATCGTGGGCGAACTGATAGCGCCGCTGCCTCCCGATTTTTATGGCGATGCAGTTTTCCGCGTAAAGCCTTCCGTGTTGGGAACTTCAACCATCACCACTAACCTGCTCATAACAAATCATAATACCACGGTTACACTTTCCGACGAGTCACCCATGAACAACTTCGCCTCCCTGCAATACACGGTGGTGAATTCAGGTGGCCCGCTGCCGGTGAATTTCACTGACGTGAAGGTGACCCGGAAGGGATGCAGCATTAATGTGAACTTCTTCACCGAAGGTGAAATAAACGTGAACCACTACAAGGTGGAAGCAAGCAGGGATGGTACCAATTTTACCGTGGTTACTGAACTTGCAGCACAAAGCCGCAACAGTTATTCAGCCGACTTTGCCCTTACCCAGGCGCTCCAGTCGGCTTCTTTATTTATACGTGTGAAGAGCGTTGACCATGATGGCGCCATCACGTACAGCCAAACCAAAACCGTTTCGGGCACCTGCGAAAAACAACTGGTGTTCAGCATCTATCCCAATCCCGTTGCCGGCGAAACCCTGAACATTAAGGCAACCAGCGGGCTGTTCAACGGCCGCTACCAGCTGCAGGTGATGGATATGGGGGGAAGGCTGCTTGGAAAAAAAGAAACTACCATTAACAACAGCGCCCAGTTCAGTCATAGCGTGGCCGGGCTGGCGCCGGGAAAATATATATTGAGGCTATCCGCCGACGGCGAAACACCTGTATCGCTGCCTTTTGAAAAATTCTAAACTACCCTGATGAATCTAAATATTAAAAGCATTAAAACACTGCACATGGACAACAATTTGACCGCCGGTATACGGCGAATTAACCGATGGTGGCAGGCCAGTTTAATGGTCGCACTACTCTTCTGCTCAGGGATTTCCTGGGGGCAGGGACCAATAGCATCCTGGGAATTTACAGGAGTTTCAGGTTACGGTCTCTCTCCGATGGCTCCGACAACCTCAAATTCCAATTTAACAATTGTCGGATTGACACGAGGGGGTGGTATTACTACGACCCCAACTGCGGCGTCAAATGCCTGGGGCGGAAATGGATTAACTGAAGCTGATTTGGCTTCAGCAATTGCAAACGAGGACTATGTAACTTTTGAAATTGAAGCAAATTCTGGTTACCAAGTTTCATTGAGCAGTATTTCTGCTTATAATGTTAGGAGATCATCTTCTGGCGCAACTACAGGACAATGGCAATACCAGATCAATTCTGGAAGCTATGTTGATATAGGCGGTCCTATCACATGGGGTGGAAATACATCCGGCCCAGGAAATTCGCAAGCTGCAATAGATCTTTCCACTATTTCAGCTTTACAAAATGTTTCTTCAGGAGATAATATCACATTTAGATTGGTGATTTTTGGTGCTTCTGGTGCAACGGGCACTTGGTATCTAAACCAGTTTAGCGCTTCACATGACTTTATTATCAATGGTACTGTGGCTGCTATCCCAGCACCCGTAATTAACAGTCCCCTAACCCTGAACGGTACTTATAATACACCCCTGACTTACACGATCACTGCCACCAACACCCCTACATCGTATGGTGCAGCGCCGCTGCCTGCAGGCCTGGGCCTTTCCGGCGCGGTAATAGCAGGTACCCCTACTGCCGTGGGCGTTACCAACACTACCATTTCAGCAACCAATGCAGGAGGTACGGCAAATGAGACCCTGGTGATTACTATCGACCAGGCACCGCAATCCATCACCTTCTCGCCGCTAACCCCGGTTAACATGGGTGATGCAGACTTCCAGCTTGGTGCAGTAGCCTCTTCAGGATTAGCTGTAAGCTATTCCAGTTCTAACCCGCTGGTGGCAACCGTTTCCGGCGACATGGTAACCATTGTTGGCCCGGGTACCACAGACATCACGGCTTCACAGGCAGGAGATGCAAATTACCTGGCGGCAACACCGGTTATGCAAACCTTAACGGTAAACCCGCAAACAGCATTCTATGTAAATGATAATTCAACCGCAGGGGATGTATTCACTGCCGCTATTGGTAATGATGCAAACCCGGGTACGGCTTCTGCACCCTTCGCAACCATAGCTCATGCTATCAGCGTGGCATCTGCAGGACATACCATCTGGGTTGATGCAGGCACCTATAATGAAGTGGTTGCCCTGAACAAATCGCTCACCATAACAGGAGCAGGGGGAGCAGCAACTATAATTACACCTGCTGTTCCATGTGTTGCTTCTAACGGCATCACTATCACGGCAGACGGTTCAACCGTAAAAGACCTTCGCGTTACAGGGTACAATTACGGTTTCGTGGTAAATGCTGATAATATATCCCTTGATGGAATTGAATCTGTGGCCAACTGCGGTGCAACTGCAGGAACCGGTACCGGTATTGAAATGGCAAACGGTGTTTCAGGACTTTCCATTAAGAATTCAAAACTCAATAACAACGTTTCCCTTGGCTTAAGGGCTGGCACTGCCGCGCAGATCACCGGCGTAACTGTTGAGGACACGGAAATCAAAGGCAACTCACAGGGTGTTTACATTGCAGCGGTTCAAACAGGTGCGGCAGGAAACACCTTTGATAACGTGCTTTTCAAAAATGTAGATGCGAGTGATAATGACATAAAAGGAATGTATTTTGAAAAGCTTAGCAACGCAACGTTCGATAATGTTGTAATGAACAATTCAGGAAAGAACGCTACCTATGGTTTTAATGCGGGTATCGACATCAACCTGAAGAATGGCGCTTATTCAAACATCACCCTTCGCAATTCAACCATCACCAACAGTGGATTAATGGGTGGTGCAACCAACGTTGAGAACCCGGTTGCGGTAACTATCAAGGCACGTGATGATGGTTCTTATGCAACATGGCCGGCAACTTTAAGCGGTGTGCTGGTTGAGAACAATATTATTTCCGGAGGTGTAAATGCTTTAAGATTTAATGAGTCTGGCAAAGTACCTGCTACCCCAACAGGAGTTGTGGTAGTAAATAACTTCCTGCAGGCTTCAAATAAAACCATCATCAATGCAGCCCCTGCATCTGTAACTGCTTCATGCAACTGGTTCAGCAAGCTGGGCGCAGATGTAGCCGCTTCCACATCAGGCAATGTGATCTCAAGTCCTTACCTGTTAGACGGAACAGACGGCAGTGCAGCACCGGGCTTCCAGCCATCTGCAGCATGTGCCACAGCATCTGACTTTTATGTGAACGACAATTCACTTTCAGGTGATGTGTACACCACTGCAGTGGGTGATGATAACAATGCCGGTTCTGCATCAGCGCCGTTCGCAACGCTTCAGAAAGCGCTGGCGGTTGCTGGTGAAGGAAACAATATCTGGGTTGATGCCGGAACGTACACGCCATCATCACTTGTCATCAATAAAGGTGTGCAGATCAAGGGTGCGAATGCAGCTTCATCGCCGGTAACAGGTTATGTTAATGCTGAATCTGTACTTGATTTCACCGCTAACATGCCTTCAACAGGAGGTAACCACATCAACATTACATCGGCCACAGCAGTAACATTACAGGGCTTCCGCATTGTTGATAATGACTTCCCTGCATCGGCAGTTATCAGGCACGCAGTGAACCTGCATACTTCATTCGGGCACGTGATCCAGAACAACCTGTTCTTCCGTAACTCGGGTACAACCGGCGGCGGACAGGGCGGATCAGACTACCGTGCCATCTATGTAAACTTCCCGACAGCGGCTACAACACTTACAATTGATAACAACTATTTCACCGGTTCTTCTACAGGCATCTTCGGCAACCAGTCGTGGAGGCGTGGTATCTGGAAGCAGGGTGGAACAGGTACGGTTAATATCACGAACAACAAATTCGATTTCTTAAGAAGCCACCTTAACCTGGAAGACAATGTTGCAACTACGGTTGTAACAGGCAATACCTTCGATCTTGGTTCAACAGGAATAGGTGCAGTTGCTCTTGGCGGCGCTCCTGTACTTACAGGCACTTTCGCAATGCCGGGCAACAACTTCATCGGTCACGGTACATTCGTAAACCTCAGCACCGTAGATCCTTCCTTCGTGGCAGATCTTACCGGTGCAAGCTTTAATGGTGTGGCTGCCGGTTCATTAACCCTCCAGGAACTGTTTGATGTTGATGCACGCGTTCATCATGGTGCAGGCCTGGTAAGAGTAAAGGCCGGTAATGTATATACTGTTACCACAGGTTTCACTCCTTCAGGAAAGGGTAATATTCAAACCATGATCAATAAGGCCAGCGTGGGCGATGTGGTTAATATTGCTGATGGAACCTATAATGGCGACATCGTGGTGAACAAAGCGGTTACGCTTGACGGCCAGAGCCAGGCAGCGATCATCCGCGGCGCATTCACCGGTCAGCGTACAGTTACCGTTACCGCAGCAGATGTTACTATTAAAGATGTAACAGTTACCCGCGATTATGGTGACTGGTACAGCTCTCCAAAAACAGAAGGTATCATTGTAGAGAATGTGGACAGGCTTACGATAGATAACGTGCTTGTAAAAGACAACCGCAATGGTATCTACATTCATAACTGCCAGGACTTCGTGGTTAAGAATTCAACCATCGATGCGAACAGGACAGGCTTCCAGATCTGGGGCAACCTGAACGGCGGTGAAATTTCAAACAACTTCATCACCAACAACCATACTCACGGTTTACTGGTGAACTTTGACCAGGGTGCCACTTCGGGTGTTGGTCTGAAGATCAATAACAATAACATAAGCGGCAACTGGTATTCACAAATAAGCTTCCAGCGTGCAGGTGCTACACCGGCCGCAAATGTGGGAGACTTCACAGGCTTTGATGCCACCTGCAACTGGTATGGCACAATGGCTCCTGCTTACAGCGCCACTGCTACAACAGAGCCTGGCTATGCTGCACTGGTGCCATCACAGCTCGGAGGAACAGACCCGGGTGTGAATGCAGACATCAAGGGTGTGGAAGCAGCTTTGATCACTTATACTCCATTCCTGTGGTCTGGTGCTGATTCTGATGCTGCTGCAGGCTTCCAGCCAACTCCAGGATCTTGCGGATCAGTTCCGACAGATCTTTATGTAAATGACGGATCAACAACAGGCGATCTTATAACAGGCGCAACAGGTTCTGATGCAAATGCAGGAACTGCAGCTTCGCCTTTTGCAACAATACAGCACGCGATCAATGTAGCTCCTGCAGGTGCAACCATTCACGTGGATGCGGGTACCTATGCAGAGAATGTGCTGGTGAATAAAACACTAACCATCCAGGGTGCTGATAAGAACGTGGTTATTGTACATCCTGCCACGAACGGTTATTTCTGCGGAACGCCATCTTCAGTGTGTGCCGGAAGTGTGAACGTTTTCACAGTTCGTGCACATGATGTTATGATCACCGGTGTTACCGTAGACGGAGACAATCCATTGATCGGTGGAGGATTTGCATCAAATGGCGCAGATATTAACGCCAGGAATGGTATCATTACCGATCACGGTGCAGGTACATGGAATAATATGCAGATAGTAGGTAATATCATTAAGAATATTTACCTGCGCGGTATCTATGCATCTTCTTCCGGTTCATTCACAATTACAGGTAACACGGTTGAGAATGTAAAAGGTGAAGCAGCTTCAATTGCGATAATGCAATGGGCCGGTACAGGTACCATCGCCAATAACACTATCAATGATGTTAATGATGGTATAGCTGCTAACCACTCTAAAGGTGCAGTGTACTATGGCAATACTGTAACCAATGCCGGGTCTGGTATCCATACCGACAACAATGGCAGCAGCGGTGGTGTAGCCGATCATATTTATGAGAACACGGTTAGCAACGGTAAAACAAACAGCTACGGAATATTTGTATTTGCTCCGTACAGGGCCGTTACCGTTGAAAGAAATACTATCAATAACGTTGACGTAGGTTTTGCAAACACCGGTCATTATGCTGATGTTACCGTAACCTTCAATGCAAATACCATTGATGGTATGGGCAGGGCAGGAAGCACCGGTATCTATCAAACCACAGAGATATGGGGATATGACAACAAGGATGTAAAAGGTGTTTACAACAATAACTTTGTACGCAACGTAGCAGACGCATTCTATATTGACCATTTAACCACGGCCACAAACTACATGACCTTTAACAACAACTCTGTTTCTGGTCATACGAATGGTGTGGTTACCGCACCCACAGCAACCGGTACATTTGTACAGGACTTTACATGTAACTGGTGGGGAACTGCAGCTTCAGGTGCAGCCATTGCAGCAGCGGTTGGTCCTACCCCGGGCATTAACTATATGCCTTACCTGAACAACGGCACAGACGATTCTCCGGCCACCGGCTTCCAGCCTGTTGCAGGTGCTTGTACCCTTGGCCCTGTTCACAACATTACGCAGGATCTTTACTACACTACCATTCAGCCTGCTGTTAATGCAGCAAACCCTGGTGATGTAATAGAGCTTGATGCGTATGAGTTCAATGAAAAAGTGGTTATTACCAAATCACTTACCCTCCAGGGTGTTGATTCAGCTACTTCTATCATTGATGGTACAGGATTAGGAAATGGTTCAGGAATTTTGATCAACACTGGCGTTACCAATGTTACCATAAAAGACCTGACTGTGAGAAATCACAGCGGTGCAAGTGGTAATGCACATGCAGGTATTTATGCAAATGCAGGTAACCATGGCCTGGTTGTATCGGGAGTTAAGGTGCATAATAACACCAACTCTTCCGGGATCTATGCAAACGGTCCTGTGAATGGAGTCACCATTACAAACAATACAGTGTTCAACCATCTTTCAGGTGCGCGTGGCATCGTGATCTGGAATGGCCTGAAAGAAAACATCACCATTACCGGCAACCATGTATTCAACAACAATTGCTGTGGTATTGAACTGAGTGATGGAAAGGGTTCGAACGTGAACGTATCTAATAATAATGTTCATGATAATGGCGACAACGGTATTGGCCTGATAGGCCTGGGCGGCACTGCCGGTCCAAACGTTGTAGCAAACAATACACTGACCAACAACGGTCGTTTCGGTATCGAGATCAAGCTTCCGGAAGGAACAGGTTCTACCAGCGGTGCGGGCAGCATAGTGGTTGACGGAAACACTGTTTCCCAAACTGCTTCATTTGCATCGCTTCGTCCTTCTGAAGTACGCGATCTTGGCGGTATCGTGGTTATCCGCCGCGGGCTTGTGGTGAGCGAAGGCAATGCCGACATTCCTACAGGTGTTGTGGTAAGCAACAATACTGTCAGCGGTTATGTTCAGGATAATGGTTCAAGTTCCAGTACCGGTTTCGGTATCGTGGTTGAAGGAACTAACCATACGGTAACAGGAAACAACCTTACAGGTAATGATGTAGGTCTGCAACTGCAGGCAGGGCACCAGCCTTATGTTTCCAACACCAATACGGACGGCAACCAGGCAAACCTGAATGACCTTTACTTTGGTCGCGGTAACTCTCCCGTGGTATGTGGTGTTACCGTAAGCGGAAACACTTTCGGGTCTAACGGCACCGATGAGCGTATGGTAACAGGCGGCGGAGCAGGAACAATTGTAACACTGACCACTGCGCCGATCGCTATCACAGAAACACATACTCCAATAAATTGTTTTGGTGAAACATCAACCATTACCGCTGATGCAACAGGCGGAACAGACGGAAAGATGTACTCATTGAATGGCGGTACACCACAATCATCAAATGAGTTCGTAGTAAGCGCCGGCACGTATACTATAGTTGTTACTGATGCAGCAGGTTGCAGCGCCAGTGTAACAACCACTATTACTGAGCCTGCGCAACTGGCCACGCCCACAGCTACTGTGACCCAGCCAACATGTTCTTCACTGGGAACGATCGTGGTGAATACACCGGCTCCGGCTGCGGGAATTGCCTACAGCATCGACGGTGTAGATTATACCAATACGGACGGCATCTTTACTATCCCTGCTGCCGGCGGAACATTCAACGTAACCTACCAGACAGGCGGATGTACTTCTCCTGCGCTGGTTGCTATGGTGGATGTGCAGGTGGCAACTCCGGCCACTCCGGGCATCACCATTGTTAATAATGGTAACTATACTTTCACACTGACAGCTACAGGTTATACAGAATCTCTGCTGTGGAGCACAGGTGAAACAACACCTTCTATCATCGTTCCTTCAAGCGCTACTCCGTACACCCTGGTTCAATTCAACAGCGCATGTACAAGTGCGGTGGCTACAGCGGTGGTATCAATAAATGATCCTGCTGTAGGTGGAATGGATATCACCAATGCCGGTGATGTTTCCCAGAACTCGAACACTCTTGCATTCGGACAGGTTTACAAGCTGAAACTGCCGGTTTATAACCTCAGCCAGCTTAATGGTATTCCTGATGGAACTACAACTGTAACCATCGACCTTGGTAGCAGGATGATCCTTGACCCGGCCTTTGATCTTTCAACTGCACCACTAAGTGCATATTTCGACTGGTCAGTGGCAACGGTAGGAGGAAACCAGGTGATCACAGGTACGCAAACAGCGATAATACCTGCAGACTTTGCAGATGTTGCAGTGTTCAATGTAAGAGGAAGCCTCACATGTACGTCTATGATAAGTGCAGGCATCAGCAGCACTACAGTAGATGAGGATCTCAATAATAATAACGCTACGCTGCAGTATACTTTCCCTGCAACGGTTTCAGCGGTTCCAACCAATGTTACCTGCAATGGTGCATCAAATGGCGGAATTACTGTGACTGCAAGTCCGGGAACTACTATCAGCATAACCAATTCATCTAACGTGGTGGTTAGCACTACGGCGGTTACAACCGGCCTGCCTGCAGGGGTTTACACTGTAACAGTGAGCGCTACGGGTGATGCACCTGCTAATAATATTTGCACGGTTTCCACTACTGTTACAATCAACCAGCCTGCAGCACTTGTTGCAGGAACAACTGGAACCAACGTAACATGTTTTGGCGGCAACAATGGTTCTGCCACGGTTACCGTAACCGGTGGCACTCCTAACTACAGCTATTCATGGAATACTGTTCCGGCTCAATTCACGCCAACGGCTACCGGGCTCCCCGCAGGCACTTATACTGTTACAATTACTGATGCCAACGGTTGCAGCACAACTGCTAACTATACAGTAACCCAGCCTGGCATCCTGTCGACTTCCTTAACCGGAACAGCAGTTAGCTGCCACAATGGTAATAATGGTACAGTAACAGTAACAAGCGTGAGCGGCGGTACAGGGCCTTACAGCTTTACAATTGCAGGTCCAACAGTTAATACCACTGGCGCAGTATCTGGTGCGTTCACAGGCCTTACATCAGGACTCTACACTGTAACCACTACAGATGCGAATGGATGTACAAATTCTGTTTCTTACGTGGTTAACCAGCCAGCATCAGCAGTTTCGCTGGCACTGAATAGTGTTACAGGAAATGCCTGCAACGGCGGTACGAACGGAACGATATCTGTAACTGCAAGCGGTGGTAACCCTGGCTATACCTATACTATTGCAGGGCCTACAGTGAATACTACCGGCGCTGTTTCAGGAAACTTCACCGGTCTTGCAGGAGGAAACTATGTTGTAACAGTTACTGATGCCAGCGGATGCACTGCTTCCGTGAATGCAACGGTTACTCAACCTTCAGGTACAAATCCAGACCTGTCATTGGGATCGGATTATTCATCCAATTTCTTCATGACAAATGGCGCAGAGAACACCATCATTTTCAACGTATCTGAGATCGGTGGTAACCCTGCGGTAGGTGATACCATCAGGATCACCAAGGTTGCCGGTTACAACATTACGTTCGATAATACCATCACCACTGCAAACCTTGGCTTTATACCATACAGTGTAGATAATGCACAATGGAAGGTTGATAACAGCAGCCCGGCATTCATGTCGCTGATCAAGATCGATCCAACATTGCCTGGCGGCCCAGGAACGATCGGTTGCGGTCAGTTGGTGAGGGTTGCGGTTAAGATCAAGCGTAATACGCCTAACCTTTCAACATTTACATTGAGCTCAAGGCTAAGGCAGGCAAATGGAGAAGTGAACCTGTCGAATAACCTGAACTCAATTGTATTCACAGCGGAATAATAATGCACGCAGGGAGGATCCAACCTCCCTGCTTTTAAAGCATCCGCAAAAAAATAATGATCATGTTAAACAACATTAAAATGAGAAGCATACTGTTAACGGGTCTTCTTGCTACAAGCCTGGGCGGCTATTGCCAAACCAGCCAACGCATGTCATCAATCGCTGACCCTAAAGTGGGCCAGATATCGCTGACGGATATGCAGGGCCGCGCCCTGGATCCTGATCACCTGCCCTATAATGAAATGGTTAAAATGCGCATACCTGTTTCAAATACAAGCGGCGCAAACACTATCCCTATGGGTTCAGCCAAGCTGAAGATCGGGTTCGGAACAAAACTTCATATCGACCCGGCAAGCCTGAATACGGCCGGCATGAACGGTATCTTTAAATGGTCTGTAGGCCAGGTAGGCGGGCAAACAGAAGTAACCGGTGAAGTTATCGGAGAATTTCCTGCAGATCTGCACGACATCTTCCTGAGCTTTCCTGCCAGGGCATCGGTTATGGGAAAATCTACCATAACTGCAAATTTCCTGATCAGCAATCATGATACCCGCACCATCCTGTCTGATCTTAACCCGAATAACAATACCGCTTATTTGCAGTACACGATCGGCGCAAGAACATGGCAGCCTGATATTAAGATAACCAAACTTAACAGGGGCGCCTGCACCATCCACCTCGTATTTACTTCAGAAAGGGAAAGTGGTATCTCAAGGTATGATGTGGAAGTAAGCAAGGATGGTATCAATTATACCAGGGTGACAGATATTGCCGCTACGCTGGAAGGGACTTACAAATACAGTTTCCCAATTGATGCATCAATTGAAAGTGCAAGTCTTCTGGTAAGGATCAAATCAGTTGACCTGGAAGGAAGATACTTTTACAGCACACCGCAAACGATCAACGGTACATGTACCAATAACCAGCCATGGGCGCTTAACGTATATCCAAACCCTGCTACCAACGTGAAAGCAGTAACGATATCAAGCACCCAGGGTGAATTCAATGGTAAATACAAGGTTACCATGTTTGATATCAGCGGAAAAGCGATAGGGGCAAAAGAACTGACACTTGACAGGGTTACAAACTTCAAATACGAATTCGGCCAGGTGGCAAATGGTTTCTACCTGCTGGAGATCGTAAATTTGGATGGATCCCAGTCCGGAACGCTCAAATTTGAAAAACTATAGCAAACCTGATGAAAATTTTCCCGGCCCATTCTGTAAGAATGGGCCTTTTTTATCCGGATGATTTACGTGATAAGGGGGCTGGAGAAGAAACTGGCAAAAAATTGTATAAACCCTTGCACAAATTGAGCAAATGATATATATTTGAAATCCACTACAGGATTTTCCTGTTTCCCCCAAAATCCAATTATTTCCAAGAGTAAGCGCTTGGATTCTCTGAACGAATCAGTAAGGTAGTAACTGCCAGAAATCCTCCGTCCCCCGAAAGCCAGCTATTTGACTATTAATTAATTAAGCTTACTCTACATCTACCCACTATGCGTGTAAAACTACTTCTTGTTGCCACACTGATGGCATTTACTGTACAACGTGCAGCTTCCCAGGCCGTGTTTGCCGACCCCGGGGTATCCCAAATGGATATAACGAATTTATCAGGCACTTCGCTTAACGCAAACCTGTTGCCTGTGAACCAGGTAGTTCTTTTGAAGATCCCGGTTTTCAACAGCAACCAGCAAAATGCAGTGCCGGCCGGCTCTATGTTCTGGAAGATCGGCCTCGGCTCCAAGATGGTTGCAGACCCGGAATTTGTTCTGGCGAATGCACCTTTGAATCAATATTTTGCCTGGCAGGGAGGTATGAATGCCGGACAATATGAGATCGTAGGAGAACTTATCGCTCCCCTGCCTCCTGATTTCTTCGGCATGGCAGAATTCCGCGTTAAGCCTTCTGTTTTAGGAACATCAACAATTACAACAAATTTCCTGATCACGAATCATAACACAACACAAATACTTTCAGACGAATCCCCGCTGAATAATTTTGCCTCCCTGCAATACACCGTTGTAAATACCGGTGGACCGCTCCCCGTTAATTTTTACGAGGTGAAGGTTCAGAAAAAAGGATGCAATATTCACGTTACCTGGGGAAGCCAGAACGAGGTAAATTTAAACCGCTTTGAGCTTGAAGCAAGTACCAATGGGGTTAACTATTCTACCGTAGCTTCTGTGGCTGCTGCCGGACGCCAGAATTATGCATCCCAGTTCGCTCTCGTAGATGACCTGCGTGCTACGAACCTGATGGTTCGTATCAAAGCAGTGGACCATGACGGAAGCTTTATGTATAGCGAAACCAAAAGCATAAGCGGGCTTTGCGATAATAAACTGCTTTTTAACATCTACCCAAACCCGGTTACAGACCAGGTATTGATGTTGAAGGCAACAAGTGGTTTATTCAACGGGAGGTATAATATCAGCATCCTTGATTTGCAGGGACGGTTGCTCAGCCGCAGGGAAATGCTGATCCAGAATCAAACGCAATTCAGCTATGATCTTGGGAAGATTTCACGCGGGAAGTATATTCTTCGTGTAGCCCTGGCCGATGGATCACAACCAACAGTGCTGAATTTTGAAAAACTGTAGTTACTTTTTGATTTCTATACGGGTTAAACCGTCTGTTGCAAAGCAGGCGGTTTTTTTGTGACCCCGAATGGGGTTTATTTAGAATAACGATTGCGCTATTTAGGTAGAAATGCCGGCACTTCATGATCCCCGAAGGGGATTATTTGTTCCGGCATCAATTTCCTTTTATTTCTTCCAGGGCAGATCAAACATACGCTGTGCCACGGCCGTTCCCTGCTGAATTGCAGCATCAGCCGCGAAAACGAAGTTGGCACCGCTGGCGGTTCGGGCGGTCTTTACATCATTAATGATCTGGCCAAAACTTGTATAACTGCGGGAGCCATACAACTGGGCATGTGAATCATCACTGAACTGGTAATTTTCTCCAAGGTGCAGCGACGCTACCTTAAATCCTGCTGCGGCCGCCACTACCATGGTGGAGGAATAAGAAGGATGCTGGGGCGTATATACAAATGAATTCCACGCGGGAGAATTGAGCACACTCCTGATATAAGTGACAGGTCGCACCAGGTGGTAATGGAACTTGGAATAGAAACTCGCCGCAACCGCATCAGAAATGGCCATGGTTTGTTGTGAAAAGAGGAGAGCAGCTTCTGCCAGGTTGATGTTGCCGGCCTGCATCAGTTTTGAAGTAATATGAACAACATGTGCAGGGGTATTAAAATTTGTCCCTACCAGGTCCTGCCAACTGTTAGCCAGCATCTGGTCGTCATATTGCAGGTTGTTCCTCATGTCAAAAACCTGGAGCGCTGCCTGGTAAAACTGTGATTGTGGGGCTGTACTGTATGCCGGCGGCGGAGCCGGGAGCACATCTTCTGCAATCCCAGGTATGAAGGTCCTTAAATTTCCCTGGCAATTTCCTGCCGCGGGTAGGAATGGCGGTGGGGTGGGTTCCCAGGAGCCGGGTGTTCCAAGAGGTGTATAAGGAGGGCAGGCCGCCAGGGTACCGTTTGGATTCAGCGTTCCATCTCCCTTACTCCATTCAAATATCTTATCGGCCACCAGCAGGCCCAGGGTCTTGCTGTTATTCAGCTGCTCCTCGCTAATCGAATTTAGAAACTGGTTATTGAAGGTTTGTTCCAGTTCCTGCATAACCACAGTATGAGGATTAGGCCCGTAGTATTCCATTAAACGTGGGGCAATACTGGCAACAGCAGCATTCGCCACAGCAGGCCAATAATAGTTTTCAGGATCATCGGAAGGTATCGGGTCCCCGGTCCAGTGAGTGTACATCGACCTGTGTTCAGGCATGCCTTTCACAACAGATTCATACAAGGCAAGACCGGAATAGGAGAGAATACGCAGCGTTTGAGGTGGTACATAAGGTTTTTCACGGGTAATGTTGGTCAGTGTTTCGAACCACCTGGAGGCTACCTCCGACGAATGGGCACTGGCCGGATTCCTGAAACCATTGTTTACATCCTTCTTGCAGGAAATGACCAGGAAAGCAAGTGCGAATACAGAAAGCGTTTTTTTGAATTGCATAACTAAAGATTAAGAGTGAGAGAATGCAATTCAAATGTATTGTCAGAAAATGCCGGGGTGGTGGTACAGAAACGACATTCTAGGAGTACCCGTCACCAAGCTTCAATACTTTTTCAAGCGACACCTGGTCGGTGGCAAATAAATTGTTCGGGCTTGAAAAGGAGAATGCTTTGTAATCCCTGGAAAGGTGTTGATAATCGTAGTAACCCGACTGAATGGCGATCTGCGTCCAGGAAAGTTTGGGGTTTTTAGTCTTCATTTTGAATGACTGTGCAAACCTGGATATGCGCTGGTAGGTTGAAAGATTGACCCCGAGGTGAAGCAATGCCTTTCGTTCAAACTGGCGCAGGGATAAACATGCATCGCCTGCCAGTTTTGTAATTGAATACTGATTCTGGGAACGTTGAAGTAGTGAGAAGGTATCTTCATATAAAAAGTGTTCTGGATTCTTCCGTTTCATAAGTTGTGCAAGGAACCTGTCAACCTCCTTAACAACGAAATGGTAGTCTGTTTCATCATCAAACTTGTGGTGGAGAGTTCTTATGGCCGCAGGGTAAAGGTCCGTCAGGTCAACGATACGATTCAGTAATTCATGGGAGGGAATGCCGGTTATCTTGTATAATCCTCCCGGTTTGAAAATAACCTGGAGCATATAGAATTCACTGCCCATTGATACCCTGTCAATTCTTCCGGTCCACAACCCGGTTAGTACCGATCTTGGCCGTGACAGTTCTTCGCGGTCTGCAATAACCCTGGTGGATTCCCTGCCCCTGATATAAAATGCCATCGTTTCTTCGGGGCGCACTACGTAAGGTTTTGGAGTTTGCACAAACCCTTCCGGCACTATGAAATGCCGCACCTGGTATTCAGATACATAAGGATGAAGTTCCCCCGATGCTGGAAAGCTCTTAAATAACATAGTTTATTTTTTTCTTCCAACCTCCAACTTCCAACCTCCAACCTCCCACCTCCAACTTCTATCACCGCTGCGTCACCCCTCCCTTTTTACTGTCCACAATTATTTTATACCTGCCCGTGCCCTGGGTTATCCAGCGTACGGTTACAAAGCCGTTGCCGGGAATGTTGTCGACCTCTATAATGTTGCTTACTTTTTTTTGCTCGGTGGTGGAAGCGGAGTTACGGTTATCCACGATCATGGCGGCGAGAACCTTTCGGCCATTTAGGATCACATGGTCGGGGCGTTCGATCCTGTTCTTAAGGTCCTGCGAGCTATGCGTCGGAATAAGGCGTTTGTTGGAGATAACAGCAGTGACCTCGGTGAGGCCATCGCCGAGGTTCTTTTCCATAATGGTGTCGATCACCAGCTTTGGAGTATGGTAGGCATGGTATATCGTAAAGGCCATGTTGCGGTGGGCATCACTCTCCAGGAGGAAACCAGGATGCATCCTGTTGAAATTCTTTTTGAAACCCCCGATCTCGATGGGACCGTACTGCGGATGATTATAAGGTTTCCATGGTACAAAGGCATCCCTGAACAAAAGCATTTCATTAAAGCGGTATTGTTCAGAACTGCTGGTGCGGTTTGTATCGCTGAACATCAGGAAGGGCGTGAACAGCTCGTTGGAGAAAGTAAAGATCCCCCTGCCACCATAGAACCAGTCCAGTTCCCCGCCAAAAACAGAATAAAGATCCTTATATACCACCAGGTATTTGTATCCCGGTATCATCTGCTCCCCCTTCTTACCAATGGCATCATATATCTGCACATCGGTAGTATTATAAAGACCCAGGTCTTCGATAGCGCCCGGCCCACGAAGGATCATTCCGCCGCTGTTGTGATACGATTGAGCGCCGGCAATATTGGGATGTGCCATCACGAATTCCATAACGGCCCTGTTCTCCGGAAGGGAGAAGGGGTATTTATATGCGCCATTCTGGATGTAGGCGGGCTGCCAGTTCCATCCCCAGTCGCGGTTAGGATCATATTCGAAGTGAGCGCCATCTTCATTCACCGCACCATCGCCATCATTGTCGATACCTTCACTTCCCAACAGCTCATATTCCCCGCGTTCATCACCCGTTACCTGCACCATTCTTCCTGGCAGGGAAATATCTTCACGGAAACGGCCGTTCGGATTCTTCCTTCTCATCATCACGATATTTCCATCCCCATCAAGATCATCATAGCCATCCTCGTCCACCAGCCCGTCAAGATCATTATCTACAGGTACAACCCCGCTGCGCGGTGAACTTGCAGTGTTTGGCTGTTTGAAGAAATCATCACGTGCATCAGGATTGATGGTTGGTACTATGTAGAAGATCTTGTCTTCGAGAAGTTCTTTTATAAACGGGACATCGTTATAAGTTTCCGTTAGGTACCATGCTGTGTACAAGGCAAATTCACTTCCCTGCACTTCATTGGAATGAATGTTCCCGTCAATATACATCCCGGGTTTGCGGTGCGCATCCCCTTTCGAAAAGTCGGAGATAGCAAGGCACCAGATATCCTTTCCTTTAAAAGACTTGCCGATCGACTCCATCCGTGCAAGCCTGGGATATGCCTCAGCGATCCTGCGCATAATCGCTGTAAGGCCTGCATGATCATGATAACGGTTCCAGGCTACCTGCACTTTAGGATGTGAAGGTGTTCCCGCTGCGCGGAATACCTGTGATGCCTCCTGGGCCCTGGAGCTGAATGTCACCAGCACGGTGAGGAAAAATATATAGCTAAGCTTTCTCATAATGTAATGGTTTTGGAATCTGTGCCTGTTGTTGGAGCTCCCGCGGTAATGGTGAATTTCCCTTTTCCCCGTATCAACCAGGAAACCTCCTGGCTGCTTTTTGCAGGAAGCACGGGCAGCAGGTTGATCTTCTTTCCGCTTATCAGCGATTGTGATGTTGAAGTTTCGGCAATTACCTTCACCCGTTTCACCCAGATACTTCGTTCACCGAGATTGGTATGAGAAGGAAGATTTCCTTTGTTTCTTATGGTGGCAGTGACTCTTGTTAAGCCCCCTCCGTGCGATTCAGTCCTGATGTTCACTAATTCTATTTCAGGCTGAAGAGCCGCAAGTCCTAAAATGAAATCAGTATGCTTTTGTACAATTTCAGGCGTTTGAGAGTAGGGAGGATTCACCAGTGCGAATGGATGCACCCCTCCAACTTCCACCACCTCGCCCGGGAAATCCGGGTGATCTATGCGTTTCCACGGCGTGAAAGGCACCGGCAGGTTCCCGGATTCATAAAACGCAAACAGGTCTGCAACGCTGTCTGCCACAGGCTTTTCCTTTTTCGTGCTGTCTGGTTTTTGTTTCGGCACGGCCCAGCCTGGGGTGCTGAAACTGAATCTTCCATAATGAAAATATGCCCAGGAGAGAAGATCGCCCCCATCGGGTGTTGTCTTTGGCGCATCCTTTAACCCGGAGGTTCTTTTATAAAGTTCAGAGACCATCGCGTTCACTTTTGCATCAGGCTCAAGATAGCCGGTGATAACCCGGCCGGTAGTAGCCTGCTTATTGAATTTTACAGGATCAGAAAGGTTATTGTTGGAAGAAAAACTTACTACAGCATAAACATTGAACAACTGGTACAGCTCGTCAAGCAGCGCCCGGCTTTCAGGTTGAGCTACGGCAAACTCGCCCGCACCGGCAATAAAGGGCTTATAACTATAGGTCAGGCTTTTGTTGAAATCGATGCCTCCATCCCCATCTTCGTTGAATTTGCCATCCTTGTCATTATCTCTCCCTTCACTGAGGATAGTGTATATGCCATTTTCACCTTTTGATGGATCGGCAGTGAGAATTGATCGTGGGTCGCGGCTGCTTACTTTGTGTGTACCGATCGGTGAGGATATGCGCATCCAGGTGATGATCCCGTCTCCATCAAGATCGTCGAAGCCATCTTCATTCATTTCACCGTCGCGGTCATCATCAGTGGAAGCACCGTTTCCCATCCGCTCAAATTTCTTCGAAGAAAAATATTGCTCCATTGCATCGGGGCTCATGTTCGGGAAGATGTAATAGGTGGTTCTTGCCAAAATGGAATCAAGCATTTCATTCCTGAGCTTTACCAGGTTCTCTGCGAAACCTATGGCCAGTTCAGCGCCGAGGAGATGATTACCTTCAACCCCGCCAATTATCGCGACAGCAGGCCGCGAGGAGTGATCACCTTTGCTTAAAGTGAGCATGTACACCGGGTTTGAGCCCGCTGTTGTGGCAATGGTTTCCAGGGAGGCATATTTATTTTTTGCAACATTCTTCAGCCTTTCGGATTGTTGCCGGGCATTGGAGTAATCCTGGGCTAAGGCAACGGAACACATTGTCGCCAGGAGAAGTACCATAAGGGTTCTGGGCATACGATTGATTTGCATCCTTAAATATAGAATAGCCGCATAACTTTAGCACATGGAATTTTCAAATGACGTGGTCTTCCCGGCGGGCCTGCCGCAAACCAGCGAAGTGGAGTTCCGGCCCCTGGAACGGGATTACCTGGTTGTGTTACGCATAACCTGGCTGATCTTCTTCGGCACGCTATGGCTTGCGTTCGGGCTGGCCTGTTTTCTAACATCCTTCTTTTCTGTAGCGGGTATTATGATCACAGCAGGAGTGCTTTTTATTCTTTCCCTTTATACGTGGTTATCCTTCACCATAAACTTCCATAAAAGCGGGTATGCCCTCAGGGAGAATGACATCCTTGTGAAAAGGGGCTGGCTGGTACGCCGTACCCGGGTGGTGCCAATGAACAGGGTACAGCATGTAAGTATTCAATCCGGGCCCATCGAAAGGAAATACGGCCTGTCTTCGGTGTCGGTATATACTGCGGGCACATCCACAGACATTTCGATCAGGGGGATCAGAAAGGAAACAGCCGAACAGGTAAGAGAATGGATAAGCAGCAGGATACATGAACAATGATACGGTCATATATTGGGAGGAACCACAGCGTCAATCGCCGGCGGCAATATTCATTATCCTGCTGAAGACCGGTCTTACCCTGCTGAAAACTTTCTGGCCTGCCCTGGTAGTCATCTTTTTCGGTCAGCGGGAAAAGAATGATAATAACGTGGTGTTGTATGTGATCATTGCCTTCGCGGTGCTTACGCTGGTCGCTTCAATTCTGAATTACTTCTACTATACCTTTCATGTAAAGGAAAATAACCTGGTGATCAATTCCGGTTTCTTCCGGAAAAAAGTAACCACCCTTCCGTTGCGGAATATCATTGCAGTGCACCTTGAGCAGAACCTTTGGCAACGTGCACTGAAAGTGATGAAGGTGAAGATAGACAGTGCAGGCTCGGAAAAAATGGAGGTAAAGATAGATGCGCTTGCCTTGCAAAAATCGATCGCTTTCCGTGAATACCTTTTGAATGAGCGTGGCAATGCAGAAGATATTACGGAAGCACCAAAGTCTTTCCGTCTTTCGCCTTCAGCATTATTGAAACTCAGTATAACTGCAAACCACCTTGAGGCATTCTTCATCCTGCTTGCGGTTGGGATTAACCTGGTTGATGACCTGGAAGAGATCCTTGGTTTTGACAGCTGGAAGATCGCGGGTGAATATGCAGGTGACCTTGCCGGGGGCGCTATCGCTGCTATGTTACTATTTGTTACAGTATTATCTGTCATCATTTCTGCAGGCAGAACTCTTTTGAAATACTTTGACTTCTCCCTGGCTCAAACTCCCCTGGGTTGGAAGGTTCATTATGGATTGCTGAACAGGGTGCAGCAGGTAGTACCTTACCAGAAGGTGCAGTTGCTTAGCTGGCGCGCAAACTTTCTGCGGCGCAAACTTGATATGTGGGTATTGAAAGTGCATTCCACAGGGCATTCTGAAACGCGGGAGAAGCAGCATATAGGCCTGCCCGTTATCGGGGAGAGAAATGTCTGGGACCTTGTATCATTTTACCTTCAACCCCCGGTTGAGATTGAAAGTGGAAAAAAGATCTCGAAAAAGTATGTGTTAAGAAAGATCCTGGTGGTGGCTTTACCGGTCACGATCATCCTTTCGCTTGCAGCAACGGTATGGCTTGGCCTAAACGGGCTGGTATTCCTGCTGATCTTCCCGCTGATGTGCATCTATTTTTCCAGGTGGCAGGCCAACTTCAGGTATGTTTTCACTAAAAGCGGGTTACAGGTGCGATCCGGTGTCTGGGGAAGGAGGTACACAATTCTTGCATGGAAGAAGATTCAGCTTGTTGAAGAAAGAAGAAGTATCTATCAAATGGGGAGAGGTCTTTCCACCATTGTATTTCATACTGCAGGAGGTGCACTAAGGGTTCCTTTTGTTGAAGCGGGTGAAGGGGCTTTAATGATGGACCTTGTTCTATATTATGTTGAGACTGATCGTGAACGATGGAAATAATCAGGGCACATGAAAATGTGCCCCTCGTTATTGCCGGTGTCTAGAGGTATTATCGCACTCTTCCCACTACTGCGCTCCGGTTATTCACTATCGTTCCATTCCTGGAGATGAATAGCGTTGCTTTTCCGGAAGTGGTAATGGCAATAGGATATGAACTGCTTTTGGTTGCCACTGCTTTGCCCAGTACAACAAGCTGGTTGCCACGGATCGTAACAAAGTTGTTTCCCGTGGTGATGTAATAATCTTCCGCATCCTGGTTCAGTTTTAAAGTGTAAAGAATATATTTTTCATTCAGCACATAACGGTTGGTATTCACCGGAACAGGGTTAGGCCTGCGTTCTTCCACAACAGGTTTTTCACGGTAAACTGTTCCATTCACCTGCGCATCTGCTTTATTCCACCCATTCTCAATGCTGGCCAGCCGGGCCGATTTACCGGGGTGGGTCTTTGACGCATACCTGCTTGCAACGATATTCATGGAAAGCTGCGCCTCTCCAAGTGAAGCCCCCATCTTTCTTAAAACGAAGCCGCTGAATTGGTCTGCCTCCAGTTCTATGTCGGGCCGGCTTCCCATTCCCAACAGGGTATGACCGTTAAGATGATGACCAATTTCATGCGCCAGGATGGCAATGGAGGCCCATTGGGTTTTGGCAGCCTGGTTTATTGCATCAATGAATTTTGGATTATATAATATGAATCGCTGGCCCGAGGAGATCACTGCTGCTGCATTCGGAATATTCGCGGAGCGGATCTGGAACTTGGGCTCAAGGCCTATCACATCATTTATATTATGGATGATCTGCTGCGCCGCTGCGGAAGAGGTGAATCCCTGCACGGGAGTTGAAATAGCATCACCATAATAACTGCAAATGAAATTAGAATGCTTTTGGGCCCCGGATTTCAAAGAGAGCCCTGTAAGCAGGATAAGAATAAGATTTTTCATGTACTTCAAATTATTGAATACCTGTGGTGAAGGGTGATAAAGGATTTCTAAAATGACTGCAATGAATAGTTAATTAATTTTCTTAGTCATGGGTTGAATAGGATTGTATTTTTGCAGCCTGTGAAGATCAAGGACCTCTTTTACAAGCTTACCCACTGGGAATCGTGGCATTACCACGCGAAGTATATCCCCCTGCTGCCGGTATGGCTTTGGTATTGCCTCAAATCGAGGTCTATGTGGTTTTTTACCAGTGCAAACCCCGCCCTCACTTTTGGCGGAATGGAAGGAGAAACCAAGAAGGAAATGTATGACCAGCTTCCGCAGGGTACCTTTCCGAAAACAGAATTCATTTCACCCTCCATGACTTTCGAGGAAGTTGAAGCAATAGTGAACAGGGAGTTCAGGTATCCTTTCGCAGTGAAACCTAATGTAGGGATGATGGGATATATGTTCAGGAGGATAAATGACCGCGAAGCGCTGAAGCATTACCATGAAGCGATGTACGCAGACTACCTGGTACAGGAACTGGTGAACATGCCGCTTGAAGTGAGTGTATTTTACTACAGGATGCCAGGAGAAGAGAAGGGAAGGGTATCGGGATTTTTGAAGAAAGAATCGCCTTATGTAAAGGGCGATGGAAAATCGACCATCCGCGACCTGATGCATGCTCATGAAGGGATAAGATTTAAACTGGAGGAGATGATGACGAAGCATGAAAAGGCGCTGGACAGGGTGCTGAATGAAGGTGAGATCTATTTCCTTTCAAATGCTTCAAACAGGACCCAGGGCGGAAAACTTACGGGCCTGGAGAAGGAGATCGACGACCGGTTGCTGGAAATATTTGACCGGATAAGTCATTACAGCGGCAAATTCCTTTACGGCAGGTACGATATCAAATGCAATTCCATAGAGGAACTTAAGGAAGGCAGGAACTTCTACATACTTGAATATAATGGCAGCGGATCTGGCACCCAGCACGTATATGGTAATAACTACAGCCTTCCGCAGGCATGGAATATAATCCTTCACCACTGGAAAATGTTGTACAGGATCTCAAAGAAGAACAGCAACCTGGGCATCAGGCCATGGAACTTCAAAAGTGGTCTGAAAGTATTGATCGATTCAAAAAAGAACCTGAAACGCCTGAAAGCACTCGACTCTAAATTTCCTTCCTATTAGCAATGTGGCTCAAGAACGCTATTTATAAATTACAGCATTGGGAAACATGGCACTACCTCGGGAAATATATACCGATCATGCCTGTATGGATCTTCTATTGCCTCCGTGCACGCACACCGTGGTTCTTTACCCCGTCTAATCCTACGCTTACGTTTGGCGGACTGGAAGGAGAAAGCAAGAAAGAAATGTATGACCAGCTTCCACCAGGAACCTATCCACAAAGTGTTTATGTAGAACCCGGGATTACCCTCGGTGAATTGAAAAGCAAGATCCGCGATGCAGGTTTAACCCTTCCTTTTGCAGTGAAGCCGGATGTAGGGATGATGGGACTGATGTTCCGCAGGATCACCAATGAAGAACAACTTGAACATTATCATTCCCGCATGGACGTGACCTATATTGTCCAGGAACTTGTTTCATACCCGATAGAAGTAAGTGTATTCTATTATCGTTTCCCCGGGCAGGATAAGGGCAGGATAACCGGGTTCTTACGGAAAGAACACCTTGAGGTAACAGGAGACGGGGTTTCAACGGTAAGGGAACTTATTGAGAATTATGACAGGGTACGGTTCCGGCAGCAAGAGATGTTGTCTAAGCACCATGCGTACCTTGATGAAGTGGTGCCGGCCGGCGAGCCCTATGTATTGAGCTATGCCCTCAACCTAAGCAGGGGCGGAAGGTTCGTAAGCCTGGAAAAAGAGATCGACGATGATTTGGTAGCAGTGTTCGACAGGCTAAGTCATTATAACTCCAACTTCTTTTACGGCAGGTACGATATCAAATGCACTTCGGTGGAAGACCTGAAAGCCGGGAAGAACTTTGCCATTCTTGAATACAATGGCTGCGGCGCCGAACCGCACCACGCTTATGGAAATGGCTACACACTCTGGCAGGCCTATGGAATTTTCCTTCATCACTGGAAGGTGCTTTACAGGATATCCAGGATGAATAATAAAAGAGGCGTGAAATACTGGCCGCTTATGAAGGGTTACCGTTACCTGAAAGAGGCGCGTGTACATTTCAAAAAACTTCGGCAAACCGATATTGAAACAGGCAACTGGTAACAAAGGCACCCTATTTGTACCATAGGCAGTAATGCCCGATACTCATTTAATAGAAAAAGCATACAGGGATCACATTTCAGCCGATACATTTCCCTGTGTAGCAGCGAAACTTGCAGGAAAGAAAAAGAACATACATGTGATGGTTGCCGGGCATATGGGATGTCCATTCCACGATAAACCCGTCCACGAATTCCTTGGCCGGTTCATTTCATCTTTCCGTGATTCCACGGAGATCTATCATTCTGCGGCTGTAATTTTCCCGTTTGAAATTAGCAGCGAGCAGGAATTTGAAACATTCCTGTGGCAAAGGCTGCAGGCGCTTTCGGATCTTGACGCAATTAACCATGAATACGCAAAGGATGTGAGCCGCGAGCCGAATGCAAATGATTTCAGTTACAGCCTTCATGGTGAAGCGTTGTTCATAATAGGAATGCATCCGTTCAATGAGCGGCCGGCAAGAAGGTTTATGTATCCTGCCCTGGTATTCAATCCGCATGAGAGTTTTCAGCACCTGAGAAAGAAAGGTGGTTATGAGAAAATGAAATCCCTCGTTAGAAAGCACGATCTTGAGCAAAATGGGTCGGTGAATGCAATGCTGGCCGATTTCGGTGAAAGATCAGAAGTTTTCCAGTACAGCGGGCGTGTTTATGACAGTGCCTGGAAATGTCCTTTACAGATAGAACATGGAAAATAATATCATTGAACCGCGCAGCGCAAAAGCTTTTATCATAAAGAAAGGCCAACACCTCCGGATCGAAGATCTGCAGGGTGAACAGGTTGCCGACCTTGCATGCTTTAATGCGGAAGATATACACGAATATATTTCTTCCGGCAGAACTCTCGATTACGAGGAAACGATCTTTCTCACTAAAGGCAACAGGATATTTTCGAACCGCAGCAATGTTATGTTCACCATAGAAGAGGATACCGTTGGGCGGCACGATTTTCTTCTTACGCCGTGCAGCGCAGATACCTTCAGGTTAATATACGGTCACGCAAATCCGCACCGCGGTTGCCACGGAAACCTTGCAGAAGCGCTGCTGCCTTACGGTATCCAGCCTGATAACATACCGGTGTGCTTTAATGTTTTCATGCATGTTTCAGTTGATGGCGTTACAGGAAAGATCGGCGTTCATCCCCCGAAAAGCAGGGCAGGAGATCATATCCTGCTGAAAGCAGAGATGGACCTGGTCGTAGGACTTACTGCATGCTCTGCAGAGATGTCGAATAATTATTCTTTCAAGCCGATAGGCTACAGCATTCTATAACTCCATAGTTTTACTGAAAAAAATATGGCAACAAAGCTTACAGTGAATAATAATGGCTCTCTGAAGGTTGAGGGCGATTTCGTGATCGTAGACAGGGATGGAAATCCTTATGATCTTGGAGGAAGGGAGATCATCTCATTATGCCGTTGTGGCCTGTCTGCCAACAAACCCTTCTGCGACGGAGCCCACAAAGGCCATTTTGAACACGACGCGAAAGCATTTGCATTGCCACCGAAGAAAGTTTAAGGTTAATTGTTTAAGATCCAGGGCTGACAGGCAAAAAAAAGGGGAGCGTTAGCTCCCCAAACAATAAACTTTAAACCCTAAACCATTCAACAACTTCCAACCTCAAACTTCCAACCTCCAACTATTGTATCCTTTTCACCCTGAAACCACCGGTCAGCGTATGGGTATTACCTGCGGAAGTGAATGGAATGTTGAAGTTGCCTTCGATATACTGGCCTACTGCGCCATAGCTGGTAATGGTTGCCGTTGAAGTTGTAAGTGCCTGTGGTGAAGGTATGGCATTAACCAGCAGGCTATCTGATGTACCAACCTGGAATGTGCCAACAGCGCCGCCCATGATCTGGAATGAGATCCTGTCGTTCGAGCCGTTCTGCGTATAGCATCCAATGAAAGTTGCCGTAGGGTTGGATACTGCCGTAAGGCTGTTACCCGGTGTAGCATTGGTAATGGAATAAGTTGTTCCGTCTACTACATACTCTATAAATTCATTTGTTGATGTACCGCATGCCACCAGGGTTCCTGCATCAATGCTATTTCCGGTTACCGGAACTGAAACAGCCGTTCCCTGCTGGTTGCCATTATGGTCAGAAGCGATTACTGTAATAGTGGTAACAGGATTGCATTGCGTAAACGAGGCAGTGAATGTTCCATTGTTTACGGTAACATACTGGAACGAATACATTCCTACATAGATGCTAACAGATCCACTTGCAACCGGGTTTCCGGAACAATCATTCACCAAACCTGAAACCGTATAGGTTGTTGATGCAGGTGGGGTTACAACAACATTCACGGATGATGCAGAGGAGTAAGGCCCGATATTTTGTGTATGATAAGGTGCTCCGCAGTTATAGGTAGAACCGAATACTTTCAGCGTCAGCGATTCATTCGCGGGGATAAGTCCCGATACATTTCCCAAACTGTCTGTAACACCCCACGATGTTCCAAAGGTTGTGCTGCTTGTCAGGGAAACGAGCTGGTTAGGCATATTGTTCCCGTTGTTGTCCTTTACATTTATGTTCAGGTAAACAGAAGTTGTGGGCACATCGCAGTTCCAGAAAGAGAAATGCGTTGCTTCAAATTCGTAAGCATTTCCCACCCTTGTTGCTGTTCCTTCTTTCATCCATATACCGCGTCCGTCAAGGCTCCAGGTATCGATGGTAGAGGGTGCAGCTCCGGTAAGAGAAGCAGGGATGGCAAGTTTCACTGAAGCAGGTTTTCCTGTAGCCAGCTGAAGTGGTTCACCTCCTGCGCCTTCCATTTCAACAGCCAGCATGCCGGTTGAACGAAGCACATAGAACCTTGTAGCATCTTCAGCCATCAGGCTTCCCGGAACGGTAGAACCAAAATCATTTGCAGTTGGGTCTATATATGTAGCATAAACATTCACGGTTCCTGAATAAGGCGTGGTTGTTCCTTTAAGTACCATGCTGTTTGCCTGGAAGGAAAGAGAACTTCCGTTCGGCAGGTTTACGAGGCCCGCCGCATCGCTTGCAAAGGTTCCTGCAAGCGTTTTAGGGATCAGCTTTATGCTAACGTAGTTCTTTGTTTCATTGGCTGAAAAGGAGCGGTACGCTGTATGGTATCCATTCATTTCAACCTTTACGGTGGTGATGAATTTGTCGAGCGTAATGTTACCGCTATTGAAAATACCCCTGCTGTCGGTGGTTAAGGTATGGGTCCCGATCCTGACCTCAGCGTTTTGCACGGGTGTATTATTCTCATCTACTACCATACCTGCAACCGATCCGGTTATAGGGGTAGGAGGAAGTTTCGGGTTCCCGATCTGGTTAGGATCATTATCGAAAGAAACCTCTTTCTGGCAGGCAGAGATCACCATAAGCGCTGCCACCAGGGGCATGAAGAACTTTTTCATGAATGAAAATTTTGAAGGGATGAAAGATATAACAATTGATCGCTTTTTTACATATACCACCTAACCTTCTCAAAGGTTGGGTAACCTCCAACCCCCAACCTCAAACCTCAAACTTCCAACCTCCAACCTCAAACTTCCAACCTCCAACCTCCCACCCCAACCTTTTCCTTCATCCGCTCGTACATAGTATTGTAAGTGCAGCACAAGGCACTTACCTGGAAAGAAGCAGGTACCCGGATCCTCCGGGTATCTTTATTTGATCCAACCTCCAACTGCCTTCCCTGTTCAACCTTTTTGAGACGCAATTATGCGTCTCTACATTTCCCCAACAATAAACAATAAACCTTAAACAACCTCCAACTTCCAACCTCCAACCTCAAACCTCCAACTTCCAACCTCCAACCTCCAACCTCCAACTTCCAACCTCCAACCTCCAACCACTTTTGGTTTCATTTTTGCGTTTCACCTTTCATATAATTCTGATTACTATTATTTTACAGTCAAATTCGCTGTATGAAGAAGTTACTCATCATCGCAGGGTTTACGCTAACGATAACTACGTTCAATAATTGCGCAACCAATCCTGTAACCGGCAAAAAGCAGGTTGTATTTATGTCGGAAGAACAGGAGATCGCCATGGGAAAGGAGGCAGATCCACAGATCATAGCCCAATATGGCCTTTATGAAGATGCCAACCTGCAGGCTTTCATAACGCAGAAAGGAAAGGAAATGGCGGCCATCAGTCACCGGCCGAAACTTGACTACCAGTTCAGGATACTGGACAGCGAGGTGCTTAATGCCTTTGCGGTCCCTGGTGGATATGTGTACTTTACCCGCGGCATCATGGCGCATTTTAATGATGAAGCGCAGATGGCAGGTGTTCTTGGGCACGAGATCGGCCATATTGCCGCAAGGCATTCTGTTGAACAGCAACGTAACCAGATATTGGGGCAGATCGGGATAATAGCCGGGGTGGTAATTAATCCTGAACTGGCAAGGTTTGCGGAAACAGCTTCACAGGGCCTTGGCTTACTGATGCTGAAATTTGGCCGCGATGCGGAAAGGGAATCCGACCAGCTCGGCGTTGAATATTCTACCAAGATCGGGTACGATGCCAGGCAGATGGCGGCATTCTTCACCACGCTGGAACGGCAAAGCCAGGCTGCCGGGGCAGCCGAATTACCGGACTTTCTTTCTACCCATCCGAACCCGGGCGACAGGAATGTAACAGTGAAGAAACTGGCAGAGGAATGGCAGGCTAAGCAGAACCTGGCAAATCCACAGGTAAGGAGGAATGAATACCTAAGCCGTATCGACGGGATTATTTATGGTGAAGATCCAAAAGGCGGATACAGGGAAGGCAACATGTTCTACCATCCTGTGATGAAATTCCAGTTTCCTATCCCCCAGGGCTGGAATTACCAGAACACCCCCGCAAGAGTGCAGATGGCGCCGGCTGATGGAAATGCATTGATGTTCCTTACCCTTGCACAGGGTGCAACACTGAATGAGGCCGCTAATAATATGGTGCAGGCAAATAAACTATCGGTGATAGAATCATCCCAGAGAAATGTCAACGGTTTCAATGCTCTTGCAGTGCTGGCTGATGTGATCCAGGATCCGAACCAGCCTGCAACTCCCATTCGTACGATCTCCTATTTTATCCAGGATGGAAATTCGATCTATATGATCACAGGACTTAGCGCTACGCAGAACTTCAATAATTATGTGAATTACTTCCGAACCACTATGGAAGGATTTAAAAGGCTGACTGATGCAGCTAAACTTAACAAGAAGCCTATGAGGGTAAGGATCCGGACGGCCTCAACAGCTACAACCCTCGAACAGGCCCTGCGCAGCCAAAACATGCCTTCATCACGCTTCAACGAACTGGCAATTTTAAACGGAATGCAGCTTAACCAGTCGCTTGCCGCCGGAACGAAGTACAAAATACTTTCAGAATAATTGTTCGCATAAATAGTGATCCCCGGAACTTCCCGGGGATTTTTATTTTAGGTACCTCCAACCTCCAACTTCCAACCTCAAACCTCCAACCTCAAACCTCCTAGCAGGATCCCAGTGCCCACCAGATCAGGAGGAAGATCAGCACGGTACTTAAGCAGCCGCCGCCAAGTTTCTTGGCGCCATAGCCTGCAATGAGTGCACGTATAAGCTTATTCATGTTTTGATTTTCCTTTTTTAAGGGAAAAACTATGCCATTATTTCTTTTTCGTGAACAGCGCTACTACGGCAGAAGTGATCAGGCCCATCACCAATGCGCCCACTGCGCTTAGCATCATATAAGTCTTCATATTGAAATGCTTTGCCAGTTCTTCCTTAGTGCCCTGGCCCTTCGAGGAAGCATATTCGATCACATTGTTGAAGTAATCCGGCGAAATATAGTTTGCAGTGATGTATTGAGAGAGCGGAGCAAGGATGGCCACGATAACAGATATTACCACACCGCAAATAAAACCCTGCAGCCATGTCATCCTGCCGTTGTAATGTTTCCTTCTTTTTTCAAGCTGCGCGAGTACGATCATTGTGATCGCAGGTATAGCAAAAAGATTTGTCATCGTGGTATGTTTGTCGATGTTTACATCGTGCCAGCCCATCGATTTTTCAAAGTACATCCAGAGTAATCCTGCAAGGGTAAAGATGATCCCCCATTTCAGTTCAAGCCTGGTGATATATTTCATATTTCAGATTTTCACCAATATAAGAACCGTTCAGGAAATATTATAGTCCGGAGAAGGCCTCAAGATATTTATCGATGTATTCCATTTTGGATGTTGCCTTGTATTGCATGATATAACGGGGATGCTCAAGCGGAATGATCTGATCGAAGAAACCTTCCTGGTCGTTCAGTTTTTTGATGATGGCCGCATTCTTTCCCGTACCGAAGCAGAACGCTTTGCCTGTTTCCATACCTGCTGCAATAAGTTGCCTTACGCTTTGGATCATGAAAGGCGTTGCTGCCTTAAGCAGTTCCGCATCATCATAATAATTATAGTTCACCTTCCTCCCATGTTTGTTCAGTATGGTGAAGCCAAGCGGGCATATAGAGTTGATATAGATCTTCCTGTAAAAGTTTTCAGTTCCGCCAAAGGCTTCGATCATTTCATAAATGAAGACGCTGGAAGGTTCATGTGATTCAGGCCCGGAATAAGGAATTCCGCAATCTTTCTTTAACCGCTTGGTATCGGTGAAAGCAACGCCTGTAACCCCGCTGCCGAATCTCCCGGGGTTTATGCCCAGTATAAGGTGCCTTGGAAGGTTGTCTGCATAGAATTTTTCCAGGAATAATGTGAGGCAGTTCAGGGCTGCAGGGTCATCCCTGTAAGGATTCATTACCTCTACACCCCTGGGAAGCTTTATCCGGGGGTTGAGCGAGGTATGGAATTTCAGCAAACGGGTCGCAAGTGTGTTCATACAAAAATGCCATGCAAAAGCATGGCAAATATCTGTTTACTTTCTTTTGGAAAACCGGTTCCCACGGGAATGGCGGGAATGGTGCTGCGGCTTTTGAGGTCCGGGCTTCTTCAGGTCAGCCTTTATCTCCGTATGATAAGGATGATTGTCCTTCACCGGGATGTGAAAGCCTAACAACTTATGAATGTCTTTAAGTTCCTGGGTCTCCTCTTCGCCGCAAAAGGAATAAGCGATACCGCTCGAACCCGCACGGCCTGTTCTTCCGATACGATGCACATAGGTTTCCGGAACATTGGGAAGTTCATAATTAATAACATGCCCCATGGCTTCAACATCAATTCCCCTTGCGGCAATGTCGGTAGCAACCAGGATCCTCGTTTTGCGGTTCCTGAAATTCTCAAGCGCACGCTGCCGCGCCTGCTGCGATTTATTGCCATGAATTGCTTCAGCTGTAATGCCGGCACGAACAAGATCCTTCGTTACTTTATCCGCTCCGTATTTCGTGCGGGTGAAAACGAGCGCTGTTTCAATGCCTTCATCGGAGAGGATATGATTCAGCAGGAAACGTTTGTTGGATTTTTCTACAAAGAAAAGAGACTGCTCAATGGTTTCCGCTGTTGAAGATACCGGGGTAACTTCTACATAAACAGGTTCTGAAAGAATGCCTGATGCCAGGGATTTAATTTCAGGAGCCATGGTAGCGGAGAAGAAAAGGGTCTGCCGCTTCGCGGGAATACGCGATATCACTTTCTTCACGTCGTGAATGAATCCCATGTCCAGCATCCTGTCGGCTTCATCCAGTACAAAGATCTCGAGATCTGAGAGATCGATAAAACCCTGGTTCACAAGGTCGAGTAACCTGCCCGGTGTAGCGATCAGGATATCCGTACCGCGTTTCAGCGCATCAACCTGCGGAACCTGGCTTACACCTCCAAAGATCACGCAACTGGATACACGAAGATTGCGGCCGTAGGCTTTAAAGCTGTCATGTATCTGTATAGCGAGCTCCCGGGTTGGGGTGAGTATGAGTGCCCGTATTGGTTTCTTCTGCGATGCCATGCTCTTTGGCATTGCCAGCAACTGGAGTATGGGAATGGCAAATGCTGCGGTTTTGCCTGTACCGGTTTGGGCACATCCTAAAAGGTCTCTTCCTTCAAGTATGGGTGTAATAGATTTCTGTTGAATCGGGGTAGGGGTAGTGTAACCTTCAACCGCAAGCGCGTCAAGGATCGGCTTAATAAGCCTTAGATCTGTAAATAACATTAATAAATTTTATAAGTGGTGCGGAAATGAAGCGTGCTTCATCATTAAAAACGTGGGATGCCCTAAAGCATTAATTATTGGAGGGAAACTGCAATAAACACCGGCCTGTAATGCCGCTAAAAAAATGAACTGGAGCAAAGATAGGCTTTTTGCGCTGAAACCCTTGTTAAATAAAGATGCAGTACTTTACCTGGCATTTGCTTCAGCAACCTCCTTTATCAGGGGAAGGGTTCTCTTTACAAACTCATTCGCTTTTTTCAATTCTGATTCACCGTCTTCCAGCGCACCGAGATCTCCAATGGAAAGTATGAGGCGGGTCTTTGCACCGGCCTGTTCCAGCCGGAAAGTATAGGTAACGGGTTCCTCCGGAAGATCATTCCATGTTGAATCAAAAAGGGCAAGACGCAAATATGCCGGCGGTTCTATCGCTGTTACTGTTAACTCACGGAACTGATCATCGTTTTGCGGCCAGCGTATCACCGTTTCAAAATCCAGCGCTTTATTGCCAAAGCCGCGCGGAAGCTGGTCCCACTTTCTTATGTGCCTGGGTTTTACCAGTACGTCCCATACCTTATGCATGGGAGCATCAACCAGGATTTTCTTTTCAGCGATCATCTCTTCAAAATTACGTTACTCAGGGCTGATAAGTACGATTGGTATTCGCATCAATTTCATCCTTATAGAAAAGAACCTTCCGGTACTTTCCCGAGGCATACATTTTTCCCTGGTCGAAATAATGAGGCGAATCGGGGTCACCACTCTGGCCCCCGGCAAGAAGTGCGATGGCATTCACGCGCGACCCGAATTCCACCGCGCAAACAAAGCTGTTCCCGTGGTAACCGTATCGCCTGGCAGTGTTCACCCTTAACGAGCTGAAAGATGGAAGCATTCCATAAACAGAGGTAACAAAAGGAACTGCATACGATGGCAGGGTATCATTGAAACCTTGTGGCTGCCGCTGTATCCTGTTTATGGCTCCCCAGCTTACCTTCCATGTTCCATAGGTCTTCTGCAGGAATTCAATAGTGCGGTTGAATGGCTCAAGAATGTCTTTGTCTTCTGCTGTTTGCGCGAACCGGAACGATTTCTCATAATATCCGTCCCTGCGGTTTATTTTGGGAAGGGAATTGATCCTGCTTCCAAGCCTGTCTAGCCATTCAATTGCGAGCGACTGCGCTGTACTGTTAGTATCGGCATTCATATCCCACTGTTCAAGCATGGAGATCATTTCGGACCTTGCCGGGTCATTCTCTTTTTTTAATGTATTGATAAGCCGGGGAAGCAGAACCTGCATTATGGGGATCCTTCTATCGTAGCCTAATTGCCAGGCACTCTCCAGGGTAACCTCATTTATACCTTTCATAAGCGCCACTGCATGCGCTCCCCGGAAATTATCTCCTTCGGGCGACATATAATATGGAAAGGCATTTGAATCCGGGCTTAGTTCAGCGGCTGCCGTAAAAGGTGTGGAGTTGCAGTTCTGCAACCAGCCATTAGCAGGGTTCTTTACTGATATGATCTCTTCAAGCTCATGGATCCCTTTCCACATAGTGGATGATGTACTGCCGTCGACAGGTCGCGACCAGTCAGTCTTATCGTCGCGTTCCGGTATGAAGTTGCCATGCCAGTAAGCTATGTTTCCATCCTTATCCGCATATACTGTATTGTTTGATGGATTTCCTCTCAGGTTCATTGCAGCAGTGAAATCTTTCAGACTGCGGGCCTTCGTTCTCAGAAAACTCTGGATAAGCCCCTCCATCATCCGGTTATTAGCTTTAAGTGCAAGCCATTTGCCATTTCGCTCGGCCATTACAGGTCCATGATGTGACCACCAGGTGATGAACTTCCTGGCCCGCATTTTAGTTCCTTCCCGATAGTTTATCACGAACTCTTTCTTGCCTAAGGGCTTCCACTTATTGTCGTACAGGTATTGATAACCCTTTCCCGATTTTCTTACATGCAGTGCATAAACATCAGCAACGTCCACATCGCTGGATGTATGCATCCAGCCGCAGAATTCATTGAAACCCTGGTAAACGAAGAATTGTCCCCATGTTACAGCCCCGTATGAATTTAGTCCTTCATCACTCTTTACATGAACCTCGGGCCTGAAGTAAAAAGTGACATGAGGGTTAATGTAAAGAATAGCTTTCCCATTCTTTGTAATGGAAGGTGCAAATGCGAATCCATTTGATTCATTTGTTTTTGATGGAGGAAGTGCAGGTTCGGCAGCATTGTAGAATTTCGCGAATTCAGCGCCGCTGATACCCCCTGTGCTTGAGGCCCCGATACTTCCATCCGTCCACAACAACGGATACCATGGTTCGTATCGGTGTAATATCCGTGCCTTTCCCGGATTTTTGTAGAGGTAATAGTTCATCCCGTCTGCGAATGCGTTCAACAGGCTTCTAAGCCAGGGAACAGCCTTTTTGTAGTCCCTTACCGCATCTGCAGAATCATACATCAACCTGTTCTGAAGGTCGCTGAATAAATGAGAAGGTCCTTTCAGTTCACTCATCCTTCCCAATTTCTCGAGGTAATTCTCCTCAATTCGTGCAAGATCATCTTCGCACTGCGCATACATAAGCGCAAATACCGCATCGGCATCCGTCTTGCCATGTATATGCGGGATACCGAAATTGTCGCGCTTTATTGTAACTGCCCGGCTATGCTCCTTCCATTGTTCTAAGCCTGTTTGGCCAAAGGCGATGACGGTTATGAAGGAGAATAATAATGCAATCAATAACTTCATATATGTGCTTTAACAAGATTATGCGGATACAAGTTACAGCCTGGCTGGTTATTTTTTTCTCTGCCTGCCGTGAATCCGGACTTCGCATAATTGAAATGAAGACTGTTAACTATCCTTCAGGTTCTGCAGCAGAGTATTATAAGAACAACATCTATATCGTAGGAGATGATGCGCGTTCTGTTTTGATCATGGATCGCTCATTGAACATTATTGATAGTATTCCGATTGCTGAAGAAGGAGCCTACCGTATCTCAAAGAATATAAAGCACGATCTTGAAGCAATAACACTAATGGGTTCCCGGTCAAGATCGCTCCTGGTACTCGGAAGTGGTTCCGAGTTACCGCAACGCGGCTTTGGATTAGTGCTCGATCCTGTTTCCAGGGATACCCAACATCTTGATCTTAACCCCCTGTATGAAAGAATAAAGAAAGCAGGGCTGAAGGAACTGAATATTGAAGGTGTGGCCTATGCGCAGGGGAATTATATTCTTTCCAACAGGGGCCACATGGGCGCACGGAACAATCATCTCATTTTTCTACCCGACGGATTCTGGAACAATCAGGATTCAGTTGATTTCACTATTTCCAGGATCGGGTACGATTCCGGGAAGGAGTTCAATGGTGTTTCAGGGCTTGATTATTCTTTTGCCAGGGATAAACTGTTGATCACACTTTCTACAGAACATACCTCCGGAACTTCATCAGACGGGGCTATAGGAAAAAGTTATCTCTGGCTTGTTGACAACATAGCCCGGTCAAAGGGGTATGAAGGCATAAATCCTTTTCGCATGATCGATCTCAATAAAGAGGATAAACGATTTAAAGGGCATAAAGTTGAATCGGTAACCGTTCTTTCTGAAAAAAGAAAGGAGATGGAATTATTGCTGGTAAGCGATAATGATGACGGGAAAACAACCTTGTTCAGGGTAGCGCTGAAGCTATAAAACAAAAGAGCGGGAAATCCCGCCCTTTGTCCTTTTCTTAAACTGGCTTCTATATATCCACTGTACGGTTTGATGGCATTTTCGCGGCTCCTACATTCTTCACGCTGCCCAAACCGCTGTTCCTCACTTTGATAGATTTTTCAACGTTCACGGTCACGCTGCCTACACCACTGTTGGATACCTGCATTTCCTGAACTTTGAAATCGTCTGCATCTACTTCTCCTACGCCACTGTTGGTGATTTCCGCCTTAGTGGCGCTTCCTTTCAGCTCAACTTCACCAACGCCTTTATTTTTCATAACAAGGGATGTTGCTGAGAGGTCCAGGGAAAAATCCCCAACCATATTATTATTGATGACCAGGTTCGAGAACTTTAATGTACCTGCGCTTTTAACATCGCCCACCATATTGAATTCAGCAGAGGAAAGATCTTTAAAGCTTACTGTAACGGTAGCGCCTTTTTTTGAATTGATCTTTTCCTTCTTGTCATCCATTTTAATGACAAGGGTATTGCCTTCATTCACCACCTGGATCCTTGATATAAGCTCCTGGTCGCCTTCCATTTTAACACCTTCGGGGCCCTGCGCCAATTTAAGGGTGAACACACCACTTGCTTTAATAGAACTGAATGATTTTACATCCACATTCTTAACCGAAGTTGAATTTCCCTGTGCAATTACTGCTGAGCTAAGCAGGGAAACTGCAATGACTGATAAAATTTTCATGTTGTTTGTTTTTTGGCTATAACGAAATATTTCGTATACAATTTTACAGCCTTGTCGCTGCTTCATGCTATACATTTATTATAAGTGGCATATCCAACCTATGGGTGGTAAAGGGCCGGTGGCCTATGTGGGTAATTTTTCATTGACGGGCGAAAAAATTACATGATTTGGCATTTTGTGTGTATTATTGCAGTGGAAACGGCTGAAAATCTATCCAATTCCGAGTTATCTTCAGCTTAGATCAGCTTTCCATCAGCAAAATCAATTCAATCTTAATTAGAACATCCCGGTTTTTACCGCTCCTTTCCAATCTATATGTACGATATCGCTAAACTGAACGAATTGCTCGTACCAGAATTACTGGATATAGCAGAATCGCTGGATATCTCCAACGTAAAAAAAATGAACAAACAGGATCTTATTTCTAACATCCTGGATAAACAAGCTTCTATGACAAAAGAAAACAACACTGAAGATGCCGGTGAAAAACCCAGGCGTAAAAGGATAGTCAAAGGCTCCACTGCAGAAAGTGCAGAAAAGAAAGAAACGAGGGTCAGGAGAACCGAAAAGGAAAAAGCTCCAAGAAAGACGAAGGCAGAAGATGAGATTACTGAAGAGCCTGCCGAAGAGATACAGCCTATCACCGATGAACAATCATCAATTCCTCCGGCCATTGCGCAAATGCTGGCCGAAGAAGATGTTCAGCAACCCGAGATAGAGATCCCGCCGGTTCAGCCGCAACAGCCACGACCGCCGGTACAAACCCGCCGCGAGCCACCGGTTTTCAATATTGAATTTGATGGAGTAGTGCTTGGCGAGGGCGTGCTTGAAATGATGCCTGATGGTTATGGCTTCCTGCGCAGCAGCGATTATAACTACCTCTCTTCTCCCGATGATATCTATGTATCTCCTTCCCAGATAAAACTTTTTGGCCTAAAGACCGGTGATACGGTTTATGGGTCTGTTCGTCCTCCTAAAGAAGGCGAAAAATATTTTGCGCTCTTAAAGGTGGAAACAATCAACGGCAAAACCCCGGAAGAAGTTCGCGACAGGGTACCGTTCGATTATCTCACCCCGCTTTTCCCTTATGAAAAGCTGAACCTGCAGGTGCGCAGCGATAATTACAGCACACGTATCATGGACCTTTTCACACCAATAGGAAAGGGGCAGCGTGGATTGATCGTGGCACAGCCAAAAACGGGTAAAACAATGTTGCTGAAAGAGCTGGCCAATGCCATTGCGGAGAATCATCCCGAGTGCTACCTGATGGTGGTGCTGGTAGATGAAAGACCGGAGGAGGTGACTGATATGGAGCGCAGTGTTAAGGCAGAAGTGATCGCTTCCACCTTTGATGAACCCGCTGAAAAGCATGTTAAGGTAAGCACGATAGCCCTCCAGAAAGCCAAGAGGCTTGTTGAATGCGGACATGATGTTGTTATCCTGCTTGATTCGATCACCAGGCTTGCCCGGGCGCACAATACAGTGGCGCCTTCATCAGGCAAGGTATTGAGCGGTGGTGTTGAAGCGAACGCGATGCAGAAGCCAAAACAGTTCTTTGGTGCTGCAAGAAAGATAGAGAATGGCGGTTCACTTACCATTATCGCAACCGCGCTGGTTGATACCGGAAGTAAGATGGACGAGGTGATCTTTGAGGAATTCAAAGGAACCGGTAATATGGAATTGCAGCTTGATCGTAAACTTTCAAACCGCAGGATCTATCCTGCCATTGATATCGTGGCTTCTTCCACCAGGAGAGACGATCTGTTGCTTGATAAGGATACCTTCCAGCGTATGTGGGTATTGCGTAAGCATATGGCAGATATGAATCCTGAAGAAGCTATTAACCTGTTGCTGAAGAATATGAAAGGAACCAAGGACAATGCCGAATTCCTTACCAGCATGAATGGCTAACATCATCAACGCTAATATTTTTAAAACCGCTTTAATGGCGGTTTTTTCTTTTTAATTTTAAGAGCAGTGGCTGTTCATCGTTTATCACTTTCCGAATTTCTTTCGCTGTCGCGTGAAAGGCCCGTACTTGATGTGCGAAGCCCGGGTGAGTATATCCATGCACATATACCGGGTGCAGTGAGCCTGCCCCTGTTCAGCGATGAAGAACGCAAAGAAGTTGGCACCACCTACAAACAAAAGAGCAGGGAACACGCTATAAAGATCGGCCTTGATTTCTTTGGACCAAAGATGCGTGGCATGGTGGAAACAGTGGAATCGCTTTTGCGAAAAGGAAACTTTATTCACGGGAAGGAAATTCTGGTGCATTGCTGGCGCGGTGGTATGCGAAGTGGCGCCGTTGCCTGGCTCCTGGACCTGTACGGTTTTAAGGTATTCACCCTCGAAGGAGGATACAAAGCTTTCAGGAATCATGTTCTTAATGTATTTGCCCGGGATCATGACATCAGGTTGCTTGGCGGATATACCGGCAGCGGAAAAACGGAGGTGCTGCGCGAAATGAAGAAACGTGGAGCCGTAGTCATAGATCTTGAACTGCTCGCAAGTCATAAAGGGTCCGCATTCGGTGCAATAGGGCAGCCTCCGCAACCTTCACAGGAAATGTTCGAAAACCGGCTGGCAACAGAACTTGAATTATACTCCGGCAGTACGATCTGGATGGAAGATGAAAGCCAACGCATCGGCAAACTGAACATTCCCCATTCCCTCTGGGCAACCATTCGAAGAAAACCTGTCCTGTTTCTTGATATCCCATTTGAAGAGAGGCTGAAATTCATCATTGAGGGTTATGGCATGCTGGACAGGGAGAGGCTTCTTAACTCCATCATACGCATCAGCAAGCGGTTAGGTCCGCTGGAAACAAAGACCGCAGTTAACTTTTTACTGGAAGACAATACCAGGGACTGCTTTGATATCCTCCTGAAATATTACGATAAACTCTATGATAAGGCCTTATTGAACCGGGAAGTTCCGCCGCAACTAAATAAACTGGACAGTTCCTGCGTTGATACAATATCCAATACCGAAAAAGTTCTCCAATGCGAAAGTGTTTCCTTCTCCTGATCGTTTTGCTTAATGGTGTATCCCTGTGTGCACAGGATATAACCGGTCTATGGAAAGGAACCCTGTATAATGATACCACTAAAATGTTCTACAAGTATGAAATAGGGATCAGCAGGGAGAAAGGAAAGTATACCGGGTTCAGTCATACATGGTTCATCCTGAACGATACACAGTATTTCGGCTTGAAGAAGGTTAAGATCAGGCAGGATGGAAATAAATACATCATAGAAGATGATGGCCTGATCGCAAATAACTATCCTGTAACCCCACCTAAAAATGTAAGGCAGCTCAATGTGCTGGAACTGGAAGTGCGTGACAGTGTAATGTTCCTTCGTGGTCCGTTCTCCACCAACCGCACCAGGGAGTATCATTCGCTTACCGGTCATATCGATATATCCCGCCGGAACGATTTCTGGCAATCATCGCTGGTGCCACACCTGCAGGAATTATCGATGGAACGTAATCTCTCCTTCGTTCGCGAAGAGCAGGATGCTGTTGCAGTATTGACAACTGGTGAAAAGAATAATGCAGCAACGATAAGGCACCAGGCAGAGCCTGCATCAAGACAGGTCACTCCACCCTCAAGGCAAACTGATCTCCCCCAGCTTACGCAGGAGCAGGTGCTGAAACGTAACGATAGTCTTATTGTGGCAGCAAGAAGAACTGGCATATTGAATGGCAAGGTGATTTTGCCGCCGGCGAAGACCGAGATACGTACATCATTACCCGACAGGAGCATTGCTGCATTTGAAGTGGAATACCGGACAACAGAGCTTCAGCATGTTGTGAGCTTTTCTTCCGACAGCCTGCAGTTGTCGCTTTATGATAATGGCCAGGTAGACGGGGATACGGTAAGTGTATTAATGAATGGGGAGGTGATCCTTGCGAAGCAACGCCTTTCCACCGAAGCTGTGAGGAAAACAATATATCTCCCGCCGGGGCAGGACAGCCTTTGGCTTACCATGTATGCAGAGAATCTCGGTGAGATAGCGCCCAATACCGGCCTGCTCGTGATCAGGGATGGAACTTCCCTCTATGAAGTGCGCTTCAGTGGCGACCTGCAGCGGAATGCTGCCATCCTCTTCCGGAGAAAGAAACCTTAGGTAAATTGCGGCATGGATATCAAACTCACCTCGTTCGCACATGGGGGAGGCTGCGGTTGCAAGATCGCACCTTCGGTGCTTGAACAGATCCTCCAGGGCAGCGCAGCCACTAGTCATGAAAAGCTTATAGTAGGGAACAGTACCCGTGATGATGCGGCTGTATTTGATATTGGCAATGGTATGGGAATGATCTCCACCACCGATTTCTTCACTCCTATAGTTGATGATCCATTCATATTTGGCCAGGTGGCTGCAGCCAATGCGATCAGCGATGTATACGCCATGGGTGGAGAACCTTCCATGGCTCTCGCTGTTTTAGGCTGGCCCGTTGAAAAGATCGACATTTCCCATGCTGCCCGGGTATTGGAAGGCGCGCGTGAGAAATGTGCTGAAGCGGGGATCCCCCTCGCTGGCGGCCATAGCATTGATACCCAGGAGCCTGTTTTTGGCTTGTGTGTTTCAGGTCTTGTTAAACTGGATGAACTGAAACGTAATGATACTGCAAAAGAAGGCGACCTTTTATTACTTACAAAGCCTCTCGGTATCGGGGTGCTTTCCGCAGCATTGAAAAGAGCCGTGATAGAAGATGCACATTACGAGGTGTTGAAAGAAAATATCACATCGCTGAATAAAGTTGGTGCATTGCTCGGAAAAGTTCACGGGGTAAACGCGCTCACTGATATCACCGGGTTCGGACTGCTGGGTCATCTTATAGAGATGTGCGAAGGATCAGGCCTTTCGGCAGAACTGGGTTATTCCTCTATACTGCAGCTTGATGGTGTTGGAGGATATATTTCACAGCGCGTAGTTCCTGATGCCACCTACAGGAACTGGAACAGCTACAGCGCCAAAGTTTCATTTCAGAAAGGAGTGAATGTTATGGAAGCATTCAGCCTGTTGCCTGATCCTCAAACAAATGGAGGCCTGCTGGTGAGTGTATCACCTTCAGCCGTGAGTGAAGTGGAAGAGATATTAAGGTCGTGCGGCCTTAACCGTTATACAAAGCCGGTAGGCGTAATGCAGGCCAGGCAGGAAAAAACCGTTCAGGTGGTTATCTAATTTGTAGTAACTTTCTACAAACCAAAACTGCGTGCGAACCGCGATACTATTCGCTTTTCTTTTATTTCCTTTTCATTTATGCGCACAGGCCCCGGAGTTTTCACGGCTTGGCGTAAATGAAGGTCTTTCACAGAATTCTGTTTACGGCCTGTTGCAGGACCGCCAGGGATTTCTATGGATCGGCACGGGTGATGGCCTTAACCGTTTCGATGGAAAAAGTTTTGTTCAATACCGGGGCAGCTATAATGATTCAACAGGAACGGGCCTTTCTGCACGCATTATTACGGGAAGGATCGAAGAGGATTCGAAGGAACGTTTATGGTTTGGAAGCAATACCGGCATTATTGTTTTTGATAAGCGCGTAGCAACATTCACCAACCCGGTGAAATTTAATCCTGAACTTCAAAAATTCTCAGAAGGGATCAGGGTAGTTGCCATCGATAAACACGACAGGGTTTGGCTCACCAATGATAATAACAGGTTGTTGGTGCTTGATCCGGCTTCATGGTCGTTGAAAGAATTACTCGCTACATCATCATACGATAAAGTGAACCGCGAGGGTGAATTATCGGGCGATCATTATTATTACTTAAACAAAGATGGCCTTTACCGGTTTAATATTTACGGAAAGGATCATCGCAGGGTTTTGAGGATAAGCGAACCTCAAATGCTGCGCAAAACTTCAACCGGGAAACTGGTGGTGCATACCAAAAGCAACTTCCAAGAATTTGACCCGCAACATAACACACACCGGACTTACAGGTTACCTGCAAACCCCTACGGGATAAGTCATACTCATATGTCAGTTATGCAGGAATGGCCGGAAGGGGTTTTCTATTTAAATATTTCTCCAAATGGCGCTGCAAGGTTCGATGCAATACGGAATGAAGTCGATCATTTTCAGAACCAGCCTGCAGACCCCTCCAGTATCAGCTCCAACCTGGTGCTGGGCTCCTATATTGACCGTTCGCATAATCTCTGGATCGCAACAGAAGGTGGCGGACTTAACCGGCTCGATCTTAAACCTTCACGCTTCCATAATTTCCCCGCTTATTCTTTTAATAAGAATGAGGCAGCCAACCTTATGGTGAAGAGTATATTCAGGAATGGAAGTAATATCCTGGTAGGAACTTTTTCGCAGGGATTATATATCCTTAATGCCGCAAATGGAAATTTCAAAAGGATCGAATATCCTCAGCTCGCAACGGTTACTTCCCCATCATCTATAAATGTCCTTTTCCGGGATCATAAAGGAAACCTCTGGATGAACGTCGGCCATGCAATTGGCATACTCGACACTGTAACTTTTCAATTCAGCAAACTTGGATTCATTAAGGATGAAGGGAAGATCACCAGGAGCAATTTTGCTGTTTATTCTATTGCGGAATATTATCCAGGTCGTTTCATCATAGGTAGCAATTATGGTCTTCACCGGATGGATCTTAATGGGGGAAGGATAGAGACGTATAATATCGCTGCGGATACCATCTTTCGTGGACATAACCAGGGAATGGTGGTGCTTGGTGATGGCTCAATCCTGTTGGGGAGGATCCGTGATGGATATGCCAAGATCAGGATCGCCCCGGACGGAACGCTTAAACGGCTTTCCTCCGGTTTCAATAATACCGGGATAAGACATTTTTATCATGATGTTGCCAGGAACATATCCTGGATGGCAAGCGAGAATGGTCTTATTGCCAGCAAACAGGATGGAAGTCACCGTTTTTATGATGAACGCGACGGAATGAGCAACAGCTACGTGTATTCCATCATTCCTGAAAATGATTCGGTGCTTTGGCTAAGCACAAACCGCGGGCTTAATAAGGTCAGGCTCTCAGGAGATGGAGCTTTTCCGGGTATACAGGTTACATCCTACCTCCAGGTTCATGGATTACAATCAAATGAATTCAATACAGGTGCATTTCATCGTGATGATGCCGGCACCCTGTACTTCGGCGGTGTGAATGGTATAAACTGGTTCCGACCCGGCCAGGTTACAAACCATGATTTTGATCCGCAGATATCATTAACGGGCATCAGGATCAATGAGAAGCATTATAATGGAGCCACCCCGGTAAATTATTTGCGAAACATCACCCTTCCGTATAATAAGAATACCATTGCAATAAGTTTTGCAGCACTGGAATTTTCCAATGCACAGGGACATGTATATGAATACATGCTTGAAGGTTCAGACAACCAGTGGGTGTATTCAGGAAATACCAACGAAGCGAGGTATTCAAACCTTCCTCCCGGCAATTATAAATTTCATATTAGGGCAGGAAACGGGGATGGGGTTTGGTCCGAGCAACACCTAACCCTTGCAGTGATAATCACTCCGCCCTTCTGGCAAACAATCTGGTTTAAACTGCTTGTGTGGACGGCAATAGCTTTACTGATCATTATCACGGTCAGATCTTATATACGTTCCCGGATAAATAAACACATACAGGAACTCGAAAAAGAGAACGCGATAAACCAGGAGAGGGTGAGGATATCACGGGACATGCATGATGAGTTGGGCACCGGCCTTACAAAGATCTCATTACTCACAGCTCTTGGAAAACAGAAGGGCGATAAACAACATGTAATAGAAGAAGTGTATTCCACTTCGCGTAAGCTTACAGAGAAGATGGGGGAGATCATCTGGACGCTCAGCCCGCAGAATGATACGCTCGACAGCCTGGTAGCATACCTGAAGGAACATTTCTCCGACACTACCGAGGCGCTTGGAATTGATGCCCATGCTGAGATCCCGGGTTCTATTCCCGCGAAGCGGATAAGCTATCATAAGAAACAACACCTGTTACTTGTATGTAAGGAAGCATTGCACAATGCGATAAAACATTCTGCAGCCGACCATGTACTCTTCACCGTGGAAATGGCGGATGATATGATCGTGTTCAGTATAAAAGATAATGGAAAAGGAATGGCCCATGAACCTGCACCTGTAAATGGAAAACGGAATGGGATAGCGAACATGCGCTGGCGTATGAAACAGATCGGCGGGGACCTGGATGTGGAATCAAGGGAAGGAGAGGGAACTGCAATAACCTGGAAAGCGCCTGTCTAATCCTTTTTTCACCATCAGGGACTTAGGGCGGAAATATAAATTTGTATCATGACGATCAAGGTTGCAATAGTTGAGGATGAGGAAGATATCCGTTCTTCCCTGGAAGTACTTCTCTCCGAACACGAGGAGATCTACATCACCGGTTCCTATGGAAGCGGCGAAGCCGCACTTGCAGGACTGGAAGAAGAACTTCCTGATGTGCTGATGTGCGATATAAACCTCCCGGGCATTTCAGGCATCGAGGTAATAGCGCGTGTAAAGCAACATCATCCCGGGATGCAATGCATGGTCCTGTCTTCTTATGATGATGCTGATTATATCTTCAAAGCACTTAGGGCAGGGGCTACGGGATATATTCTCAAGAACACTCCTACAGAACACCTGATCATTTCAATAAAGGATATATATAATGGCGGTTCCCCCATGACGAGCCAGATCGCGAGAAAAGTGGTTACTGCATTTTCATCCATGAACCAGGCGGTTTATTGCGAACAATTAAGCCGCAGGGAGAATGAGATCCTCGACCTGCTCGCCAAAGGATTCCGTTATAAAGAGATCGCTTCACAATTCTTCATCAGCCCGGATACCGTAAAAACGCATATCCGCAACATTTACGAAAAACTGCAGGTGAACTCCCGCGCGGAAGCTTTACGCAAGGCCGGTCACCGCTGATCTACTACCTTTTTCACCCTTTCGCAGGTTCTCAAACAGTTTAGTTTTGAACTTCCACAAAGTGGAGATCATTTAAAACAAAACCTACTATGAGATTGCTATTACTACCTGCATTGTTACTGGGATCACTTGTTGCAAGTGCACAGGACCTGATGGATCCTAAAAACATCGACAAAACTTTTACCATAAGCGGGGGAGGAACATTCTCCAAAGCGAAAATGATGTCAAAAATGGACAAGCTCGCCCTTGCCCAAACCAGTATTTATTTTAAAACGGCCACTACCCGTGAAATAGTTGAACACGAACGAGGGGCTTTTGGAAGAAGGAAAACAGACGGAGGGTCTGTTGCGGGCCGCCTTACTGCATGGCTTGAAACAACGGATGGCGAACTCACTGAAAGTGATTTCCAGGAAGTGGCTGATCACTTTTACACCTATTTTTCATCGAAACTTGCCCAGGCTGGTGTACAACCGGCAAACTGGGATGCGATCGCGGGTTCAGGATTTTACAAGGAAGGTTCAGACCTTGAAGATATCCGTAAAGACCTTGGACAAATGAAAAGGAAAGGACAGATCTATACCGTAGTTAATGCAAATAAGGGAACCACCATGTGGAAGTTCAATATTCTTGGTGGAATAAACCCGGGCTTTGCATTCGGAAAGGGCAAAAGGGCTGCATCTTTTTCAGGAGATCTTGATGCACCTGTGATGTACAGTCATATTGTTGTTGATTTTGCTGATATCGTTCTTGATGGAGAAGTAAAGACAGCCACCAAGAATGAATCAAATATGTTCTATACCAAGGTTACCAAAACGAAGAAATTTAAAATGAATGCAGAGGTTGGCGCCCGCATGAAAGTTTCCTCAAATGTTGGAATGACCTATTTCATGAACGATAAAGGCGGTGCAGAAGCGATGACCATTACCCGTGATATTCCTTCAGACATGCCTTTTGCAAGCGCTGTGGAGGCTGATCCTGAAAAGCAAAAACTTCGTGCGAAGGATAATATTTTCGCTAAGGATTTCAACATGACCCCTTTCGTGGTAGTAACTACAAAGGACAAGTACAAGGCCGCTGCAAAGAATGCTTTGGAAACCTATGCCAACATGCTGGTAGCAAAGATCCAGCTAAGCAAGAAATAAAGGACCTCAGAATAGTTCAGCAACCATGCATCTTACGCTGCCTCCGCCAACAGTTTCTATGGTAGGAATAGGAATTGGAAGCGGGGCAGCATTTTTTTTGATCATTTCCAGTTGCTGAGCGCTAAGACAGTTGTATGCGCGAAGGCTCATTAAAAGCCTTCTTTCCTGGCCCTCGAGTTCCAGCATATTGCCTGCAAACGCTGCTACCTGCTCACGGGAGATCTCTATCACAACTTGCCCGTTCTTCCTGAATTCTTCCAGCACTATTTCTCTGTCTGTTTTATTCTCTATAGCCTCCGTGCAAACAATAACATATCCAGTTCCCACGCACATCATCACATTGGTATGATAGATAACGTTGCCCCCGGCATCGGTGGCAGTGAACATCACTGGCTTGTAGCCGGTTATGTTGCTCCATTCTTTTACAAGATCGGGATGGGTTCGGTTGGACAAAGCTGCATATGCTGTTTTATGCAGGTGATCCAGAACAAGGCTGCCCGTTCCCTCGAGAAACAATCCCTCATGCTCTCCTGAAGTAAGGTCTGTGATTTCCTTTTCATTTCTGATCAGGCTAATGAGGTCATCCCTTCTCTCCCTTCTGCGGTTTTCAGCATACATCGGGTAAAGAATTATCCTGTTGCAGCTTGTACTGAACCAGTTGTTGGGAAAGACCGCATCAGGACAAATTGTGGCCGGAGAATCATCGATAACGGTAACCTTGATACCGGCCTCCTGTAACTTCACCACCATGTTGCCGAACTCTGCAAGCACCTCTTCTTCAGATGCATTTATTTCTTGCTGAAAGGAATTGTCGGTGGTCTGGATATTATATCCGAAGGATGCGGGCCGCACCATCAATACATGCCCGGTACTTTGTTTCATACCTGTTCATCTATTGCGCGTGCCAGGGCATGATCTTTTTCGGTGACCTTGTTCCCTGCATCGTGGGTACTGAGCCAAATATCAACCTTGTTATAAACATTGGTCCACTTAGGATGATGATCCATCTTCTCGGCTTCTGCCGCAACCCGGGTCATAAAAGCAAAGGCCTGGGTAAAATCATCGAACACGAACTGGCGGTGGAGTGTATTGTTCTCTTCGGTCCACATAAGTTTTGCATTTAAAGGATCAAATGTTGTTTATGCTTTATCTTATCTGCAGTCATTTCAGAAACAAGCTGCACCCCCGGCAATGAACGTATCCCTGTTATCAATGATTGTAATTCTTCATCAGGAACATATTCATCCTTGATAAGCCATAAAAAATCCAGGTGCTTGAATTCCGGCAAAAGGTATTCTCCGTCGAACTGGTTATTATAGACATAGTGCACCATCGCTGAAGCACGTACATTATACTGGAACACGGAAAAGAAATATTCTCTTTTCTTTTTAATGAGCTGTATCTCCAGGCTGTTGTTGAGCCTGAAATCGAAACCGAGGTGCTGGTTCACCAGCCAGGTGAACACGTAATCCTTCAGCGGGGCAACAATGCCGATGAGACGTGCGGTCTCAAAGAAATTATCGGCCAGGACCTCGTTATCAATTTTTAGCTTCATTAAAATGTAAGTGGCATACTTAGTTTACTGCCCGCACGGTCTACTTCCACCGTAACGGTTTCTCCCTTGTTGAATTTTGAAAGCGCTTCCATGTAGGTCTGCACATCAGTGATCACATGGTTTCCAAGTTTTGTAACCACATCACCGGTCTTTATCCCGGCTTTCTGCGCAGGTCTTCCGTCGCTCACCCCATCCACTTTAACACCTGTACCACTGAAGGTATAATCCGGCATAATTCCAAGGCTCACCTTGAAACTCGTTCTCGCCATCACAGGTTCCCTGGTCTTCAGGAAAGAAAGCCTGCCTGCACCGGAGGTTTTTTCAATCACACTGTAAATAAGTTTTACGATCTCTTTCTGCCCTTCATAATTTACCAGGTGGGCATCGTCAGAAGGTTTATGATAATCCTGGTGACTGCCGGTAAAAAAGAAAAGCACCGGGATATCCTTCCTGTAAAATGATGTATGATCGCTGGGCCCGCTGCCGCTGCTGTCGAAACTGATCCTGATCTTTTCTGAAGTGACCGCGCTGCTCCATGCCGGCGAAGTGCCATATCCTCCTACTGTAAGCCCCTTGGTACTGTCTAACCTTCCAACCATATCCATATTGATCATATAATTGATCCCTGTAAGTGGAACAGGAGAATGCTCGGTGAAATATTTGGAACCATAAAGTCCCAGTTCTTCCCCGGAGAAAGCCACAAGAATATAGTTATTCTGTTTAGGCCCGTATTTCTTCAACATGGAGCCAAGTTCTATCAATGCAGCAGTGCCGCTCGCGTTATCATCGGCGCCGTTATGGATCTGCCTGTCTGAACCGGCATACAATGAATTCCTGTCTTCTCCATAACCAAGGTGGTCGAAGTGCGCACCAAGCACAATGGTATGAGCAGCATTATTGTTGATGAAACCGATAACGTTTCTTCCCTTCCTGCTGCTGTTGGAAATATCAACTCGCAGCTTAACTTTTTTTGTTTCCCGGAAGTCCGGAAGAAGGGAGCGGTCCTTTAAATAGATTACCGGGATAGAGGCAGTGGCATTCTTATCGTTCCGGTTGAACTTAAGATTATCTGCGGTGTTTGAAGAATTATATAATACGATGAGTGATGTACCGGTGCCCGTATTCTCACGGATAGCATTTTCCAGGTCGAAATGCGGATTGTGGGCATTGTCCGAAACCAGTTTGCTTACATCAATAAGTTTCATCGCAGAGGCAGGAACATTGAATTTCCCGGAAGGAGACCATGCCATGGGGAAATATGCATCGGCAGGCACTGTTTTGTCATTTACAGTAAGAGAGGTTTTTGAGCCCACCACTTTTCCTTCGTTCACATCAAATTCCTGGATGAAACCATCACCAAGGGAGGCCAGTCCTGCCTTTTTGAAGTTCTTCTTAATATAGTCCGCTGCGGTCTTTTCACCTTTTGTACCGGTTCGCCTTCCTTCGAGCTTATCATCTGCCAGGAATTTCACATGCGCTTTCAGGTTATTTAAAAGGGTTTCATCATCAACCTGCTGTGCATTCACCCCAAGGCTTAATGATCCGAATACGAGGAATAAAAAATAATGTTTCATAGTAGAATTGACCGGCAAAGTTAAACTGCCCTATTTTAACATGAAGTTACGTTATGCGGTATTCCTGTTCCCCAATTCGTAAGCACAGCAAGCAATATTAAAGGTAATTTTGCGCCCTGTATATTTTGAAGGCAACCCTTAACATAGCATTGGTAGGCAACCCTAACAGCGGAAAGAGTTCTCTTTTCAATGTGCTTACGGGCCTGAACCAGAAAGTGGGAAACTTTCCCGGTGTTACCGTGGAAAAGAAATCAGGTGTTTCCCGGCTTGGAGATTCCCTGGTGGCTAATATCATCGATCTTCCCGGAACGTATAGCCTTTATCCGAAACGCGCAGATGAATGGGTGGCTTACAGGGTGCTGATGGGCCAGGATGCCGTACGACCCGATATGGTGGTACTTGTGGCCGATGCAAGCAACCTGAAACGCAACCTGCTATTCTGCACACAGATCATCGACCTTAAGATGCCGGTGGTGATAGCGCTTACCATGACAGACCTGGCGCGGAAGAAGGGAACCCAGATCGATATACCGGGACTTGAAAGGGAACTTGGTGTACCGGTCATTTCTATAAACCCGAGGAAGAATAAAGGCATCTCATCCCTCAGGAAAGCCATAGAGATGCAGGCAACACAGTTTACCATACCAGCCAGGGACTTCATCGATATCGCCCAGCTTTGTGACCGTCCTGTTAAAGAAGTAAAGGAACTCGTACCCGACATCAGCAATTATGCGGCGGTACACTACCTGATAAATCACGAAAGCTTCGATCTGCCGGATCAACTCCAGGAAGCCATTGAGGAAACAGAAAGGAGGAACCAGTTCAATCCTACCCGCACCCAGGCCGAGGAGATCATGCACCGCTATCATCGCATTAAACATATCATGCAACAAACGGTGGTGGAAGCCGACCCGTTGCAGCAGACCCTGCTAAGCGAGAAACTCGATAATGTGCTGCTTCACCGTACCTGGGGATATGTGATACTGCTTGGCGTGCTGTTCCTTTTATTCCAGAGTGTATTCTGGCTTGCCCAGTACCCTATGACCGCAATAGAATGGGGCTTCGGTGAACTTTCAGGATGGCTTTCTTCAACAATGCCTTCGGGATGGTTCAGCGACCTTTTCATAAATGGTATAGTTGCGGGATTAAGCGGCATCCTGTTGTTCGTTCCACAGATCATGATCCTGTTCGGCCTCATTACCCTTCTTGAAGACAGTGGCTATATGGCGCGAATAAGTTTTCTTACAGATAAACTGATGCGCAAGGTTGGCCTTAACGGGAAGAGCGTAATGCCTATGATAAGCGGCTATGCATGCGCTGTGCCTGCAATTATGAGTGCGAGGAATATTGAGAACAGGAAAGAAAGGCTGCTCACTATAATGGTAACCCCGTTAATGAGTTGCAGTGCGCGCCTCCCGGTGTATACCATTCTTATAGCGCTGGTGATCCCCTCCGAATTATATTTTGGATTTCTGAGCCTTCAGGGACTTGTCATGATGGGTCTTTATCTTCTCGGCACTGTAATGGCGCTGATCGTAGCCTGGGTAATGAAATGGTTCATCAGGAGTACGGAGCGCAGTTATTTCATCCTTGAATTGCCGGTTTACAGGAGCCCGAGGTGGAAGAACATGATATATACCATGGTGAATAAGGCGAGGATATTCGTTACCGAGGCCGGTAAGATCATTATGGTGATAAGTGTGATATTGTGGGGATTGAGCAGCTATGGGCCTTCCGGAAGGATGCATGCTGTTACTGAAAAATATGAGGCGCTGGTAAAGAATGATCCTGCTTCAGCAGGGGATTTTGAAAAGCAACGCGCAACGGCCTATCTCGAGAACAGCTACGCAGGCATCATTGGAAGATCAATTGAACCTGCAATAGAACCTTTGGGATACGACTGGAAGATCGGTATTGCACTGATAACTTCCTTTGCCGCGCGCGAGGTTTTTGTGGGAACGATGGCTACGCTTTACAGCGTGGATGAAGATGAGGAGAATAATAACCGTACCCTTCGCGAAAAGATGCATGCTGCAGTAAGGGAAGACGGATCAAAAGTTTATACCCTTGCAACCGGGCTTTCACTGATGGTATTCTATGTACTTGCCATGCAGTGTATGAGCACCATCGCCATTGTAAAACGCGAGCTCAAATCATGGAAATGGGCCCTTATACAGGTTGCTTACATGACAGCCCTGGCCTATATAATGAGCCTCATTGTTTTCCAGATCTTCAAATGATCTACCACCTCACCGCGTAGCGGACAGAACTCAACACCTTTGGATACAGTTCCCTGTACAACTCCTGGAGAATATCTTCCTTGCGGGGCTGATTATAGTTATTATGAATGAGCTGCCAGTCTGCCTCACTTAGCGCACGGCTGTCGCCGGAATAGGTTGCTCTTTCCTGCTGCCAACGGAAGTCATCACTGTGCGTGGTGTTGTAAATATTTTTACCGCTACCGGTTTCCCTTACCTGCACTTCCATATCTGCACGCGCGGTAAAATACATTCGTGTAACGTTTACCGTTGCAGTAACGGTGCGGTAAACAGGATTGTTGGCGGTATCCCTTCCTATCTCAACCTGCGCACTCGCATTCCGGCGGTAAGTTGAAGTGGAAGGATAGGGGATATCGAGGTTGCGTAAACGCAGATCTATCACCCAGTCCGGAACTATGCGAAGACGCCTTACATCATCATCCGTATAGAATCTTGCAGCGTAACGGTCTTCTGAATATTCCAGCTCGCGAACCAGGTTATACTGGAAATATTCATTGGCATAGCCGGTACCGTAATTGCCCCAGCTGCCGGAAGAGAAGAAGGAATTATCCTGGACAGGATTGATAACCACATTCACCATAGCATTGGCAACCGCCTCCTGCTGCTTAGCTTTCGTATCCTTATACCCGCTCACAAAATCTTCCGACTTCTGGAATGCCTTAAATGCTTTTTGGGCATTATCGCGACCTTTTTTATTTAGGTAGGAAAGGCCGGACTGGTAGTGATCTTCCGCAGCATCCTGCCTGGCCTGCAGTAATTCGGCAGCATAACTTACAGGGTTTATCAACCGGAAGGCAGCATTATTATTGATGATCGCATTGTATGCCTCCTGCAGGTCGGTATAATCTGAAATGATCTTAGACCACTTGTTCAGGTCAGGACTATTGCGATACGATTGTATGCGTGCCAGGTGGCTTTTCTGAATATTTTCGTACAGGACTGGAACGGCTTCAAGGGCCTTTTCATCATTCGGGTCTTTTTTAAGCCGCTTTACCGCATCCTGCAAGGCAGCATCTTCATTGCTCCTTTCCAGGTAATTTTTTGAGCTTCGGCAGGCAGAAACCAGGATGATCACCGCGAGCATGTATAGAATTCGTTTCATGGTCTAAATTTCTAATTATCTGATGTATATATTACTCAACGGTTTAAATAAATGTTACCCGCACTTTGTTAAATCAGCCTTAAGGCCAGTTATTTAGCCACCCCTCCGGGTGAATTGTCATATTTGCGGACAATTCCCGCACGTTTTACTGGAATTGTTCAACTCGCTGAACATTTTTTTCCGGACAGGAATTTTTGTCCGGAAAAAAGTGTCCGGTAATTCCTGGCCGCTTTTTTTGCTCGGATTTACAGCCATTCATCTATTCGGAATTACCGTTTATCAATCATGTAACCTGGCCCAAGTATTATAATTAATTGAAAAACAACATTTTATTATTTAGTTTCCTAAACTACTAAAAAATAACTGGTATTATGTGTTGCATAGTACTGAAAAAGTATTTATGTTTGTATTGTCAATGAGGAACCGGACCTCGGCGGCAAAAAAGTATAGCCATGAATTTTAAAAAGCAAGACCATGAACATTGAAAACACAGCAAGCCAGATGAGGAAGGGGGTTCTGGAGTTCTGCATCCTTTCGGTGATAAAACAGGGGGAGGCCTATCCTTCCGATATTATCGACAAGATGAAGGCGGCCAACCTCAATATCCTGGAAGGAACGCTTTACCCGTTGCTGACCCGGCTCAAGAATGCCGAGCTGCTCAATTACAGGTGGGTGGAAAGTAACAGTGGTCCCCCAAGAAAGTACTTCCACCTTACTGAAAAGGGCGCTACCTTCTATTCGGAGCTTGAAAGCACCTGGAATGAGCTGGCCAATGCTGTAAAAACCCTTACATCGCAATAAACCAACATAAACTTCAACACAACAAAGTATAGCCATGCTTTTGTTGGAAAACCGAAACGACATTTTTAACGCCCTACACCTGTAAGGCAATAAAAATAAAAACCAAACAAATGAAACAAGTTATTAATATCAACTTCCAGGGCAGGGTGGTTCCCATAGAGGTAACTGCTTTTGAAATGCTGAAAGGCTATACAGAAAGCCTGGAACGTTATTTCGCTGCAGAAGAGGGAAAGGACGAGATCATAAATGATATAGAGAACCGGATCGGGGAACTCTTCCAGGAAAGGTTGAAAGGCGGCGCCATCTGTATCACCGAAGAGGACGTAGCAGCCATTATCCGTAATATGGGCCGTCCCGAAGACTTCGATACGGTGGAACCAGGCACCTCTGAATCCGCAGCTTCGCCCGGGCCGGAACCGGCGCCATTCCATTCGAAAGGGAAAAGGCTTTACCGTTCTGAACAGGAAAAAGTGATCGGTGGTGTATGTAGCGGCCTTGCCAACTATTTCGGCATCGATGTGGTGATCGTTCGTATCATCTTCATCCTCCTGTTCTTCGCCGGCGGTACAGGCTTCATCGCATACCTTATATTATGGATCGCGGTTCCCAGTACTGCAAGCACGGAGATAGGCAGCACCCGCAAAAAACTTTACCGCGATACCGACGATAAGATCATAGCCGGCGTGTGCAGCGGTATAGGAAATTACTTCGGCATAAACCCGTGGATCCCACGTGTTCTGTTCCTTATCCCCTTCCTTACGATCTGGAACGACTGGGGACATGTTTTCTCTTTCGGATTCAGTCCCGGTTCCATCTTCGTTTATATAATTCTCTGGCTGGTTATCCCTGAGGCCGTAACCACTGCGGAAAAACTGGAGATGAAAGGAGAAAAGGTAGACCTGAATTCCATCAAGAACTCCGTAATGACGGAAATAAAGGGAGTTCAGCAACGTGCCGGGAAATTTGGTAAGGAAGCAGGCGCAACCGCTGCTGAAGCAGGTAAGGCCGTCGGCGCGGAGGCAGGAAATATAGCCAGGAAAGGCGGACGTTCCTTCGGGAATATCATCGCCCTCCTGTTCAAGATCTTCGCATACTTTATTGTGGGTTGCGTGGTGTTCGGGCTGGTAATTGCTTTGTTTGCCATAGGAATGGCATCGATCGGGCTTTTCCCATTGAAGGATTTTATTCTTACCGACGGGTGGCAGAATGCTTATGCATGGGGCACACTTATTTTCTTTATTGCAGTTCCAATTATCGGGATCATTACCTGGCTTATCCGCAGGATAGCGCGTATAAAACGTGGAAGCAGAATGATGGGTCCTATTTTCTCTGCCATGTGGATCATCGGCTGGATATGCTTCATCATGCTGATCGCTTCAGTAAGTAAAGACTTCCGTACGGGCAATACCCTGGTTGAACAGGAGATAGCCCTGGAAAACCCGGGCATCAACAAGCTTGAAGTGACCTCCGTTTCCCCGGATTCAAAATTCTACCGCGGACGCTGGTTCAGGATGGAACCGTTTGAAGACCTGGATGAGGACACCGCCTTTGTTCGCAATACAGAAGTGCGAATTGTAAAGTCGCCTAACGACAGCTTCAGGGTAACCATGGTAAAACTGGTGCACGGAAGGAACCGCAGGTCGGCTGATACCCTGGCTGCGTTGATGGAATTCAATGTAACACAGCGCGATTCCATGCTGTTAATTGATAAAGGAATTCCGATCACCCGCAAGGATAAATTCCGCAACCAGCGCATCATCCTTACTATATATGTTCCTGTTGGAAAACAGATCCGCGTAGATGAAAGCGTTGGATGGTCACATAATGTTCGTTTCTCCGGCCCGTGGGACGACGGTTGGGAAATAAATTTTGATGCCGATGTTGAATATGGTTGGGAAATGGACACGGATTATATCATGAAAGAAGACGGCCTTTATACCCTCCAGGGTGTCCGCGCGGATAACTGGAGGCACAGGGACCGCGATACGGAGATCAATATCGGGCCTGATGGCATCAACATCCGCACCGACGATAATTACAGGTATGATTCACCAGGCGTGCAGCAGGATTCCAGCAGGGTCAACGAACAGGATAGGATCAAGGATTCGCTGCGCAAGGAAAAAGAAAGGATAGAACAGCAATTACAGGGACTCGACAGGCCGGTAGCGCTGATAAGTAATCCCCTGGCACTGCTTTACTGATAAAGAGCGTTTCAATTGTTGAAGTTGAAGTTGAAGCAAAAGTCAGCCACTCCGGCCCGCCGGGAAAGTGGTTGGCTTTTTTCATTTACTTTTGCCGACTAAATTCGGAAGATGAGATCTACACCCTTTACCGAGCGGCACATTTCCCTCGGCGCAAAAATGGCGGAATTCGCAGGGTTCAATATGCCTATATCGTACTCCGGGATCAATGATGAACATAATGCCGTTCGAAATAATGCCGGCGTGTTCGATGTAAGCCACATGGGTGAGTTCATAATAAAAGGCGAACATGCGCTCGACCTGATCCAGCGTGTAACCTCAAACGATGCATCAAAGCTAACTGCCGGTAAGATCCAGTATAGCTGCCTGCCCAATAAGGAGGGCGGTATCGTGGATGACCTGCTGGTATATTGTCTTGAAGAGAACAGGTCGTACATGCTGGTGGTGAATGCCGGTAATATTGCAAAAGACTGGAAGTGGATCAGTGAACATAATACCAATGGCGCTGAAATGCAGGATATTTCTGAAAGAACAGGCCTGCTTGCGGTCCAGGGACCGAATGCAACAAAGATCCTCCAGCCCCTCACGGATATGGACATCATGAACCTGAAATATTATACGTTCGTGAAAGGAACTTTTGCGGGAGTGGAGAAAGTATTGGTAAGCGCTACAGGATATACCGGTGCAGGTGGGGTAGAGATCTATTTTGAAGATAAGGATGGCAATGCAGGTAAGATCTGGGAAGCCATTTTTAAAGCAGGAGAACCGGCAGGACTAAAACCCGTTGGTTTGGGCGCCAGGGATACTCTTCGTCTTGAAATGGGTTTTTGCCTCTACGGGAATGACATCGATGATACCACCTCCCCCATGGAAGCAGGCCTGGGCTGGATCACCAAGTTCACCAAGGAATTTAATTCCAGGGAGATCTTTGAAAAGCAGAAAGCTGAAGGCGTAAAGCGAAAACTGGTAGGGTTTGAAATGACCGACCGGGGTATCGCCCGCCATGGTTACCCTATAAAAGACGCTGAAGGGAACGAGATAGGAGTAGTTACTTCCGGCACCCAGTCGCCAACCCTTGGCAAAGCCATTGGTATGGGATATGTATCTACACCACAGGCTGCAGCAGGAACAGAAATATTCATTGAGATCAGGAATACTCCTGTAAAGGCCACCGTTGTAAAGCTTCCGTTTGTTTGATCCTGAATGATGAAGAAAGAAAAACCCCTCCTCTATACCTGCCTTTCGCCGGCGTTGCTGAACCTATATGATGTAAGCAGCAGTATAGTAGTTATCATAGATGTGCTTCGGGCTACTTCCACCATTGCCACTGCATTACAGAATGGCGCCAGGGCTATTGTTCCGGTAGACAGCGTTGCAGAATGTATCCGGATAGGAAAGCAGATAGACGCGATCACCGCAGGGGAGCGAGACGGCCATGTGGCCGAAGGCCTCCAGTATGGGAACAGTCCCTTTGAATACCCACCCGCATTTATAGAAAGCAAGACCCTTGTACTTACCACCACAAACGGTACCCGGCTATTGCATATGGCGCTGGAAAAAGGTGCAAAGGAGATCGTTACCGGCTCATTCGCAAACCTCGGAGCGGTGTGCAGTCACCTTACCAGGAAAGGCCAGCCGGTAATTTTGGCGTGCGCAGCATGGAAAGACAGGGTGAATATAGAAGATACCCTTTTCGCGGGCGCAGTCATAAACCGGGTACAGCAGCATTTCACCCTTAACTGTGATGCTTCACGCATAGCGGAAAGTTTATATACTGAAGCCCAGCCCGATCTTTTTGAATATATGAAGACCAAAAATGCATCCCATTATCAAAGGCTTTCCGGTTATGGTCTTGAAGAAGATATCCGCTTCTGCCTCAAAGAAGACACCGCCCAGGTGCTCCCGGTTTATGTGGATGGGAAATTGATACCAGGAAGAGTATAAGAATTGCCAATCGGAGGGCTTCAGCAAAAACAGGCGAATTATCCATATTCTTAATGAATATCCTTCCTTATGCCAGGGAACTGGCGTTCCCTGGTAAGGAGGGCTCAAGAAGAATTTAAACGCCGGGAGCAGGTAAATCCGGGTTTCATAAAAACATTTTCAAAGAGTGAAGGTTACCCAGTTTGGCACAGATCCGTTGCAGAATCCTATAGTGCCCCTAATACACTTAATATTACGGAATCCACAGACAGCCTTCTTTTTATTCCCGTGGTGAGAGATGGAGAGGATTATGTCAGCTCCTTTATCACCGTACGGATAATAGATTCGGCCAACTGAACCTTTACCGGGAAAGGGATTATGAATATCATCCTGAAGGAGACATTATTCAGCCTACCCCAGTGCGGAAAGAGTTGCCCTTGAGCTGATGGAACTGAATTACCTGGTGTTTGGGCACACCGTTTTTGAAGTAAGTGATGAAAATTTATTCAGGCTGCAATTTCCTGATAGTTTAGGCCTTGAAAAGCGTACTATTAAGCTTAATCAGATCATTTATCCTTCAACTGGAGGCAAGGTTTACTTTGGAACATTTTGTTATGTGTTAAGGCGTTCCGACCCTAATGCATCCCCACCACCTGAATAGGAGTGTTATGAAATTCAAATTACGATAGAAGCGCCTTATAACTGGCCACCTGAAGATATTCCTTCATTCCCCGGCGGCGGAGGAGGGGGAGGTAATCCTTCACCACCGGAAGACTGCACGGGCATAGGTGACTGCCGGTACGGCACCGAAATTATCAATGGCATTCTGCCCTGCGGTAATTGCGGGCCGGGGCCAGTGATAATAATTCCACATGATAATTCACCATATAATATTACTCCTTATCCTGCATTTATTTGGAATTTTTCAGAAGATGATAATACTATTTTTTTCGATTCCAATCCTGAGATTGAACCTGATTTTATTTTTGACCCAATAGATAATTATGAAACTAGTTACCCAAGATTTACTGATCTTGTAAAGAATCTAAAAGTATTTGTAAAGCAAAACCCAAAGGTTTTAAGTGCGCTGCAATATTGGTCAGGCTTTTCTAAACAGCAAATTATTGATCATCTTTCCTTTGGACAGGGCCCAACCATAAAATTGGAAAGTACAATTCCTATTCATGGGACCAACTTTTATGGTGTATATGAGAAATCAAGTTCAACAATTAAAATTAATCTAGCTTATGTGCAATTATTGGAATTAATCAATATCGAGCGATATAAAGAAGGTGTTGCTTTTTTACTTGCTGTAACACTTTTGCATGAATATGTTCATTTTGGAACAACTCATAATAATATAAGTGAAGGAGGTTATGATTTTGGCTATGGATTTGAAAATGATGTTTTTAATGTAATAGTTGAAAATTCGAATGCATTAGACGTTGTAATAAACTTCCAACCTCCAACTTCCAACTTCCAACCGATTTCCGTTACTTTTGCAAATTGCCCTTTTTCGACCCGGGGCGCCTAAACCAAATAAAGAAAACCATTGGCTTTACCGCATATAGTTAAACATCTTTATAACAACGGAACGGACGAAGTGATCAGGAGGGGAAAGAAGATCTACGCGTTTGGTTATGTTGACCTGGTGGAACATGATGAACTGCTCGGTAATATAATCTTCAGGGTAAAAGACGACAGCTACAGCACATTTTATAAAGTATATATTGAAAAATATGCCGATCCGAAACTGATCGCATTACGCTGTTCATGTCCTTATAATATTGGTGATATATGCAGGCATGAAGCGGCAGCTTTATTGAAACTGCAGGACCTTATCGATAAGAACATGCTGGGCAGCGCTGAAATTTCCTACGATCAGCGCCATACCGTAGCCAAGATGAAGCACATAGATCTTAAAATGATCAAGATGCTTTCCTCTACGCTTGTGTACGACCAGGCCGAGCACATGCTGCGTAGCATTAGGGCTACCATTCTGAAAGCAGAAGATGAAAGGGTGGAGGCAGAACTGGTCGTTAACAACAAGAATTATCCGCTGGTAATTCAGCGCAACGACGAACGCAATTTCGATACTTCATGCACCTGTGATGATACAGATCACCCGTTGTGTGCACATAAGACATTGCTCTTTCTCCAACTCCTGAATTCATACGGCCCTTACTATTTCGATTCCATCCGTAACTGGGACAAAGAAAAGAACAAACTGCTCCAGATCTATGGCTATTCGCTGGAAGATGACCTTGCAGGCAAATTTGAATTCACCTATAAGGAAGGAAAACCTTTTCTTAAGGTGCTTGATCCTTCTATTAAGCGTGTGGCGGCAACGGTAACTACATCCCGCTCTGCTGCGCCAGCCCCGGTAGCGGCGCCTGTTGCAACACCCGAAGAAACAACGGATGCAACGGTGACACCTTCACGCAGGCTAGGGATAGTATTCAATTTTAATGCGAAGGTGTATCCCGGATTTACCGTGGAAGCGGTGCAGGGTGAGCCTGATGATAGTGAAACAGCATTTATTAGTAAAGCTGAAACGCTCGACCTCACCAAGTTTGTAAATACGGATCCATTTAATGAAGACGATAAGGCGTTGTTTCAGCAGGTCCGCAAAATGCAGGAACAGGAAGTGAATAAATACCTCAACAGGAACTCACCATTCAGTGGTTTCTGGGAGAACATCATTCATAATGATGGTGAAGACCTGCCGGAAGAAACACGCAACCTGATCTCGGAATACCTGCACCCGAAGCTCCGGAAAATATTCATCGAGCAAAGTGCGAATCCGTTCATATTCATGCTGCCGAAAGGAAAGGCATTTAAATCCGCGAACCTTGAACAACTGAACCTGTCGGATGATTTGATCTCCCCGATCTTCAGGATATCAGCGAAGGACGACAGCTTTGTAGTGACCTGCACTGTTAAGGTGAATGGCGAACTGGTTCCTGCTGACAGGAATGAATGCGCCAGCGACCTGGTGTTTATGCACGATGGTGTACTGTATTTGTGGCAGAAGCCGGAAGATGTTCTTGAAGCTTCCAGGTTCAATGCAAAACCGCTTGCGGTGGCAAAGGATGACTGGAGCCGGACTATGAAATCGGTGATCATGCCATTAACCCGCGATTACCAGGTTGATTTTGACCGCAGCATGGTTAAGGAAGTGAAGGTCTCAACTCCCGAAGTGAAAGTGCAACTGATTGAAAAAGGGGATTACCTGGTTTTTGTGCCCGTATTCAGCTACCACGGTTATGAAACAAAGGCGAACGATAAGGATACGCTTACCATTCCCGAAGGGGATAAGATACTGGTCATAAACCGGAATACGGAATATGAGGAAGAGGTGGTGAACACCATCATGATCCTGCACAGCCAGTTTACACGCCAGCCAGACAGCAGCCTGGTACTTAAAGGCGCCGATGTTTTGAAAAATAACTGGTTCTTCCTTTTTGTGGATGCAATGAAGGAGAAGAAGATCCCTGTTTATGGTTTCGAGGCGCTTCGCAATTTCAGGTTCAATACGGCCAGGCCAAGTACACATATCCATGTAAGCAGCGGGCTCGACTGGTTTGATGCCCGGGTGGAGATCGAATTTGGCGAGCAGCGTGTAGGCATTGCCGAAATAAAGAAGGCTTTATTAAGTAAACAATCCTTTGTTCAGCTGGGAGATGGCACCCTGGGTATCCTCCCGGACGAATGGCTTAAGAAATACGCCCTTCTCTTTAAGGTAGGAGATGGGAGAAAAGATCACCTCAGGCTTAGCCGTTATCATATGAGCGTGATCGACGAGCTGTATGAGAACCGCGATGAGGCTGAACTGAGTTTTGCCCTTGATGAGAAATTTGAACGGCTGCGCGAATTCAAAAATATTCCTGATACCCGTGCTCCTGAACACCTGATGCCTATACTGAGGCCCTACCAGCTTGCCGGCTATCAATGGCTTAATTACCTGAACGATGTAGGCTGGGGTGGTATCCTAGCGGATGATATGGGTCTTGGTAAGACCGTACAGGCCCTTACCATGCTGGAACACTACCGGAATTCGACCGGTGGGCTGAAAGCACTGGTGGTTTGCCCTACTACACTTATATATAACTGGAAAAACGAGGTAAACAAGTTCACACCGGAACTAAGCTATGTGATCCATCATGGTAATACCCGCAGCCGGAATGCTGAACACCTCCAGGAACATAACATTATAATTACCACTTATGGAACCCTGAGGAGCGACATCCAGGTGTTCATGAAGATCGTCTTCGATTACGTGGTGCTGGATGAAAGCCAGGCAATTAAGAACCCTTCTTCAAAGGTTACCCGTGCTGCTTCGTTGCTGAATGCAAAGAACAAGCTTTGCATGAGCGGTACCCCGTTACAGAATAATACGTTTGACATTTTTGCCCAGATGAATTTTCTGAACCCGGGATTGCTGGGAAGCATGGAATTCTTCCGGAATGAATTTGCCACCCCTATTGATAAATTCGGGGAGCAGGAACAGAAGGAACACCTGCGTAAATTGTTGTATCCCTTTATTTTACGTAGAACCAAGGAGCAGGTGGCTAAGGATCTTCCTGAAAAAACAGAGACCATCCTCTTTTGTGAAATGGATAAGGAGCAGCGGAAGATCTACGATGCTTACCGCAATCTTTACCGCGATAAGATATTGGGCAGTATTGAACAGCAGGGCATCGATAAATCACAGCTTACCATTCTCCAGGGGTTAATGAAGCTGAGGCAGATATGCGACAGCCCTGCTATCCTGAATGAAGAAGAGAAATTCCCGAACCACTCAATTAAACTTGATGAGCTCACCCGCGAGCTGGAGGAGAACATCGGTGAGCATAAGGCGCTGATCTTTTCCCAGTTTCTGGGGATGCTCGCATTAATCAAGGAGCGCCTCATTGCCGACGGGGTGGAATTTGAATATTTTGACGGCAGCACATCAGCTACCGATCGCGAAAAAGCCATTCAGCGGTTTCAGAATGACGACAAGGTCCGCATTTTCCTTATATCACTGAAAGCAGGGGGAGTTGGTTTGAACCTTACTGCAGCAGATTATGTATACCTTGTAGATCCTTGGTGGAACCCTGCAGTAGAGCAACAGGCCATCGACCGTACCCACCGTATCGGCCAAACCAAGAACATCTTCGCTTACAGGATGATATGTATAGATACAATTGAAGATAAGATCCTGCAGCTACAGGAAAAGAAAAAGCAACTTGCCAAAGACCTGATAGCTGATGACGCATCTTTTGTGAAGTCGCTCACCAAAGCTGATGTAGAGTATCTTTTCAGTTAAGCTTTTTTCTTATATTTCGAAAAACTTCTAATACTCACTTTTGAGTAGCAAATTTCTTGGTTGTTAAACTAATGTGAATTAACTTCAACCCTCCATTCAGAGATGCTGATTGATTTCAATTACGTTCCGAATGCGTTCCAATACCCTTTAAGACTTCCCACCAAAACATTAGCGCCAGGGCTTTTTGTGCATAGCCTCCGCCTGACTACCTTCTTGCCAGATTTGCTTCCCGGCACGGTCTGTCTATTTTATTTATACAAAAACAGGAACGATGATAAAATGTTACTCTGCCAGCTTTACTAAGTTCATGATGAGCCTGATGCTGATGCTAAGCACCTCTTTGGCTTTCGCCCAGCCGACCACGCTCATTACACTCCCTAATCCTCCTTTTGATGGCCAAACCTCCCTTGGTGGACCATCAAATATTTCATTCGTTCTTCAAAATACCAATCCTTATGCCGTAAATGTTACCGGCATATCCAATTGGCTTACCACTTCAGAAAACAATTCTGTCTGGGAATTATGGTATTCAGAAACCGCACTTTCCGGTAACAGCACAAATATTACCATAGCGCCCTGGACCCAGGTTGCGGTATCACAGCCAACCCCGGCAACGGGAACTGGTATCGCACCCATAAATTTTCCCGGTCTTAGCTTTTCGATACCTGCAAACACCATGTACCGTTTTGTTCTTCGCAATATGGGCCCGGGTAATACCAGGTATAGCGGAACATCTTCCATCAGTCCGAACAACTTTGCGGGTGGTGGGGTAAATCTTCTTGTGGGTGATTTCCAGGTTAACGGCGCAGCAGTGGGCTATTCCGGAACGGGTACCGGCCTTACCCTTGTTCGTTTCTTCACCGGTTCAATAACGTTTGAACCTGCGGGTCCATGTACTAACCCCCCGGTTCCGGGAACAGTTCAGGCGGATAATAACCCGGTTTGTCTTGGAGTACCCTTTACCCTTAGTCTTGATGGCGGTACTGGCGGAACGGGTCAAACTTATCAGTGGCAATCATCACCGGATAACGTAACATTTACTCCAATTGCAGGAGCCACATCTGCAACGTTTACCACTTCACAAACCACTTCAACATATTATAATGTAATAGTAACCTGCGGAGTTCCGGTTACCTCGGGCAGTATACTGGTGAACACCCCGGCCGGCGTGCAGGGAACGTTTACCATAGATAATTTGTTACCGCCAAGTGCAACCAACTTTACCAGCTTTAACGCCGCTTACAATTTCATTAAGTGCGGAATTGTAGATGATGTGATCTTTAATGTAGGTCCGACCAGCGGTCCATATAACGAGCAACTGATCATGGAGCCGGTTCCGGGGGCATCTGCAGCAAATACGGTTACTTTCAATGGTAATGGCCGGACGATCACTTTCAACAGCACCACATCCGCCCAGCGTGGAGTGATCAAACTGGATGGCGCCGATCATATTACATTTAATGACCTGGTGGTTGAAGCGCCGGGAACCACTACTACCGAATATGGTTTTGGGTTCCACCTGATAAATGATGCAGATTCAAACACCATCAATAATTGTACGATCAACCTTAACCAGACTTCCACTTCCACTAACTATGCCGGTATCGTGATCAGTTCCTCGCATACCTCGGCTACCACGACCGGTAGTGCACTAAGCGATGGAAATAAATTCACCAACAATAAAATCAACGGTGGTTATTATGGAATTGTGAGCACCGGCAGCACTTCTGCTGCAAACCAGAATAACCTTATTAAAGGGAACAGGGTAACTGATTTCTACTTCTATGGTATATATATGGTAGGAAACTTCCAGGCACAGGTCGATTCCAACTATATCAGCCGTCCGAACCGTACCTCGGTTTCCACCTTCATGGGAATATACTTCTCAAGCCTGAATGTGAGTTGCCATGTAACCCGCAACAGGATCTTCAATCCATTTGGCGGAAACCCGACTTCCACGTCAGTAACCAATGGAATTCACTTTACGGGTGTGGATGCTTTGGCAGGTCTTGAGAACAAAGTTTATAATAACGTTCTATACAATTTCTCAGGCCAGGATGAGGTGAATGCACTTCATAATATCGGATCCGATAATGTATGGTACATGCATAATACCATCGTGCTTGATGGAGAAGGTATAGATAATGCCAGGGGCTTTTACCAGACCACTACGGCAGCAGGTATTCGTTTCGTGAATAATATCGTTGCGATCTACCGCGGTGGCACTGGTGCCAAGTATGGTATATATTATAACACTGCAGCATCTGAAGTTGAAAGTAACAGGAACGATTTCTACCTGAACGCTACAGGCGGGAACGACTTTACAGGTTATGCAGCTGCAACTCCGCACGCATCACTTGCTGCATGGCAGGCTGCCACCGGCGATGATGCGAATTCCGTTGCCAATGCACCGCAATTTGAGGACATGGTGGCGAATAATTACATGCCAACCAATGCCACTATAGATAATTTAGGAGGTCCGGAAGGAGTGCTGAACGATGTTTTAGGTGTTACACGGAGTCTTACCACTCCGGATCTTGGTGCATACGAATTCACTCCTGGTAACTGTATCTCACCACCGGCAGGAGGCCAGGCACTGGTGAACAATACACCTGTATGTGAAGGTCTCGAAGTTCAGCTCAGCCTGACCGGGCATAATTCAGGTATCGGTCAAACATACCAGTGGGAGGCTTCGGCTAACCAGGCTGGTCCTTATACCCCGATATCAGGTGTGCTCAATAACCCGGTATTCAATGTTACGGTAAACACCACACAATATTTCCGTGCGGTAGTTACCTGTGGTGCAGCATCAACTCCATCAGAAAAAGTGCTTGTAACTGTTACTCCTGCACTTCCAGCGGGTAACTATACCATTGGCGGCCCTGCAGGTCCAACCAACTTCGCAAATTTCAATGAGGCGATAGCTGCAATGAGTTGCGGAATTGCCGGTCATATTGTAATAGATGTTGTTCCGAACAGCGGACCATATAACGAACAGGTTATCATTCCTTCTATCCTGGGTTCGTCGATCAACAGAACAGTGACCTTTAACGGTAATGGCAACACGCTTGCCTTCAGTTCAGATGTTACCGGTCAGCGTGCAGTACTTAAACTGGATGGAACAGATTACTTCCGTTTTGACTCACTTATCATTGATGCAAGGGGAACAGGAACATACGGATTTGGTGTTCAACTGATAAATGATGCCGACAGCAACATCTTCACAAGGAATACCATTCTTACAGACCTTACAACAACTTCCACCAACTACGCCGGTTTCGTGATGTCCGGGTCTCATACATCCGCAACAACCACCGGTAGTTTGTGCGATGGTAATGTACTGGATGGAAATACTATTATAGGTGGTTATTACAACATCACATGTTTGGGAAGCAGTACCGTGGCAAGCCAGAACAATGTATTTATAAATAACAAGGTGCAGGATTTCTACCTGTATGGTATATATCTGAATGGCAACTTTAATGCGCTTGTAGAGCATAACGAAATTAGCAGGCCAACACGTACCAATTCATCTACACACTACGGTGTTTATGTAACCTCTCTTAACGTAAGTTGCCGAATCAGTAAGAACAGGATCTTCAATCCTTTTGGTGGAAATCTTTCCAGCACAAGCACATTCAACGGTATTTATTTTACCGGTGTGGATGCACTGGCAGGGGTTGAGAATATTGTTTCGAATAACGCGATCTATGATATTAACGGCCAGGGCGACCAGTATGGTCTTTATAACTCGAGCAGCGACAATGTAAGGTATTATCATAACAGCATTTCGCTGATCGACCAGGCCAACACCACTGCCAACTTTGCGTATGGTTTTTACCAAACCACAACAGCATCAGGCATTGATGTAAGGAATAATATCTTCCAGATCACGCGCAGCGGCTCTTCAAACAACGTTGGTATATTCCTGAATACTGCTGCGAGCGAGGTAACAAGCAACTACAACAACTTCAACATCGGTGGAGCGAATCCATATATTGGTAACAGCGGCGGCCTGATTCCAACCCTTGCCCTATGGCAGGCTGCAACCTCGCAGGATGCAAATTCGCTAACGCTGAATCCATTCTTTGCTAACGCGAATGGCGGTAACCTTATGCCAATGTCACCTGCACTGGATGATAAAGGAACACCGGGTACAGGTATCACCACTGATATACTTGATGCGGCGAGAAGCGCAACCACGCCCGATATAGGAGCATGGGAATTCGCGGTTCCGCCTTGTACAACTCCCCCTGTTCCTGGTGATGCAGCTGCTTCACCAAATTCAGGGATCTGTATGGGCGTTGAAGTGAATCTGTCACTGTCAGCAAATTCCGTTGGTTCTGGCCAGACCTACCAATGGCAGTATTCAACAAGTTCTACAGGTCCATGGACCAACCTTGGTGACCCTATGATGTTTGCCGATACCACCATCCTGGCAACTTCAACATTGTATTACCAGGTTGCAGTAACATGTAATGGCAATACCACTTTCTCATCACCTGCGCTGGTATCTGTAAATCCTGCATTCCTTGCAGGAGATTATACCATTGATCCGGGAAATCCTGTGGTATTCCCTAACAATAACAACTTTGCATCCTTCAATTCAGCGGTGGCGCAACTTGAATGCGGTATAACCGGTTCAGTTAATTTCTACGTAGCCCCGGGGACATATACAGAGCAGGTAAGAATGCATGCAATTTCCGGAACAGGTCCCCAGGGTTCAGGTCCCGATGTGCGCGTAACTTTTATGAGTGCTGATGGCAACCCTGCTTCAGTGAACCTAACCTGGAACAGTACCGAAGCTGCAGCAAACTATACCCTGTCACTGGATAGCGCAAGCTATGTTACCTATAAGAACATGACGATTACTGCAACCAATCCTTCATTTGGCCGCGCAGTGCAGCTTGCAGGTACAGCTTCATTCGACAGTATAATGAACAACGCCATAGTAGTGCCTGCAGTAACCTCAACATCAAATGTTACGGCGGGTGTATTTGCTGATGCATTTGTTGGCGGCGATAATGTGATCAAGAATAACGTGATCAATGGTGGTAATACAGGTATCTATCTTGACGGGACCTCTGCAACAAATACTTCAAAGCGGAACGTGGTTGACAGCAACACGGTAGCTGGACAATACCAGTACGGTATTTATATAGGTTTCCATCACGAGGCGGTGGTAACCCAAAATATGGTGAACGTAACGGCTCCGAGGAATACAACATCCTATGGTATCTACAGCAACAGTTCGGATTCTGCCTTTAAGTACAACAGGAACGTGGTTACCATGGAGAACAACACCACTACCATTTATGGTATGTACTTTACAGGTTGTGAAGCTTCTTCGGTTAACAGGGGCAGCATCTCCGGAAATGAGATCATTTCAATAAACGGTAACAGCGGATCTACTTATGGTATCTATCATACCGGTGTTGATTATGCCAGCACCGTAAATAACGTCGTTAATGTTAAGTCTGAATCTTCCACTTCTTATGGATTATACCATACGGGAGGAGTTGGCTGTACTGTTTACAACAATACTGTTGTGAACCAGTCAATGAATGGCACTACCAATAACGTTGCAGCCTACCTGACCCAAACCACAGGCACCGGGCCATCGCTGAATATCAGGAACAACATCTTCAGCCATATCGGTACCGGCCGTGCGATGTATACCACCAATCTCAACTTCATTTACAGTGATTATAACACGTTCTACAGCGCTGGAACTGTATTGATACAAAATGGTACTGCCACCTATCCGACCCTGTCAGACTGGATAGCAGCTACTTACTGGGATCTAAGCTCTATAAGCATTGAGCCTGCTCTTGTCAGCAACTCTGATCTGCGTCCGGACCTGGCCGACCCTGATGTGTGGGCGATCCATGGTCGCGGCGTGCAGATAGAAACAAACGATGCAGACATTCTTGGCAATCCAAGACCTACAACATTAACTTCAGGTGTTCCTGATATGGGAGCCTATGAATTCCTTCCAACCGCAGAACCCACGGTACTCACCGGTATACCTGCTGTACCTGTTGCGGGCGGAAGACAATACTTCATGTATGGAACTGATACTGTTTCCGTGATCACCTATGCGCCTGGAGCTCCTGTACCTTCAAGCATTTCGCTGAAGCGTTATTCCGGGGTTATTCCACCGTCACTTGCATCGGGTCAGCAATCAATGTATTATTATTTTGATGTGGACGTGAATGCACAGGGTGCATACAGTTACAGCATGCAGAATTATTATGTTGATTCATGGCAGGGCTTTATCAATAACGAGGCTACCATTAAGCTTGGACGTACTGATGCATCAAATGCATGGGTAGTGAATGCAGGCAGCACGGTAGATCACTATGTCAATTATTATTCTGAAAGTAACCTGCAATATATTGATAAGTTCACTGGTTTAACGGATGGAACAGTTCCTCCGTCACAGCCACAACCTATCCCTGTTGACAGTTCCAATGCAGGAACCCGTTTCTGGGTTGCTTACGGCCACCATTATGACTTCAGCAGCAATGCGATGGATATGGTGCTATACCTGAGTGCAACACAGGCAGCGAACGTAACCGTACGCGTGAACGGAACACCATGGGTTAAGACGTATTCTATCGCTGCTAATACAGCGATCGTAAGTGATATCCTTCCTAAATCAGGCCTCGTAGATGCACGCATCACTGATGAAGGCTTGTTCGATCGCGGTATCAGCATTACGAGCGATGTGCCTATTGTTGCTTATGCGCATATATATAATGGATCGAATTCTGGCGCAGGTATGCTGTTGCCGGTAGGTGTTTATGGTTATGAATACCAGTCGCTCAACTCAAGGCAGTATTACCCAGCAGGTGGAGCCGGATCTTATTCATGGTTCTTCGTGGTTGCAGATCACGACAGCACCCTGGTAGAGATCACACCGGCTGTAGATACAAAACTTGGCCATCCGGCAGGGGTTCCATTCCAGGTTTACCTGAACAAAGGACAGGTATATAATGTAATGGGAACTCAAACAGGTGCACAGGGAACGGACATGTCGGGAAGTACGATCAAATCTATTGCGAATGCAAGCGGAAATTGCTTCCCGATCGGTGTGTTCAGTGGAAGCAGCCGTACAGCGATATGTAACACCACCAACGGTGATAATATGATACAGCAGGTATTCCCATCCCAGGCCTGGGGAACCAAGTATGCAACTTTCGCAACGGCCAATTCAACATCCGGTACACAGTATATCAGTAATATGTTCAGGGTAATGGTGAAAGACCCAACAACCCAGGTTACCATGAACGGAAGCGTACTGAACCCTGCTTCACTCATCGTTCCGGGCAATTATTATGAATTCTTCACCCCATTGGGAACGGGTCCGGGAGCGAGTGTATTTGTAGAAGCCGATAAGCCGGTTATGGTAGCCCAGTATATGGTTTCTGATGGAGGTACTCAATGCCCTGGTGTAAGCACCGGAACAAGTCTTGGTGATCCGGAAATGATCTACATCAGCCCGATAGAGCAGGGAATCAAGAAAGCGGTTTTCTATAATACGAACGAATCAGCGATCACGTCAAACTATATCAATGTGGTGATCAGCAATGGAGGTTTCCCATCCTTAAGGATTGATGGAGGAAGTACGTTTACGGATGTATTCCCTCATCCAAACCTGCCAGGTTATACCTGTGTTCGTCACAACCTTGGCAGTGCCGCCAGCCAGCATATAATAGAGAGTGATTCAGCATTCACTGCGATCACTTATGGATTGGGAAGTGTTGAAAGCTACGGTTATAATGCAGGTACCCTTGTTAAGAACCTGAATGGAATTCCATTCATCACGAATACCCTGGGTAACTCAGAGAGCAGTTCGTACACCTGTACGGGTGCGCCATTCCGCTTCTCAGTTTATATTCCACTGAAGCCGACTTCCATTACATGGGAATTCAGCAACGTGGCAAACCTTAACCCGAATGTGGATTCGGTTCAAACCAGTCCTGCTCCAGTAGATTCAATCTTCAGCAATGGCAGGTGGTTATACAGGTACGAGATCCAGCACACCTTCACTTTCACCCTTGGTGGAACATACCAGATACCTATTCATATCGAGGATCCATCAATTGAAGGTTGCGATAACGTACAAACTACAACGCTAGTTGTAACCGTATATGATGCGCCTGAAGTTGACTTCAGTACAAACTTCACTACCTGTGTAGGCCAAACGCTTACACTCACCGGGTCGGCAACGACACCTACGAATGTGCCTATATCTACATGGACCTGGGACTTCGGCGGAGGTAATAACCCTACCGGGCAGAACCAGACCTTCACTTATAATACACCGGGTACGTATGATGTTGGCTTAAGCATCATCAGCCAGGATGGTTGTATCGGTGATACGGTAAGACAGATCGTTGTAAATGAGATCCCTGCTGTTGAAGTTGTGGAAGATACATTATATGGTTGCGGTGCTGATGGAGTAACCTTCGAAGTGTTGAATCCTGAAACAGGGGTGACCTATAACTGGTACACCGCTGCTACCGGTGGAACTCTTGCCGGAACAGGCACCACGTTCACCATCAACCCTGTGAGCGGTGTTGTAAGGCACTGGGTAGAAGCAGTAACGTCAAGCGGTTGTGTAAGCAGCAGAACACTTGTGTATGCTGAAGAGGTGCAGAACATAGCAACACCGGTTGCAGTAGTCGATTCTGCAGGTGCCGACCTGTTAAGGTTCCGCTGGGATCCTGTACCGGATGCGATAGCATACGAGGTTACCATAGATGGCGGACTAAACTGGATCACGCCTTCATCAGGTACGTTGGGACTTACGCATACCATAACCAACCTGTTACCACTGCAAAGTGTAACCCTGCAGGTTAGGGCACTGGGTGTGGCGAGCTGCCAGGTGGCAACATCGGATGCAGTTACAGGTACCACGGTTCCAACCGACATCTTTATTCCTAATGCCTTTACTCCTAATGGTGACGGGCTCAATGATATGTTCCTTGTATATGGTTATACCATACAGAGCATGCGTATGAGCGTCTTCAACCAATGGGGTCAGAAGATATTTGAATCCACCAACCAGGCAACCGGATGGAACGGAACTTACCAGGGCAAAATGCAGCCTTCAGGTGTTTATATGTATGTGATACAGATGACACTGAGAGACGGCACCACCCAGGTTAAGAAAGGGTCCATCAACCTGGTGAGGTAATGAAAAACCACAAACAGAAATGAAGAACGGCACTAAATTAATGGCTGTGCTGGGGCTGGTGATGCTTGCCGTCACCAGCTTCGGCCAAAACCTTTCCAACCGGGGGCGCGACTTCTGGGTTGGCTATGGGCACCATCAACAAATGGAGTCCGGCCAGTCTAACGCCCAGGAAATGGTTCTTTATTTAAGCTCGGAGCAGGCCGCGAACGTGACAGTTACCATTGAAGGAACTGCATGGGTAAGAAATTATGCAGTACCCGCAAATACAGTTATTATATCCGATGTAATTCCTAAAGCCGGAACCAATGATGCGCGGTTGATCTCACTGCCCTGCAGTTTTGTTCCACCAGGTACTCCTTGTGGCGGAGAAGGCATTTTTACAAACAAGGGGATCCATATTACGAGTGATGTGCCCATTGTCGCATATGCTCATATATATGCAACTACAAATTCCGGCGCATCTATGCTGATGCCGGTGGAAACCTGGGGCTATGCGTATACTACTCTTAACAGCCGACAGAACTATGCCGCCAATTGTTTTTCCTGGGCATACGTAATAGCCAAGGAAAATAATACAGTTGTTGAGGTAATCCCTAGTCAGACAACCCGTAGCGGAAGACCTGCGAATGTTCCCTATACAGTTACATTGAACAGGGGCGAGATCTATCAGCTCATGGCAGGCCCTGAAGCAGGAACTGCTAAACCGGAACTTAGTGGAACAAAATTCAAGTCCATAGCCAATGCTTCTGGTGAATGTCATCCCATTGCCGTTTTTGCAGGCAGCAGCAGAACTTATAATAATGCCACATGCGGCTCTGGTGGGGGAGATAATGACAACCAGCAATGTTTTCCTACCCAGGCTTGGGGCAAAAGGTATTTAACGGCACCAACATCCAATTCAACAACACCTTCCACTCCAATGTGGAATACGTACAAGATCGCGGTTAAAGATCCTACTACAAACGTTTATCGAAATGGCACCCTTCTTACAGGGCTTATTGCTAATGCCTATTACGAATTCCAGTCTAACGAAGCTGAATACATTACTTCTGATAAACCAGTGATGGTGGGACAATACATGACAGGCGGAACTACCTGCCAGGGAGGAGGCGGCCTGGGAGATCCGGAAATGATGTATATCAGCCCGATCGAACAGGGAATAAAAAGAATAGGCTTTTACAGGAATGATGAAACTAATATTCAGGTAAATTACCTAACACTTATCATCCCGACCACGGGACTAGCTTCTTTAACAATAAACGGCTCTTCAACATTCGATCATACTTATGCCCATCCGCGTCTTGCCGGCTACACCGTGGTGATAAAAAGATGGACAGCCACAAAGGCACAGGCTGTGGCTCAAAGTGATGTTCCATTTACTGCAATCACATATGGTTTGGGCAGCCAGGAAAGTTATGGCTACAATGCCGGAACGCTGATCAATAATCTTAATGCAATCGGGTCAATATATAATGTAAGTGATACTTCGACTAACACAATCGAACATGACTTTACCTGTAATAATACTCCTTTAGAACTTTCCATATTACTGGCATACCAGCCCACACGACTTGTATGGCAACTAAGTACCTTAAGTGCTGTTCTTACACCGAATGCAGATGTGATTGATAATGCACCGGTGGCTGTTGGCCCCCCAATTATGGTGGATGGCATACCCTATTACAAGTATACATTGCCTGGCACCTACCAGTTCAGCGCCCCTGGCACTTATACCATACCGTTATTGAGTACGCACCCGAGCATTGAGAACTGTAATAATACAGAGGCCGTAAGTTTTGAAGTGGTGGTTCAATCCAAACCCACTGCCCCTGTTACGTATAACCATACAGGTTGTATTGCCGATGCAGTGCAGTTTAACGGGCCGGCCGCATCCAATAACGGCTATACACTTAACCAGTGGGAGTGGACTCTCCCGGGCGGTATAGTTTACAATACACAAAACCCTACGCATACGTTCACCACTACAGGTAACCAGCCTGTAAGCCTTCACCTTGTTACTGAAGAAGGATGCGTAATGGATACTACATTCAATATTCCGATCACGGTTAAACCAGTTACTACATTTGGTATTACCCCGGCAAGTATTTGTGAGGATGGAATGGTTACCTTCTCAGACACTTCTTCTTTCAGTGGTTCGGCAACAGTAGGAAATTATTACTGGGATTTCGGCAATGGCAATATTATAAATACGGCTAGCAATGCCAACCAGACTGAAACCTATCCTGATCCGGGAATTTATACGGTTAAACATGCCGTATCCGTAAGTGCAACCTGTTTCAGCGATACCGCAGTTAAAACAGTAAGGGTATGGGCGAAACCGAATCTTCCTTTCACCTATCCTGCCGGTTGTCTTCCTGCAGGGGGGCTGGTACAATTCAACAGCAATGCATTTGCTTCAGATGGTCAAACTATTGTAAGTCATAGCTGGAACTTCGGTGATCCCAATGCGAATGCAGGTAACCCGAATACTTCAACCCTTGCGAACCCAACCCACATGTACACAACAGTGGGTAACTATACTATACAATACAGTGCAACCACGGCAAATGGTTGTACTACCGATACTACAGTTAACGCGAGCTTTAACCCGCCGCCAACTTTTGCATATCCCGCACTGTCAGCGGTTTGCGAAAACAGCCCACCGGTTTCTGTTGCCACGGCATCCGTTACCAATGGCGTTCCGGGATCCGGCATCTATAACGGTCCGGGTACAACAAGCGCAGGCATGTTTGATCCGGCAGTAGCAGGACCCGGAAACCATACTATATGGTATGTATTCTCGGCTACTTCAGGATGTACGGACTCGATATCACAATCAATAACGGTTAACCCGGCCCCGGAACCGTTCTTTGCGATTCCTTCAGCAGGCTGCCTCGATGCAACAGGGGTTGTACAATTTAACTATAACGGAACGGCAATAGCTGGTCAAACCTATTCCTGGAATTTTGGTGACCCGAATGCGAATGCAGGTAATCCAAATACATCAACCGCCCAGGATCCTACGCATATTTACCAGACAGGTAATTATAATATAACCCTACAGGTAAATACACCACAAGGGTGTACAGAGGATTCTGTATTGGTGACCACCTTCAACCTTAAACCATCATTAAGTTACCCCGCCCTTGCATCAGTATGCGTAAGCCAGGCAGGAACCGTTTCGGTAGCCTCTGCAACAGTTACCAATGGTGTTCCGGGAACCGGGGTATATTCCGGACCGGCTACAGATGCTGCAGGTAATTTCAATCCTTCGGCTGCAGGTGCAGGAACCCACGAGATCACTTATATTTTTACCGCGCAAGGCAACTGCATAGATTCAGTGAAGCAAACAATACTGGTGAACCCTAAACCTAATGCTTCATTTGAGGCACCATTAACCTGCCTCGACGCAAGCGGTGTGGCGCAATTCACTTATAATGGTTCGTTATCTGCAGGCCAGACTTATTCATGGAACTTCAACGACCCAAATGCAAATGCGGGCAACCCTAATACATCTACGGCACAAAACCCGACCCATATCTTTACCAATACCGGGAACTATAATGTATCAGTAACGGTAACAGACGGTAATGGCTGCGTGGATGACAGCGTGAGGAACCTTACGTTAAGTGTGAAGCCTGCCCTTGACTATCCTGCTCTTCCTCCTGTATGTGAAAGCGCGGGTGGAACAGTGAACGTGGCAACAGCTACAGTTACAAACGGAGTTACCGGTTCCGGGGTTTATTCAGGACCGGGTACAAACGCAGCCGGAATTTTTGATCCTGCTGTTGCAGGAAGCGGGGTGCATACTATTAAATATATCTTCACTTCTACCGCAAACTGCATTGATTCAATTACTCAGACCATCGCGGTAAGTGCAAAACCTACCGCTGCATTCAGCGCACCAGTCGTTGCATGTCTTCCAACAAGCGGGCAGGTGCAATTCACCTATTCAGGAAGTACGGGCTCAGGTGAAACCTTTGCATGGGACTTTGATGATCCGAATGCTACAGGTGGTAATCCTAATACATCAACGGCTCAGAACCCTACCCATAACTATACTAATACGGGCGCCTACGATGTGACCCTCGTGGTTACTAACGCTAATGGTTGTACGGATACGGAGATCATTAATTATGTATTCAGTGTAACACCGGAATTATCATTCCCGGCACTTCCAGCCGTTTGCGAAACAGCTCCGCCATTCAGCGTAGCAAATGCTACCGTAACCAACAACGTTACCGGCACAGGTGTTTACAGCGGCCCGGGTGTTGATGCTTCAGGGAACTTTGACCCAAGGGCTGCGGGGCCGGGTACGCATACTGTAACTTATACATTCACTTCTACAGGAAACTGTGTAAGCACCATTACTTCAGACATTACGGTGAATCCTTCGCCAAGGGCAAACTTCTCCGTTCCTGCTGCAGCCTGCCTGCCAACGAATGGGCAGGTGCAGTTCACTTTCAATGGTTCAGCCCTTGCAGGCCAGACCTATGCGTGGGATTTTGATGATCCCAATGCATCAGGAGGTAACCCGAATACATCCACAGCGCAAAACCCGACTCACAATTATACCAATACAGGATCGTATGATGTACTGCTTACCGTTACAGCAGCTAATGGCTGTACACACGATACCACCATCACCCATGTATTCAGCGTAACACCTGAACTGGCTTTCGGGGCACTTACTTCTGTTTGTGAAAGTGTAACCGGAACCGTGAGTGTTGCAAATGCTTCGGTGCTGAATAATGTAACGGGCAGCGGCGTTTATAGCGGGCCTGGAACAGATGCGGCCGGTAATTTCAGCCCGTCATCAGCAGGCCCGGGTATTCATACGATCACCTATACTTTCACATCGTCTGCTAACTGTATAACTACTGTTACCAGCGATGTGGTTGTTCATCCTAAACCAACCGCGTCTATAGCCTCAAGCACTGATATATGTGCCGACCAGCAGGCACAATTCAGCAGCAGTTCAACCGTACCTTCTGGTTCTATAACTGCATGGACGTGGAGCTTCGGCGACGGGGCACCTGTTACATATAATAATGGTGATCCGTTCACCCATCCATATACGGCATTTGGAACCTATAATGCATGGTTGGTAACGGAGAGTGACCAGGGATGTTTAAGTGATACAGCAAGGGCCAGGGTAAATGTTCATGCCATGCCTGTAACCGCTTTTGCTCCGCCCGCATCTGTCTGTATGCCAAACGGCGAAGCTGTATTTACAAATGGTTCAACGGCTCCGGATGGTGCAGGGCTGACCTACCAATGGAATTACGGGGATGGCGGCACTTCATCAGGATTGAATGGCAGCCATGTTTATGCTGCCATAGGAAATTACCCGGTAACGCTAACCGCCACATCCATTCATGGTTGCGAAACATCCTATTCTGAAAACTTTGCTGCATTCTATGACAAACCTGTTGCACAGGGAAATATTTCTCCGACAACGCTCTGCCAGGGTGTAGAGAACGAATTCATAGATGAAAGCTATGCGCCGAACAGCACTATCGCTTCCAGGTTATGGATGTTTGGAGATGGTACCAGCTCGGGCGCAGCAAATTATGATAAGGTCTACCGCAGTCCGGGTGTATACGAAGTGAAACTTGTGGTTACAAGTACTGAAGGCTGTGTATCGGATACGTTCCGCCAGAATGTTACGGTGTACCTGCAGCCAATAGTGGATGCTGGTCCTTCATTCGTGGTGCCTATGGGTACCCAGGTACAGTTCAGGCCGGTAGTGAACAGCACTTCGCTGAACTTCCAGTGGACACCGCCGGTAGGCTTGTCGAGCGCCGATGATCTGGATCCCACACTTGTGGTGACACAGGACCAGGAATACAGGTTAACCGCAACCGGAGCCGGTGGATGTACTGCCTCCGATATCATGTATGTGAAGGTGCTTCGCCCGGTTAAGATCCCGAATGCCTTCTCACCCAATGGTGATGGTGTGAATGACACCTGGATCATTGAGAACCTGAGTGATTATCCTGGTGCGCAGGTGAATGTATTCAACCGCTATGGTCAGAAAGTGTTTACATCAAATGGATATAGTGTTCCATGGGATGGAACAACGAAGGGTAAGCCCCTTCCATTTGCAACATATTATTATGTAATAGAACTTCAGAATGGCTTCAAACCATTAAGCGGTTCCATAACTATAATTCGATAAAAGGATTTATGAACTTGAAATGCATTAAAATGAAAAGACATCTATCTGCCTGTTTGCTCTTTCTTGCTGCCTGTGGGATGGGTAACAGTGTGAATGCACAAACGGATCCGCATTTTACCCAGTATTATGTTTATCCTTCGTGGCTGAACCCGGCGCTTACCGGCGCGTTCGACGGGCAATACCGTATTTCGGGCATATACCGTTCGCAGTGGGGGAATATTGCCAGCGCATATTCAACCCAGGGTATTTCAGCCGAGTTCACCACCAACAGTGATATGAACTTCGGCGTGAGCGTACTTAACCAGACGGCGGGAGATGGCGGATACCGTTACACAACCGCTTATGCAAACCTTGCCTATACCGGGGTGCGATTCGGCGCCAACGAATATCACAGGCTTGCCCTGGGATTGCAGGCAGGATTGATCCAGCGCAGGTTCGACGCTACCAAGATGAGCTTTGGCGACCAGTGGAACCCTGTAACAGGATACAATCCTTCAAACCCAACGGGAGATGTGCTGGCAAACAGGAGCAGGTCTTCCTTCGATGCAGGCGCAGGCTTGCTTTATTTTAATGCGAATCCGAATACAAAGGGTAATTTTTATGCAGGTTATTCTGCATCACATATCACCAAACCGGTGGATAATTTCAGCGGGGATGAAAAGGAAACCTATCCTATGCGGCATACCATTCACGCAGGTATGCGGATAAAACTGAATAATAATTTCAGCATTACCCCTAACGCACTTTACCTGCGCCAGGGAAATGCCGAAGAAAAAATGCTCGGCGCATACGCCCAGTTGAAAGCAGGAGGCGAAACTGACCTGCTGGTGGGTGCAAACTATCGTTTTGAAGATGCACTTACTCCTTTCGTTGGATTCACTCATAAGAAAATAGTGCTTGGTGTAAGTTATGATGTGAACACTTCCGACCTCGGCAAAGTGGTGAAGGGATCGAACAGTTTCGAGATCTCGCTTTCGTTTACAGGTGAACGTAAGGTGAAGACCCCGGAAATAGACTTCATCTGTCCAAGATTATAATAAGGTTCAATTAACGATTCAAACAAGGTTCATGAAAAAAATATTCTTCCTGGCAACAGCGCTGACACTTTCAGGTGTAATGATGGCACAACCCATCAATCCTTACCTGGTAGCTGCAGACAAATATTATAATGAAGGTGATTTCTATTCTGCTTCGCAGTATTATGAAAAGTACCTTAACGGTGAAAATCCAAAAGCCAAAACGAACATATACAATCCATACGCGGTTTCTGCAACCCCCTCAAAGAAGACCCTGAACGCTCCTGTAAGCAGCAGGGAACAGGTGATCTATAACCTTGCAGAATCGTACAGGAAGCTGAACTACCATGAGAAGTCAGCTCCTCAATACCAGCAGTTGCTTGATAATCCCCGCTTCCCGCTCGCAAGATTCCACTTTGCCAGGGAAAAACGCGCGCTTGGGGATTATGCCGCTGCAGAAAGTGAGATGACCACCTTCCTCGAAGGGTATACCACCGACGAGGATGATATTCGCCGCGAGGCACAAAGAGAGATCGCAAACATCCGGTTCGTACAAAAGCAGCTTAACAGGAGCGACCTGAAACTGTACACAGTAAATAAAGCGCCCGGCGCTTTAACGGACACCGGTGCAACGTATGCGCCTGTATGGAGCGGAGCAAACCAATTGCTGGTAACTTCTACCCGCCCTGTTGAAACAGACAAGGATAATCTTTATACGAACAGGATCTACCAGGTAAGTTATGATGGCGGGAACGTTAGCGACCTTTCCAAATTGGAGATCGATCAGCCGAAAGAGATCCACCAGGGTACCGCTGCCATGGTTCCGGGAGGAAAGACGATGTATATGTCGCGCTGGACCGTGGGAGATGGAATGAAAGAAGCATCCATTTACAGCTCAACCCTTACAGATGGTAAATGGAGCGTTCCTGCGCCCGTGGCCTCTCTTAATGCGGCCGGAAGCAATTCTCAGCAACCTTATGTAACGGAAGATGGAAAATATATCCTGTTCTCCAGCGACAGGCCCGGGGGATCGGGCGGTTTCGACCTGTATTATGCACCCCTTGATGAGATAGGAATGCCGGGCGCCCCGGTTAACATGGGAGCGGTGATCAACACCATTCATGATGAACAGGCGCCAACTATGCATGCAGCATCAAAAACACTTGTTTTCTCTTCCAACGGCAGGGTAGGCATGGGAGGATATGATTTCTTCTACAGTAAAGGAGGATTTCTTACGCCTGAAGAACCGATCAATTTCGGATACCCGGTAAACTCTGTAAAAGATGATATCTATTTCGCAGCGCGCGGCAACGCGAGAAATATCCTGGAAAACGTATTGCTAAGCAGCGACAGGGATGCATCTTGCTGCCTTGAATTATTTGTGCTGAATAAGCAACGTGTCAATAAAGCGCTTACAGGATCAGTGGTAGACTGCCAAACCCGTCAGCCAATGGAAGGAATTTCCGTTAACATCGTGGATACCAAGACGAATAAAACGGTTATGACCCTGATTACGGATGCTTCAGGTAAGTATGAATTTGAACTGGACGATTACCAGCCATTGCGTGCATCCGCTGCAAAAACCGGCTACCTGCCTGGAAGTATTTCCTTCAACACTCCTGAAGATCCAACGGAAAGTTATTTCACCACAGACCCGATCTGCCTGACCTTAATACCAGAGGAACCGATCACTGTTGAGAATGTTTATTACGATTTCAATAAATGGAAACTGCGTCCTGAGTCATTCCCGGCACTGGATGAACTGGTGAATATGCTGAATGATGATCCGAATATGCAGATCGAACTAAGCTCTCACACCGACAGCAAAGGTTCAGATTCCTATAACATGAAGCTTAGCCAGCGCAGGGCACAGTCCGTGGTTGATTATCTCGTTAAGAAAGGAATTGATAAGACGAGACTGAAAGCACAGGGTTATGGTGAGAGCCAGCCTGTTGCTGAAAATGAAAACCCCGACGGTACGGATAATCCTGATGGCCGCCAGAAGAATCGCCGCACCGAGTTCAAAGTGCTGAAGAACTAGGCGCCGCACCAATGAATGCCCATGAAAAAGATCTTTATAGCTGCTTTATCTGTGTTCCTGCTTAATCCGGCAGGAGCACAGCAAAAGCCTCATTATACACAATACATTCTCAACCAGTATATCGTTAATCCTGCTTTAACGGGTATCGAGAATTATGTGGATGTAAAACTTAGCCACCGTCACCAGTGGGTGGGACTTGCGGATGCACCGGTCACTACCTATTTCACCATTCATGGACCTATCGGTAAGTCCGATCTTAAGACCACGGCAACTTCTTTCGAGATCCCTGGGGAGAATCCGAGGGGAAGGGGATACTGGCAGGAGTATGTAGCTTCTGCTCCGCACCATGGCTGGGGGCTGCAGGTGATAAATGACCGCACCGGGCCGCTAAACCAGTTTTCAGCTTTTGGAACCTATGCATACCATGTAGGACTTACCCCAACCATGAACCTGTCGGCAGGGATAGGGCTTGGTATAAATAGCATCAGCCTGAACACTTCCAAGTTGGAATTCAATGTACCGGTAGACCCTGCGGTGTACGGCAGCGGTGAGATCAATAAGCTGAACTTTGATATGAACGCCGGGCTTTACCTGTATTCCGGTGATTATTTCATAGGTGTTTCGGCACAGCAAATAGTTCCCAGCAAGATCGTTTTCGCTGAGAATTCCATCAAGCAACAAGACAGTAAAAAAGTACCGCACCTTTTCCTTCATGCAGGATATCGTTTTCTTGTAGGAGAGAATTTCAACCTGCTACCATCATTGATGGTGAAATATATCAGTCCTCTTAAGCCACAGCCTGAAGCGAATGTGAAACTTCAGTACCAGGATAAATTCTGGGTTGGAGCAAGCTATCGCCATGAAGAAGGCTTCGCGGGCATGGCCGGTATTAACATCGGAAACACCATGAACATTGGCTACGCATACGATTATACCATTTCCGACCTTAACACCTTTACCAAGGGTACCCACGAAATCATGGTCGGTTTCACCCTTGGCAATAAGTACGGAGATACCTGCCCACGAAATGTGTGGTAAAGAGAAGTTCGTTTTTACATCTATTTGAAAATCAATCGCACTTTTGACAATTCCCCAACTCAATAATTAAATTGTCAATTGCGTTTGACAATCGAAGCACTCACCACAAGTTTTGTCAATCGCGTTTGACAATCGAAGCGCTCACCACAAGTTTTGTCAATTGCGTTTGACAATCGAAGCACTCACCACAAATTTTGTCAATCGCGTTTGACAATCGAAGTGCTCACCACAAGTTTTGTCAATCGCACATTAGACCTGTGCCGTAAGGGGGCACGGTCCGGCTTGCCACGGTGCAGTTGGGGGTTTGCATGTCCAGGAGTTTTTAGGGCAACTTGTTGAGTTCCAGGATTGAGCTATAGGTTTATGTTATGGACGTGAAGGACCTGGGCATGGTGGAAAACTACAAGGGAGGTAAATGTTTGAAAACAGGTTGGCTAAGATTTATTCCGTAACTTTTCTTGGGGCGGGAACGCCAGTTCCCCGGTCAAAAGAAGGGAAGGACCCCCGAAAGGGTGAATTACCCGGGATAAGCGTTTAGAACCGGGTTGTTTGATTTTTTCTGCCGAACTTTTATTTGGGGCGGGAACGCCAGTTCCCCGGCCGGAAGGAAATTAAAAAGCTCCCTTTTGCCGGGGGCATAAGGGAGCTCTTCTTTGGGGGCTACAGCTTCTCAGGAAGCAATGAAATTCTTCAACCTTTGAAAATCGCGGTTCGAGCTTGAATAGAACATGTTGTGGAACATGTTGCCAATGGCTTTAAGCACGGTGTTCAGGTTCATGGTTTGGGGTTGACTTCTTTTCATAACATTGGATTTATTGAGGGAAACAAACTTACAAACTGGTTGAAGGCTTTGTCAAGCGCGGTTTTCCTGATTTTTTTTCATGGTAATTTCCGCACACGACAGGTTATTTTACGAATTCAAACTGCCTGCGCCGCTTTCCTGCTTTATACTTCTTATAATATTTTATCGGGTAACTCTCCGGGTGCTGCCTCAGCTTATCGAATATCGCCTTGATCGCATACACTACTGGATGGATATCTTCCTGCGTAACCGGTTGTTTCATATTAACGGATTTGTAGATAGGTAACGCAGCCAAATACCGATTTATTGCAGGAAAAGCTTCTGAAGAAGAAAAATCAAAAAATCTCTACACTCCCAACCTCCAACCTCAAACCTCAAACTTCCAACTAATACTCCACCACCTGCTCCTCCATTGCCGGAAGCTCCCGCCATTCGTATTGCTGGTTGCGGAGTTGTGGTTCGAAGCCGGCTTCGCGGATGGCATCCTGGATGGTGCGGCTGGTAAAGCGATGCGGTGCCCCGGCAGCGCTCACTACGTTCTCTTCGATCATGATGCTGCCGAAGTCGTTCGCGCCTGCATGAAGGCACATCTGGGCAACGGGTTTGCCCACCGTAAGCCAGCTGGCCTGGATATTCTTGATATTGGGAAGCATGATCCTGCTTAACGCGATCATCCGCACATATTCTGCCGGAGTGGTCAGGTTCTGCACCCCGCGGATACGCGTTAGAAGGGTATCTACGTCCTGGAAGGTCCAGGGAATAAAGGCAAGGAATCCTTTTGCATGCGCAGGCTTTTTGCTCTGAACTTCCCTGATCTTCACCAGGTGTTCAAAACGCTCGCGGATGGTTTCAACATGCCCGAACATCATTGTTGCTGAAGTGGTGATGTCAAGTTTATGCGCCTCGTGCATAATGTCGAGCCATTCCTGGGCACCGCATTTCCCCTTACTGATCAAACGGCGCACCCTGTCTGTAAGGATCTCAGCCCCTGCACCGGGAAGACTGTCTAATCCTGCTTCTTTCAAAGCAGATAATACTTCGTGATGGGTGCTCTTTTCAAGTTTGGTGATATGGGCAACTTCCGGCGGACCGAGTGCGTGAAGCCGGATATCAGGAAACATGTTCTTCAGGTTGCGGAAAAGGTCCACATAAAAAGAAAGACCTAATTCAGGGTGATGCCCGCCCTGTAATAAAAGCTGGTCGCCACCGTACCGGATAGTCTCCTCTATCTTGATCTTATAGGTATCGAGATCGGTTATATATGCTTCCGGGTGACCGGGTATGCGGTAGAAATTGCAAAACTTGCAATTGGCGATGCAAACATTGGTAGTGTTCACATTCCTGTCGATCTGCCAGGTAACCTTACCATGAGGGACCTGCTTTTTCCGTAATTCGTCTGCAACCACCATCAGGTCGGCCAATGCAGCGTTTTCAAATAAATAAATCCCTTCGTCTATAGACAGGAAGTCGAAATCCAGGGCTTTTTGCAGAAGGGAGTTTACGTTCATGAGCGTACCGGTTATCAAAACCTTCGCAAAATTACGACCGTTAGGGCTTAAATTGGAAAAGCAGATCATGAGAATTATTAATTGCATCATAATATTCCTGCTAACTCCTTTATTATTATCTGCTTCAGATAGTGCACGTTCACAATTGATCACCCGGATCCCCTTCACGCTTTTCAGCGGAGGGATCATAGTGGTAAAAGCTTCGGTTCCACCTTCCTCCGACAGCCTTACATTTATCCTTGACACTGGTAGTGGTGGTATTTCACTGGATTCTACCACCTGCAGCAGGCTGGGTTTCGAAAGCCGGGAAACAGATACGCTCATAAACGGAATCGGCGGTACCAGGAAAGTTCATTTCGTTTTCAACAAAGCCCTTTCCTTGCCGGGACTGGAAGTAAAGGACCTCAACTTCCATATTAATAATTACGAGGTGTTGACGAGCGTTTACGGGGAACAGATAGACGGTATAATCGGCTACAGTTTTTTCAGCAGGTATATAGTGGAAATAGATTATGACAGCCTAATCCTGCGGGTATTCCGGCCGGGGCTTCATCGCTATCCCTCCAATGGCCATAAGCTTCACCCCAGGTTCAGCACCATCCCTTTCCAGTCAGCAAGGGTTAAGGACCGAAGGCAATTGACTTTCAATTTTATTTTTGATACCGGTGCAGGGCTCTGTTTCCTGATGAATGAACGGTTTGCTGCCGACAGCAATATTCTTCTTGCAAAAAGACAACCCCAGGTTACCCAGGCTGAAGGGATGCTGGGCAAAGTTCATTTGAAACTAACCGTAGTGAAGGAACTCAAACTTGGTCCTTACCGCTTCAGGAAAGTGCCGACCTACCTGTACCTCGATGATTACAACGTTACTGCCTATCCTTATTCAGGGGGGCTCATCGGTAATGAACTACTGCGAAGATTCAATGTAGTGCTGAATTATCCCGCCAAAATAATTCACCTTTCTCCCAACAAATTCTATAATGAACCATTTGACCTCACTTATACAGGCCTGGGAATCTATTTTGTTGAGGGTAAAATAATGATCGAAGATATCATCCAGGATTCGCCGGCACAAAAAGCAGGGTTGATGGTAGGCGACCAGATCGTAGGGGTGGGCAATAATTTTTCGAATAATATTCAGCAATACAAGAATTTGATACAGGTGCCCAACCAGCAGATAAGGCTCATAATTAGCCGTGATGGAAAACTTCATCCCATCTTATTAAAGACCGTTAGTATATTGTCGCTTTAGGCTTCTCCTAAATTAACGTGCCTCTATGAGGCCGCACCGCCTAACTTTGCGGCATGATCAGGTATGAAAAATTTATCCTGGAAAATGGTCTGCGTGTTATAGTGCATGAAGACAGGAGTACTCCAATGGCCGTGGTAAATGTACTTTACGATGTGGGCGCACGCGATGAAGACCCAGAGCGCACAGGTTTTGCTCATTTGTTTGAGCACCTTATGTTTGGAGGGAGTGTTAACATCCCGGTATATGATGAACCCTTGCAGGTTGCGGGTGGCGAGAATAATGCTTACACAACCAATGATCTTACAAATTATTACTGCCAGCTTCCTTCCGAAAATATTGAAACTGCATTCTGGCTGGAAAGTGACAGGATGCTAAGCCTGGCCTTCAGTAAAAAAAGTCTTGATGTGCAGCGTAAGGTGGTTTCGGAAGAATTCAAGGAACATTATATCAATAAGCCTTACGGGGATGTTTGGCATAAGCTGCGCGAACTTGCTTATAAAGTACATCCCTACAGATGGATGACCATCGGGAAGGAACTGAAGCATATCGAGGAAGCCTCACTTAACGATGTAATAGACTTTTTTAAGAAGCATTATAACCCAAGTAATGCCATCCTTGTTGTGGCAGGTAATATTTCGCCGGAAGAAGTAAGATCACTGGCAGGGAAATGGTTCGGCGACATTCCGGCAGGAGAAAAATATGATCGCGTACTTCCCGCTGAACCTGCACAGGATGAATACAGGAAGCTTGTTGTGAAGGCAAATGTTCCGCTTGATGCATTGTATATGTGCTGGCATATGAAACCACGGAGTCATCCCGGTTATTATGTTACCGACCTTATCACCGATATCCTGGGAGGAGGTGGTTCGTCTAGGCTTTACCAGATGCTCGTGAAGGAGAAAAAGCTTTTCAGCAATATAGAATGTTATCACATGGGTAGCATGGATGCCGGTATCGTTACCATTGAAGGAAAACTGGTGAAGGGTGTTGATATAGATGTTGCTGAAGCTGCGGTGAATGAAGTGCTTGAAGAATTAAAAAGAGAAGGCATTTCACCCGCAGAACTGGAAAAGGTGAAGAATAAAACAGAGAGCGCCATGGCATTTGAGGATATGAGCCTCACCAACCGCGCAGCAAGCCTCGCCATCTATGAATTAATGGGCGATGCCAATCTTATAAACACAGAACTGGAAAGGTATAAGGCAGTTACCACCGACGACATACTTTCAGAAAGCAGGAATATTTTCCGCAAGGAGAATTGCAGCACATTACATTATTTGTCAGATAATAAAGAAGCTAAATGATCAGGACCACGCCCCCTGCTATAAAGGATGCAGTTGAATATGAATTATCGCTGAAACCGTATGAATATTTTGAGCTAGATAACGGGGTTCCGGTTTACGTTGTGAATGCCGGGGCCCAGGAAGTGTTGCAGCTTGAAATGGTCTTTTACGCAGGTAACTTCTTTGAAGCAAAGAACGGGGTCGCCTCTGCCACCAACTTCCTTTTAAAGAACGGAACGCGCAGCCGCACTGCCTTCCAGCTTAATGAGGCATTTGATTATTATGGCGCTCATCTTACCCGGGCCTGCTATAGCGAAACTGCGGTCATCACACTGCATACCCTGTCCAAATACCTCGGAGACCTTCTACCGGTTATGACCGACATGCTTACGGAATCTATTTTTCCTGAAGAGGAATTCGAGATCTTCCGCCAGAACAGTATCCAGCGCCTTAAAGTTAATCTTAAGAAATGCGAATTCGTTGCTTCGCGCGTAGTGAATTCCCTGCTGTATGGCAGTTCGCATCCTTATGGGAAACATCTTAATGAATCTGACATCGAGCAACTTTCCCTGGATGAGATACGGCTTTTTTACCAGCAGTATTATCTCAATGGTAACTGTGCAATTTTTGTTTCAGGGATCGCGCCAGGTGATCTGCGCCAGCAATTAAACAAAAGCTTTGGTTCCCTTTCTATCAGTAAACCTTCATTTTCCATACCTGATCTGAAAGCTACGCCGGATACTCAGCGCATTCACAGGGTTGAAAATGATAAAGAAGCAGTACAGGGGGCAATACGGCTGGCATCGAATTTTCCAAACCGGCACCACCCGGATTTTCAAAAGGTGGTTGTGCTAAATACGGTGTTCGGTGGATTTTTTGGCTCGAGGTTAATGAGCAATATCCGGGAGGAGAAAGGATATACTTATGGCATATACAGCTACCTGCAGAACCATATACAGCAAAGTGCCTGGGTTATCAGCACAGAAGCAGGGAAAGAAGTATGTGAAGCTGCTATCCGCGAGGTTTATGTTGAAATGAAGCGGTTATGCGATGAACCCGTAGATCAGGATGAACTGATGCTGGTGCGGAATTATATGATCGGGATGATCCTGGGAGATCTTGACGGTCCCTTCCACATCATGTCCAAATGGAAGAGCATAATCCTGAATGGTCTCGATGAAAATTATTTCTATGATTCAATCAGGGTGATAAAACACATCACAGAAAAAGAACTGCAGGAACTTGCACAGAAGTACCTGCAGCCGGAAAAATTCTTTGAACTGGTTGTTTATTGATCCTCTATCTTCATCCTGAAACGACTGGCCTGGTCGCGGATCATTTTTTCAATTTCAGTTTCAAGGGTTGATGGGGTGTTGGAAACTTTAGCTTTTTCCTGTTTGATGAAAGCTTCACGCTTTACGTTTACCTCACCGATCTGTTTGCGGATGTTGTCGCGCTCTTTAGATTTACCGATTACATAGGATTCTATTTCCGTATCCGATTTTTGCTGCAGCCCTGATGGCAATGTGCGCTTATCGATCTTTTTTACTATGGTCTTATCGTCTTTGTAGGCATCAACCAGGTCCCAGTTGCTGTTTTTATACACTCCCGCCTTGCTTTTAACTTCTACTCTTTTTGCAGCCGCGGTCCTGTTCTTTTCATAGTTCATCTGGTCTACTGAAGCCTGTTCCTGCATTTTTGCTGAACCGAATGCTCCATAATGCACATAGGTTGCATTCAGGGTGCGATTAAGTGCAAACAGGGTGCTGTCGAATGGTGTGGGAATTTCTCTTTCCACTGCATTATGATCAATATAGGTAAAGCTGCCATTGCCGCATTCACCCGCCAGCATCCAGTTTTCCCGTATTCCCTGTTGCCTGTTTCCACAGTAAATGGTATTCACTATCACACCTTTCCTTTTTGCTTCTTCACATGCTTTTGTAAATGAAATATTTCCTTGCCTGAAATCTTCGTTACCTGCAATGAAGATCACTTTATAAGTGCCGGGATTGCTGTCCCAGTTCAATTCATTCAGCGAAGTATAGATAACATTCCCGCAATATTCCTCTCCGCCATCAGTAGTAAGGGAGAATAATTCTTTGGAAAGAAGGTCAAGATCTGTTGACAGGGCTGAGATTCGCTTTACATAGCCTTTAGCCTGGTCGTTCGTTGTTCTTCCGTATTCGTAAAGGGCAATTTCCAGTTCGGGCGAAACTCCGTCGCACTTCGCCCTGCCCATTACACTCGCCATGTTCCACAGTTGCGTCTTTGCCTGTTCAATAAGTCCATCCATACTCCCGCTTACATCAAGCAGGATAGCAGCCTGGATCTTCGGTTTTGAATTTGGGTCAGCGGGTTCAGGTACTTTACCGGTACCGGGAACCCTGTCGTATGCGTTTTTAATTCCGGGTTTTAATGCAAAGGCACAAATGCACATTGCTGAAGCTGCAGTTACAGCAAGCAGGATAGTTCTAAGTTTCATGGTGATGGTTTTATTGCCTGATGCCCAACATAATCATATTGCATAATTCTCCAAAGGAGGGTCACACAGCTTTTTGTATTCTTTAACAACCTCGTACGGACGTTGCATGCAACGTCCCTAACCTCCAACTTCCAACTTCAAACCTCCAACAGTATTCTTATCTTGCCGCGCAAATGCCAGCAAATGAATTTTGACCGGAAGGATTACACTGATGATGTGCTGAAAGATCTTTACCGCCGCCTGCTTTATCCGCGTATGATAGAAGAAAAGATGCTTGTGCTGTTGCGGCAGGGCAGGATCTCAAAATGGTTCAGCGGGATAGGCCAGGAAGCGATAGCGGTTGGAGCTACCGCTGCCCTCGAGCAAGATGAATGGATAATGCCGCTGCACAGGAACCTGGGAGTTTTTACCGGGAGGGGAATGCCACTGAGCAAACTCTTTATGCAATGGCAGGGGAATAAAACCGGATACAGCAAGGGTAGAGAAAGGAGTTTCCATTTTGGTTCGGCAGAGCATCATGTTTGTGGAATGATCTCACATCTTGGTCCACAACTGGCCATTGCAGATGGTGTAGCGCTGGCATCTGTATTAAAGAATGAAAGCAAGGTCGCCCTGGCCTTCAGCGGGGAAGGTGGAACAAGTGAAGGTGATTTTCACGAGGCACTGAATACCGCAGCAGTGTGGGACCTTCCTGTTATTTTCATCATTGAGAACAATGGATATGGATTAAGCACACCTTCATCGGACCAGTTCCGTTGCGAGCAGCTTGTTGATAAGGCAAAAGGTTACGGGATGGAAGGGGTGCGTATCGATGGGAATAATATCCTTGCCGTTTATGATACTATAAAAGGTGTTCGTGAATTCTGCATAAAGAATAAGAAACCTTACCTCGTGGAGTGCATGACCTTCCGTATGCGCGGACATGAAGAAGCAAGCGGGGTGAAGTATGTTCCAAAACATTTATTTGAGGAGTGGGAAGCGAAGGACCCGGTCAGGAATTATGAGACATGGCTGAATAAGGAAGGAGTAATGAGTGTCGATGAATGTACGTTGATAAGAAATGAACTGAAGGCTCAAATAGAATCAGAACTGGAAATTGCCTACAAAGCCGGCTCCATCATTCCGGATACCAGGGAGGAGCTATCGGATGTATATGCACCGGTTGCGGATATGGGGGTTAAAACAATTCAGCAATTGCCGGGAGAAGCGATCAATGGAAGGGAGATCAAATTTATAAATGCCATCAGTGAGGGCCTTGAACAATCCCTTCAAAAGCATCCCGGGCTGGTCATAATGGGACAGGATATTGCTGAATATGGAGGTGCATTCAAGGTAACTGAAGGCTTTGTAGAAAAGTTTGGCAAGGGAAGGATCAGGAATACGCCATTATGTGAAAGCGCAATTGTAGGGACCGCTCTTGGATTAAGCCTGGAAGGAATGAAATCCGTGATGGAAATGCAGTTTGCCGATTTTGTAACTGTCGGATTTAACCAGATCGTAAATAACCTTGCAAAGATCTATTATCGCTGGGGACAGAATGCTGATGTTGTGATAAGAATGCCCACTGGTGGTGGTGTTGGCGCCGGACCTTTTCACAGCCAGAGCAATGAGGCCTGGTTTGTTCATACTCCGGGATTGAAGATCGTTTATCCTTCAAACCCGCTTGATGCAAAAGGGCTGTTGATCGCTGCGATCAATGACCCTAACCCTGTAATGTATTTTGAACACAAGGCGCTTTACAGGAGTATTACAGGGCCGGTGCCGGAGGGATATTACGAGGTTCCGATCGGTAAGGCCAGGAAAGTGAGAGAAGGGGATGATGTGTCTATAATTACGTATGGCGCAGGGGTTCACTGGGCGCTTGAATATGCATCAAAGCACCCACGCGTTTCCGTTGATATCACCGATCTGCGCACCCTTCTCCCTTTGGATACGGATGCAATAAGGGATGCAGTCAGAAAGACCGGTAAGGTACTGGTACTGCATGAAGACACGCTCACAGGAGGTGTTGGTGCAGAAGTAGCAGCGTGGATATCACAATATTGTTTCGATATGCTTGATGCCCCGGTGATGCGCTGTGCAAGCCTTGACACCCCGGTGCCTTTCAACATAGACCTGGAAAAGAACTTTATGGCTTACAGCAGGCTGGAGGAACAGGTGAACGAATTATTGAAATATTAATGCCCCTGCATTATCCAGGGGCATTAAAACCAATAAAGAAAGGGAGAATTAATTACAGCATTCAGGCCCACAACACGATTTTGCTTTTTCTGCAAATACGGTAATACTGAAGATCCCGGTATCACCTTGTTTAAATGCAGCGAGAGCTTCTTCATCCAGGTATTTCCTTAAAATATCGTCCGGGATGGTTATAGCCTTTTCTTTTTGAATGGTAATATTTGTGAAGCCGTTCTTCGCGATCAGGTCGAGATAACTATTTTTTTGAACCGCCCCCGAAACACAACCTGCATACATTTCAGCATCTTTCCTTAAACCTTCCGGAAGTTCCCCGGCCAATACAATATCTGAAATACTGAAATGTGCACCGGGTTTCAGTATCCTGGAGATTTCCTTGAATACAACATCCTTATCAGGCACCAGGTTAAGTACGCAATTACTTACTACCACATCTGCAAAATTATCTGGCAATGGAATTTTCTCTATATCACCTTGCCTGAATTCAACATTTGAAAAGCCGAGTTTGCGGGCATTCTCTGTGGCTTTGTCGATCATAGCAGGAGTGAAATCGATCCCTATTACCCTGCCGTCTTCGCCTGTTTCCGAACGTGCAATAAAGCAATCATTTCCGGCGCCGCTGCCAAGATCGATAACAGTATCTCCTTTCCTGATCTTCGCGAATTGTGTTGGCAAACCGCAACCCAGGCCCAGGTCAGCTTCAGGATTATATCCTTCCAGGCCGGAGTAATCATCAGTCATAATATTGTACACTTCGGAGGAGCAGCCACCGGATCCGCAACAGGCAGACTGGTTGGATTCTTTATCCTGGTTTGCGATCTCGCTGTATTTCTGTTTTACAAGTTCTTTGATAGTTTCTGAATTTTCCATGATGATTATATTTTATTATTAACAACAATTATTACCGCTTTCAAGTTTGTTTGCAATAGCAGAGAAATAAGCTTTCATTTTTTCAATGGCCTTCCTGTCGATACAATAACAGATGCTGTTACCTTCTACTTCTCCCTTGATCAGGCCTGCGTTCTTTAATTCTTTCAGGTGTTGCGAAACAGTAGGTTGAGCGAGCGGGAGTTCATTCACAATATCACCACAGATACAGGTATTTACCTTCATAAGGTATTCAATGATTGCTACCCTTGCCGGGTGTCCCATGGCCTTGGCCATGTTCGCGACAGCATTCTGTTTTGCTGTAAAGTGTTCTGTTTTTGTTGCGCCCATATCTTATAACTATATTGCAATATTACGATAAAGATCATATAACCTGTATAATTCCAGGTAATTTTTTTTTACTGCCTTAGGGGATCTTTATTTCAGAAGGCTTTATTCCCGGCGACGATTTGAGAATATCCCGGTATAGGTAAGAAGCGTCAAGGATATATTGGTTGAATTCCACTTCAGAGCTTTCCCGGGTGAACTGGTATGATGGCCTGAACCAAACCATAAACGAATCTATTTGCTCATCAGGAAGCTGGGTTACCCTTGCAACGAATTGCCTGCTGAAGCGGTAATTGATATATCGTTCCTCCTCCTGTTTCTCAACACGGTTCCTGAAATTTTCCAGCCTGCGGTTTCGTTTTGTCCTGAAAAGATTGATAAGCTCTGCAAGGTCTGCACCTGCCACACCACCCTGCACATTAGTGGATAGCCCCGGCTTCTGGTATTCAAAGATGTCGCGGTATTCTTCCCTGAAAGCTAAAGAATCCTGGAGCCATGTCCTGCTGTAAACCCTGACTTCCGGTAGAACCCTGTATTGGGAGGTTGACTGAACGTGGAGGGCAATATCGAACTGTCTTGGGTCGATGATCTCTTTCACGTTGAACAATACCGTAGGCTTACCCCGATACTGGAACCTTAGCGATGATGTATCTGAAACCACGATCCTGTACCTGCCCATAGTGTCTGTAAAGGCATAGGAGCCGTCTGTGCCGGTAATAAGCACCCCTTCAATATAATTTTTGCGCTGCTGATCAAATACGGTACCCTCAACCGTTAGTTGTGCCCTGGAGAAAAATGGAAGCAGTAAAAGTATCAGGGTAAAATGCCGCACAATGTTATTTATACGCAACTTAATCAAGATGTGAATCCGGCCCGTTCACTTTAACAGGCGTTTTACTTTTCGATCAGTTTTTCTATAACCTTTGGGAAATGCCTGTGTTCCAGGTGGTGGATCTTTTCCGCCAGGGAAGCCGGGGTTTCCCCGGGTTCAACCGGTATCTTTTTCTGGAAGATTATATCGCCATTATCATACACCTCGTCCACATAGTGAATTGTAATGCCACTCTCACGTTCACCTGCTGAAATAATAGCCTCATGCACTTTGGATCCATACATCCCTTTTCCGCCGTAGGCGGGAAGCAGGGCAGGATGAATATTGATGATCTTTCCCGGGAAGGCTTCTATAAGCCTGGGTGGGACCTTCCAAAGGAAACCTGCCAGTACAATGAAGCCGATATTCCTTTGTATGAGGGCTTCCGTAAGTTCCTCCCCATCCCTGAAATTCTCCCGGTTTATCATCAAAACTTCAATGCCATTGGATTCCGCAATATTAATTACACCCGCACCCGGACGGTTGCAAACCACCAGGTCTATCACTATGTGGGGTTTCTTTTTAAAATAGGAGATGATCCGGGCTGCATTTGAGCCTGCGCCAGATGCGAAAATTGCGATCCGGGTCTTCGCAGGCCTGAACAGCCCAAAACGGCGGAGCAGTTTTTTTTCGAACCGCCAGAAGAATTCGAATTGCCCCAGCAGGGTGGCAATTATGATAAGAATGAGAGGATAACCAATCAGGAAAACGATCAGCTTTAAAACCCACCATAATAAGGAGTAGTTTCCTGCCGGGATCCAGGAAGTGATCTCCCGGCTGATCCAGGCAGTGAGTGTTCCTGTAATTGCGAAAACGATCATTACCATCAGAAAACGTATTCCATTTATTCCCCAATGTTCCTGTAGCCGCTTAATCATGGCTGCAAGTTGCTTAAAACAATTGTTAATAATGAAAATGGATTTCAGTCATAACACTGTCATATCCCCAACTTACAAATGCATGACAATCGTAATACATGAGTTTGCGTAATTCGCTGAAATCCACGCCAGATAAGGAAAAAAATTTTGTGCGCAGTAAGGTGTATTATCATTTAACTGCCCTATTTTTGCGCTGAATTCAGGAAATTTTCCACATTAGACCAATATTTGATATGAGTCGGTACCGAACTATCTTTAACAAAGCCTTCGCAAGTCTAATTTTCTCAATCGTTATATTCTCTTTTAACGCCCAGGCACAGGATGGTGAAGCCCTTTTTAAGGCGAATTGCGCCAACTGTCATAAGGTTGAAGAAGATTTTACAGGCCCGGCCCTGAAGGGATGGAAAGACAGGGTTCCGGAAGGCGACTGGATCTATAAATGGGTGCATAATCCCGGTGCTATGGTTGCTTCAGACAGCTACGCAAAAGGGATTTTCGATAAATGGAAGATCATGATGACCGCATTTCCGCAGTTGGATAATGCGCAGATCGATGCCATCATGAATTATGTTGATACCTATACTCCACCTGCAGCTCCGGCTGGTACTGGAGGAGAAGCCGCTCCCGAAAAAGATAACTCTCTCCTGTTTGGAATTCTAACATTGATTCTTGCTCTGATAGCATTCATATTATTACAGGTTAACAGCAACCTTCGCAAGCTTACCGATGAAAAAGAAGGAGTTGTTCGTGGTGAACCGGTTCCCTTCTACCGCAACAAAACCTACCTGATGTCTGGGATCATTCTCCTATTCCTTCTCGGGGGTTTCGTTACAATAAATGGTGCGATAGGCCTGGGACGCGAACAGAATTACCAGCCGGTTCAGCCGATCTATTATTCCCATAAGGTTCACGCAGGTGTAAACCAGGTGAGCTGCCTGTACTGCCATGGTGGCGCACAGGACAGCAAGCATGCAGGTATACCATCTGTGAATGTTTGTATGAACTGCCATATGGGAGTAAAGGAATACAAGGGCGATCCTATTGTAACTGAAGACGGCAAGAGCATAAATGGTACTGCAGAAATTCAGAAGCTATTCCGCTACGCGGGATGGAATCCTGAAACCAATTCATACAATCCCGACAGGAATGGTGATGGAATGCCCGATGGTTCAAGACCAATTGAATGGGTGAAGATCCATAACCTCCCCGACCATGTTTACTTCAACCACAGCCAGCACGTAAAAGTGGGCAAGATAGCCTGCCAGACCTGCCATGGAGAGGTTCAGGCAATGGATGAAGTTTACCAGTTCTCCGACCTGAGCATGGGCTGGTGTATCAATTGTCACAGGGAAACGAAGGTTGATTTCCTTAACCAGACCACAGGAGAAGGAAACAGGTTCTACAGCATTTACGAAAAGTTCCATAACGATATAAAGAACGGAAAAATGGACAGCGTTACTGTTGATCATATCGGCGGTACCGAATGTCAGAAGTGCCACTATTAATATAGTAGCGCTAATAAGAATTATTCACTAAAAAGCCCACCCGGGCCTGGGGTATATGAGTCAAACTAAATACTGGCAAAGTTTCGGACAGCTAAGCGATTCAGAAGCTTATAAGGAATCCGGCCAAAACGAATTCAAAGAAGAACTGCTTCCCCTTGAAGACCTTGATGATAAAGGCTTGCTGGATGCGGCAACTCCACGCCGCGACTTCCTGAAGTACCTGGGTTTCAGTACAGCGGCTGCAGCTATTGCTGCAAGTTGCCAAACCCCGGTAAACAAGGCCGTGCCTTACCTGCAACGCCCTGATAATGTTATACCAGGTGTTGCTGATTATTATGCTTCAACTTATGTGAGTGGCGGAGATGCTATCAGTGTTATTGTTAAGCAACGTGATGGCCGCCCGATTAAAATAGAAGGTAACGCTCTGTCCAGTATCACCAAAGGAGGTACAAGTGCACGTGCCCAGGCTTCCGTACTGGATCTTTACGATACTTCACGGCTGCGCCATCCACTGCAGTTGAGAGGGAACGAGTATAAGGAAGTGAGCACATTTGATGCATTCGACAAACTGGTAAAGGATGCACTTGCTGCGCAGGGAGGAAAACCAATTGTGATCCTTACTTCAACCATTAATTCTCCTTCCACCCTGGAAGTTATCAACCGTTTTTTACAACGCTATCCGGGCAGCAGGCATGTTCAGTATGATGCGGTAAGTTATAGCGGGATGATCCTGGCAAATGAAGCCAGTTACGGCAGAAGGGCGATCCCTGCCTACCGTTTCGATAAGGCACGTACAATTGTAAGTCTTGGTGCTGATTTTCTTGGATCGTGGCTTAGCCCGGTTGAATTCAACAAACAATATTCTCAGAACCGTAAGATTAAAGACGGCGGCTCAAGCAGCAGGCATATTCAGTTTGAAAGCATGATGAGCCTCACCGGAAGTAATGCGGATGACCGTTTCCAGCATAAACCATCAGAAGTGGGAGCAGTTGCTCTTGCTCTCCTGGCAAAAGTTGGAGGTGGGGGTTCAGCCCCTTCTTTCAGCGATGCACGCCTAAACCAGGGTATTGAACTCGCTGCAAGCCAGCTAATGGCAAGCAGGGGCGCAGGCCTCGTAGTTTGCGGCAGCAACGACATGAATGTTCAGTTGGTTGTTAATGCCATCAACGAAGCCATAGGCGCAAATGGTTCTACAATAGATTTCTCTGCAACCAGCAACTACCGTAAAGGTGTTGATGCAGACATGGTAAACCTGGCAAACGAAATGAACAACGGTGCAATAGGTGGCCTGCTTATCTACGATTGTAACCCGGTTTATACATACCCCGACAGCCGGTTTGCTGAAAGCCTTGCCAGGGTGCCGGTAACGGTTTCTTTCAATCCTACCATGGATGAAACCACCGAGCTGTGCAAGTACATAATCCCTTCTCACCACTGGCTGGAAAGCTGGGGTGATGCGGAACCAAAAACAGGCTATTACAGCCTGATTCAACCGCTGATCAAGCCTCTCTTCAAAACAAGGGCATTCCAGACGAGCCTGTTGAGGTGGGCAGATAATACAACTACGGCAGCAACACCCGTATCTGCAGGTGATACATCTACAGTTGAAACCGCAAATACCGGTAATGTAATAGAAACCACCGGGGGACCTGCTGGAGATGAATACGAGGTATTCTTCAGGAATTACTGGAACGGGAAGATCGGATCTGATAACTGGAACAAGGCTTTGCAGGACGGGGTAATTGAGCCTGCAGGTGCCGCAGCTTCCACCACTTCAATTTCAGATACGCTTTCTACAGCGCTTTCAACAGCTGTTGCAGGCGGAAGGGCTTCCTTCAATAATTCCGGGCTTGCCGATGCTTCCGCAAAGATCGGGGCAGTTAAAGCCGGAAACCTTGAAGTCATCCTTTATGAGAATATCAGCGTAGGAAATGGCGCTCACGCCAATAACCCATGGCTTCAGGAATTGCCCGACCCAATATCGAAAGTTACCTGGGATAACTATGCGATGGTAAGTCCACAACTTGCAAAATCACTTCTGAACATAGATGTTCTTGGTAATAAGAAACAGGCTGATGATTATGAAGTGCATCCTGAGAAGCCGGTAATTAAGGTTACGGTTAATGGCAAATCGATCGAATTGCCTGTAATGATAATACCAGGCGTACATCCTTCCACCATAGCGGTCGCATTTGGTTACGGTCGCGGCGGCAAGAATAAAGACCTGGATCTTGAAAGGATCGGTCGCGCAGCTACTGGTGCAGGAAAAAATGCATACCCGTTGCTTACATTCAACGGCGCCACCATGATGCACTATGCTTCGGCAACTGCTGAAAAAACCGGTGCTAAATATTCACTTGCCCAAACCCAGGTTCATAATTATACAGAAGGCCGTCCGATAATCTACGAAACATCATTAAAGAAATATAATTCGGATCCTAAGGCTCTTCTTGCGGCTGCAAGGCATGAAAGGGAGATCCTTATGGCTGACGGCGGAAAGGACTTTGTGAAAGATGCAACCATTTACCCCCAGTTCGATAATCCGGGAGTTAAATGGGGTATGAGCATTGACCTTAATACCTGTACAGGTTGCAGTGCATGTGTAGTTGCATGTATAGCAGAAAATAATGTTAGTGTTGTTGGTAAGAAACAGGTAGCGGCATACCATGATATGCACTGGCTTCGTATCGACCGATACTTTACCGGTGATATTAATAACCCGGATGTTGTTTTCCAGCCGATGCTGTGCCAGCATTGCGATAATGCACCATGCGAGAACGTTTGCCCGGTTGCAGCTACCAACCACAGCAGTGAGGGTATCAACCAGATGGCATACAACAGGTGTATCGGAACCCGTTACTGTGCAAACAACTGTCCATATAAAGTTCGTCGTTTCAACTGGCTAGATTACAATGGATCAGACAGCTTCCCGAACAACCAGGCTCCATTGATAGGAGAATATACCGATGAGGTGATGATCCAGATGAATGATGATCTTACCCGAATGGTATTGAACCCTGATGTAACGGTTCGTTCAAGAGGTGTTATGGAAAAATGCTCTTTCTGTGTTCAGCGCCTGCAGGAAGGTAAACTTGAAGCAAAGAAACAACAGGATCCATCGCTTGTAAGGAATCTGCAGACAGCATGTTCGCAGGCTTGTCCAACAAACGCCATCACTTTTGGTAATGTTAACGATAAACAGAGTGATGTTTATAAGATCAGGAATGTAGAACAAACCAACAGGAGCTTCTATGTACTTGAGCAACTGCACGTATTACCGAATGTGAACTACCTGGCCAGGGTGAAGAACACAGAAAGGGAAATTGGCCATGTGAGCAGTCATATGGAGCATGATGCAAAAACGCCAAAAACAACTGAGGTTCACTAAGAGCCAAATATATTGCCGGTATACCGGCTAAAAGAAAGCTGAAAAAAGATATGTCATTACTGAAATACGAATCGCAGCAAAGGGAACCGCTGGTAGATGGTAACAAGACCTATCACCAGGTTACGGAAGATATCATCCGGCCGATCGAGATGAAACCAAGCAGGCTTTGGTACATTGGTTTTTTCATCAGTGTTGCCCTTCTACTGTTTGGTGTATACAGTGTTTACCGCGAGGTAACGTATGGTATCGGGCAGTGGAACCTGAATAAGACCATAGGCTGGGGTTGGGATATCACCAACTTCGTATGGTGGGTAGGTATCGGTCACGCAGGAACGCTTATTTCCGCGATCCTTCTTCTTTTCCGCCAGGGATGGAGAACAGGTGTGAACCGTGCTGCAGAAGCTATGACGATCTTCGCGGTAATGTGCGCAGGCCAGTTCCCGATCTGGCACATGGGCCGGGTATGGATGGCATTCTTCGTACTTCCCTATCCAAATACCCGTGGTCCATTGTGGGTTAACTTTAACTCTCCGCTGCTTTGGGACGTATTCGCGATCTCTACATATTTTACTGTGTCGCTGTTATTCTGGTATTCAGGTCTTATTCCTGACCTGGCTACCGTACGTGACCGTGCAAGAACCAAGCTTCGCAAATTATTATATGGTATAGCTGCGTTTGGCTGGACGGGTTCCACCAAGCACTGGCAAAGGCATGAATCACTTTCACTGGTACTCGCCGGCTTAAGCACCCCTCTTGTACTTTCGGTGCATACCATAGTATCGTTCGACTTCGCCACCTCGGTAATACCAGGATGGCATACCACCATCTTCCCTCCGTATTTCGTTGCAGGTGCCATTTTCAGCGGATTCGCTATGGTGCAAACGCTTCTTATAGTTGTTCGGAAGGTGATGGGGCTGCAGGATTACATTACTATCGGGCACATTGAAGCGATGAACAAGGTTATCGTACTTACCGGTAGCATTGTGGGATGTGCATACCTCACCGAACTGTTCATTGCCTGGTATGGTCAGAACCCATATGAGTGGTATGCATTCAGCGAGAACAGGGCAAACCTTTTCTCTCCTTACGGATGGAGCTACTGGCTGATGATGTTCTGTAACGTGGTGTCTCCGCAGCTTTTCTGGAGCCGTAAACTAAGGAGGAATATTGTTGTGACATTCTTTATGAGCATTATTGTGAATATAGGTATGTGGTACGAGCGTTTCGTGATCATCGTTACATCAGTATACCGCGATTTCCTTCCTTCAAGCTGGAGTAATTATTATAGTCCAACTATCTGGGAGATCGGCTTTTACCTGGGAACCTTTGGGTTGTTCTTCACCTGCTTCTTCCTGTTTGCGAAGTACATGCCGGTGATCGCCGTTGCGGAAATCAAATCAATTCTGAAAACCAGTGGTGAGAATTATAAAATGAAGATGACGGAGATCGAGAAAGCGGATCCTGAGAAATTCTACCATGAAGAAGTTGAACACGCGCATTAATTAATAAAAAGTAACAGCCTGGGGCTGCGATAAAAAATAAAAGCCAAAAACTATGGCAGGAGGAATTAAAAAGTTTGTTGTGGGATGTTTCGAGGACGAGAAAGTATTATTTCCCGCAGTAAAGAATGTACGCAAGGCAGGATATAAGATCCATGACGTGTACACTCCGTTCCCGGTGCATGGCCTGGATCATGCAATGGGTCTGAGGGAAACAAGTCTTCACACCGCTGGTTTTATTTACGCCATAACAGGAACAACCACGGCATTAGGATTTATGACCTGGATCTTCACAAAGGACTGGCCGCTGAACATTGGTGGTAAGCCAAACTTTGCCTTGCCAGCCTGGATCCCGATCACATTTGAGCTGACAGTATTGTTCTCGGCTGTGGGGATGGTCCTGACATTCTGCTACCTGTGCCAGCTTTCGCCTTTCGTGAAGAAGCATCATTTTCATCCAAGGGCAACAGACGACCTTTTTGTAATGGCAATAGAATGCACTGATAAAACAAATGAGTCGGAAGTACAAAGCTTTTTACAGAATGCAGGTGCAACAGAAGTGAATGTGCAGCATGCTGAAACCGGGTGGTGGCTTGGACGTTATGACCGTGAACAAAAGCTGTATCGCAACGAAGAAAAAGGATATTGATAAATCAGGTTCTAAACAACCGACTTTTATAGAATGAAAAATTCAACAATTAAAATGATGGCCGGCCTCGCAATGGTAATTGCGATGAGCAGTTGTGGTGGCAAGAAGGACCCGGGCAGGGCTTATATGCCTGATATGGGTCCGAGCCGTGCCTTCGAAACCTATGCGCTGCTGGATTCTTCGAAGTTCACCTCGGAGATCGGCAGAAAGGGTGGCAGCATGATCTATTATGATTACTCACCGGTTCCCGGAACTATTAAGCGCGGAGAACTGTTCCCTTACACACTTCCGAACGACAGCAACGGTTACCGTATGAGCGCTTCGGTAAAGAATCCTATGGACACCATAAGGTTCTCAATGGCAGAAACAAAAAGGCTTTACAATATTAACTGCGGTATCTGTCATGGTGATAAGGGCGGCGGGAACGGTCCTCTTGCTACAGCCGGAAAGATAGGTGGTGTTGCAAACCTAACCCTCCCGGTTTATGTTTCTATGGCTGATGGAACAATGTTCCACTCTATAACATATGGTAAGGGCATTATGGGAAGCTATGCTTCGCAACTTACCCGGCAGCAGCGCTGGCAGATCGTAAAATATATCAGGGAATTGCAGGGTCCTGCAACAGCAGATACAGCAAACGCAGCTTCAGCAGGAACAACTCCGGCTGCAGAGGCAGGAAGATAAAAACAGAGAGAGGCCTACGGGTCGCACACAAACAAATATTTTTTAAATGAACCATTCTTTCGAATTACCGGGCAGTTATAAAAAGTGGTCACTAGGATTGATCATTGTGGGAGTGATCGCCCTTTTATATGGATTCATCTTTTACCATCCATTTGCGCATGCAGGGCATGGTGAAAATGTAAACAGCACAAGATTCTGGGCAGTGTTGCTTCAAAACAGTGTTTACTGGCTGCTGGTTGTGAACGCCGCCATGTTCTTCCTTTGCGTTACTACTATGGCAATGGGGGGATGGCAGGTCGCCTTTCGCAGGGTTACGGAAGCAATTTCAAGCGTGGTTCCTATCCTTGGGATCATCACTTTCATAATCCTGATGGCAATCGTGTTCGGCCATCGTCATGATATTTACCACTGGCTCGACAAAGATGCTGTCGCAAATGACCATATCCTGAATGGCAAGAAAGGTTTTCTGAATCCTGTATTCTTCACTGTTACCAGTGCATTAAGTATATTCCTTTGGTGGTTCCTGGGAAAAAAGATGAGACAGCTTAGCCTTCAGTCTGACAAGGCCCCAATGAGTTATGAACAGGGTAAGAAATGGATATGGGATAATACAGTATGGGGTTCTCTCTTTACCGTGGTATTTGCATTAACTGTTGCCAGCACCCTTCCATGGTTGTGGATCATGAGCATAGATGCACATTGGTACAGCACCATGTTCAGCTGGTACACTTTTGCAAGCACATTTGTTTCAGGTATTGCCCTGATCGCTTTATATGTGATCTATCTTAAGAATAAAGGAGCGATGGAGTATGTGACTGATGAACACCTTCACGATCTTGGAAAGTTCATGTTCGCATTTTCTATCTTCTGGACTTACCTGTGGTTCAGCCAGTATATGCTTATCTGGTACAGTAACCAGCCGGAGGAAACAAAATATTTCGTAGAGCGTATCGGTACCGCCGAAAGGCCTGGTCCATATAAAGGAATTTTCTTTTTCAACCTTATCGTGAATTTCCTGGCCCCGCTTCTTCTGTTAATGAAGAAAGGGTCGAAAAGAAACTGGACGATGATGACATTCATGGCCGTACTCATCATTTTCGGCCACTGGATAGATTTTTACCAAATGGTAATGCCAGGTACAATGAAAGGTCATGCTGAGCTGATGCCATTTGAATTCGGTATTGCAGCATTGTTCATAGGATTGATAATGTGGGGAACAGGTAGGTATCTTTCTAAGCATCCATTGGTTGCCAGAAACCATCCTTTCCTGAAAGAAAGTATGATTCACCACACTTAATAGAAAAAGAAGAGCAAAAACAACAACCGCGGTTTCCCGGTGTAAAAAAAAACTGAAATGAAAGAGTTGTTCCTGGTCCTTATTGTTATCATGATCTTCGTGGTGATCTTCCAGATCGCCAAGGCAAGCGAATATGTTTCCGTTCTGAAAGGGGAAGAAAGAGCCCGTCGTCAGAATAACCGGATCAATGGATTTCTAATGATCGCTTTCCTGATCCTGGGCCTGATCGGTGCCTGGTGGTGCAATGAATTGTTATACGACAAAACACTTTTCCCACAGGGTTCTGCATCAGAAGAAGGTGAGAAGATCGACACAATGCTCTGGATCACCATTGCGATCACTGGAGTGGTTTTTATCATTACACAGATCCTCCTCTTTTGGTTTGCGTACAAATACCAGGAAAATGATAACAGGCGTGCATACTTCTTTCCGCACAATACCAAGCTTGAACTTATCTGGACCACTGTGCCGGCAATATTTCTTACCGTACTTGTAGTATTTGGTCTTAAATACTGGTTCAAGATCACCGGAGATCCGCCAAAGGATTCTCTCCTGGTGGAGGTGACAGGTCACCAGTTTGGCTGGGACTTCCGCTATCCTGGTGAAGATGGAATGCTGGGGAAGAAAAATTTTAAATTGTATAACAACCCGGCAGGTAATACGCTAGGGGTGGATTTTAATGATCCGGAAAGTCATGATGACCTCCGTGCGAATGAACTGCACATCCCTGTTGGCAGACCTGTTAAGCTTGTGATTCATGCGCAGGATGTGATCCACGACGTTGGTTTGCCGCACTTCCGTTTAAAAATGGATGCTGTTCCGGGAATTCCGACCACCTTATGGTTCACCCCGAAGTATACCACAGAGCAGATGCGCGAGCGCACCGGGAATCCAAATTTCACCTACGAGATCGCTTGCGACCAGATGTGTGGGTCTGGGCACTTTTCAATGAGAGGTGTGATCGTTGTAGAAACAGAAGAAAATTATAAGAAATGGCTGGCATCATTAAAGCCTGAATACTATGGTCTTTATCCCGACAGGGATCCAGCCAAGCAGGCTCCGGCAGCTACGGACACCACGGCAAATGCAACAGCAGCCCTGACTGCAGTTACTGAGCCACAAAATTAATAAACGGTAATATTTATATCATGAGTAGTGTAGTGACTTTACCAGGTGCTGATATACATGGACATGATGCCCATCATGAGCACCATCACCATGAATCGTTCCTGACCAAATATATTTTCAGCCAGGACCACAAGATGATCGCGAAGCAATTCCTTATTACAGGTATTGTTTGGGCAATCATCGGGGGCTTGTTCTCCGTGCTGTTCCGTCTGCAATTAGGATACCCCGATACAACTTTCCCATGGCTTGAAGACATCCTGGGTAACTGGGCAAAAGGCGGGAAGATAAGTCCCGATTTCTATTATGCACTGGTAACAATGCACGGAACCGTACTTGTATTCTTCGTATTGACAGCAGGATTGAGCGGTACGTTCGCAAACTTCCTTATCCCTCTCCAGATTGGTGCAAGGGATATGGCTTCACCATTACTGAATATGCTCAGCTACTGGTTCTTCTTTATTGCTTCGGTTATAATGATCGCTTCATTATTCGTTCAAACCGGACCTGCTTCGGGTGGCTGGACCATTTACCCACCATTGAGCGCTTTAGGTGATGCATCCTTGGGAAGTAAGATAGGCATGGACCTTTGGCTTATATCAATGGCCATATTCATTATTTCCCAGTTGCTTGCAGGCCTTAATTATATAAGTACTATCCTTAACATGCGTACCAAGGGTATGAGCATGACAAGGTTACCGTTAACGATCTGGGGATTGTTCTTCACCGCTATTCTTGGTGTTCTTTCATTCCCTGTTCTGCTTTCAGGTGCCGTACTGCTACTTTTCGACAGGAATCTTGGAACAAGCTTCTTCCTGAGTGATATCGTTATTGCAGGAAAGATCCTTCCTCATGAAGGCGGAAGTGCGATCCTTTTCCAGCACTTATTCTGGTTCCTTGGTCACCCTGAGGTATATATCATCATCCTGCCCGCGATGGGTATTGCATCCGAAGTGTTGAGTGTGAATTCGAGGAAACCGATCTTCGGGTATATGGCAATGGTGGGTTCAATGTTCGCTATCTGTATCCTGGCATTCCTTGTTTGGGCGCACCATATGTTCGTAACAGGTATGAATCCATTCCTTGGAGCGGTATTCGTGTTGCTCACATTGCTTATCGCGGTGCCCTCTGCGATCAAGGTCTTCAACTGGCTTACGACGATCTGGAGGGGCCAGATCAGGTTTACACCCGGTATGCTTTTCTCGATCGGTTTTGTAAGTATGTTCATTTCAGGTGGACTTACCGGGATATTCGTTGGTAACTCTGCACTCGATATTCACCTTCATGATACCTACTTTATCATTGCCCACTTCCATATAGTAATGGGTGTGGCCGGTATGTTCGGAATGTTTGCAGGGATTTATCACTGGTATCCTAAAATGTTCGGGAGGTATATGAACAATACCCTGGCATATATTCATTTCTGGGTGACCATGATAGGTGCATACCTTATTTTCTGGCCAATGCACTACCAGGGTCTTGCAGGTATGCCACGCCGTTACTATGATTATTCAAGCTGGGAATCATTCAAGGATTTCCTTGCACTGAACCAGTTCATAAGCTTTGTTTCAATTATAGTATTTGCAGTTCAGCTTCTGTTTGTCATCAACTTCTTCTACAGTATCTGGAAAGGAAGGAAAGTGACATCCCAGAATCCATGGAATGCGAACACGCTTGAATGGACAACACCTATCCGTCCCGGTCATGGTAACTGGCATGGTGAGATCCCTGAGGTACATCGCTGGCCATATGATTATTCAAAGGATGGAAAGGATTTCACTCCACAGCATATTCCTGTTGGAGCAGATGAATCGAAGCACCACTAGTGTTGAATAGCCGTCAATGAAAATGATGGCAGCATAATGGAGGAAAAAAGGAACATATCCAACTCAGCATCGTTTGTGTTGGCAAGCAAGGTGAAGGATTACTTTTTGCTGATCAAATTCACCCTCAGCTTCTTTGTAGTGTTCAGTACGGTGATTAGTTACCTGCTGGCACCCAATGTAAGGTTCGACCTCCTTCAAGTTCTTTTACTTTTTCTGGCAGGAATGCTGGTAACAGGTTCGGCAAATGCAGTAAACCAGGCTTTTGAGAAGCAGACCGACTCTATGATGAAGCGTACGGCAAAGCGGCCGGTAGCCAGTGGGAGGATGTCGGAAAGTGAAGCCTACGTTTTTGCAGGTATCAGTGGAATTGCGGGTATTGCGATGATGTGGTACTTCTTTAACATGCAGAGTGCCCTATTGTCGTTGTTCAGCCTTTTCCTTTACGGGTTTATTTATACCCCGTTAAAGAAGGTGAATTCCATTGCCGTTTTGGTAGGAGCATTGCCCGGCGCACTTCCATGCCTTATAGGCTGGGTGGCAGCAACGGATGATTTTTCTGCTGGAGGCTGGATCCTGTTCACCATCCAGTTCCTTTGGCAGTTCCCGCACTTCTGGGCAATAGCCTGGGTTGCACATGGCGATTACAGTAAGGCGGGATTCAAATTATTGCCAAGTGATAAAGGGCCAACCAAATTCACAGCGCTGCAATCTGTTATGTACAGTGTTATGATGATACCTGTGGGTTTGCTGCCATATTATTTCGGCATAAGCGGTTTAGTGAGTATGTGGATCGTGCTGATTTGTAATTTATCCATGGTAATGATATGCTTAATGCTGTACATTAAAATGGATGTGAAAAGTGCAAGAAAGGTAATGTTCGGATCGTATTTCTATCTTATGATCGTTCTGTTATCGCTCTATGCAGACAAAATATAAAAACAAGGAGTATTAAATGAGTTCTCTTGCAATGACCATGACAACACGGAATAAGATACATCCCCATAAATTCACTTTGTGGATCGCGATAGGGAGTATCCTTATGATGTTTGCAGGATTAACCAGCGCATATATAGTAAAGCGTAACCAGGCCAACTGGGAAAGTTTTGAATTGCCTCTTGCTTTTATTTACAGTACGGTTGCTATTGTATTGAGCAGTGTCACCATCTTCCTGGCAGGCAGGGCTTTCCAGGACAGGCAAATGAGGCGTTACAGGTTGTTGATGCTGACCACGCTTATACTTGGTTTAGTCTTCATTGCATTGCAGGTGGTTGGTTTCAGGCAGCTACTGGGCTTCGGTCTTGGATTGCAGGCTAATGTTTCGGTATCGTTCCTGTATGTAATTGTAGGAGCACACGCGTTGCACGTAGCAGGAGGAATTATTGCACTGGCAGTAATGGCCCTTAGGTCATTCAGCCGGAAAGTAAGGAATTACAGCATTTTGCCCGTACAGATCCTCGGAACATACTGGCATTTTGTGGATATACTCTGGATCTATCTACTGGTATTCCTGGTGATGATCAGATAATATTTTTGAATTAAGAACAGAATAAATAATTATGTCAACAACAGCGATACCATCCGGAACTAAATGGTGGAATGGAGGAAGAAGTCCCTTCAATGCTACATATGGCAAGGTAATGATGTGGTACTTCCTGATGAGTGATGCCTTCACTTTCGGAGCTTTCCTTATCAGTTATGGAACTGTTAGGTTCAGTAACAACTGGTGGCCAGATCCTAACCACGTGTTTAATGCATTCCCATTCATGGGGCATGCAAACCTCCCGCTTGCATTCGTTAGTCTTATGACCTTCATCCTTATCTTCAGCTCGGTTACTATGGTGCTGGCTGTTCATGAAGGCCATAAAATGAACCGCAAAGGGGTGGAGAAGTACATGGTGCTCACAATTCTTGGAGGACTAGCCTTCTTGGGTTGCCAGGCATGGGAGTGGACCCATATGCTAACGGGATATAAAGATGTGCTGGTAAACGGAAAGGTTGAAAGCTGGGCTACAACCATAACGCATAACGCATTGGGCCCGGTGGTTCAACATAATGGCCAGGCTATTGCAACTCCTGGTCCAGGACTATTTGGTGGATTCTTCTTCGGAATAACCGGGTTCCACGGCTTCCACGTATTCAGTGGAGTTGTGATCAATATTATAATGCTTATCAAAACCAGGCTCGGCCATTTTGATCAGCGAGGACATTACGAAATGATCGAAAAGGCCGGGTTATACTGGCACTTTGTAGACCTGGTTTGGGTATTCGTATTTTTGTGTTTTTATCTTATCTAAGCAAAAAAGAAAAGGATCAATATGAGTCAGCATGTTATTTCACCGGAGATCACCTACGCACCCAAGCATGATGGTGGTACAAAGAGGATCTGGAAAACCTTCTGGATACTTTCTGTGATCACGGTGGTGGAACTTGGTATAGGCCTGGGAATATATTTTATTACCGAGGGTGGCAATCCAAGCGAAGCATTAATATTATTCCTGAAGGGAGTGGTTTGTATACTAACACTTGCAAAAGCATGGTATATAGTTGCTATTTTCATGCACCTTGGAGATGAGATCCGGAATTTTGTGATGACCGTGCTGGTTCCTCTTGCATTGTTCATCTGGTTCATCATAGCCTTCCTTTGGGATGGTGACCACTGGAAGAACATGCGTAACACAAATGCAGGGTCGGAACCTAAGACAGAACAGGTAGCGCCGGCAGCGCTGGATAAGGGAAAGAAAGACTAATAAAGACAACTTTTAATAACTGACCACCGTTCTGCCTTCAGCCGTGCGGTGGTTTTTTCATAATTATACCTGTGAACAGAACTGCAATAATATCAATCATAATTGCCTTACTGCTGCCGATAGCAGGATATTTCATAGTTCGCTACTATAGCGAGAATGCCGTGCATTTGCCGAAGCGGTATTTTTTTGATGATGTGGTCGTTAAGGAAAAGGGAGGCAAAACCACAACTGATACCATATGGCATAAAGTTAAAAGCCCGGTATTCACGAACCAGTTGGGTAAAAAGGTGACCTTCGACGATGCAAAGGGAAAGATCCTTGTAGTAAATTATTTCTTCACGAGATGCCCGGTAGTGTGCCCCAATCTTACCAGGAGCATGCTGAAGCTGCAGAATTCCTTCAAAAAAAATCCGGATATAGTTCAGTTTGTTTCCATTTCCGTTGACCCGGAACATGACAGTATTCCAAAATTGCGCGCCTTTGCCGATCGTTTTAAAGTGAATCATGACAGCTGGTGGATGGTTACAGGAAGCAAGGAAGAGATATATGATTTTGCATTTAAGGAAATGAAAGCAAATATTGCTGATCCCAAGGTTGATACAGCATTTATTCATACAGAGGATTTCTTCCTACTGGATACAAGCAGGGTTATCCGTGGCTGGTATAATGGATTTGATACAACAGAACTCGCGCAACTGGCCCGCGATATACCAACGCTAATGCTTGAGAAAGGAAAGGAAAGTCCTTCAGTCTTCAGAAGATTCATACCTGTGCTGCCATTGATCTTTCTTGGAATTGCTATCGTGATCGTTGTTGTAACATTGATGAACAGAAAGAATAAAAACAGGGTATAATGCTTCCAGCTACAATAAGAAAGAATGACAAGCTTGCCAGGGTTTTAATTTTGATCGTGTCTTTAATGGTATTCATTGCTGTACTTTTCCTGAGCCAGGTAAAGCTTGAAGCTAATCTTCCTTTCAATGAACACCTTTTTGCCTTGAACAACGCCATCCTGAACTCAATGGTGGCTACGCTGCTGGTTATGGCGCTCATTGCTGTAAAATTGAAACGATATGCATTGCATAAGAGCTTAATGAGCATTGCGATCTTTCTGTCTGTTCTTTTCTTGCTAAGTTATATTGCTCATCACCTGTTTACAGGAGAAACACGATTCGGTGATGCAAATCATGACGGGATTGTTTCAGATGCTGAAAAAGAGGTTGTAGGCGGAATAAGGATCTTTTATTACATAATTCTTCTGACACATATCCCTTTAGCGGGCATAATACTTCCGATGATACTTTTCACTGCTTACCGAGGGCTTACGGGTGAATATGAAAGGCATAAGAAACTGAGCCGGTTTACCTGGCCGGTGTGGTTGTATGTTGCAATCTCCGGGGTTATCGTATACATTATGATCAATCCTTATTATTCCTGATCATAATTCCAGTTCTAAAGCAGGATCCCAGAAAACCTTCTGAAAATTCTGAACAACATCGTTCACTACATGTACACCGTCATTTTTTAGCAGGCTTTCCATTTCTTTTTCAGACCCGAAATGCATTTTACCTGAGAGCATTCCATTCCTGTTAACTACGCGCTGTGCCGGAACATGGGGCGAAACACCATGGGCTCCATTCATTGCCCAGCCCACCATCCGTGCCGATAAACGGGTTCCCAGGTAGGCAGCTATAGCCCCGTAGGTGGAAACCCTTCCTTTAGGGATCTGTCTAACTACGTCATAAACATCTTCGAAGAAGTTTCGTTTATCGTTCGGTTGACTTTGGTTTTGGATTTTCGTTTTTTTTGTTTCCTTTTTCATTGTATGGGCAGTGCCTGCATCTATTTCCGCAGCAATAGCCACGGCGTAACAGGTAATATGCTGTCATTACCATTAGGCCATTCTCAAAATAATAATCTTTTCCCTCTTCAGGCTTTTGCATATAAAAGACGCTGTTTTAATTCTTCATCATTTTCAGGAAGAACAGGTGGAAGAGAAAATGAAAGAAAGTGAACAGTATTGCTTTTGGCAATGTCAAGTGACTCATAGTGTGTCCTGATCATTAATTCAGGATTGGTAGAATCCGAGATATCGTCAAGGTCTGCAATTAAATTCAGGCCATATAAAGAAATTACCAGTTTTGTGAACTCATAAAGGTCCGGGGAATCAGTTTTTAAATTTATGATGGCTCCGGGTGCGAGGATCTGTTGATAGATACGGAGGAAACGCGGGTGCGTAAGTCTTTTTTTTGCTTTTGAAGCACGAAGCTGGGGATCCGGGAATGTTATCCATAATCCGTTTACCTCTCCTTTCCCGAAATAATTGCCCAGCATTTCGATCTGTGTCCGAAGAAATCCCGCATTGTTAATCCCTTCATCCAGCGCCTTTTTCGCGCCAATGTACATCCTGTTGCCTTTCACATCAACCCCCAGGAAATTCATGTTCGGGTGCAGTTTGGCCAGGCAATAAGTATATTCCCCACGTCCACAGGCAAGTTCCAGCCAAACAGGATGAGTATTTCCGAAAAACTCACTCCATTTGCCTTTCATGTCTTCCGGGTACTCCTTCACATTGGGAAAGGTGCTCAGTTGTCCAAATCTGAAGAGCTTCTTTTGCGCCATAGCGCAAAGGTAATCAGAGTAACACGGAACCGAATTGGCATAATTTTTTAATATCATAAATTGCTGAAAAGCAATCCCTATCGAAGCCAACCAACAAACCTATTATGCCAAATTTGAAGGCCATAGACAGATTTATAGAGGAATTCCAGTTAAGACAGCCTGAAGGCACGGTTGGTTTTGCCGCCAAGGTTAAATTTCATATTAACGGCCATACAAAGACGAGGTATACCGAGGTACAGATTCTTAAAGGGCAGGAATTGGATACTATTTACCTTATCAATCCTGATCTGCCCTTTGAAGACCTGCCTGATACATTTATGTCGCAGGCTTCGGAGTACAGGTACATACCAAAACAAAAACTGGAAATACATTCTCTTGATGGGGAGGAATTCGTGGAGATCTTCCCTGTGATCGTTAAAGAAGATTAATTTCTAACATCGAAAGCATCGCGCAATGCATTTCCTAATAAATTGAAGGAAAGAACAAGCAGCATTATCGCAAATCCCGGCACTAATGCAAGAAAAGGCTGGTCGGTGATGATAAAATTGTAATTCTCTTTTATCATAAGTCCCCAACTTGGCTGAGGCGGTTGAACACCGATCCCTAAAAAACTCAATCCTGCCTCTATAATAATTGCTGTAGCAAAATTAGAAGCTGAGATAACCATTAAAGGGCCTGTTATATTAGGAAGTATATGCCGCAATATTATTCTCCTGTCAGAAAACCCCAGCGCCTTTGCAGCCTGTACAAATTCCATTTCACGAAGGTACAGTACCTGGCCCCGGACCAGGCGTGCAACGCCAACCCACATCGTTAGCCCTACGGCAATGAATATCTGCCAGAAACCTTTACCTACCGCCATTGTAATTGCAAAAACAAGTAACAAGGTTGGAATACTCCAGCTAACATTTATCAACCACATAATGATGCTGTCAACTCTTCCCCGGTAGTAACCTGCAATGGCGCCAAGGCTTACTCCAACAATTAGGGAAATTAGTACTGCGATCAATCCAACTGACAGGCTGATCCTGGAACCCACCAGCAACCTGCTTATTATATCCCGACCGAACCCATCTGTACCTAAAAGGAATTTTTTTTCTGTGAAGTTCTTTTCTAATGGCCGGTAGGAAAGCTGGTCAATATGCATAACCCATAATTCAGATGTATCCTCATCTACATATTTATGAATTCTTACACTGTCTCCTGCAATAGAATATTGGTTAATCGGTACGAGATCATTAACCGGTGTTGTTCCATTAAACCATGATCCTCCGCCATGGCCCGAAACAACAGGAACTTTCAAAAATAGCTGCTTGTGCCCCGGAGGCATAGCCTGGATTTCCACTGTTTGATCATCAGCAAAAGGACTGCTGTCTGGCGCAAGGGCATAAGCAAATATGGAACAGATCACGGATAAAATGATAATGATCATTCCAGCCATTCCTGCAATGTTTCTATTTAGCCTTTTCCAGATACTGCTGGTATATGAACTATGCTGGCTCATTTCTTTTTCTATCCTTCCATGAATAATTACCTTTTAAAGCAAGAGTGCCTGTAATAAATGTATAGAATATATGAATAGGCTGAAGTAATGGAAACATTGCCATGAACCTGGACAGTCCAAAGAACCTGGAAGCCGGGATCATCAGCAATAACTCGAAAAAGCATTTAATACAAATAACAGCCAGGATAAAGAGAAAAGGTGAAGTAGAGAGACTTCCCAAAACTATTTTTTCGGCAAAAAAAGAAAAGATGAATAATATTACGATCAGGGCATTAAGCAGGTACACTCCCCCAAGAATTCCAATATCTTTTAGGGGAAGACGTTTCCATTTCCCTGACCACCTTACTCTTTGATCTATAAATTCTCCCAGGTTAGAAACTGCTTTTGTCCTGACTATTGCATTTTTAGAACGAAGTATAAAAACCTCATTTTGGAAGGCTTTATTGAACTTTCCTAATAGCAATACATCGTCGCCGCTAGCGATATCATCAATACCATGGTAACCATTTACCTGGTTAAAACTGCTTTTTTCAAATGTAAGATTAGCTCCATTGCAAAGCTGGTGAACCCCGGTAAGCGTGATAGCCTGCAATGCCAGGAAATCGAGGGACTGAAATATACTTAAGAAGTTTTTTCCGGGCTCGATCATAACCGGCGCAATGATCATTTTCGCCTTTTTAGAATTGTATGCGCTGGCGATCTCAGTTAATAGGTATTTTGGAAGTATACAGTCTGCATCCGAAGTAAGGATCAGTTGTCCTGTTGCATTTTGAATTCCTTTCGAAAGAGCGTACTTTTTAGAAGACACTCCTTCTTCAATTTTGACCAGGCGTAAAAAGGGAATTGACGGAAAATACGACGTTACAACGTTAGCTGTATCATCTGTAGACTGATCATCCACAACAATCAATTCTATATAACCATCATATTCCAGGTCTCTTACAGATTCCAGGAAAAACCTGATATTCCTGCCTTCATTGCGGGCAGGAACTACTATGGAGATCTTTACGGATTGAAACTTCCTTTTATTCGCCCTGTGTCTGAACCATTTAAAACTATATAATAGCATAAGCACCGCGTAAAAAGCCAATAAAAAGAGGATCACGGGCACTAGTAATGCCATTGCCGAAAAATTTTTCTCAAGTTAATGGGAATGGTTAACTTTATATAGTTGTTTAAACAACTGTATGACAAACAACCAATTTAAGAAAAGCGAGCTTTACAGCTTTATTACGGGGAAAGCCAGTACCGCGATCGCGCGCAGGCTTCAGAAAAATTTTAAGCTGAATGGGGTGGATATTACCATAGAGCAATGGAGTGTGCTGTATCATCTTTGGAAAGAAAATGGGTTAAGCCAGCAACAATTATGTGAAGCGACTTTCAGGGATAAACCCAGCATTACCAGGCTGGTTGATAACCTTGAAAAATTAAAGCTGGTAAAGAGGGTTCCTTCAAAGGATGACAGGAGGATAAATATGATCTACCTGACACCTGAAGCAAAGGAATTACAGGAGAAGACCATGGAACTTGCCTCTCAAACATTGAACGAGGCACTGGAAGGAGTTACACCACAGCAAATAAACATCGCGAAGGATGTGCTGCAGCTTGTTTATGAAAATTTGAAATGAAACCTTTTATTATGAATACTAAAGAAGCAACAATCAAAGGTGGAGAATGGCTGATAAGGGAATCCGATCCCCGGGAAACTTTTACACCGGAACAATTCACAGATGAACAGCGAATGGTGAAAGAGATGTGTATCCAGTTCCTTCAGTCAGAAGTGTTGCCACACGTGAACAGGATAGACAGCATGGAGCCCGGGCTAATGCCATCATTGATGGAAAAAGCAGGGGAACTGGGACTTTTGGGAGCATCCGTACCAGAAGAACTTGGAGGTATGGGGAAGGATTTTGTCACCTCAACCCTGGTAAGTGAAGGATTGGGCGCAGGTTATTCATTCAGTGTTGCCATGAGCGCACACGCTGGAATAGGCACATTGCCTATCCTCTATTTTGGAACTGATGAACAAAAAATGAAGTATATCCCGAATCTCGCTACAGGAAAATGGAAGGGCAGTTATGGACTTACTGAACCAGAAAGCGGGAGCGATGCTTTGGGAGCAAAAACTACTGCAACATTATCTGCAGATGGTAAGCATTATATATTGAATGGTCAGAAGGTGTGGATCACCAATGGAGGCTTTGCGGATGTTTACACAGTGTTTGCAAAGATCACCGGGGATCACCCGGAAGGTAAATCAGGCTTTTCCGCATTCATAGTTGAACGGGGGATGGAAGGGTTCACCCAGGGAGCAGAGGAGCATAAGATGGGTATAAAAGGTTCTTCCACAGTACAATTATACTTCCAGGACTGTAAAGTGCCAGTTGAAAACCTGTTGGGCGAAGCAGGGAAGGGTCATGTAATTGCCTTTAATATTTTGAACATAGGAAGATTAAAACTGTGTTCGGCTACGTTGGGCGGGGCAAAGATGGCGCTTACGGATACTATCAAATATGCTAACACCAGACAGCAGTTCAAAAAGCCTATTGCAACTTTTGGAGCAATAAAACATAAGTTAGCCCAATGTGCTGCCAGGATTTGGGCAAGCGAATCGGCACTGTACAGAACGGCAAAATGGATCGATGAGAAAGAGATAATGCTGGCCGCTGAAGGCAAACCATTTAATGAAGCATTACTGGGCTCAGCCGAAGAGTATGCAATTGAATGCGCCATGCTTAAAGTAGATGGAAGTGAAATGCTTGACTTTGTAGTGGATGAAGGCGTTCAGGTTCATGGCGGCAATGGCTTTAGTGATGAATATGACATCAGCAGAGCCTATCGCGACAGCAGGATCAACAGGATATATGAAGGTACCAATGAAATAAACAGGTTGCTTACTGTGGATATGATGCTTAAGAGAGCTATGAAAGGCAGGCTCGACCTGATGGGACCGGCAATGAATGTGGCTAAGGAGTTGATGAGCATACCAGATTTCGGAGAAGAAGATGAAGCAGCGTTTGCGGTCGAAACAGGCTATGTGCGTAACATGAAAAAAGCTATCCTTCTTACTGCAGGTGCAGCAGTTCAAAAACTGATGATGAACCTGGAAAGCGAGCAGGAGATCATTATGAATATTGCGGATATGGCCATCCAAACCTTCCATGCAGAATCAGCATTATTAAGAGTGATCAGGAATGGTTATGCAACTGATTCGGTACAGGCAGACCTTATGCGCGTGTACATAAGTGATGCTATGGATAAAATCAACAAATGCGGTAAAGACGCCATCAATGCTTTTGCAGAAGGTGACGAACTTCGTATGCTTTTGCTTGGAATAAAGCGTTTCACCAAGGCACAGCCTTATAATGCAAAGGAAGCGAGACGACGGATATCTGACGTTTTGATCAATGAAACAAAATATCCATGGTAAAATTAAAGCCCCTGCAACGGGGCTTTCTTTTTGCAGGTAGTTTTGGTTACTGGGAAGTAAGGTAATTATTGAAACGCTCTTTAAGCTGGAAGATACCAGATTTAAAATTCTCCATTTCGTTACTCAGTTTCCGGTGCCTGCTCATAAACTTTCTGTTATGGGCAGGATACAGATAAAGGCCTGATTCCAGGGCCATTCTGTGAGATTCAATTTCCTTCCTGAGATCCAGGATACATTCATCTTTAGTAATGAATAGATTATTGAATTTCTCTGCCATTTCAAGGTAAGGCTGATCATCTATTCTATCAACTACTTGGGCCAGGGTATTCTTCAACAAGGTATTCTCCCTGCTGAAGGCATCAAGAAGGACCTCCCAGGAGCGTATGTCGCTGATATACAATTCTGCATTTGGAATTTGTACCCCCATTAAAAATTTTATTTGAAGCAAATTAAATCTTGTTCTTTCCCTAAAAAATAACCGCTGTCATGGTCCGTGCTGTACTTTATCATAAATACCGGTATATCTGACCTAATATAGAATTGCAGTCTCAACCGGATCATTAATGATCAGCTAATACATGTTATGACCATTGGTAACAAGCTAATATCAATGCAGGGATTTAATAAGATCAATCTCCCTTTTAATAGGGGGGATTATCCAGGGTAGAGGAATGATTCCGGTCGCTTATGCGGCTTAAGAGGATAATAAATATCCCAATGAACATAGTCAATGCGGCGAAGAAAAGCAGGTAATTCATAAATGGTGTTGCGGTATAGGTCATGGAAGCGACTCCCTGGATCATAAGCAGTAATTCATTCAATATAATCCCGGTAACAAAGATGAACACTCCCGTCTTAAATCTTTTTCCTGTTTCAATAATTCTGAAAGCACTTATATATCCCAGAAGGAAAACGCTTGTTACTGCTAGCAGAACCAGATGAAGATAACCAATTACGATGGGCCGAAAACTGTAGGAAAGTTTGCTCAGTTCCGGGTGCACCGACCCGGATTGCAATAATAGTTTAATGGTAAAAGCAATTCCCGCCAGTATGAATAATGTTTTCCCGGTTTTTACCATTGAACTAAGGTATTGCCGGTTTATTCTCAAATACTTTAACATCAGCACCCAGGCTGCAAGTTGAGCCAAAACACAAACGATAAGGATCCAGTAAACCCAATCGGGGAAGGGTATCCAGAGCGCAGAAAGAAGGAATGTAGGGATGCAGGGGACTGCGAAGAGCCAGAATATTTTTCGTTTTAAATTATCAGTACCTGCATTTTTCAGTTTTGAAAAGAAGAGTCCTAGTCCAGCGAAGAAGAACCAGCCATTATACTGGAAGTGAAGGAAGAAATATATTGCAGCGAGGTATAAACGCTGGTTTACGACCTGGTTACTCATCATATACGCAAGCGAGTATGCACCAAGCGAGGAAATTGCTGCAAAAATGAAAGATGCTTTAATCCATTTATGTCCAATATTTGGATCCTTTACTTTATTCAGATCGCGCCAATAAATAATGGAAAATGTATAGGAAACAATCAGGCTTAAAGTGGAAAATAGTATCGAGAAGAAAGAATATCCCTGGAAAAAAAAGAAGATAAGCATTCCATAAGAGCAAACCAGGTTGGAATATAGCAGCCATGAGTACTTTTTAAGGCAATATTCATTTCTAATCTGTGCCATGTAGTGAACCAGCAATACCATCAGGGTTTGCGTGATCCATCCTGTAAATGCAAAATGTGAATGGCTGTGAAGTGTATGCTTTTGATCAATTGCGGGGAGAGGAAATGCCAGCTTGTACCGCATGATCATTCCCAGTAAGGCTACGAGCAGAAGATTAAAAAATGCAACTATAAACCATTTTCTAATGAAGTTATTCATGGCAGTGTGCAAAGTTAAAGCAGGAGAAGGCATCAAATATGACTCCAATCATCAACAATATACCTTTCCTTTTTCAATAGTCAGCTCTCCTCTTTCGTGCATATGCCTCATTGCTCTTATAACAGTTTCTACACGGAGTCCGGTCATATCAGCAATTTGCTGACGTGTTAGTTTAAGTTGCCGGCATTTGCTGCAGATGTTCCTGTTTTCATGCACCAGGTTCTCGATAAGCTCCAGTATCCTTTTTTCAGGATGGTTAAACGCCAGGGAACACATTGTTCTTGATCTATTCTTTAACTGCTTCGACAGCATTATAGCAAAGCTTAGAAGCAGATTTGAATGTTCAGAGAGAATTTGCCTGAAGACCGGAGCATGAAGCCTTATAATTACACTGTCATTTTCAGCTATTGCAGATCCTGAATGATACTCATTTTCAGAAAGAGGAAGATCTCCGAATGCTTCACCCGCTTCTATTATATAATGTAGAAATTCTTTTCCGTCCTCATCAATATTCACCCATTTAATCCTACCGGAAACCAACTGGAAATAGAAGTTACATGGATTCCCTTCAGCAAAGATCTGTTCGCCTGCTGATATTTTTTTATAATTGCCTCCCCAGGCTAATAAAAGATTTGTATCCAGCATTGTTAGGCAAAACTATCCGCAGCAAAATTTGATAAGAATGATGAAAATACTATTTTAGTATGACAACGGTCATAGAATTCTTATTTGGTGGAGCGAATCTTTGCGGAACAAAATTTGTTGATGGTATCAAATCTGCTCCTAATTATCCGGGATTTATGACCAGGCGCATAATGCGCAGTACCTGCAGGAGCTAATGTTGCATTCTATTAATAAATCTAAAAATCAAGCTGTATGAAAAAGGTAATGATTGCATTCGCGGCGGGTCTTATTCTCGCATCCTGTGGTGGTAACGATGGTGAAAAAACCACAACCACTAGTTCTAATGAATCTTCCTCTACAAATGCCACAACAGATAATGGCAATCCTCCTTATGACCCAAACAGAGGTGAAGGTAAATTTACAAATGTTGAGGTAAGCCCGAATCTTAATGTTGCAATGGCCGATGCAGGTGAGAAAGTGTACACTGTTAAATGTGCAGGCTGTCATAAATTAACTGATGAAAGAGTAGTGGGCCCCGGATGGCAGGATGTCACCAAACGTCACACAGCTGAATGGATCATGAATTTTTCGACCAATACTGATGTAATGCTGGATAAGGATCCAAAGGCACAGGCCCAATTAGAGATCTGTCTTGTAAGGATGCCAAATCAGAATCTTACAGATGACGACGCAAGGAACGTCTATGAGTTCATGCGTAAGAATGACGGCGTGAAACCTTGATAATGCACATTACCCTAAAACGCTTTATACATACCAAAATGAAAAATCTAAGAATCAGCTTGATGGCCATACCAGTGCTGGCATTAAGCATCGGTTTACACTCTTGTAAACCAAAGAATGCAGGAACTGCTGTATCGGCAGATGCCGCTTCCAAGGCCTATGTTGCTCCAGGAAAATACGATGAGTTCTACAACTTTGTATCCGGAGGCTTCAGTGGTCAAATGTCGGTTTATGGTCTGCCATCAGGTCGATTGCTTCGTGTGATCCCTGTTTTCTCGGTAGATCCTGAAAAAGGATGGGGATACAGCGAAGAAACCAAACCTATGTTGAATACTTCTCACGGCTTCGTGCCTTGGGATGATCTGCACCACGTACAGGTTTCTCAAACTAACGGTGAAATGGACGGCCGCTGGGTGTTTGGAAATGCCAACAACACTCCGCGTGTAGCGCGTATCGATCTAACCACTTTCCGCACCGCCGAGATTCTGGAATTGCCTAACTCTGGAGGTAATCACTCTTCACCCTTCATTACTGAGAACACAGAGTATGTTATTGCGGGTACACGTTTTAGTGTGCCAATGGATGGTACCCAGGGCGACGTTCCTATTAATACCTACAAACAGAATTTCCAGGGAACTATTAGTTTTATCAGCGTAGATAAGAACAATGGTAATATGGATCTTGCATTCCAGCTGAAATGCCCCGGTGTGAATTTCGACCTTAGCCATGCCGGTAAAGGGAAATCTCACGGATGGTTCTTTTTCAGCACCTATAACACGGAACAGGCCAACACTCTCCTTGAGGTGAATGCATCCCAAAAGGATAAGGATTTCATCATGGCTGTAAACTGGAAGAAAGCAGAAGAATATATTAAAGCAGGAAAAGGAAAGAAATTACCTGCCCGATATGCGAGTAATCGCTGGGATGAGCATACCCATTCGGCAACTTCAACAATTAAGAATGAAGTAACGGTTCTGGATGTTAAGGATTTTGAAGACCTCGTATATCTTATTCCATGTCCTAAATCCCCTCACGGTTGCGACGTAGATCCTACTGGAGAATATATTGTAGGAAGCGGTAAACTTGCTGCACTGATACCTGTTTTCAGTTTTGACAAGTTACAGAAAGCGATAGCTGCCAAGGATTTTGAGGGGGAATATGAGGGAATCCCTGTCGTAAAATACGAATCTGCTCTTTATGGCGAAGTACAGAAACCAGGCTTGGGACCATTGCACACTGAATTTGATGAAAGGGGCAATGCATATACCTCAATGTTTGTTTCAAGTGAGATCGTTAAATGGAATATCAAGGATCTGAAAGTAGTTGACCGTGCTCCTACATATTATTCTGTGGGTCACCTGATGATCCCTGGTGGCGATAGTAAGAAGCCAAATGGAAAATATCTCGTTGCCTATAACAAGATCACTAAAGACAGATACCTTCCAACTGGTCCAGAGCTTTCTCAAAGTGCGCAGATATATGATATCAGTGGAGATAAAATGCAGATGATCCTCGATTTTCCTACAATAGGAGAACCACACTATGCACAAGCTGCTCCCGCAGCGTTGATCCGGGATCGTTCGGTTAAGTTCTTCAAGATAGACGAAAACAAACATCCAAGAGTAGCAAAGGGAGAGGCGGAAGCTAAAGTGATCAGAGAAGGGAATAAGGTGCATGTGTACATGACCGCAATACGCTCGCATTTAACTCCAGATAATATTGAAGGAATAAAAATGGGCGATGAAGTTTACTTTCATGTTACTAATCTGGAACAGGATTGGGATGTTCCTCATGGTTTTGCAATAAAAGGTGCATTGAACGCTGAGTTATTGATAATGCCGGGAGAAACCACTACTCTTAAATGGATTCCGGACAGGGTAGGTATCTTCCCCATGTATTGCACAGACTTCTGCAGTGCCTTACACCAGGAAATGTCTGGATATGTAAGAGTTTCCCCTGCGGGAAGCAATGTGCCACTAATGTTTAGTACTGGAACAAATCTTCCCGCAAACGGAGCCGCCTCCCCTACAGGCCAGTCCGATACATCCGGGAAGAGAGATACATCGCGGCAATAGCCGCGCAACAAAGTTCATTTTTGTTGATTTATAAATGGTGATAAGCCGCAAAGGGGAGCAAAGGCTGAACCTTTGCGGCTTTTCCTTTTCATTAAATTCCACCTTATGAAAAAGAACAAAATCTCAGTGGTTTCAAGAATTCTCCTCATCATAAGTGGCTTGATCCTGCTGTTAGCACTTATCTATCCGTTATGGCGGATAGACCTGGTGGCTCCTCAGTATCCGGAAGGACTCCGACTGTTGATTCATGCTGATAAATTAAGCGGGGATGTTGAGATAATAAACGGCCTTAACCACTATATTGGAATGCGAACTCTTCATGTTGAAGATTTTCCGGAATTTAAAATCCTTCCAGGTATTATCATTGTCTTTTCCATACTTTTCATATTAACCGGGATAATCGGAAAGCGCAAGCTGGTTAACATTTTACTGATCATTTTTATTCTTTTCGGAATTGTTGCCATGGCTGATTTCTGGAGGTGGGAATATGATTATGGACATAACCTGGATCCAAGTGCTGCGATCAAGGTTCCCGGCCAGGCATATCAGCCTCCATTAATAGGATTTAAACAATTGCTGAATTTCGGGGCGTATTCAATTCCTGATATTGGCGGATGGGCTTTTGTTGCAGCAGGTATCTTCCTTGCCCTCGCAGTGTTCATTGAATGGAGAGCAGTAAAACGGATGAAAAAGAATTCATACATACCTCTGATTCTACTTTTGCTGGGATTTTCAATCCAGGGTTGTTCTTCAGGTCCACAACCAATTAATTACGGTCGCGATAATTGTCACTTTTGCAAAATGACCATTAGTGATAAAAGATTTGGTGCCGAAGTGGTTTCCTCTACAGGTAAAGTTTTCAAGTTTGACGATTTACACTGTGTGAATGCATTTCTGAAGGACGGTGAAGTGGATCGTTCCAAAGTAAAGGGAATTTATGTTTCAGATTATCTTCCTCCTAATGAATTCATAGAATCTTCTGATGCAGTATTTTTTAAGAGTGAGGACTTAAGGAGCCCAATGGCAGGAAACGTTGCTGCCTTGAGAGATGAAAAGGAGGTTCAGAAAATCAGTGGAACTCTGAATGGAAAAGTTGTTTCAAGTAGCGAGGTATTAAAATGAGAATCCTTTTGACCATATGTTTCATGACGACCTTTTCAATGGTTTCCGCAAAGGAATTAACTGTCGGCAAGGGAAAGATGCATCTTTCTGTTAAGTCTGCTATTTTGGCTGCTAATTCAGGAGATGTTATTATAATTCATCCGGGTATTTATCGCGAAAGAAATATTGTAGTAGATAAACAGGTTAGAATTTCAGGAATAAATTATCCTGTACTTGACGGTGAAGGTCAGTTTGAGATACTCTCTGTTAAAGCAAGTGGGGTTGTCATTGAAGGGTTAAGAGTCATCAATTCCGGTGTTTCAAGCATAGAAGACCTTGGTGGGATCAAGATCTATGATGCAAGCAATGTTGTTATCAGGAATAATATCCTGGAGCAGACTTTTTTCGGGATTTATGTACAGTATGGTACCAACATTACCATAGAGAACAACAAGCTGACAGCTTCAAGGAAAACAGAACAGGAAAGTGGTAACGGGATCCATTGCTGGAAAAGTGACAGCCTGATAATTTCAGGGAATTCAATATCAGGTCACAGGGATGGGATATATTTTGAATTTGTTACGAATTCCGTGATCATGAGAAATGCAGCAGTATCAAATATGCGTTATGGTCTCCATTTTATGTTCAGTAATAACGATACCTATCTGATGAATGTATTCCGGGACAACGGTTCGGGGGTGGCAGTTATGTATTCCAAGGGAGTGAAGATGTACTATAATTTTTTTGATGAGAACTGGGGGGATGCAGCTTACGGTCTTCTTCTAAAGGAAATAAGCGATGGAAATGTAGAGGGAAATGATTTCAGCAGGAATACAATCGGCATACTGATGGAAGGAGCCAGCAGGATTAAACTTAAAAGAAATCAATTCAGGAACAATGGCTGGGCCATGAAGATCCAGGCAAGCTGCATGGATATAAGTGTATTGAAGAATAATTTTATCAGCAATACATTTGATGTGGGTACCAACGGCTCGCTGGTGTTAAATACATTCAACAGCAATTTTTGGGATAAGTACGAAGGATATGATCTTAACAGGGATAATATAGGAGATATACCCTATCGGCCGGTTAGCATGTATTCGATGATAATTGAACAGAATCCACCGGCAATGATGTTATTCAGAAGCTTTATAACAACATTACTTGATAAAACGGAGAAGATCTTTCCCAGTTTAACACCTGAGAACCTGAAAGATGACTCTCCTTTAATGAAAAGAATTAGGTGATGATCATTGCGAATAATATATCGAAGAGATTTGGCAAACTGCAGGCCCTGGACAATGTTTCAGTAACCTGTAATAAGGGAGAATGCATTGTATTGATCGGACCAAATGGCAGCGGTAAAACCACGCTCATCAAGAGCATTTTTGGAATGGTTGTTCCAGATAGTGGATTTATAACTTTTCGCGGCAAGAATATCCAGCATGACTGGCAGTATAGGAAACATATAGGGTATATGCCTCAAATAGGAAGATATCCTGAGAATATGACCATTGGCCAGGTACTGGATATGATGAAGGATATTCGCGGTCGTGCTTCGGCAACGGATGATTCATTGATCAATGCCTATGACATCCAAAATCTGATTCACAAGAGAATGAGGACTTTATCTGGCGGAACCCGCCAGAAGGTAAGTGCCTGCCTGGCATTCCTGTTTAACCCTGATGTTCTCATTCTTGATGAACCCACCGCAGGCCTGGATCCATTGGCTTCGGAGATTTTAAAAGATAAGATCGCCTATGAAAAAGAGAAGGGTAAGCTGGTAATAATCACTTCCCATGTTCTGAGTGAACTTGATGACCTGGTAACCCAGGTAATGTATATGCAGGAAGGTCGCCTGTTATTTCACAAGAATATTGATTCATTGCGCGAGGAAACCGGTGAAAGGAAATTATCGCGTGCGATCGCTAACGTAATGTCCAGAAAATCATGACCAAGATCCTTAAATATGTAATTACCGATATCTTACGTAACAGGACTGTACTTGTATATACAGCATTCCTGTTGTTATCTTCGTTCACAGTTTTCAACCTGGAGGATAATGCAAGCAAGGGCTTATTAAGCCTGCTTAATATTGTACTGATAATAGTTCCACTGGTAAGTATTATTTTTTCTACTATTTATATATATAACAGTTCCGAGTTCCTTGAGTTACTCGTAAGCCAGCCATTAAAGCGGCGAACTATATGGATCAGTCTTTTTACAGGATTGACGCTTTCGCTTTCCCTTTCCTTTTTTATTGGTATCGGTATTCCCGTGCTGCTTTACCATGGTGATTCAACAGGAATCTTAATGACATCAATGGGAATCTTTCTCTCAGTAATTTTCGTTGCTATTGCGATGCTTGCAGCCGTGATCGCCAGGGATAAGGCAAAGGGGATTGGGGCTGCGATAATGCTATGGCTTTATTTTTCTATCCTGTTCGATGGAATTGTGTTGTTTATTCTTTTTCAATTTGCAGACTATCCCCTTGAAAAGCCAATGATCGCAATATCTGCACTGAACCCTATAGACCTGGGAAGAATACTGATTCTGCTGCAAATGGATGTATCTGCAATGATGGGATATACCGGGGCAATATTTAAGGATTTCTTTGGAACAGCTACCGGGATAACTTTTTCATTCCTTGTCCTGCTACTTTGGATAGCGATCCCCACCTGGTTATCAACGCGAAGATTTAAAAGTAAAGACCTTTAGTATGAAAAGACACGATGCCCTGATCCCTCTTTCAAGAGATCACCATGAAGCGTTAATCCTTTCAAGGCTTATCCAGGCCAATGCTCCTGTATATAAAGGACTTCCCGAAGATCATCCCGGGAAGGCAGTTTATGCAGCTCAATTTTTTAAAGATCACCTTGTGGAGCATTTCAGGGAAGAAGAAAGTGTATTTGTTCTGGCCAAAGGGACCAGTGATGAAATGGATGGAATACTGAACGAATTAACAGGTGAACATGATAGATTGACAAAGCTGTTCAACTCCATTCCAACATCTTCGAATTTAGAGGGCGATCTTGATATACTTGGCAAATTCCTCGAATCTCATATAAGAAAGGAAGAAAGGATCCTTTTTCCGATGATGCAGGAACAACTCAGTGACAAAACGCTTGATTCCATCGCCACCTTAACTAACAGGGTATGAAAAATGATATTACTTCCCGTAAGGATATAGAACAACTTGTGAATACTTTCTATGATCGCGTGAGTAAAGATGAAAGATTAGGCTATATTTTTAATGAGGTTGCAGCAGTTAATTGGAATTCTCACCTGGAGATCATGTACCGGTTCTGGGAGAACATAATTCTTTTTACTGGAGATTATAGTGGAAATCCAATGAACCTGCACCAGCATATTCATCATCTTAAACCCTTGGAAGGTACGGATTTTGATAAGTGGAACAGGATGTTCATAGAAACAGTTGATGATCTATTTGAAGGAAGAAACGCTGAAGGGGCCAAAGAGCGCGCTCTTTGCATTTCGGATGTGTTAAAGAGCAAGATCATATCTGGAACTGCTTCCGAAGAGAACATTTACTAACCCGCCCGATAGCAAAAAGAGCACAGCGAACTGTGCTCTTTTGTTATTGAAAGGGTCCTGGTTATTTAGGTAATAATACCGCGTCAATTACATGAACTATTCCATTAGAGGCTGGTACTGAGGCTACAATTGTTGCTACATCATTTACAATGAGCTTTCCCTCTTTCTTGGAGATCCTGATACTACCTCCATTCACCTGGCCCAAAGACTGGCCATCCTGCAGGCTTTCAGCTTTATAAACACCTACAGAAACATGATATTGGAGAATATCTGTGAGGTCATCCTTCTTATCTTTCTTAAGCAAACCTTCAACAGTGCCGGCTGGAAGCTTGTCGAAAGCTGCATTTGTGGGTGCGAAAACTGTGAATGGACCTGCATTGCTTAAAGCATCTACAAGCTCTGCGGCTTGAACTGCTTTTACCAGTGTTGAATGATCTGGACTTCCGATGGCGATGCCCACCACGTTTTTTTGTGACTCATCATCCTTTACACCTGACTGACCAACAGATACTGTGGTTTCTGAATTTCCAGTAGCTCCGGAGGATTCGTGGTTTTCCGGATGATTATTACATGAGATAAAGATGCCGGTTATTAAAACCAGGATTAAATACTTTTTCATTTGAGCTCTTTTTAGTTAGCCCAAAGTACAATAGGTCAATTTTGTTGCATATGACCTTGGTCATTTCTTTTATTGATTTTTATATCATTTCTTTCTGCGATACATTATCCTCAATACTGCATCATTACCATGAGTAGTTTCAGCCACTTCAGAAATGCTTCTCAGGTTAAATAAGTTCCGAAGTTGATTTTTGATCTCTTTATAATCGTTATGAAGCGGGCAGGGATTACGCTCAGAACATTCATATAGACCAAGGACACATTTATTCAGTACATCCAATTCACCCATTACCTTGAGTACAGCACTTAGGGGCTGTTTCCGCATTTTTTCTTCCATAAAAAAACCGCCGTTGGGGCCACGAACAGATTGAATTAGCGAATTATCCCTGGTAAGTATCTGGAGAATCTTGGCAGTAAATGAAACAGGTGAATCAATTGCCTCTGCCACTTTTTGTAATCCCGGTCTGTTGCCTACAGAGCTTTCTTTTGCTATAAATAATACGGCTCTTAGAGCATATTCTGTGGTTTTTGAAAACATCTGTAAAATTAACCGTTAGCGATAACATTCCATTTTCGCATTGAATGACGGACATTACAGCGAAAATAAACCTTCAGCAGCGGAAATGCCACCAGCATGGTTCCTGCGAAAAGAGTGATCCCTGAAATAAAGAACAGGAGGAACCAGGGGCGGAGACCTTTCATCATTTCGCGGAAAGGCAAAGGTGATCCTGACATCTGCCATATTGCTTTGCCCACTCCTGCTCCCAGTAGACTCATGACAAATATGCCAAGGGAGATATTCATGATATAATATCCGAAATTGACCCGCTTCATATTAAGCGGTTCACATTTCTGTCCTGCCTGGTGAATGATGACTGCCAGTAGTAACATGCTGTTGATGCCAATGGTGGCGCCCATTGTATGTGCAACAGTAACAAATGTTCCGTGTGTATAAATATTAACAGCCGGAATTGAAATAAGGATGGCTAAAAGAAGTGTGAAGAGAATCCAGATATCAGCAGCCCATAGAAACCTATAGGAAAGAATATGGAAACTTTTTTGTTTTTCGGAAAGAGACCTTTTCCATAAATAAATAATTCTTGCAAGGATTATCAGTTCAGTCATACTTACGGAATAACTGATGTATTTAATGTATGTTGCTGTAGGAAGGGTATATATATGATGCCCCCAGTTGAACATGAGATTAAAAAGTCCCAGGAAGTACATTGCAAATGCAAGAGAGGACCTGCTGTATTTATCTGAACCGGTTATTCTTTCAAGGAGAAAAATACTGCTCCCATAAATGATCATATTCCACGAACCGACCATGGATCCATACGATTTCCATTGAATCGTCATATCATTGACTATGCTCGACCGGAAATAAGGAATAAGCCAGAGGTAGGATTCAATATAGGTAAAAAGGAAGGATAGCAACCCGGTCAGCCACATCCATACATATACAGGACGTTTTTTTAAAGAGCCGATCGACTTTAGAAAGTTTACCAGCATGCAAATCCAACCGGTTACGATCAAAATTGCATAGACCGGAGGAAACTCCCAATATTCCCTTCCCCCGAACTCACCTTTTAAATAGGAAAAAAGTATAAAAACGATGCCTGTGACAAAAAACAGTAATTGAGCAACTGAGAGAGAAAATGAAGTTTTGTTTTGCCCTGACTTGTTCAGGCCGCTTAACAGGCTTCCACTTGCAGCAAGTATTATCCAGAATACAGCTGACGATACATGAAGAGGCCGCGTTTTTTCAAATGATATACTTTCCTTGAGAAAACCGGGAACGATATATTGTAACGCACCGGTAATTCCAAAGAGCATTGCTGCCAATAGTAAGATCAACCCCGTTATGAAATAGAGGTCTTCAATCGTTCTTTTGCCTGATAAATCCATCTGCACTTATTTTAAATGAACGGGGATCCGCATTTCCAGTCCGATCAACCGCTTTCAGGTAAGACAAAATTTCCCTGATCTCTTTGTCGGGTATTCCGAATGCCGGCATCACATCAGTTCCGTGCCTGATCAATGCCGCCATATAATTGCTGTCCTGTCTTGATACCACGTTAGTAAGGTCGGGTCCAAGAAATCCTCCGAGCCCATAAACCTGGTGGCAAGCTCCGCAATTGTATTTCTGCCAGACTAGTTTTCCGTTGTCTGCATCCTTATCGTGTTTGGAGTTATCGGGAAGGTTCAGGTATATGAATGAGGAGTACGCCAGGAACATACTAACAAGAACAAGAAGAATGGCGGACCTATTAATCATTTGTAAATAAATAAGGACAAAGTTATCCTTAATTATTATCTTTGCAAAACAAACGTTATGGCCAGGAAAGGAAAAACACCATCTGAATCCGAAACTCTGAAAACAGAAGTGGTTTGCCCGGACGACAGCAATCCTCTTGGGATTCTTCTTGGAGGAAGACTTATTGAATGGATGGACATGGCAGCAGCGGTAACGGCGCAACTGCATTCAGGAATGATTTGCCTCACTGTATCAATAGATAAAGTGAAATTCCTGAATTCTGCCAGGGTGGGAGATATCGTTTTGGTCCGGTCAAAAATCCACAGGTCTTTTAATACTTCCATGGAGATTGGGCTGGAAGCAAATGTGAAGAACATCATCGATGGCACGAATGTCCCGATTTGCAAAGCGTTGTTCTATTTCGTTATATCGGGTAAAGAAGGAAAAAATAACTTTTTACCTGAAGTTGTTCCTGAAACTGATGATGAGATCCATAAATACAATGAAGCCTTAAAAAACCGAAGCAATAATGAATATGATTCCTGATCCTATCCGCAGATTTCTGAAGGCAGAAAAATTTGCAACTATTTCATGCATTGATGAGTACGGTGCTCCCTATTGCTTTAATTGCATGTATGTTTTTGATGCGAAAAATTCGCTACTGTTTTTTAAATCCTCTACTACTTCGCGGCATTCCGCTTTAATTGATACGGACCCAAGGGTAGCGGGAACTATATTGCCGGTTAAACCGGATCTTCTGGCGCTAAAAGGGATTCAATTCACTGGAAGAGTACTTGATGCTAATGATACCCTTTGCCGGAATGCTGTTATGAAGTATCACATGGCTTTTCCACTGGCTGTAAGCATGAGCGGAAAAGTTTTTGTTGTTGAGGTAAATGAGATCAAACTAACTGACAACTCGATCGGTTTTGGGAAGAAAGTAAACTGGAACAAAAATGTGGTTTCAGTTACCGAATCTGTCATGTAAAGCATTTTCCAATTCTTCGCGGTGGTCGGGGTGCGCTATACTCACCATCGCCTTTCCACGTTGCTTGAGATTTTTTCCAAACAGGTTCACAATGCCATATTCTGTCACGATCCAGTGCACATGCCCCCTGGTGGTTACTACACCGGCGCCTTGTTTCAGGAATGGAACTATCCGCGATAATCCTTTGGATGTAACTGAAGGCATCGCAATAATAGGCTTTCCATTTTCTGACAGCGAAGCTGCCCTTATGAAATCCATTTGCCCCCCTATACCTGAGAACTGGAATGTACCAATTGAATCTGCGCAAACCTGTCCTGTCAGATCAATTTCGATTGCACTGTTGATTGCCGTAACTCTGGGATTCTTTCTTATCACACTGGTATCATTAACATACGAGATGTCGAGAACCCGTAAGCGTGGATTATCATCTGCAAAATCATACAACTTTTTTGTTCCTGCCATAAAACCTGTAACAGTCATTCCATAGTTGATCTTCTTCAAACTATTATTGATGACCCCGGATTCTATTAAAGGAATAACACCGTCAGACATCATTTCGGTATGAATTCCAAGATTTTTATGGTTGGAAAGATTCTTTAATACCTGGTCCGGAATACTTCCTATACCCATTTGAAGTGTTGCTCCATCATCAATCAGTGAAGCTACGTTTCGCCCAATCTGAAGTATGGCATCATTCACTTTCGACGAATAATCGACTTCCGGCAGAGGGCTTTCATCCCAGGTGGCAGCATCAAATTCGCTGAAATGAATAAAACCATCTCCATGAGTTCTGGGCATATTGGGATTTACCTGTGCTATCAGGATCGAAGCCATTTCAACTGCTGAATGCGCAATATCAACTGACGTTCCCAGGGAACAGTATCCGTGTTTATCAGGAGGTGATACCTGAACAATGGCTACATCGAGCTCCAGGATCCTTTGCCTGAAAAGTTGAGGTATCTGGCTAAGGAAGACCGGGACATAATCACCTGAGGGCCCATTAACTGCTTCCCTTACAGGGCCGGAAACGAATAATGAATTAATGAAAAATGAATTGCTGTATTCAGACCGGTTGAAATCCAGGTCTCCCATGGTGGTTATGCTTACCAGTTCAACATCACGCAATTCATTATGCCTGTTTAGTAATGCTTTAATTAGCGTGATCGGTGTGGCCGCACTGCCATGAAGGAATACACGATGACCACTTTCAACAAGTTTAACAGCCTCTGAAGGTTCTATATACTTCATATAGGTATCTACACAATTATCAGGCAAAAGTATTATTTCCCTCAGTACTTAGTTTAGCAGTAAAATGGCGTAGCATTGGTGGTTCCCAGTCAATTTTCAATCCGGGGTAAGATCTTCTTTTTTCCCATACCTCTGCAATCACTTCCGCTACATAGTCAATATGGCTTTGAGTATATACTCTTCTTGGAATTGCCAGTCTAACAAGTTCAAGCAAAGAAGGAACAAGTCTTCCTTCATTATCATACTTTCCAAACATGAATGATCCTATTTCCACACCCCTGATCCCTCCTTCCAGATATAGAGCTGCAGCAAGTGATTGACCAGGATATTGACAGACAGGTATATGGTCCATAAATACTTTTGCGTCCAGATATACTGCATGCCCACCTGCCGGCAGGAGAACAGGTATTCCTATTTTCTCAAGTTTTTGGGAAAGGTATTCCATGCTTCTGATCCTGTACGCCAGGTAGTCTTCCTGCATTACCTCATTTAAACCTATAGCAATGGCAGCCAGGTCTCTTCCTGCCAATCCTCCGTAAGTGGGAAATCCCTCGGTAATTATAAGAAGATTCCTGCACTGCATCGCAAGCTCAGCATCATTTACAGCCAGGAACCCGCCAATATTGGCAAAGGCGTCTTTCTTGGCACTCATGGTGCATCCATCTGCATAAGAAAACATTTCTTTTGCTATCTCCACAATTGTTTTATCTGCATATCCTTCTTCCCTTAGTTTTATGAAATAACAATTCTCAGCAAAGCGGCATGCATCTATGTAGAATGGGATCCCGGAGTTTCTGCAAATCCTTGATGTTTCCCTGATATTAGCCATGCTTACCGGCTGGCCCCCTCCTGAATTATTCGTAACGGTCATTAAACACATGGAAATGTCCTGCCGCTTTTCAACAATAAAGTTTTCCAACGCTATTAAATCAATATTGCCTTTGAATGGCGCTGGTTTTGAAGGTGATTTGCCTTCCTCGCATAACAGGTCAACTCCTGTAGCTCCTGAAAACTCTATGTTGGCTCTTGTGGTGTCAAAAAGAGTATTACTAACAATATACTTACCGTTTCCTCCCACAACCGAGAAGAGTATTTTCTCTGCCGCACGTCCCTGGTGGGTAGGAATTATAATATCAAAGCCAGTGATGTTTTTCAAGGTTTGTTCAAATAGAAAAAAGCTTTCACTGCCTGCATAGCTTTCATCTCCCGTCATTATACCAGCCCATTGGTCGCTACTCATAGCGCTGGTTCCACTATCGGTTAAAAGATCAATGAGTACATCACGGGCTCTCACCTGGAATAGATTATAGTGCGAGTCTTTTAATATTTGCAGTCGCTGCTCCCTTGTTGTAAAGTGAATGGGCTCTACTGATTTGATCCTGAAAGGTTCTATTATGGTTTTCATGAATGTTTATTAGAGTTGCGAAATTCAATCATGAGCTTTTTCAGGTGCATGACCGGAATCACCTGATCCTATGCGTTCTGTCATAAAAAACTGCAACTATTCGGTGCATTTTTGCCTTATTAAGGCCGTGCGCCTAAATAGAAGTATTCAAATACTTTTTTTAAAAACAACATATTATGCAAACCATCCAGGAGAATGTACTGAACGTTACGCTTCTTGAACCAAGACAGAAGCACCCTACCATTTTTGTAAGATTTGACCAATTGCAGGAAGGAGAAACCCTTACCATCCATAATGATCATGATCCCAAGCCTTTGTACTACCAGCTATTGGGCGAACGAGGAAATATTTTTCACTGGGAGTATACGGAACAGGGTCCGACATGGTGGAAAGTTAATATCACCAAGAAGGTATCAGGCGAAAAGGATGAAACGCTGGGAGAGCTGGCGGCAAAAGATATTCGGAAAGCTGAAATCTTTAAAAAGTATGGACTTGATTTTTGTTGCGGTGGGAAAAAGACCGTAAAAGAAGCCTGCAGTGAGAAGGGGATAGATGTAACTAAACTTGAACAGGAATTGCAGCAGGCGGACAAAGTTCCGCAAACCCGTCCATTGCCATACAATGAATGGCCATCAGGATTTCTGGCAGATTATATTGTGAATACACACCATAGTTATATCAGGCAGGTGATGCCGGATCTAAAGGGATATGCTTCCAAGGTTCTTAAGGTGCATGGCGCAGCCCACCCTGAACTTGCTGCTGTACATAATATTGTTTCTGATATCTGTGAAGAGCTCACCTCCCACATGATAAAGGAAGAAAGAGTGTTGTTCCCTTACATAAAAGAACTTGAAAACCGGAAGGGTGAAATTCAGAGAGAGCAGCTTGGTACCGTAAAGAATCCAATAAATCTTATGGAGATGGAGCATGAACTGGTAGGAGAGAAACTTGAAGAACTCAGGGCCGTAACAAACAATTATAAACTTCCTGATGATGCTTGCGCCAGTTACAAGTTGCTTTTTGCAATGTTGCAGGAATTTGAATCGGATATGTTCATTCACATTCACCTGGAAAATAATATCCTGTTTCCTTCTGCAATAAAGCTGGAACAGGCAGTAGCCTGACAAATCCATAACCATGACAATCAATTCCCAGACAACCATTGGTGCGCTCATTAAGCATAACCCTGAAGTAATAGATGCGATCGCGGAGCTAAGCCCCCGTTTTAACAAGCTTCGTAACCCGGTACTCAGGAAGTTGATGACTGCGCGAACAACCATAGCCATGGCGGCAAAGGTTGGTGGTTGCAAGGTGGAGGATCTTGTATCCAGGATCCTCCCGCTGGGCTTTGAATTTCAAAATTTGAATGAAGAAACTTCTTCCATTGCACCCTCTTCAGCATTGTGGATAAATGGTCCTGCAAAGATCCTGGATGTTCGACCTATCCTGGAAAAAGGCAACGATCCTTTAAGAGAGATAATGAAGAATGTAGCTGAACTTGAAGATGGGATGGTTCTTAAGCTGGTGAATTCATTTAAACCTGTGCCTTTGATAAATTTATTAGCCCGCCAGGGTTTTGAAGCGTTTGTGAAGAAGAATTCACAAACCGTGGATACATATTTCAGAAGAAAAAACCAGGTTAAAAATAAATCTGATCAATATTTACACGGTTCATTCGAGCAAACATTTGATAAGTATAAAAATTCTTTGATAGAGATCGATGTCCGTAACCTTGAAATGCCAAAACCTATGATGACGATCCTGGAGGAAGTAGAAAAGCTTCCTTCGGGTTTCGCATTATGGGTTCAGCATCGTAAGGTTCCTGTTTACTTGCTGCCAGAACTAAAGGATCGGGGTTATACAAGCTGCATAAAAGAAAACCCTGATGGTGTGCAGCTTCTGATATACAAAACCCAATGATCACCGCTGGCACTATATCAAAAAATACCGGTGCAAAGGCAGTCCTCCCTTTCTACATTTATGCATCGCTGTCCTTTCTGGCCGCCTGCATCCTTTTGTTGATTAATTCAGGTCAGTTAAAAGGGCAATATTTTCAGCCGTCTATACTTGCCATCGTACATACCCTGGCGTTAGGTTGGGGAACAATGATGATTTTGGGTGCAGGATATCAGTTAGTACCGGTCATTGCCGAAAGTACTTTGTACAGTGAAAAATTGGCAATTTCCAGTTTTGTGTTGGCGGCAATAGGAATACCGTTATTGGTAAAAGGATTTTACAATTTTGAATTTGACCTGCCGGCACTTTCCGGTGCGATATTGATCATCCTGTCTATATTATGTTACCTGGTAAATTTCGGGACTACCGCGGTACGCTCGACGAAACCAAATATTGAAACTCTTTTTTTATTTACAGCGGTGTTATGGTTGCTTTTAACAGTGGCAACAGGCTTTCTGCTTCTTTTGAATTTTTCAAAAGATGTGCTGCCATTTGACTCGCTACATTACCTCGCCTGGCATTCTCATATGGGCATAGTTGGCTGGTTCCTCCTGACAGTTATTGGTGCAGCTTCACGGTTACTTCCTATGTTCATGCTTAGCAAATTCAGCAAGCCTGGGTTGTTATGGAGTGTTTATATCCTGGTAAATTCAGGCCTGATCCTGCTTACTATTAAAGAAATCAATTCCGTTAGCAGTTTATCCTATTACCTGCCGTTTACTTTAATTGCGTTGGGCATTTGCATATTTATCTATTATGCTTACAGGGTAACCGCCGCCCGTATCAGGAAAAGTATTGATAAGCAGATGAGACTTGCACTTGCATCCATAGCATCCTTGTTTGTTCCGGTTATGATCCTTGCTTTTTGTCTTATCACCTTAAATGAGGCCGCCGTAGTGAGAGTATACGGGTTCATGATCTTCTTTGGCTGGATAACAGCGATCATAATTGCAATGACCTTTAAAACCCTTCCATTCATAATATGGAACAGGCTTTATGGTGGCCATGCCATCGCTCCTCTTCAACCGGCAGATCTTTTCAGTAAGGGGTTGTACAATTCAATACTATGCTTTTATGCCGCAGGTTTATCTGTATGCGTGGCTGGCCTTGCTTGCAGCAATGAAATTGTTATTTCGGCAGGTGCCATCCTATTATTGGTCACAGCGGTATTATTCAATCTCTGTTCATTCAAATTAATATTCAGATCCAAATGATGAATATCATCACAAATAACAGGCTGATGTGTACTGTTATAGCAGCTGCGCTGGAACGTGTGATCGATCCTGAACTCGGGCTGAATGTAATTGATCTAGGATTGATCTACCAGGTAGATGTGGATGAAGAGAACAAAGTGATATATGTGTCCATGACCCTGACAACCCGTTTCTGTCCGATGGGTGGATCACTTACTTCTTCAGTAAGTGAGATGATCAAAAAAACGGTTCCTGATTATGAGGTAGACCTGCAACTTGTTTTTGAACCGTCCTGGAATTATGAAAGGATCTCCGAAGAAGGCAAAAATATTTTAAACCGCTGACCATGCTTTCAGTAACCTGCAAGATCGCTATTAAGGCTGCTGTTTTTCTGGCATCCAGGAAACATGAAAGGTGCAGCATCAATGATATCTCGAAGCACCTTGCTGCCAGCGAACACACTGTAGCCAAAATGCTTCAGACCCTGGTGCATAAGGGAATCATTAATAGCGTTAAAGGACCCAACGGTGGGTTTTACATGACCTCCGGTCAGGCTGATCTTTCACTGATGGAAATTGTATCCGCCATAGATGGCGATGGTGTTTTCATGAAATGCGGGCTTGGATTAAGCAAGTGCTCTGCTTCCCGGCCTTGCCCCATACACAATGAGTATAAAAAGGCGAGGGATATTCTCCAGGCATTATTCATAAATCGAACAGTTTCGGATCTGTGCGGACCTGTCAGTAACGGGTTGGCTTATTTATATGGATAGTATGGAATTGGAAAAACTTCTCAAAAAATATGATGTGCCTGTTCCGAGGTACACCAGTTATCCTACAGTTCCTTCCTGGGATCATTCAACAATGAATGAATTGATATGGAAGGAGAAAGTTAAAAAAAGATTCAGCCTGGAAAATGGAGAGCTTTCGCTGTATATACATCTTCCCTTTTGCGAGAACCTATGTACATTTTGTGCATGCAATAAAAGGATAACCAAAAACCATAAGGTTGAAGATCCTTATGTGAATGCTGTTCTTGCTGAATGGGCTATTTACCGATCTTTCCTTCCAGGGAAACCAGTTCTGAAGGAGTTGCATTTGGGAGGTGGAACTCCAACTTTTTTCAGCCCGGAAAATTTACAGAATCTCCTTTCAGGTATTACCACCGATTGCATCCTTCAGATTGACAGGGAGTTCAGCATAGAGGTTCATCCTAATTATACAACTGAGAAGCACCTGGAAACTCTTGCTTCATTTGGTTTCAAGAGGATAAGCGTAGGAGTTCAGGATTTTGATCCAAAGGTGCAGTTCGCTATTAACAGGATACAGTCTTTTGAAAAAACACGCGAAGTTGTTGAATGGGCAAGAAAGCACGGGTACTCCAGTATCAATATTGACCTTGTGTATGGGCTTCCTCACCAGGCAATAGAAAGCATACAACAATCTATTAATTGCATCAGGCAACTCATGCCCGACAGAATAGCCTTTTATTCATATGCACATGTGCCATGGAAAAGCAAGGTCCAGAGAAGGTATTCAGAATCCGACCTTCCGGATGCGGAACTGAAACTGGCAATGTATTCTTCGGGAAGAATGCAACTTGAAGCGGCTGGGTTCATTGCAATAGGAATGGATCATTTCGCGCTTAAAAATGATTCTATGTTCATTGCTGCAGAGAATGGTTCGTTAAACAGGAATTTCATGGGATATACAACCACTACGTCAAAATTGCTTATAGGCTTGGGAACATCAAGTATCAGTGATTGCTGGGATGGTTTCATCCAGAATGATAAAACGGTTGAAAGCTACGAAGCGCTCATTGCTGAAGGAAGAATTCCCATAATTGCCGGCCATGCCTTATCGCAAGAAGACCTTGCCGTGAGGAAGATCATTCTGGATCTTATGTGCAGCAAACCTGTTTCTCTTAATGAAAGCAGACTCTCGATTGACTACAAGGAAAAAGTTATTTCCCGGTTAGTAACCTTTATAGACGAAGGATTGATCCTTTTTAATGATGGTATTGTATCAGTTACCAGAAAAGGTAAAACCTTTATCAGGAACATTGCAGCATCTTTCGACACCTCGCTTTTTAAAGAAGGCGCCTATAACGGTTTTAGCAAGGCTATTTAAATATCAGGGAGTCATTGGTTGTGCATGCAAGGCAGAGTCTGGCAAAGAATCTTTTTCAAGATGCATGGGATCTGCCTGGGTCTTGTTGATCATGTTGGTTGTATCAAGCTGAATTCCACCGATCGAATCCTCGGAAGCTGCATCCGTATTGTTGCCATCTCCTCCACAGGAAACCAGGAATATAACTGCTGAAAGAACCAATAATCTCTTCATATATCTTGTTTTGTTGTTATCCTTCAAATATTCTGCCTGAAAATTGGCAGTATAACTTTTCGGTTTCTACAGATTTTTTGACCTTCAACAAAAAAAATGGGAAAACTCACTGCCGATTTCAATGAATACCGGGAAAAAATGAACGAGGTGATCCTCTCCAAAGATAACCTGGTGATGAAAAGGTTATGGAACCTTGACGCAAATACTTATGCGCAGGGGGCTTTAAGTATTAAAACAAAGGAACTTCTTGGACTGGTGGCCAGCATGGTTCTTCGATGCGATGACTGTATCAAATATCACCTCGGAAAGGCAATGGAACAAGGTACCACCACCGAAGAACTATATGAAGTTTTTGCTGTAGCCAATATCGTGGGTGGTACCATCGTGATCCCTCATACCCGCCGGGCTGCTGAATACTGGGAGGAACTTCTGACCGACGCAGGGAAATCATAAAATTCCGCTATTGGAAAGCCTTGCAAGCCGGTAAATGGTAACTTTGCAGCCATGAATCAGTCTGCTGAACAGGTTATTCCACAACCCCTTACTTCTAAAGATTTTATGACCGACCAGGAGGTACGCTGGTGCCCTGGTTGTGGAGATTATTCCATTCTTGCCCAGGTACAGAAGATAATGCCTGGTATAGGGGTACCCCGCGAAAATATCGTGATCATATCCGGGATTGGCTGCAGCAGCCGTTTTCCTTATTATATGAATACCTATGGCATGCATAGTATTCATGGAAGAGCTACGGCCATAGCAAGTGGATTGAAAGCTACCCGCTCAGAATTAAGCGTCTGGATCGTGACAGGAGATGGGGATGGGCTCAGCATTGGTGGTAATCACACGATCCATCTTCTACGCAGGAATTTTGACGTTAATATACTTCTGTTCAACAACCAGATATATGGTCTTACAAAGGGTCAATACTCACCTACATCAGAAGAAAGAAAAATAACCAAGAGCACCCCGATCGGTAGTATCGATCATCCTTTTAACCCGCTTGCTCTTGCCATGGGTGCTGATGCATCTTTTATAGCGCGAAGCATGGACAGGGATCCAAAACATTTGCAGCAGATGCTTGTAAGAAGCAATGCACACAAAGGTTCCTCATTCCTTGAAATATACCAGAACTGCAACATCTTCAACGATGGCGCTTTCGAGGTCTTCACCGAAAAATCTTCCAAAGCAGAAGAAGCATTATTTGTTGAACATGGTAAGCCAATGATATTCGGCCCGGCTCAAAATAAAGGGATAAGGCTGGATGGTACAAGGCCGGAAGTTGTGGACCTTGAAGGTGTTTCACATAGCGATCTGTGGATTCATGATGAAAGGGATTTTTTTAAGGCACAGATACTGGTGAGGATGTTTGATGATCCAACTATGGAAGGACATATGCCCCGACCTTTCGGTGTATTTTATGAAACTGAACGCGCCTGCTATGAAGATATAATGGCTATGCAGATAGAAGAAGCAAAGGCCATGAAAGGAGCGGGAGATCTTGATGCACTACTGCGCGGAAGAGAAACCTGGACCCTTAGCTGACGATTGCCTGTTTCACCAGATATTCTGCGATCTGAACTGCATTCGTTGCAGCTCCTTTTCTTAAATTATCACTTACGATCCAGCAGTTAAGGGTTCGTGGTTGTGTCTCATCCCTTCTAATCCTTCCAACAAATGTATCATCCTTTCCCTGGGCATTGAGTGGCATCGGGTATTCCAGTTTTGACGGATCATCTTCTACCCTGAGACCCGGAGCATCCTGGAGAATAGCCCGGACTTCCTCAATTTCAAATTCATTTTCAAATTCAATGTTCACACTTTCGCAATGACCACCCATGGTAGGAATTCGGACACATGTGGCTGTAACTTTTATAGAGTCATCCATCATGATCTTGCAGGTTTCCTTTACCATTTTCATCTCCTCTTTGGTATAGCCATTTTCCATGAAAACATCTATCTGTGGAATTGCATTTAGATCAATACGGTGCGCATAAGCCATAGGCCCATCCACACCATTCCGTTCATTCATTAACTGGCTTACGGCTTTCACACCTGTTCCGGTAACACTTTGGTAAGTACTCACCACAACACGCCTGATCTTATATTTTGTATGAAGAGGTTGAAGTACCAACACCATCTGGATGGTGGAACAATTTGGATTCGCAATGATCTTATCTTCTACGGTCAATACCTGTCCGTTTACCTCCGGTACCACCAGTTTTTTGGTGGGATCCATGCGCCAGCAGCTCGAATTATCGATCACCACTGTGCCATTCTGTGCAAAAACAGGGGCCCACTCCTGCGATACACTGCTTCCGGCGGAAAATATGGCGATTTCAGGCCTGGCGTCGATAGCCGAATTGACAGTGGCCAGCCTGTATTCTTTGTCTCTAAAAGAGATCATTTTGCCGGCAGACCGTTCCGAGGCAACCGGTATAAGTTCAGTTACAGGAAAATCCCTCTCGCTCAATACTTTTAATATCTCGCTTCCTACCAGCCCGGAAGCGCCTATAACCGCAACTTTCATAAAAATTCCTTTCAGGCAAAGGTAGTGAGGGAAGGCTTCATATTCCCATATAAATCCGTCCCGGAAATAAGGCCGGTCATGGGTTTATCCTATCTTTAAAGCACATAAAAACATATGGGCAGGATATTTATACTATTAGCGTTCTTATTTATTGGTTTAAAAGGATCATCGCAGCTTAATGATGATTTTTCGGACGGGGATTTTACTGCTAATCCTGCATGGACAGGAAGTGCTGCAGACTGGATCGTGAACCCTGCTTTCCAGTTACAAAGCAACAATACCACGGCAAACGGAATTTTCCAGATCGTAACGGCAAACACCCTTGCTACTTCAGCTCAATGGGATCTCTATACCCAACTTACTTTTAATACTTCCGGGGCAAATTACGTCGACATTTTCCTGGTGGCTTCTAACACTGACCTTGCTTCATCAGCCAATAACGGGTATTTTGTAAGGATCGGGAATACCGACGATGAGATCAGCCTTTACCGTAAAGATGGCGCTACTTCAGTAAAAATAATTGATGGTACCAACGGCATAACCAACAGTTCCAACAATATCCTGCGTATCAGGGTCATCAGGGATAATACGAACAACTTCACACTTTTCCGCGATGCAGGAAATACAGGAGTGTTTACGTCCGAAGGTTCGGTGGCAGACGCAACGTACACTTCCAGCGCATTCTTCGGTATCTATGTTAGACAAAGTACCGCAAGCTTTTTCCAGCGGCATTTCTTTGATAATATATCCATTACCACCTACACTCCGGATGTAACTGCTCCCCAGGTTTCTTCAGTTAGTGCAACAGGTGCTAATTCTATTGATGTTTTATTCAATGAGCCCGTCGAGATCACTTCTGCGGAAAATGAACTGAATTATTCGGTTGATAATGGCATAGGCTTTCCCGCGTCTGCCATCCGTGATAATACAAATACCGCCCTGGTTCACCTGGTATTTTCAAATAGTTTCCCGATAAGGCAGGATCTCAATCTTTCTGTTTCTGGAGTTCGCGATCTTGCCTTGAATGAAATATCAGCAGGTTCTTATCCATTTATGTATTCGATCCCGCTCCGGTATGAGGTTGTGATCAACGAACTCATGGCTGATCCCACCCCGGAAGTTGGTCTTCCTAATACCGAATGGATAGAGCTCAAAAATGTTTCTTCATTCCCGGTAGATCTCCAGGGATGGAGGATCGGTGATGCTACTTCACTAAGCGGCCCAATGCCTTCTTATATTTTAATGCCTGGTGCATATGTGACTGTTTCGTCCACTTCAGGCGCAGCATTACTGGCCGGATTTGGTCCATCAATCGCCGTATCTTCCTTTCCCTCTCTTGATAATGGAGGAGACCTGGTGTTTATACGCTCTGCAGAAGGACTTACAATCCATTCCGTTCAGTATTCTGATACCTGGTACCAGAATGAATTGAAGCGTGGTGGGGGCTGGACGCTGGAAATGATGGATAATACGAATCCTTGTTCTGGCAGTACAAACTGGATCGCTTCTGTTGCCCCGGCAGGAGGAACCCCCGCAGCATTGAATTCTGTGAATGGCAGTAGCCAGGATCAGACAGCTCCGCAGGTTGTCTATGCTTTTGTAAATTCTCCCAACAGCATCACCGTTGTTTTCAATGAACCGCTCGACAGTCTTTCCGCGGTACAAACATCATCGTATGTAATAGATAATGGCATTGGAAATGCCGTAGCCGCTTCCGCTGCAGCGCCACTATTTAATTCTGTGCAACTGACACTGGGAACAACACTGGTTGCCGGAACGGTTTATAACATCACCATTAATAATGTAAAGGATTGCTCACAGAATTCCGTCCAGGCAGGTACAGTAGTGTCTACAGGAATAGCACAGGGCCCGGATAGTTTTGATATTGTCATCAACGAAATTCTCTTTAATCCACATCCCGGCAGTGTTGACTATGTTGAACTTTATAACAGGAGCCAGAAGGTCATCGATCTTTCAAAAGTATATATAGCAAACAGGAATTCTTCAGGAACAATATCTTCAATAACCAGGCTGATCGAAGTACCCAGGCCATTACTGCCGGGCCAGTTCGTCGTTTTAACTGAAAACCCTTCATTTGTAATGCATCATTATGTGGCAAATGATCCTTCTGCATTCCTGGCTATGAATTCACTGCCTTCTTTTAATGATGACAAAGGTTTTGTGATCATCCTGAATGAACAGGGCAATATTGTGGATGAGGTGAATTACGACGATGACTGGCATTTTAGCCTTATCTCCAATGAAGAGGGTGTTTCTCTTGAAAGGATCCGGTACGACGGGCCTTCCAACGACCGCTCTAACTGGCACAGTGCCTCTTCTTCGGTGAATTATGGGACACCAACCTATAAGAACTCGCAGTCAATGGCCAGCCAGGCACCTTCAGGCTCTATAACAATTACGCCATCAACCATCAGCCCGGACAATGATGGGCGGGATGATTTCACACTCATTAATTACCAGTTCCCGAAGCCAGGCTATGTTATGAATATTACCATCTTCGATGCGGTTGGCCGCCCGGTAAGGTCTTTATTGCGGAATGGCTTAAGCGGGCTTAGCGGAAGCTACCGTTGGGACGGGTTGGATGACAAATCCAGGAGGCTTCTGCCGGGTATCTATATTATTTATTCAGAAGTATTCGATCTTGACGGGAAAAGCGATAAATTCAGGAATGTAATCGTAATTGCGAAATAATTTTATATGAATAAGAATACCATTTTAACTGCAATAATGCTGATGATGGCACCTGTTGCCTTTAGCCAGAACAACAGCGATAAAAGGATCAACTATATGACTTGGCCAAAAGATGTGGTTCCCCCAAAAGCAGAAAAGAAACCTTATACTCATAATGCTCATGGTGATGCCAGGGTGGATGAGTATTACTGGATGAACGATTATTTCAAAAAGGGGCCAGACAGCTCCAAGGTTGTTGCATACCTTGAATCAGAGAATGCATATTACAACAGTATGATGGATCGTACCAAGGCATTGCAGGAAACACTTTACAATGAAATGCGGGGCAGGATCAAGGAGAAAGATGAAAGTGTTCCATACTTAAAGAATGGGTATTATTATTATACAAGGCTGGTTGAAGGAAAAGATTATTTTGTTTTCTGCAGAAAGAAAGGAAGCCTGAACGCAAAAGAAGAAGTTCTTCTCGATGTGAATGCAATGGCGGAAGGCCATCCTTATTACAGTGTTGCCGGAATGGTGGTGAGTCCTGATAATAACCTGTTGGCTTTTGGTGTGGATACGAAGTCAAGAAGGCAGTACACTTTGTACGTAAAAGACCTCAGAACCGGGAAACTACTGGAGGATAAGATCCAAAATGCGAACCCCGGCGTTTGGGCGAAGGATAACAAGACTTACTTCTATACAGCAAAGAATCCAACGACACTCCTGTCTGAAAAGATCATGCGTCATACCCTTGGAACAAGCCAGGCAGACGATGTTGTTGTATACCATGAACAGGATCCTTCAAATTATATCGGGGTCTCAAAAAGCAAATCGGAAGATTATATAATGATCTATTCCGGTGCCACACTGAGCTCTGAGTTACGGTACTTAGATGCAAATGATCCTAACGGTACTTTCAAAGTTTTTCAACCCAGAATGAAGGAAGTGCTTTATTATGTTGACCATGCGCATAACAGGTTTTACATTCAGACGAATAAGGACGCGAAGAATTTCAAAGTGATGACCACCTCCGAGGATAACACTTCAGTGGAAAACTGGAAAGACCTTGTGCCTCACAGAACCGATGTGCTGGTTGAAGATTTCACGTTATTCCGTGATTTCATTGCAGTTTCCGAGAGAAAGGACGGACTTACGAGGATCCAGATCATGGATAAGAATGGAAACAATAGTCATTTTCTTGCCTTCGATGAACCCGCCTATCTTGCCTCAATTGGACAGAACGCTGAACTGAACACCGACGTACTCAGGTTCAACTACACATCCATGACCACGCCTTCCACTGTTTATGATTATAATATGAAAACGAAGGCAAGGAAGCAGATGAAACAGCAGGAAGTGGTTGGCTCCTTCAAACCGTCGGATTATGTTACGGAAAGGGTTTATGCCATTGCAGAAGATGACACTAAGATCCCGGTTTCAATAGTTTATAAAAAAGGTTTCCGGAAAGATGGCAGCATGCCGTTATTATTATATGGCTACGGCTCATATGGAGCAAGCATGGATGCATCTTTTTCCAGCACCAGGCTATCATTGCTCGACAGGGGCTTTGCATATGCAATTGCTCATATAAGGGGCGGCCAGGAAATGGGCAGGTCTTGGTATGAAGATGGAAAAATGTTCAAGAAGATCAACACCTTCAAAGACTTTATCAGCGCCGGGGAATTCCTCGTGAACAATAAATATACTTCACCCGACCACCTTTATGCAATGGGTGGAAGTGCCGGTGGTTTATTGATGGGAGCTGTCATCAACATGCGCCCCGACCTGTTTAAGGGAGCAATAGCAGCGGTTCCTTTCGTTGATGTAGTTACAACCATGAGTGACCCTTCTATCCCTCTTACTACCAATGAATATGATGAGTGGGGGAATCCTGATAATAAGGAAAGCTACTTCTATATGAAGTCCTATTCACCTTATGATAATGTAAAGCCACAAGCTTATCCTAACCTGCTTGTAACAACAGGTCTTCACGATAGCCAGGTCCAGTATTTTGAGCCCGCAAAATGGGTGGCCAGGCTGAGAGAGAACCAGAAAGGTGACAATGTCATAATTCTGTATACTGATATGTCTGCAGGTCACGGCGGTGCATCAGGGCGATTTAAATCGCTGTATGACCGTGCCCGGGAGTATGCTTTCCTGCTAAACCTTGAAGGAATTTCTAAATAATACTGACTAAAGACTATAAAAGGCTGCCTGAATGGCAGCCTTTTTATGTTTCAATCCACATAAATCATTGATCTGCAATTGTGACATCTTCTCAGTTTTTTGGGAGAGTTGTTACAACAGTTGTAACAATTTTTCTTCGGATGAAGCCTGGTGTTACAACCTGTGTAACATTTCTCTGTAAAGCCGTGTTAGTTGTTACACCCCTATATCAAATTCGTCTGGCTGATCTGGTTGTTTTAAAAGGTATCCTCGCACTATGAAATAGGAGGTGGAAGCCAGCATCAGTCCTACCATAGCTATACTGAAAAGGTTATCATAGCTGAAGATCAGCATCCCGATTATAACGCCGGTAAATTCCAGGAACAGCCATAAGGCGATCAATACAATCTTCCACCTGGTCTTGCTGAGCCCTTTTCTTTCGGCAAGTCTCCCGATTTCGCGGGCCAGGAATATAAGAACAATGATCTCTATCATTATACCAGGTCAATATCAAAGTTCACGAGCTGAACAAATTCATCCAGCCTTGCGTCAATATCTTCCCGGCTTATTTCTTTAAGTCTTTCCGGTCCGAATTTTTCCACGCAGAAGCTTGCCATTGCGCTTCCAACTATGATGGCAGTTTTCATATTTTCAAAACTGATATCCTTCGTTCGGGCTAAATGACCGATAAAACCGCCAGCGAAGGTGTCTCCCGCGCCTGTAGGATCGAATACTTCTTCCAGCGGTAATGCCGGAGCAAAGAAAACATGGTTCTCATGGAACAGGAGCGCACCATGCTCTCCTTTTTTAATGATAAGGAATTTAGGTCCCATCGACATGATCTTCTTCGCTGCCTTTACCAGGGATACCTCCTCGCTGAGTTGCCTTGCTTCGCCGTCATTCACCAGTAAAACATCAACTTTCTGAAGTACCTTCTTCAGGTCTTCCATGGCTGTGTCCATCCAGAAGTTCATCGTATCCATTACGATAAGCTTTGGCCTTTCCTTCAGCTGGTTGATAACACTCAGCTGTATAGAAGGCATAAGATTTCCAAGCATAAGGAAATCAGCACCCTGGTATGCATCGGGGATCTTCGGATTGAAATCTTCCAGAACATTAAGATCAGTGATGAGCGTATCGCGGGAATTCATATCAATATGATACCTGCCGCTCCAGAAGAATGATTTCTTATCCTTTATAACTTCAACCCCTTCCGTTTGAACTCCTCTTTTACGCAGGTGCTCCATTTCCTCTTCAGGGAAATCATTTCCTACAATAGAGATCTGTTGAACCGGGCTTACGAAATTGCTGGCTGCATAGGCCACATAGGTTGCAGAGCCACCAATGATGCGGTCAACCTTTGCAAAAGGAGTTTCAATAGCATCAAAGGCCATTGTACCTACGGTAATAAGGGACATAAATTTTTAGATTTAGGCATTTTAAAAGCGCTGCAAAAGTACCGTATAATTCTTTTTGACCAACGGCATATTTTCTGCATCTTACCACCTATGCTTTTACAGGTGCATCCCGAAAATCCGCAGCCCAGGCATATAAAGCAAGTGGCTGACAGCCTTTCAAAGGGAGGTGTAATTATATATCCTACCGATACGATCTATGGATTGGGTTGTGATATTTCGCATCCAAAGGCTGTTGAAAAGATCTGCAGGATAAAGAATATCGATCCTCAAAAAGCAATGCTGTCTTTTATTTGCCGCGACCTTGCCCATCTTTCGGATTATACCAAAAGCATCGGTACGCCATTGTACAGGGTGTTAAAACACTATCTTCCAGGGCCATTTACATTCATCCTTCCCGCAAGCAAACAGGTGCCGAAGATCCTCCAAAGTAAAAAGTCAACTATTGGCCTGAGGATACCGGATAATAAGATCTGCATGGATATTCTTGAAGCCCTTGATCATCCCCTGCTAAGTGCTTCCCTCCCCGGTGGTGAGGTTGAAGAATATACGGATCCTGAAGTGATCTATGAAAAATTCGGCAGTAGCGTGGATTTTGTAATTGACGGCGGACCAGGCGGAATAATTCCTTCGACTGTGGTGGACTGTACTACGGACACCTGGGAAATATTAAGGCAGGGTGCCGGGGAATTCGAAGGCTAATCCATTTCCGAGAAAAGTTCCGGTTGCCTGTTGTAAATATCAAAGCTTTTGCGGTGGTATGGACTGAGGCCATAGCGGTCTATAGCATCACGATGTTCCCTTGTTCCATAGCCTTTGTTGGTGTTCCAGCAATAATAATTGAATTCATGGTGAAGTTGTTGCATGTATTCATCCCGGTAGGTCTTGGCAAGGATACTGGCTGCTGCAATGGAAGCATAGATTCCGTCGCCTTTTATTACGCACCTGTGCCGGACATTACCGTAAGTTCTGAAACGGTTTCCATCAATGAGAATGTGATTAGGACGCTTTCTTAATTTATCAAGTGCCAGATGCATTGCCTTGAACGAAGCCTGCAAAATGTTGATCACATCGATCTCGTTGTTGTCAACTGAGGCAACTGCAAAGTCTATACTTTCTTTTTCTATTATCGGCCTTAGTATATCCCTTTCTTTTTCGGTGAGCTGCTTGCTGTCGTTCAACAATGGATGATGAAAGTCTTTTGGAAGGATAACCGCGGCGGCAAAAACAGGACCAGCATAACAACCCCTCCCGGCTTCATCAACGCCGGCTTCAGTTTTGGTTTTGTAATGGCAGGGCAGCAACACAATGCAAATATCGATTTTTCCAAAAGGGAATGGCAGACCATTTATTCACATAACTAGGGTTAACTTTGCGGCCATGCACAATATCCGGGAAGGTGATCGCCAGGTTGCTAACTGGCTGCTTTTAGGGGTTTTCATGATCATCGTACAGATTCTTATTGGCGGTATCACACGGTTAACTGAATCCGGACTCTCGATAACAGAGTGGAAACCTATTACAGGTGCACTTCCTCCCCTGAATGAAAAGGACTGGATGATTGAGTTCCAGAAATATATGCGAACCGATCAATTCAAATATGTTCACAGCGATTTCACGCTCAGTGATTTTAAATTCATCTTTTTCTGGGAATGGTTTCACCGGCAGTGGGCCCGTTTGCTTGGATTGGTATTTCTCGCGGGCTTTTTTTATTTTCTTGCTAAAAGGAAATTCAGCAGGGATATGGTCATGCCCATGATCATTTTGTTCTTGCTTGGCGCACTTCAGGGCGCTGTAGGCTGGATCATGGTGAAAAGCGGCCTCGTTCCGGAACGGTATTATGTCGGTCATATTGAACTTACCACTCATTTAATAGCTGCGATCATATTGCTGGTATATACTTTATGGTTTGCATTGTCTCTATTGCCTTCATTCCGGGAAAGGGTATTGAGGCCTGGTTTGCGGAATTTCTTATTGGTTCTTTCTGCGTTAATACTGCTGCAACTTGTTTACGGAGGATTTATGGCCGGGCTGAAAGCTGCCTACAGCGCGCCTACCTGGCCCGACATCAATGGAAAGTTTTTACCCGCAGCCGCTTCCGAACAAAACCCATTCTCATTGAACCTTTTGAATAATAACCTGATGGTACATTTCATTCACAGGGGGCTGGCCTACATTATTCTCATATTATCGGTGGTCTTTTATTTCCGGTCGGCCAAAACCGGCTCTGTGTTATTCAACAGGCTACGTACCTGGTTCATTCTTTTGATCACAAGCCAGGTGATCCTGGGGATTCTTACAGTACTGAATTCAACCAACAGGATCTCGCTTGCATGGTTCGGAGTGATCCACCAGTTTGTTGCAATGCTGATAGTGGTTGTACTTACCATGTTGTTATATGTGAACCGGAGGAATTAATAAGTATATTGAGGTAGATTAATGCGATCCATCCTTAGAAATATCTACCGTTTCTTTCCTGTTCAACTTTTTATCCTTCATTTCAGGAAGTACCAGGTTCTGCTGCTGGTATGGCTTATCCTGGTCAGTACTGTAAACGGCAGTTTCATGAAAGGATTTGGCGCGGATGCCCTTTTCCTTGCGCCCGAATATCTTAATTCTGTGAATTTCCTGGGTGCTTCCATTACAGGCCTGGCCCTTGGGGTCTTCTTCATGAGCTGGAACATTACTACGTTTATCCTGCACAGTAAGCGCTTTAAATTTCTTGCCACCACCACCAAACCTTTCCTGAAATATTGTATCAATAATGCCTTGTTCCCATTATTGTTTCTTTCTTACTACCTGGTTAAACTATACAGGTTTAATCTTTATGATGAATTGATGACGGTGCAGGATTCAATATTATTGGTTGTTGGTGTACTGCTGGGAGTAGTGATCATATGCCTTATCTCCTTTCTTTATTTCTTTGGTGCAGAAAAGACCATAGTGCGTACAATGGCGCCGATGATTGCCGATCCACAGCTTTTCCGGTCAGCATTCGTAGTTAAACCAGGATGGGCAGATGAATTTGGTTTGAAAGTTAATTATTTCATCAGCTCCCGTTTTAAATTAAGGAAACCTCGCGCTGTTACGCATTACAGGCAGGAATTTATCGATACCATTTTCAAAAGACATCACATTGCAGCGATCTTCAGTATTGGGCTCGCCTTTATTTTCCTGGTGGGGATAGGATTTTTCCTGGATAACAGGGTATTTGAAATGCCTGCAGCAGCTTCTACGCTCATTTTCTTTTCGGTGATGATAGCAGTAATTGGTGCGCTTACTTATTTCCTTCAAAGCTGGAGCCTGCCGTTTGCCATATTGCTTGTGGTTTTCATAAACTTCCTTTATAAGAATGAATATATCGATCCGCGGAATAAAGCCTATGGTCTCGAATACTCGCAGAAAGGGGGGAGGGCAGAATATAACCGGGAATCATTGATGGAGCTTTGCGATACTAACAGGATTGCTTCAGACAAGGCCTATATGCTGAGGGTCCTGGATAACTGGAAAGCGAAGCAGCAAAGCGAAAAACCCGTGATGGTTTTCATAAATGTAAGTGGGGGTGGACTGAGAAGTGCAGCCTTCGTTATGAACAGCCTTCAAAAACTGGATAGTATGTCGGGTGGGTCGTTAATGCGCAAAACCTTCCTGATAAGCGGGGCAAGCGGTGGAATGCTTGCAGCCACTTACTACCGTGAATTATACAGGAAAGCTTTGAGCGATTCTTTCGACAGGTTCAACAGCATTTATAATGATAAGATATGCGGCGACCTTCTGAACCCGGTATTCACCTCCATGATAGCAAGGGATATATTTTCCCCGGCACAAAAATTCAGTGTTGGAGGTAAGGATTATATCAAAGATCGGGGGTATGCTTTTGAAAAGAAATTGAATGAGAACACTAACGGTATACTTTCGCATTCTCTTGGATCTGTAAAAGAGGATGAGGCCGCAGCCAGGATTCCCCTGATCATTTTCAATTCGGTAATTAAAAGCGACGGGAGAAGGCTGATCATTTCGCCTCATCCTCTAAGCTACCTGATGAAACCTGCATACCTGCACAGGGATTCAACTGCAAGTCCCGATGCCGTTGATTTCGGAGCTTTATTCAAACACCAGGAAGCCTATAATCTGAGAATGCTTACGGCATTAAGAATGAATGCAACTTTCCCCTATGTATTACCGAATGTCTGGCTGCCAAGTGATCCTGTAATTGATGTAATGGATGCAGGACTGCGGGATAATTTTGGGCAGGAGACAACTCTCCGGTTCATCGAAAACTTCCGGGAATGGATAGAGAATAATACTGCAGGAGTGCTTATCATTCAGTTAAGGGACAGGGATAATGAATACTGGGATGATCCCTTTGTTACCAATTCGCTTTCCGACATGATCATTAACCCCGTTACGATGTTGCAGCATAACTGGCATAAGTTGCAGCACTATTCACAAACGGACCAGTATAGCTATATGAAGGCTACTATGGATTCCATGATTATTAAAGTGTCCATCAATTACATTCCCGGAAAACCCGAGCAGTCTGCCGCCTTGAATTTTCACATTTCTGCCAGGGAAAAGCGCGACGTACGGAATTCATTTAAATCCGGAAGGAACAATGAGATGGTGAATTTCATCCTGGAAAAACTCGTCGATTAGGGTTGTATAAGCCTGAACGCTTTCTCAATTATTGAAATACTGTATTTGTTTGCTGAGGGCATAGGTTCGCCATCGGCATGGAAAGGTGCGAGGGCAGGGTTTTCGATAATGATCTTCTTTGCCTGGAAGTAGTGAATATGTCCCTTATGAAAGCGGGTATCATCTACAAGAGTAACCTTTCCATAAAAAAGATGGTGCAGGATCGAAAAAGCCATCCGGGCCTTATTCATTTTGTGCACCACCACAATGTCGAGTAAGCCATCAGACAAACTTGCCCGCGGCGCTATCCTGAAATTATTCCCGAACTGGTTGCTGTTGGCAATGCTTATAAAGTATGCGTTGGTCTTTACAACAGTTGAATCCTTGTAAATTATAAAAGGCCACGGTCTTGATTTCAGGAAATGGTAAGCTGAAAGTCTCAGATAGGTGCGTAGCCCTCTTCGTTTTTGGGCTGCAAAGGCATGCGCTACACTTGCATCAAAGCCAAGTCCGCAAAGCATGCAACTGAAGTGATCATTTACAAGGAATCCATCTGTTTCAACTGACTTTCCGGCCAGGATAATATCCATTGCCTTGTCAAGATTGGAAGAAATACCTGCAGCGAAGGCAAGACCATTCCCTGATCCCACAGGTAGAATCCCGATGTTCACTGTTGTTCCAAATAATGCTCCGGCAACCTGGCTCACCGTTCCATCACCACCGCAAACCACTATATCTGTTATTTCGCCATGCATAACCCTTGCCTTCAGGGCAGAATAGTCACCGGAAATGTGGGTAGGCTGAATTTCATGTTCAACAGATGCGGTCATGCAACGGGTCCGGATCAGTCTCTTCAAAGCATCTTTATTGGAAACTCCCGAAATTGGATTTATCAGAAAGACGATCCTTCTCATTACACTTCTTTATTCGTGTTTAAGGTTTCCCAAAGAAGGTCTTTAAGTTTTACCAGGCCTGTTCCTGTTACAGATGAAATGAATACGAAGGGAATCCCGGGAGGTAATTCACGTTCAATTGCCTCTTTAAGTTCATCATCCAGCATGTCTGATTTACTTATTGCGATCACAAAATCCTTTTGCAGGAGTTCAGGATTATATCTTCTTAATTCATCCTTCAGAATATCGAATTCCTTTTTGTGGTCCTTGCTGTCTGAAGGAATTACAAACAGGAGTATTGAGTTCCTTTCAATATGACGTAGAAAGCGATGCCCCAGGCCTTTTCCCTCTGCAGCACCTTCAATAATTCCCGGGAGATCGGCCACGCAGAAACTTTTTCCTTCGCGGTATTCAACCATTCCAAGTTGCGGGGTGAGTGTGGTGAAGGCATAATCCGCGATCTTGGGAGTAGCTGCAGTAATCGTGCTCAGTAAAGTGGATTTACCGGCGTTTGGAAAACCTACGAGTCCAACATCAGCCAGCACTTTTAGTTCCAGTACCTTTATTCCCTCCACTCCTGGTTCTCCCGGCTGGGCATAATCTGGAGCCTGGTTAGTGGCAGATTTAAAATTGGTATTGCCGAGTCCGCCTCGCCCGCCTTCCAGCCAGATCACCTCCTGTCCGTCTTCAAGGATCTCAGCTTCAATATCACCGGTTTCTTCATCCCTGGCAACCGTACCTAAAGGAACTTCTATTATAATATCCTTCCCATTTCTTCCGGTACGGTTATTACCGGAACCTCCTTCACCATTCTCGGCAAGCACATTCTTATAATACCTAAGATGTAAAAGCGTCCACAGTTGCGAGTTACCTCTTAAAATAATGTGCGCACCTCTTCCGCCATCACCTCCGTCAGGTCCGCCTTTTGCTGTAAGTTTATTCCGTAGAAAGTGGCGGCTGCCCGCTCCTCCATGACCACTGCGGCAAAAGATCCTGATCTGGTCAACAAAATTTGAACGTTCCATTTGGTCAAAGGTGAGGAAAATTTTTAACCGGAAACTTGTATTTAAAATAGTGTTATGAAATATATTCTGATCATCACAGCAATAATATTTGTGCAATGTTGTGCAGGAAAGAAAACACAGGAAACATCAGCAATCAATGAGGATACTTCATCGGGAATCGCAGTAAAAGATACTTTGGACAAAAAAAACATGGATCAGCCCGGGGATGACAACACCCGAAGGACCGGTACCATACCGGGAAAACCATCTTCTGGTAAAGCTCGCCCTGGCAATATAGACCTGGAAAACGGGCACTTCCTGGTTAGTGATCCACCGCAATGCCTTCGCAACTATGTAAAAGACATCATGAATGGCGAGGTGAAAAATCCTCCGCAGAAGATTTTCAGATATCAATACAATGGCAGGACTGTATATTATGTAACCGCACCTTGTTGTGATTTTTTCAGCGATCTGCTTGATGCAGATTGTAAGCTTATAGGTCATCCTGACGGAGGGATTACAGGAAGAGGAGATGGAAAAATTACAGACTTTCATGCTAAACGCTCAGGTGAAACGCTTGTATGGGAAGATCCGCGATTACTCCGGTGATCAGGAATTCCATGGATCATAACTGCCTTCGGGAATATTTATCCCACCCGGGGGAAGGTTCCGGAGTGGTTCGCACGGTTTCAGGTCGGTGTGAAGATCGCGGGCAAGTTGTTGATATAATGCTGTGCCCTTAGATTTCCATTCTATCATTTCATCGCTTATTGATCTCAGGATCTTAGCGGGGTTCCCTGCGATGAGGTTTCTTTGTTCGAAGATTTCTGCAGCCTTTATGAAGCTCATGGCTCCTACAATGCATTCATCACCGATCACAACTTCATCCATTATCACTGCATTCATTCCTATGAGGCAGTTCTTTCCGATGGTTGCACCATGAATAACAGCCCCATGCCCAATGTGTGCATTTTCCATCAGCACCACGCTTTTGCCGGGAAACATATGAAGCGTACAGTTCTCCTGAACATTACATCCATCTTTAATGATTACCAGGCCCCAGTCCCCGCGAATAGCAGCACCCGGACCCACATAAACGTTTTTGCCTATGACAACATTTCCCGTAACCGCCGCCTGTGGATGAATGAAACTTGATTCATGTATAACAGGAATGAAATCTTTATACTGATAAATCATGGTAAATTATTGATCGATGAGTTTCTTCCCTGTACGAAAACACATTCCTTTAAAGACTGCTACCAGATCATTGTTTTCATTATATATAGTGATATGGTAAAGGCCAGTGCTTCTGCCATGATGAAGTTCTGATGCTTCTGCTGTGAGTACGTTCCCCGGATTCACCGGTTTAAGAAAGTTGATTGAAGTATCCAGAGCAACAGAAAGATTATTCCTGTTATTGCAGGCAAAAGCAAAAGCGCTGTCGGCGAGAGAAAATGCAATGCCTCCATGTACAATTCCGAACCCATTGATCATTTCTTCGCGAACGGTCATCCTGATCCGGCTGTATCCTTCTTTTATTTCCAGGACGCTAATTCCCAGCCACTGGCTGAAGAGATCATTTTTCATCATGTGGTCAACCACTTTGGCAGCTTCGTTCATATTATTTGCCTTTGAATTCAGGATTTCTTTTTTGAATGAAAGCATTTACTCCTTCATTGTAGTCGTAGGTTTTTGATGCCAATGCCTGCAATTCATCTTCTTTGGCCAATTGTTGTTCAAGGGTTGCAGACATCGAATCGTTCAGTGCCCGTTTAGTTAATGCGAGTCCCCTTGTAGGCATTGAAGCAAGCTGTATCGCGATCTTCAGTGCCGCATCCTGGAAATCCTGGTCGTCCAGGGCCTTATATATCATTCCCAGTTTTTCTGCTTCATTAGCACTTATTTTTTCTCCAAGCATCATTAAAGCAGATGCTTTTTGAAAACCGATTAGTCGTGGAAGGAAGTATGTGCCGCTGCTATCGGGGATGAGGCCTATCTTACTGAACGCCTGCAAGAATGAAGCTGAGCTAGCCGCAACTACTACATCACAACACAAAGCAATGTTAGCCCCTGCACCAGCAGCTATACCATTTACAGCCGCCACGACCGGCTTTTCAAGGGTTCGTATCAACCTTATTACAGGGTTATAATGTTCAGACAGGATCTTATTGAAATCGATGGCTGATTCACCGGTTACTTCACCAAGATCCTGTCCTGCAGAAAATGCTTTTCCTGAACCGGTGATCAAGACACATCGGATCCTTTCATGATCACACTCTTTCAAAACCTCCTGGAGTTTCAATGCCATAGCGCGGTTGAAGGCATTGAATTTTTCGGGCCTGTTCAGCGTAATTATTGCAACGTTGTCCTGTTCCTTAAAGAGGATGGAATCCATAATTGATGATTAGTTAAGTAAAATTAAGGAATACTATAAGGCCCGTCAATGACATTTGAAGTAGTCGAAAACTTCTTTACAGTCATTGCACTGATACAAAGCTTTACAAGCCGTAGATCCGAATTGGCTTAACAGGGTCGTTGAAGCAGAATTACATAAAGGGCATTCAATTGTGCCTTCTGCAGAAGTTCCTGCCGGCGGGGCTATGCCATACTCTTTCAACTTCAGTTTACCTTCTTCGGTCATCCAGTCTGTTGTCCACGCCGGAGAAATCACCTGGCGGATCTTTACTTTCCTGTATCCATGTTCTGCAAGTTTCAGCCGGATATCCATTTGCACAGCATCCATTGCCGGGCAACCGGTATAAGTAGGAGTGATGGTCACGATCACCTCATCACCGGCCAATTGCACATCCCTTAAAATCCCAAGATCCCGGATCGACAATACCGGGATCTCCGGGTCTGGTACATCTTCAAGAAGTTTCCAGATCTCAACGGCGATATCGTTGCTGGTATTTACCATTCAGCACCGGGATAAGTTCTTTGTAAATATTGCATTTCTGCAAGCATATAACCTAGATGTTCTGTGTGAATTCCCTTTTTACCACCTGTTTGCATGAAAACCTGTGCAGGAATGGCCAGGGTTGCTTCCTGAAGAACAGTTTCCACCTGTGTCATCCATTTTTGCCGGAGTTCCTCATAGTTTAATTCAAGAGATACTTCATAGGGCTCCGCCATGAAGAATTCCCCGGTATATGGCCATAATGCGTGTATAGCATTTTCCATTCTTGTATGGCTTTCTTCCGTTCCGTCACCCAGCCTTATTACCCATTCACTGCTCCACTTTACGTGGTAAGCTATTTCCTTCAGCGATTTTACAGATATGCCACGGATAGTTTCATCTTCATGCTCCGCGAGAGCAGAGACAATTTCTTTTGCGTATACACTGAAAAGATATAACCTTAATACGGTCTGCCCCCAATCTCCATTGGGAAGTTCACAGATCAGAAAATTCCTGAAATTCCTTTCCGTGCGCAGGTAAGCAAGTGTGTCTTCAGTTTCTGTTGAACCGGTTATCCCACTTATAATGCCGGCAACATATTGATATAATAAACGTGATTGTCCTAACAGGTCAAGATTAATATTCGTGATGGCGATATCCTGCTCCAGCACCGGGCCATGACCTGTCCATTCACTCTGTCTTTGAGAAAGGATCAATCCTGAATCTGCCAGCATCAGCAGGCTTTCTGCCAGGTTCCTTCGAGGATCATTCTTTATTTGGTCGAAGATGTTGTCCATTCCTTTACATATGTTTTACCTCATCGGGAAGATCATAAAATGTAGGATGCCTGTAGATCTTATCGGCTGCAGGTTCATAAAATGAATCTGCTTCATCAGGATTGCTTGCATGAATGTTTTTGCTTTCGATAACCCAAATGCTAACACCTTCCTGCCTTCTGGTATAAACATCACGGGCATTTTCGATGGCCATTGCGGCATCAGCGGCATGCAAACTTCCGGCATGCTTGTGATCGAGGCCCTGCCTGCTGCGGATGAATACTTCCCACAAAGGCCATTCATTCTTATCCCTTGTCTGGCTTTTTATATCGCCGCCGCCTTTTTCTTCCGGGATGTCGCCGTAAAGAAATCTTATTATTCTAAAACTCATATTAGAAGATTTATGCTACCTGCTTTTTGTTCGCCTGTTTTTTTGAATAGGCCAGGGCCGCTTCACGCACCCACCTGCCGTTTTGATGGGCGTGGATTATTGGCGGGAATGTTTTGTTTTTGTATGGGCCGGTTCCGT
>JAEZEI010000081.1 GCA_023417815.1 Bacteroidota bacterium | reverse complement strand
GCGGAACGCACGCGGGCAGCGCCGGGCATGACTCGAATCTGGTTATCAACCATATGACGTGCAAAGCCACTGGCCGCATCCAGATACTCGATACGAACTTTGGATCGCAGTCCGAGCGCAATGTCCGACTCTGCTATCGCTTCGTCGAACCAGTCCGCTCCAGCGGGCACATTCATCGCCAGCATTGCGCAGGCATGGGCATAACTGAACTGATAGCCTGAAAATGTTCGTGGCGCGCTGTTGCGAAAGCGTGCGGAGTTTGCCAGCGGACCGGTATAGACAACGATCTCATCGATCTCGGACGGTTTCACGCCATGCCGGGTCAACAGTCGTTTGAGTGCGCTCATGGGCGCGTGCATGAAGCGGCAACTGGGCCACGGCTTGAATGTCAGGTCTGGCAGGTGCCAGCGCTGGCCCAGACCCCGATGTAACTGTGCCGGGTCGGCCATGACGGCACTATACGCTTCAGGTATACCCGATTCACCTTCAAGGATGTCCTCGAATCCGGTCAAGCCGGCCAATGCACTGTGCACCCCGTGGATCGCCGTGACCGTGCACCACCCGGCATCACAGTATTTGACGTCGGGCAAGTGCGTGGCCTCGGACCACTTGCTGCCAATGGGAAGTGGAATGTTGGAGCCTGCGATACCCAGGGCCTGGTGCAGTACCTGGGGAGTGATTTTCAGCGCATGCCCATAGGCCACGCATGCTGCAATGACGACGGGAGCAGCGACACCCCACACGCGAGAGAAGCCGGTAACCGCGCCATCGGTGACAGTCATCATCGGGCCAACGGCGGAGGCCATGCGGGCGCCCGCTTCATACCCGGCGATGGCAGCACAAAGCACTTGACCCATGTTTTCTTGACGCACCTGTACGCCAGCGACCGCCGCGATGACAGCCGCGATTCCGAAGTGGACACCGACAGGATATGTCTCATCGAAGTCGAGCAGATTGGCGAGCCGGGCGTTGACGTAGGCCGCGCGTACTGCACCTTGCAACTGATCCAGGCCGGCCTGAGACACCTCGCCGGGGCCCGCGAACAACATGGCGATCTGCTTGATCTTGTCGGCGTGCGCGGTGCGCGCGCCGGCGGCCATACAACCAAGCGTATCGAGAATCAGCAGCTTGCCCAGGCGCTGTACGTCTTGCGGTATTGCCGCAAGCGACAGGGAGGAAAAGAAAGCGGCGTACTGATGAGTTGAGTTTGCGGTGGTCATTACAGGGCAATCGCAATGTGTTTCGGATTGCGGCAATGATCACGCTGCCTGTGATCTAAAGCAATGTCAAAAGGTTTGGTGTGCTATTCATAAAACGAATATGGATTGGTTTTTTAAGCGTTTACCCGGATATTTTTCAAAGAATTTTTGTATCCGCTAGATGGCGGGCTGCCTGGGACACGGTTATGTCCTACGCTGATATGTCCGGCCCTTTTTACAAACGTCCTAGGGAGAGATCGACTTGTTGTCCGATTCCACTTATCTGTGGGTTTGGCGAATTACCTAATAAATTCAGCCGGACAACCGGGCCAGCAGGCCAGGGGGGCGGTAAGTGCAGAGCCTGGCGCGGTATCGCAGACTGGCGATGTGTTCACTCGAGGCGTGTTGTCGATCTCGAGCGCGGCTCCGGTACCTGCAGCCAGGAGCGGCTTTAGATACATCAGTAGGGTGTAGAGTGTCTTCGATTGATTTCTTGCGCCAGCGCGTCTGGATGTTCTTTCGCTCGCGAGGCTGAAACTAGAGCTTTCCCAACGGGAATGGTACCCGCAATCGCTAAATCTGAGCGTGATCGAAGCAGGTTCGGCGCGTATATTTAGGAGGAACTACACAGTAGTTAACTGGCGACGATTTAGGAGTTGTTATAGGAGATTTAACTAAGAATTGTAGAGTTTCTGGCCAGCGCCGGAATCGAACCGGCACGCGTTGCGGTGGGGATTTTGAGCCGGTGATTTACGGTGTTTCTACAGGGAAATGGGGCGAATTTTAGCGCAGGTTGAAATAGGTAAAACCAGTTTCAAATAAGTAGGTTAGCGTATTTTAACTGAGTTGGTGAAAACTGGTCACTGTACCTATACTGTACCTAAATTTCGGTACAGTTTTTCGAGAGTGAAGCATGACCCAGATAGCCGAAGATCAGCTAGCCGCCGTATTCGGCATCGCGATCGTCGGCTCCGTACCATTCTCTTGTGTCCACCATTAAGGAATCTTCCAATACTTCAAGGTCTTCTGGCAATAAGTCATCACTGACAGTACAGGTAAGTTCACAGGTAAAAGGAAACGATTCATCAAGCTCAGCGCCTTCGCCGCGTCTGATGTCGCTATTGGAACCCCATTGCAGAATGACGCCTAGATTTCCACGTGCGAGCAAATGAATTGTGTCGTGGGTGATGTCTGTAACCTCAGCGGAGTCAACATAAACTTCTTCCAGAGAAAAGTGTGTTGCGATCTCGTCAACAGCAAGCAAAGAATCACTTAGGACTTCATTGACTGTGTTTTCGTGAATCGCCTCTTCTAAACCTTCAATTATCAACGAACGACAATCTCGGATGACTGCGGCGAAACCGGAAAAAGCATGGGTTATTTCACTAGCAAGTTTATCGACCGTGTCCGCAGAAAGGTCGAAGACTTCTTTTTCTACGTGAGTATATTGGCTCAATCGGTTTATGGCGTCTCTAAGTGTTTTGTGTGCGTCAGACGGATCAATGTTAAGGGTATCTCGAACGAATTTATCAGAGAGGCCGCCTTGAGTTGCATAGATCGCCCGCTGCATCCTGGTTATTCCATCCGCATCTTGCGTAAGATTCTTGTACCAACTGCATTTCAGTACTCTATCGCTAGGAGCGAGCCGATGCAGAACGTGGCGGCTGAGTTCTCTCATCGCATATGCGAAATTATTGAATCGAAGCTTATTGTTTAAGTCAGCTAGGTTGTGAACCGCTGCTTCATATAATTCAAGTTCGAACTCATCCTTGCTGATGAGGTCGGTTATGTTTTTATCCACATTCAGCCTCCTTCCTTGCGTTTCTAAAATCGAATTATTTATGGTCCAACATAGTACGATATTAAGGCCGGCGCATCGGGTTCCCCGGCCATTCGCATCTCCTTAAATTCACTTAGAGGCGTGGTTGGAGTAACTAGATCAGAATCTATAAGAATGAATTGAACGTTTTTTCCATCTATGCCCCGTGCAAGTTTATAAATTTCGTCGTAGAGAGAAGTTATCAACTCCGGGTTTTCATCGTCACTTATATTTTTTGTTGGGCTGTCGATGATAAGTATGTTTGGTACAGGTAAGTCATTGCTCAGTGCTACTGAATGAATGGCCAGTGCGTAGCAGACGTTAAAGAGGGTTTTTTTGCCTCCGCTGCCGGTATCCCAAAACCCCCACTGTTGATCGTCATGAATAACAACCGGATTCCAATTTCTGGGGCTTATTTCAATATCATCAACCTCTGATATGCCGGGAAAAGAAACATCGGAGAGTATGCGTTTAAACTCGCTAGCAATTGCCCCCACATTATCGTCGGCTGCCTTCAGTCGATCTCTTTCTGCATTGCATGTGGATCGAAGTAAATCAATCTTACCTTGCAGTGATCCGGCTACCTCCTCAAGGGAGTCAATGGCCTCTGGCATTTTTTGTAGGCGTTCTAATGAGCGCATCCGCTCGGACAGGGTTGCAATGTCACGTTCGCTAGCACGCATGGATTCTATAAGTGCCGAGTCATACCTAGCTAATTCAAGTTGAAGTCGATCATCGAGCTCGTTTTTTTCTCTTTCAAGAATTTTAAGCTGTCGTTTCATCCGATCAACCTCTCGGTTTCTTCGTTCAATCGAGTCGGCAATCTGGTCAATGCGATCGTTGAGGTCTCTATAAAGTGCCTCTAACTCTAATGAGGATAATTCTTCCTGAAATGTATGAGTGCCACATAAACGGCAGTGGTCGTGAGAGTCAGGGCGATCAGTTATGTCTGAGCCGCACTCAGGGCAGCGATGATATGCAACCCCTTCTAAAATTTTGCCTGCGTGTGCAGCTCGGCTTGCCTTGGTTTTTGCCGTTATGAGTTCCGCTCGTAAAGCATGCTGTTCGGCGATAGATTCTTCGGAATCGGTGATGGCCGTCCTGAGATCGTCAATGCTTGACCCTAAGCCCCTCAGCTTTTCCTTGAGGGTATCTGTTGGATGGGTTTCAGCGTGTCGAGTTTCGTCAAGCGTGGTCAGGGCTTGCTTGGCTTCCTCAAGAGCGGTACGTGCTGTAGCTAGCTCGGCTCCGATGTCCAGATCTGTACTCCATCCAAATTGCGCCATGAACGCACGGATTTGTTGCACTGCTGCTCGTTTGGCGCGCTGATCGTCAATTGCTTGAAACAACTCTCCTTCAAGTTGATTCAATCGTTCAGAATGAAGGCCAGTAAAGAACCGCATTGCGTCCTGACTCTTCCTGCCACGAAATGGATCCTCTAATCGAAAGAATGATGAGTCCAGGTGGGTCTGGTCAAGATAGCAGTATCTCCATATATCACGAATGCTAAGGCGAATTAAAGGTGAGTCGGGATCTCTATTTCTTTTTCGCACTTTGATCGGAGTTATGTCACACAAGGAAAATATTAGATCGCTTAAGTTGAAAATCTCTTCGCCGACAATGGACTGCTCCCCGGCATCTAGAGGTGCAACCACTGATTGAACATTTTCGCTATTGTGGGACCATGTGACTCTGACCGATTGGGTATCCTCAGAGGTGCGTTCGAGTAGGCATTCAAAATCTCCAAGCATCGCAGATAACTCGGCAGCTAGAAATTCTTTTTGTATCGCTGGGGTGCGCTCCAAGTCTCCACCAAGGCAGTAATCTATGAGCCGGGCGACAGTGGATTTTCCTTTCCCTATTGGCCCGTGTAGGAAAGTAACTCCCTTGGAAAAGTCAATTCTCTCAATGCTTTTTCTGGTTCTGACCGTGAGGCTGATAAGTTGAATCTTCATGTTGGAATTGTCGAATTTGATCTAAGCGATAGGATTTCGGGAAAGGTCTTATATACAAATTTCATCAAGTTTGTCGCGCCCAAATCCAAATGCCGTTTCAACGCAGCTGCCCTTCGTGCGTGTGCTTCAAATAGTGGGTCGGCACTGAGAGTCTTGGCAACGTTTTGCCCTTCGCTGGTCAGTGCAATGACCACTTTCCGACCTTCTAAGGTGACAAACGCTAAGTTCTTTGCGGTCAAGATATTCAAGAACTCTCTGTAACGATGATCCCAAGGGCCAAAGCGATACCTGACCATTGCTGATTCGACACTCGATTTTTCGTGATCCTCGAGTTTCACGTCCTGTGTAGATCGACCCCGTGCCTCTAGCGCTTTTTGAAGCATAACGGGATAACGTAATAGGAAGTCGAGCTTTGCTAGTTTTGTTATGCCTTCGATGGGGCCTCCACCCGGAGCGTCATAAAACGCGTGCAATAAAATGAGAATGCGGGCGAGGTGCAAATCCGTTGCTTGATCCAAGTCAACGATGGTCTGAACTAGGTTCATTCATCCTCCCACGGCCGATCTATGCTCCACTGAATCTTGCATTCTGAGGTTAAGGAATAGGCGACGCCCTCTAGGTGTTCGTCAGAACATTCATATAGCTTAGCTTTTTGTGCTCTGCGTAGCTCAAAACGAGATCTAAGCTTTTCGAGCATATGTAGTCCCATGGGTTGCGTTTCAAGTTTTGCTGTTTCGAAAGCGCGCGCTGCGTCGTTCAGAACTAGTGAGCGTATATGGCTATACCGTTGCAAACCTCTTTCGTTTCCGAGCTTTTGTGTCCACATCACACCTAGATAGTCTGCCGCATCTCTGAGATCTACGGCCGAGTTTCTTGAAACTGCGGAAAAGCCCCCAGCATCTAGTTTCTTTAGAAGGAGGTCTTCATTTCCTGCGCCGGGTTGAGCTAAATTGCTAGGGGAGCCGCTTAAAGGAAGCACATCATTTAGCCCTGACTCGAGGACGTTCAATAAGCGCCCCTTATCGAATCGCTTCCCCTCAATACGGCTGGCAACTTCGTCCGTCTGGCTAGACAGGCTAGGCAGATAGGCTGGAAGCACATCAGCATGCGCCAGTGAAGAGGCCCGCGCGCATTCATTTGCCAAATATTGAGCCGCTCGCACCACTGACGCGTGAAGCATCTCTTGAGCACGCGGCCAGTTTCCACCGGCAAGCGTGCTAATCAGCCGCATTTCAACATCCGTGAGTTTTGGCAGACGGTCGTTTGCTTCAGTTTTTTGGAGGGCTTGATGCGCTGTTGCTGTGTCGCACTTTGCTTCTTTGGCGACCGCGTTCAGGAACGATTGGACTGGCCGGGCAAGTGCAATCGTTCCATTGGCTCTACGAATCTCACTCAGAACATACCCCAGATCCTTACCATTCTTACTTGGTTGAATTTGGTGGTTAGTCAGAAATTGGTATGAGGAGAACTGTTCTGGGAACAGATGTTCTAACGCACAAAATCGTGCGCACGATTTCCTGACTGCCTCGTCTGAGGTACTCCAAGGTCCTTGTTCTCCATCCCTTGTTTTTACCTGCAACCCGATGAATGTTCCATCTAATCGCTTAAGCAAAATATCCTCATGATGCTCGCAGAAGACCTCGACTATTTCTTGAGTTTCATCGAGAAGCGCGCAGCACATTATTGCAGCCCATGTCCATTGATACCGAAATCTTCGAGCAATCTCGTCACCGGGGTCATTCTGTGCGAGTACGGTGTCAGGGCTAAGCGGGGTGTGCATTAATTTCCTCATAGAAACGTAGCCACATTAGCTTTTGAATGCTCAATGGGTTCAAACAATGTTCTTGTGGTGTGACTAAACCCGGCGACAGCCTATCCTGCACTGGCTTCAACCACCTATATTTTCTTCGTCATGACTAAGCTTTTGGGCTTGCCAAGGCACTACGCGGTTGCACAAATTCTTCGAGGTCAATGCTCCCGTCGATGAACCGTTGAGCATGTTCTTCATCTGCTGCACTGAGCGAGAACCCCTCCAAAGCGACTGATGCGCGAGCGTAATTGACGGCCGCTACACGCCGGTCGCGCTCGGTACCGGATATCGTTTTAGTTAGTTCCGTTTCGTGCGAACCTATCTCAGCCATGGTTGTCTCCCGTGCTTCAGGTAACGCTATTTTACAAGGTGTGGGATTTTTGTTGGGGCTTTGTCAAGAAAACAGGCAAAAAGGTTTCACGCAGAAATTGTCTTGTTTTTCTGCCTATCAATAGGTTTTCCCGATTGACAGCGATACAGGCGATTCGTTGGTGGGGTACCTCCCAAAGAGGCTTTGCCTCTCTGGACTCTCCACCCTCGCCGGCGGGAGCCTCGCGGGTAGGGGTTACGGGCCGATGGCCCTGAACACCTACCCCCGGGCGTAGCGTGTGGGCACTCCTGCCGCGTCAAGGGGCCGTGGGCTCGCCCCGAGGGGGGCGGGGCGGGGGGGTATAAACAA
>JAEZEI010000067.1 GCA_023417815.1 Bacteroidota bacterium | reverse complement strand
GTGATATCCATCAATCCGAGCAGCGGCTGGTCGCGGCGGGCATCTTTGGAGAGGAAAATTGCCCCGGCGCAGGTGCCCCACACCGCTTTGCAGCGGGCAAAGTCGCGCAGCGGCTCCATCAGCCCATAGTGCACGGCCAGTTTGCCAATGGTGGTCGACTCGCCGCCGGGGATGATGAGCCCGTCCAGCCCATTCAAATGCTCGGGCAGGCGCACTTCAACTGCTTCTACACCCAGGCGGCGCAGCACGGCAACGTGCTCGGCAAAACTGCCCTGCAGTGCAAGAACGCCGATCTTCATCGCAGCCTCTACCAGCCGCGCGGAGCGATCAGCTCGGCGGTGGGGATGGTCGAAATCTGCCTGCCGACCATTGGCTCACCCAGGCTGCGGCTGACTTCGGCCAAAATGCCCGCGTCGCGGTAGTGGGTGGTGGCCTTGACGATGGCAGACGCGCGGCGGGCCGGGTCGCCGGATTTGAAGATGCCGGAGCCAACAAACACGCCGTCCACGCCCAACTGCATCATCAGCGCGGCGTCGGCGGGGGTAGCGATGCCGCCCGCGGCAAAGTTGACCACCGGCAGGCGGCCCAGTTCGCGTGTTTCCAGCACCAGCTCGTAGGGCGCGCCAATGTTCTTGGCAAAGGTCATCAGCTCTTCTTCTTGCAGCGTTTGCAGGCGGCGGATCTCGCTCAACACGGAGCGGGCGTGGCGCACGGCTTCTACCACGTCACCAGTTCCAGCCTCGCCCTTGGTGCGAATCATGGCCGCGCCTTCGCCCACGCGGCGCAGAGCTTCGCCTAGATTGCGGCAGCCGCACACAAAGGGGATGGTGAAATTGTGCTTGTAGATATGATATTCTTCATCGGCGGGAGTGAGGACTTCCGACTCATCGATGTAATCGATGCCCAGCGCTTCTAAAATCTGCGCTTCCACAAAATGGCCGATGCGGCACTTCGCCATCACTGGTATCGTAACCGTCTCTTTGATCTTGAGGATCAGCTCAGGGTCGCTCATGCGGGCTACCCCGCCATCGGCGCGGATGTCGGCGGGCACGCGCTCCAGGGCCATCACTGCCACTGCGCCCGCGTCCTCGGCGATTCGCGCGTGTTCCGGGGTGACCACGTCCATGATCACCCCGCCTTTGAGCATTTGGGCCAGGCCCTTCTTCACGGTAAATGTGCCGGTTTTGCCGTCCATGTGTTCCTCCGCTTGAGTAAGTTGTTTTGGTTCTTGTTGGGTTTCAAGGTGTTTTGTGCTGGCAAGGGTGCTGCACCACCTTTGCCAGCACAAAACACCTTGAAACCCAACAAGAACCATTGTTTTCTTGCCTTGGATTTCAATTCTAGGAAAAAATTGGCTGGCCAGGTAGATCCAATAACGAGCAGAATTGACCCGTCCACTAAATTGGCCTGGTAATATTGGACTAAAATTGGCCCTATCGATAAGGCCACAAACGGACTATAGTATGGGGCACGTTTAGTTGCAGAGCATAACAAGGAGATGAACCTCATGCGCATCCCTATCGATCGGCAGAGTGACGTGCCGCTGTACCAGCAGATTGAAGCCTTCTTGCGCCAGGCGATCCTTTCCGGCAGCCTTGCGCCAGAGACTCGCCTGCCCGCTACGCGCCAGCTGGCCAAAGACCTGGGCGTAAATCGCATCACGGTCGAAACTGCGTATGCTGCGCTGGATGCCGATGGCTTGATCCTCACGCGTACGGGAAGCGGTACCTATATCCTGCCGCCGGTGGAACTGCCCACCCTGGAGCAAACCAAGAACGGCGCCGCCTGGCCGCAGTGGCAGCAGGATTTGCAGAAGCGGAATGCGCCCAAGCAGAACCCTGAGGGGATGCTGGCAGCCTCTCAGGTCTCCGACCCGATCAACTTTGGCGGCGGAAGAGGCGATGCACGCCTATTCCCCGTGGAAGACTACCGCAAGGTGATCCAGGAAGTGATCCGGCGGGATGGCATGGCGGCGCTCGATTATGGCGATTACAGCGGCTATCTGCCCCTGCGGCAGACCATTGCGCATATCCTCGCCAGCCAGGGCATCCCCGCCCAGCCAGAGCACGTGCTGGTCACCGCCGGGTCGCAGCAGGCCATTGCCCTGGTCGCGCAGCTCCTCCTAAAGCCCGGCGATACCGTGGTGGTGGAGCAGCCTACCTACGCCGTGGCGCTGGATCTTTTTCACGCGCTGGGGCTCAATGTGATCGGCATCCCCATGGATGCATACGGCATGCAGGTAGAAGTACTGGAAGAAGTACTGAAAACCCACCAGCCCAGGCTGCTTTACACCATCCCCAACTTCCACAACCCCACCGGCATCTGCCTGAGCGGGTTCCGCCGCCGCCAGCTCATCGCATTGGCAGACCGCTGCAATCTACCGATTTTAGAGGATGACTACGTGGGCGACCTGCGCTACGACGGGCACGCAACCCCCGCGCTCAAGTCGCTGGACCCCGGCGGGCGGGTGATTTACGCCAGCACCTTCTCAAAGATGTTGATGCCCGGGCTGCGGGTTGGCTTCCTGGTGGCAGAAGGCCCGGTATACACCAGCCTGGTGGAGCACAAGCACATCAACGACCTGACCACCTCGAACCTGCACCAGCGCTCGCTCGAGGCCTATATGAGCGTGGGCCGCTACCAGGCGCATCTTAAGCGCACCGTGCTGCTGTACCGCAAGCGCCGCGATGCCATGCTGGAAGCAATCAACCGCTATCTTCCTGCTACGGTGTCGGTGACCGTGCCGCAGGGCGGGCTGTTCCTCTGGCTTCAGCTGCCCCTGGGGCTCTCCGCGGAAAAGCTGCTGCCCATTGCCTGCCAGGAGGGCGTAGCGTTTGCCCCCGGCTACCGCTTCAACGAGGACCGCGCCGCCGGAGACCGCTTTATCCGCCTGAACTTTGCGGGCCAGCCTGAGGATG
>JAEZEI010000053.1 GCA_023417815.1 Bacteroidota bacterium | reverse complement strand
CGGTGCTCACTCATGCGGGGTCCTCGCCTCGTCGTACTCGGCCCAGATCTCGTCGTCGCCCTTGCCCGCCGCCTTGCCGGCCCGCCAGATCGGCTCCGGATCGACCGCGCGCGGCTGGCGCTGGGCGACGCCGCGCCAGTAGCCCATCACGTCGTACGCCGACGAGGGCAGTCGTCGCTCGCGCATCAGGTGCTTGCGGATCGCCCGCATCTGTGCGGACTCGCCGGCCATCCAGAAGTAGCCCTCCCCCGCCGGCCAGTCGATCGCCGCCACGGCCGCCGCCAGCCCGCTCTCGCCCGGGGCCGGCGGCGTCAGCCAGGTGATCTCCGCCGACTCGGGCAGGTAGCCCGCCAGCGCCTCGGGCCCGTCGGCCACCTCGGCCCAGATCCGCGTCGGCACAGTGGCCGACTCGGCGATGCGGGCCATCGCCGGCATCGCGGTCAGGTCGCCGACCAGCAGCAGCCACGCCGCGCCGGTGGGCATGGCGAAGGAGCCCTTCGGCTCGGTGATGGTCACGCTCTGCCCGACCACGTCCTGCTGCGCCCACTCGGTCACCAGCCCGACCTCGTGCACGACCACGTCGAGCACCAGCTCGCCGTCCGACCACGAGCGCACGGTGTAGTAGCGGCTCTGGAACTGGCCCGGCACGATCAGGCCGACCCACTCGTCGGGGACGCCGGTCGAGGTGAAGTCGGCCAGCCCCGGCCCGCCCAGCACCAGGCGGACCAGGTGCTCGGAGAGCTGCTCGCGGCGCAGCACCGTCGCGTCGTACTGCCGGGCCCTGGTGCTCACCACCCGAGGCTATCGGCCCGCTCAGAACGTGTGGCGGAGCGGGTAGCCGCTGACGCCGCTCTCGTCGGTCCGGGTGGCGAGGACGTGGTGGAGCTGGATCTCGTTTCGCTCGAAGCCCAGCCGCGACCCGGCCATGTAGAGGCCCCACACCCGCGCGGTGCCCTCACCGACCTCGGCGACGCAGGCGTCCCAGTTCTCGGCCAGGTTGCGGCACCAGCCGGCGAGCGTCTTGGCGTAGTGCACGCGGAAGTTCTCCTCGTGCTGGACCTCGAGCCCGACGTCCTGCACGTCGCGGATGATCGTGCCCGACCCGGTCAGCTCGCCGTCGGGGTAGACGTAGCGGTCGATGAACGCCCCGGTCTCCTGCTTGCGGTTGTGGGGGCGCGTGATGCAGTGGTTGAGCAGTCGGCCCTGCGGCCGGAGGCGGTCCCGGATCCAGGAGAAGTACGCCGGGTAGTTCCGCACGCCGATGTGCTCGGTGAGCCCGATGGAGGAGATCGCGTCGAAGCCCGTCTCCTCGACGTGCCGGTAGTCCATGAACCGGACCTCGGCGAGGTCGTCGAGCCCGTCCTCCTTGATCCGCTCCTGCGCCCACGAGGCCTGCTCGCGCGAGAGGGTGACGCCGATGGCCCGGACGCCGTACTCACGCGCGGCGTGCCGGACCATGCCGCCCCACCCGCAGCCCATGTCGAGCAGGCGCTGGCCGGGGCGGAGGTCGAGCTTGCGGGCGACGAGGTCGTACTTGTAGGCCTGCGCCTCCTCGAGGGTCGCGTCCGCGGTCGGGAACACCGCGCACGTGTAGGTCATCGACGGGCCGAGCACGTGCTCGTAGAAGGTGTTCGAGACGTCGTAGTGGTGATGGATCGCCTCGGCGTCGCGGCCCTCGGAGTGCCGCAGCCCCTCCATCACCCGGCGCCAGCGCGGGATGGCCTCCTGCGGTGGAGGCGGCGGCGGCTTGAGGTGCGAGAAGCCGAGGCTGCGCACGATGGCGACCATCTCGGCCGGCGCCGGTCTGCGGAAGCGGGTGCGGTTCATCAGCAGCCGGAACGCCTCATAGGGGTCTCCCGGATGGACGCCGACCAGGTCGAGGTCGCCCGCGACGTAGGCGCGCGCCAGGCCGAGATCGCCGGGCGCGGTCATGATGTAGGACAGCCCGCGCTCGTTGCGCAGGTGCAGACCGTACGGCGCATCCGCGTCGCCGGCCGAGCTCCCGTCGTACGCCGTGAAGCGCAGCGGCATCCCGTCGCGCAACAGGGCGTCGACGGCCTCACCGATCGTGTAGGTCTTGCTCACTGTCTCTTCACCGCCTTGTCATAGAGGCTGGTCAGCCGATGGTCGGGGTCGTAGCGCCCCTTCACGGCGGCGAGATTGGCACCGTCGTAGAGATCGTCGAAGGTCTCGCGGTCGTAGAACGCCTCGCTGTAGAGCGACTTGTGGCCGCCGAGCTCGTGCACCTTCGCCTCGATCGCCCGGTTGAGCGGACCCTCGGGGGCGTCCGGGCCGCGCGGGACCGTGCCCCAGAAGCCGACGTTGACATAGAGCCGGTCGGCCTGGAGCGGGTAGGTCGGCCAGTCGCGCAGCGCCCGGCACGGGCACAGCCACACCGGCCGCATCCCCACCGTCTCGTCGAACCAGGACAGGAACTCCGGCAGCCGCTCGACGGGGACCTCGATGTCCTGGATGACCCGCTCCCGCAGCGGCCGGCCGGCGCGCTGGTCGAGCCGGTCGACGATGCCGAACCGGCGGTCGAGGGCGACCAGCCGGTGATAGACGTCCGAACGCCGCCAGCGCCGCGGCCACAGCCGCCGGATGCGGGGGTTCTGCACACCGAAGGCCCCCGAGCACCAGAACCAGTCGGTGTCCCAGCGCCACAGGTAGT
>JAEZEI010000040.1 GCA_023417815.1 Bacteroidota bacterium | reverse complement strand
ACTACGAATTGATGGTGATTTTTACCCCTGTGCTGTCTGAGGAGGAGTTTAAAGCCGCTCAGAAAAAATACGAGACCCTGGTTACAGAAGCCGGAGGAGAAGTATTGGGCACAAAACCCTGGGGACTGAAATCACTGGCGTATCCCATAGCCAAGAAGACCACCGGTCTTTATTGGATCATGGAATATACTGCGCCAACCAGCTTCAATGAAAAGTTGAAGATTCAACTTTTGCGTGACGAATCCGTTATGCGTCACATGTTCACTGTACTCGATAAATACGCCGTTGAGTACAATGCCAAAAAGAGAAGTGGTGTACAATCAGGAACAACCGAAAAAGCGGAGGCATAATCATGGCAAAATCAAACGAGATCAAGTATCTGACCGCGATTAAGGCGGATAAGCGTCCAAAGAAATATTGCCGCTTTAAGAAAATGGGTATCCGTTATATCGATTATAAGGATGCCGACTTCCTGAAAAAATTCCTGAATGAGCAGGGCAAACTGTTGCCTCGCCGTATTACTGGTAACTCTCTTAAGTTCCAGCGTAAGGTGAGCACTGCGGTTAAGAAAGCTCGTCAGATGGCAATATTGCCGTATGTAACCGATCTTTTAAAATAGGAGGACACCATGCAAGTAATATTGATACAGGATGTAAATAACCTTGGTGGCGCTAACGAACTGGTAACCGTAAAGAATGGTTACGGTCGTAACTTCCTTATTCCAAAAAAGCTGGCTGTAGAAGCTAACCCTTCAAACATGAAGCAGCTCGAGGAAAAAATGAAGCAGCAGGCCAAGAAAGAAGCCAAGCTTCTTGCAGAAGTGAACAGTGTGATCGCTGTTCTGAAAGAGGGTGCTCTTACTGTTGGCGCCAAAACCGGCACCAGTGGAAAGATCTTCGGTAGTGTTACCTCTGTACAGATAGCCCGCGCTATCCGCGAACAGAAAGGTTACGAGATCGACCGCCGCAGGATAACTATCCTCGACGAGATCAAGGAACTGGGTACCTACAAGGCCAAAATCGACTTTGGTAACGGCAACGAAACCGAACTGGATTTTGAGGTTATCGGAGAATAATACCGTAAATCATTGATAATGAAGCCACTTTCGCAAGAGAGTGGCTTTTTTTATGCTCTCCCTCAACCCCCAACCCCCAACCTCAATCCTCCAACCTCAAACTTCCAACCTCAAACTTCCAACCTCCAACTCACAGCCCTGTCGCTCCATCCCTAACTGCACCTTTCTTTCCACGGTTCTTCCTTTCCCATTCAAGCATTTCCGGGGTTTTCTCTACTTTCTTAGGCTTTTCCGGGGCTGAAGCAATTGTTTCAGTTTTGGGTACAACCAGGTTGTTTCTTTCCCAATTCTCGGTGCGCACAACAACGCCCTGGTCATAATATTTCCACTGGCCATGTTTTACGCTATAGGGCTCAGCTTTCACAACTTTGAAATTTATCACCTCGTTGCTTTCCGTTCCATAAACAGGGATCGTATCATAAGGCTGATCAGGATTATAGCCTCGCCACATTTCCTCCCGGATCATTTCACCAAGGAAGGAAAAATATTGCTGGAGCCCATCCTTTCCTCCCAAACGATAATGCTCCACTGCCAGGAGATCACCATCAAGTGTATACCTTCTCCAGTAACCATCTTTATAACCATTCTTAAAAATTCCTTCTTCCTCAAATCCCGGTTCTCCACGAAGTTCTTCCTGGCGGATCACCCACTTGCCATGCTTTTGACCTTTCTGGTTAAGACCGTTGATGGTATCCCCGTCTACGGTAAGCTGGTAATTTTTCAATTGGGCAGATGCAGAGGTCATTAACCCTATAAGTAAAACACCTGTAAATAGTATCTTCATGGCTGGAGATTTGTAACGTTCGAAATTACAAAAATCATCATCCATATTTTGTTAAACCCTCTTTTACTGTATGCCAGCCACTTACAAGAAATATTATATCATTAAGGCCGACCCGGAGGAATTATATGCTGCCCTTACGCGTGCGGCAACCATAAAGCTGTGGTCAGGTGAAGATGCCGAAATGAACGAAGAACCCGGCACTGAATTCTCCCTTTGGGAAGGGAGCATCAGCGGAATGAATCTGGAATTTGAAAAAGGTAAGAAGATCGTTCAGCAATGGTATTTTGGGGAACAGGAAGAGCCATCAATTGTAACGATCAAATTACATCCCCACAAAAGCGGAACCTCCGTGGAACTTGTTCATACCAATATCCCTGACGAGGCATACGAGGATATCTCCTCCGGTTGGGACGAGCAATACTTCGGCAGTCTTATGGATTTTTATGAGGACTGATCACTTGATCTCAAGTTTCAACAGGCTTTTATCGCCGATGAAAGCTTCGAGTTCATCCCCGACTACACATTCTCCAACACCTGCAGGTGTGCCGGTAAAAATGAGATCACCGATATTAAGGGAGAAGTAGTTTGAAATATGGGAAATGATGGAATCAAAACTGAAGATCATTTCACCTGAATTTCCTTTCTGAACGGTTTCCTTGTTCTTCTGGAAAGAGAAGGCGATATTATTCTTTTTAAGGTCAGGTGTTATGTCGATGAATTTTCCGACCGCTGCTGAATTATCGAAAGCCTTCGCTTTTTCCCATGGCAGTCCCTTTGCCTTACATTCATCCTGGATGTCGCGCGCCGTGAAATCTATACCTACGGTAATACCATTGTAGTAATTGGCAGCATGCCTTTCCTGGATATATTTACCATTCTTGCATACCCTCAGAACCAGTTCACATTCGTAATGCAGTTCGTTGGTGAATTCAGGATAATAGAAGGGTGTGTGGGCCTGTAGTAAAGCGCTTTTTGGCTTCATGAAAATTACGGGTTCATCCGGGATCTCGCTACCCATTTCCTTTGCATGGTCGGCATAATTTCTACCTATACAAATAATCTTCATAACTCAAGCTGGTTTTGGAACCTTGTTAGGGTTAGGGGGCGAAAATAAACAAATTCAAATTATAATAAGAATTAACCTGTAAATCACGGGCGTAAAATAAGGTGATTATACCTGGTCATAGTTTGATCGAGCCCTTCAAGTGCAAAACTTTCGATCACTTCCACACATTTTGCAGTCTTATGCATCACCACAGGTAATTCTTCCTTTGTCCATTTTCCCAAAACAAAATCGGCCTGCATACCCTTCGGGTAATTATTACCGATACCGAACCGCAACTTCGGGTAGGCATCAGTACCCAGGATATTCTCTATATCTTTTAAACCATTATGCCCCCCTGCACTTCCGCTTCCGCGAAGCCTTATCCGGTCTATCGGTAAAGCAAGGTCATCTACCAGGGTAAGCGTTCTTTCCAGGGGTACCTTCTCCTTATCCATCCAGTATTTAAACGCACGGCCACTGAGGTTCATAAATGTGGTTGGGCAAACACAAACGAATATCCTGCCTTTGAATTTCACTTCAGCACGATAGGCCAGGCGGTCATTTTTGAAAGCGCCACCATGTTTGTGTACAAAGGCATTGTTTATATCAAAACCGATGTTGTGTCGGGTCTGTGCATATTCAGGAGAGGCATTGCCCAGCCCCACTATAAGAAATTTCGACATTTGACCTGGATTATTATGCCATGTTCTGCAGATGCTGCTGCAGGTCTGCATCTGTTTTGATCAATACATCACGCGGCTTACTGCCCTGGCCGGGACCTACTATTCCTGCGGCTTCCAACTGATCCATCAGCCTTCCCGCCCGGTTATAGCCAAGCTTCATCCTACGCTGCAACAGGGAGGTGCTTCCACTCTGGCTGGAAACTATCAGCCGCGCTGCATCCTCGAAAAGCGCATCCTTATCATTCACATCAAAATCACGCGATTCCATTTCCTTTTCATCTATGTATTCCGGAAGGAGGAAGGCCTGCGTATATCCGCGCTGGTCATGAATGAAATCAACGATCTTATCCACCTCAGGCGTATCCACAAAGGCGCATTGAAGGCGCACAACTTCACCGTTATAACTAATAAGCATATCGCCCTTACCAATAAGCTGTTCTGCTCCGCCTGTATCAAGGATAGTACGGCTATCGATCTTGCTGCTCACCTTGAAGGCTATCCTTGCCGGGAAGTTTGCTTTAATGGTACCGGTGATGATATTGACAGAAGGACGCTGGGTGGCAATGATAAGGTGAATGCCGATCGCCCTAGCAAGCTGGGCAAGACGTGCAATAGGCATCTCAACTTCCTTACCTGCAGTCATTATCAGGTCGGCGAATTCATCCACAACCAGTACAATGAACGGAAGATACTGGTGCCCTTTTTCAGGGTTCAGTTTTCGGGAAACAAATTTTTCATTGTATTCACGGATATTCCTGCAACCAGCCTCTTTCAGCAGGTCGTAACGGTTATCCATTTCAATACAAAGTGCATTGAGTGTATGGATCACTTTTCGTGTATCCGTGATGATAGCATCCTCCTCACCGGGCAGCTTCGCAAGAAAATGCCTTTCGATCTGTTTGTAGATACTCAGTTCCACCTTCTTGGGATCAACCAGGACAAATTTCAGTTGTGAAGGATGTTTTTTATAAAGAAGGGATACAAGTATGGCGTTAAGCCCCACAGATTTACCCTGCCCTGTTGCACCCGCCATCAGCAGATGCGGCATACTCGCAAGATCTACGATGAAGTTCTCATTGTCGATCTTCTTGCCGATGGCAATAGGAAGAGAGAATTTACTTTGCGCGAATTTCTCCGCGGAAAGCAGGGTCTTCATACTTACGATCGTTTTCCTGGCATTGGGAACTTCTATACCAATGGTTCCTTTGCCGGGGATCGGCGCTATGATACGAATACCAAGCGCTGCAAGACTCAATGCAATATCGTCCTCAAGATTTTTGATGCGGCTGATACGCACACCAGCAGCAGGAATTATCTCATACAGCGTAACCGTTGGCCCCACCGTAGCAGAGATACGCTGGATCTGGATATCATAATTCTTCAGGGTATTGATGATCTGGTTCTTGTTGTTCTCCAGTTCTGCAGGATCCTGCACTATCTTCTCACTGCCATGATTTTCGAGAAGGTCGAGGGTCGGATATTTATAATCGCGCAGATCAAGCACAGGGTCGTAAGGAGGCAGGGAAGAAACTTTCTCCGGGGTTTCTTCAATTTTCTCCGGAGCCTTTATTTCCAGTTGAAGATCACCTTCCATCTTTGGTGATATGGGAGCAGGCTTCTCTGTTACAACGGTTGGAACCTCCTCTTCCTCTTCCTCCTCCTCCTCTACAACAGGTTCGATATTTCTGGCCTTATCTTCTCTTTCTGTTACTACAAATTCATGCTTTGCAGCATTGGTATCCGGAACAATATTCAGTTCAACCTTTCTGCCCTGCATTGTATTTCCCGGAACCGGGGCAGGTATTAATTCCTCTTCAACCTTTTCTTCCTCATTTGTCACGGGCAATGAAACCGTACTTTCAGCAGATTGTCTTTTCCCGATATTGAAATCAGGGTTGAACCTCCAGATAATATAGGAAAGCAATGCAACTGCAAGCACCGCAATGGTTCCCACTCTCCCGATAACATTATGCAGGAATGATTTCACCTGGTCGCCCGCGGCCCCGCCCCATGGAAAGGAATGCCCTCCCATTACTTCCGAAGCGGCAATGCTGATAAGCGGCAGCCCGATGATCAGGTAACGAAGATTCCTCGGGATAGAGAATACCTTTCTTCCAAAGAAAAGGTTTACCCCGATCACAAAGAACAGGGAGCATAACAAATAAGATGCGATCCCGAATCCTTTGTAAAAAAAGAAATGGGAAATATAGGCACCGAAAGTGCCCATCATATTTGCCACCGGGGTGTCTGATCCCAGCAACATGGAAGATCCCTGGCTGATCACCTTATCCTGGTCTTCCTGCCAGGTAAATAAATAGGATGTAAAGGCAACAAAGAATAGTATGGCCAGCAACAGGAATATGCTCCCGGCTATCTTGTGGGTGCGTTCGTCCTTAAGCAATTGTTTCACCTCAACCTGTTCCTCCTGCTCCTGCGGGAGTTCCCCGGCTTTAACGGGTTTCTTCTTTTTCGCCATTGAAAACAAAGATAAATAAATAGGAATCTACGCTGACGCCTTTGTTTTACCGGATGCAGCCAAAAATATCATCAGCCAGCCGAGAATAAAACATAATCCGCCAAACGGAGTTATGGCTCCCACCCAGTTGAGGCTGTTGTTATAATTCGTGGCGTATGCAAGTACATAAAGCGAAAAGGAAAAGATGAACATACCGGCTATGAAGAACCGGCCTGCCCAAAGTAGCCGCCCGGGAGGAAGGAACCTGAAACATACAGCAACGACAGCAAGTGCCAGCGCATGGTAGAACTGGTAGCGTACACCCGTTTCAAAGATCTCCAGCGCCCTGGTGGTCAGGAAGTCTTTCAGCTTATGCGCACCAAAAGCTCCAAGTGCAACGGATAAGGCCCCGAATATTGCTGCCCATTTCATCAATCCCCTGTGCATTGTTCTGCGATTTTATTTAAAGAATCTTCATTAAGTGTGGCCGCGTTAAGCCTGGTCTTAGCCCTTTCATAAAAAGGCCTGCGTTTTTCCAGTTTATACCTGATATAAAACTGTAATTCTGCTTCATTGAATTTACTAACCAGCGGGCGAACCACTGTTTCGTTCTTCAGGTTGTTGAAAAGATATTCAGGTGCAGCTTCAAGATAAACTGTGATCCCCTTCTCATTCATCCATTCAAGGTTCCCGTGAAAGCAGGGAGTTCCGCCGCCGCATGCAATGAGGCAGTTCTCATACCGCGCAAGGTCGCGAAGCATCCTTGTTTCAAGGAACCGGAAAACATCCTCTCCATGCTTGTTGAAAATCTCATTCACACTTTGCTGCTGGCGTTCTTCGATCTTCTGGTCAAGGTCAAAGAATTGCATTCCTTCCCGTTCGGCCCATATCCGTCCCCAGTGCGATTTTCCGCAGCCCATAAATCCAATGAGAAAGATTCGCATGTACAAATGTAAAATTGTACACGGCATTTTCTATACCCGGAGCAGGTTAATACGACTTCTTTTTATAATCACCCCGCTTCCATGCCTTGATGAATTCGTTCCAGGCAAATGGATTGAAGATGTTCTGCGGTGCCACCTGCCCCGAATAATACAGCTTACGCGCGCTTTGCTGCATATACCTGGTGGATGCTTCCCTACCATCGCTCGGCAGACTCGCCATCAACAATTTTCGCGAAGCTTCACTGTTGTTCTGGCGGGCGATGGCAATTTCATCATCTGGCACTTTTGTATTCAGGAAATCCCTTTCAAATTGCTCACGCGAAGGCCGGGGCTTGATAATGGTTGCAGGAAGGAAAACCGTATCATTAACCATAAGCTGGATAAGACTGTGCTGGTTTCCCTCAAGGTCGAGCGGAATCTGTACTTCTTTCGGTTTAAAACCAACACTGGTGAACTGCACTACATCTCCCTTCATCACTACAATGCTGAACACCCCCTGGTCACTCGTCATGGTTCCGCGGTTCTGCCCTTTCACCATTACACTCACTGCAGGAAGGGCTCTCAGGCTGTCGGCCGACATCACTACACCATATAATTGAACCACCGAATCTTTAAACGCCTCAAACTGAGCTTTCAGCGACAAAGGAAGCATGAACGACAATAAGATGTATAGTAATATTTTTTTCATAAGCCGCTTAAAGCTGTTGAGTGATAGCCAGTTTCTTAAATGGTAAACAAAGTACGGCCATCAGTGACTAATTTTGCGGAATAAGTTCTTTTTTAACAATTACAAATTCTCTGATGACTAACGAAGATATCCTGAAAGCGTTATCCAATGTGCAGGAACCTGACCTTGGAAAAGACCTGGTAACGCTTAACATGGTGCGCGATATAAAAATAAGCGGTAATAAGGTTGAATTCACTGTTGTGCTCACCACGCCTGCATGCCCTTTAAAGGAAATGATCGCAAGCGCATGTGTGAATGCAATAAAACTCCTGGTGAATAAAGATGCAGATGTTATGGTGAACTTCACCAGCAATACCACTTCTAACCGTAAAGATGCCGGCAATATTCTCTCCGGCGTAAAGAACATAATTGCTGTTGTAAGTGGCAAGGGCGGTGTGGGAAAAAGCACGGTGGCCGGTAATCTTGCCCTGGCTCTTGCAGAAGGCGGCGCGAAGGTTGGCCTGATGGATGCAGATATTTACGGACCAAGCCAGCATATCATGTTCGGCATTCGCGGTGAAAGACCACTAATGCGCGATGTAGATGGAAAAGGAATGATCGTACCCATAGAAAAATTCGGCATCCGGGTAATGAGCATTGGTTTGCTTATTGATGAAAAGCAGGCAGTGATCTGGCGCGGTCCGATGGTAAGTAGCGCCATCCGGCAGTTTGTGAGCGAAGTGGATTGGGGTGATCTTGATTATCTTATCATCGACATGCCTCCCGGCACCGGTGATATTCATCTTACCATTGTACAAACTGTTCCGGTTACCGGGGTTGTTGTTGTAACCACACCCCAAACCGTTGCGATCGCGGATGCTCGTAAAGGCGTTGCCATGTTTGGGCAGGCACAGTTAAAGATACCGGTGATAGGCATCGTGGAAAATATGAGCTATTTCACTCCTGCCGAACTTCCTGGTAGCCGCTATTATATTTTTGGAAAGGAAGGCGGTAAATACCTTGCTGAAGAATTCGATCTTCCATTACTGGGTGAGATACCATTAGTGCAAAGCATCCGTGAGGGTGGCGACCAGGGTGTTCCCCTGATGCTGGGCGATGACGAGGTTTCCAAGAAAGCTTTCGGTGAATTTGCAGGAAACGTTGCAAGAGGCATTGCCATGCGCAATGCAAACATGCCTGCAACCGAGATCCAGGAAGTGATCAACTAAGTCCCAGCCAGCGTTGTGCATTCCTGAACAGCAGTTTATCTTTCAACTCCTGGTCAAATGGCATTGATTCGATCAATTCGCCGGGTCGATGTTCGCCTAGCGGGAAGGGATAATCGCTGCCCATGCAGATATTGTCTTCGCCCATCACATCTACGATGAAGTGGAGCGCCTTTGGATCATGCACCAGGCTATCGATCCAGAATTTGCCTAGATAATCCCGTGGATTTACAGCATTATCAATGGCCACAAGATCCGGGCGTACATTGAATCCATGTTCGATTCTTCCTATCGTTGCGGGGAATGAACCGCCGCCATGCGCGAAAGCAAGCCGTAAGTTTGGAAATTCTTCGAGCACCCCGCCAAAGATGAGAGAACATATTGCCCGGGAAGTTTCTGCGGGCATCCCCACGAGCCATGGAAGCCAGTATTTGGTAATATGTGCCTCTCCCATCATGTCCCATGGATGAATAAAAATGGCGCAGCCGAGTTCTTCTGCGCGTTTAAAGAAAGGCCTGAATTCCGGGTCACCCAGGTTCTTGTTGTTTATGTTAGAACCGATCTCAAGGCCAGGGAGTTTTAATTCTTTCACACACCTTTCCATTTCACCAATAGCCAGGTCAACATCCTGCAACGGCACCGTACCTATACCAATGAACCTTTGCGGGTTTTTCACAACCGTATCCCCGATATGATCATTGAAGAACCGCGAAGTTTCCAGCCCGTCCTTACCCTTTGCCCAGTAATTGAACAAAACAGGAATGGTGGAAAGCACCTGCACATCAACACCGGTATCCTTCATTTCCTGCATCCTCACACCTGCATCAAAACAATTCTCCTCCACCTGCCTGAAAAGCTTATCGCCTTTCATCATGCAGGCCTTGCAGTTCACATGTTCAACATGAATGAAATCACCATAGCCGAACTTCTTCACCCAGTTCGGCATAGATGCAGGCATGATATGGGTATGTATATCGATTTTCATTGATGCAAATGTATGCGGATTTCTTTTCAGGAATGCGAGCTCCGTAGGAGCGACATCTTAATAGACCAGGGATTAATTGCAACGGGAGAGCCCCATCGGGGCGATATCATAATAGATGCGGATTTCAATTCAGGAATGCGAGCTCCGAAGGAGCAACATCTTAATAGACCAGGGATTAATTGCAACGGGAGAGCCCCATCGGGGCGATAACATAATAGATGCGGATTTCAATTCAGGAATGCGAGCTCCGTAGAAGCGACATCTTAATAGACCAGGGATTAATTGCAACGGGAGAGCCCCATCGGGGCGATATCATAATAGATGCGGATTTCAATTCAGGAATGCGAGCTCCGTAGGAGCGACATCCTAATCAAGAGATGAATTGTTAATCCCTGATTAAATGCCCCAATTCCGCCCTATCGGTTTCTGCCAGTGTATTATGGGGTAAAAATAAAAAAATACCCGTAAGGGGTTGGACAATGCATGGTTTACCTGATTAATTTCATTTCGATAAAAAAATATGGCAAATACGTATACGAAAATATATCTGCATGTGATCTTTTCGGTTCACGGACGTCAAAATCTGATTGAGAAGAAATGGATGGATTCATTACATAAATTCATATGCAGCATTGTAAATGTGAAAGAGCAAAAAGTTTATGCCATCGGTGGCATGCCGGATCATATTCACATTCTGCTAAGCATGAAGCCAGGTATGGCAATCTCGGGTTTAGTGAGAGACATCAAATCCAATTCATCCAGATGGGTGAATGATAAGAAATTAATTAGAGGAAAATTTCAATGGCAGGAAGGATTTGCAGCATTTTCATATGGCCAATCCCAGGTTGATAATGTAATTGCATATATAAATAACCAGGAAGAACATCACAGAGTCAAGACATTTAAGGAAGAATACATTGAGCTCCTTAAAAAATTCCAGGTTGAATATGAAGCGAAATATGTTTTCTGACAAATGCCTCATTATGATGTCGCTCCTACGGAGCTCGATTAGGATATAATAATGTCCTTCTATTACGATGTCGCTCCAACGGAGCTTGATTGATACGATTTGATTGCTGTCCCTATTAACATGTCGCTCCTACGGAGCTTGATTGATACGATTTGATTGCCGTCCCTATTAACATGTCGCTCCTACGGAGCTTGATTGATACAATTTGATTGCCGTTCCTATTAAGATGTCGCTCCTACGGAGCTTGATTGATACGATTTGATTGCCGTCCCTATTAAGATGTCGCTCCTACGGAGCTTGATTGATACGATTTGATTGCCGACCCTATTAAGATGTCGCTCCTACGGAGCTTGATTGACACGATTTGATTACCGTCCCTATTAACATGTCGCTCCTACGGAGCTCGATTGATACGATTTGATTGCTGTCCCTATTAACATGTCGCTCCTACGGAGCTTGATTGACACGATTTGATCCCTTTGTATTAGGGTTAATCCCCAGTTGTTAAACTGATCAATCGAAATCCTTGTGATGGGATTTGTGATTCCATTGTCAATCGCTTCCACAACGCAGCACCGTAGGTGCGACATCGTAATAGAATGACGGGTTAAATAGGAAAATTTAAGCCCCGTAGGGCGACACCATTTATAACATTTATCCTTTCGTACAGCTAAGACCCATGTTGTATATAACTGCAGGTATTTGTGATTCCATTGCCAATCGCTTCCTCAATGCCGCACCTACGGTGCTGCATCTTAATAGAATGACCGGTTACAAAGAAAATTTAAGCCCCGGAGGGGCGACACCATTTATTGAAATCTATCCTTTTCGTACCGGGGGCGACATCACCGCGCCGCATTTATCGCAGGTGCGTCTTTCCTCCGAGGCATAAAAACCTTCCATAACGGGTGGAAGCTGTTTAACGATGTCGGATACGTGCAACTTCTCCTCATATAATTTATTTCCGCAATTCTCGCAGAACCACAAAAATCCGTCTTCCTCCGATTCACGGACTTTCTCGATCACCAATCCCACTGTATTCTCTCCGCGCTGCGGGGAATGTGGTGTCTTCGGTGGCAATAGGAACATCTCCCCTTCTTTAATATGTATATCGCGGGGCTTCCCGTCTTCTATGATCTTGACCACGATATCCCCTTCAACCTGGTAATACAATTCTTCACTTTCATTATAATGATAATCCTTGCGCGAATTCGGACCGCCTACCACCATTACGATGAAATTCTCCGCATCCTTATAAACACACTGGTTGCCAACAGGCGGCTTTAACAGGGCCCTGTTTTCATCGATCCATTTCTTCAGGTTGAATGGTGCTGCAATTGCCATGGTAATAGATTTAGAGACAGAAATTTACAGCAATTTTTTCTATTTACTACCTTTAACGGATGCAACCGGATGTTCCTCATCACCTTGAAAATTTTATCGGTGGAAATTTTATCGGGCCTCTAAGCGGGAAATTCATTGAGAATACTGATCCCGCCTCAGGAGCCCTGGCAGGTCATATACCAGACAGCAACGAAAAGGATGTGGATGTTGCGGTAATTGCCGCTGAAAAAGCTTTCGCGCAGTGGAGCAATACGCCGGTGGAGGAACGCTTCAGCATCCTTAACAGGATCGCTTCCATCATCGATGAAAATCTTGACCTGCTTGCAGAAGCAGAAAGCCGCGACAACGGCAAACCACTCTGGCTTAGCCGAAAAGTGGATATTCCACGCGCATCATCGAATTTTCGCTTTTTCGCAACCGGTATTATGCATTTTGCGAGTGAGAGCCATATGATGGAAAACACCGGGGTGAACTATACCCTTCGTAAACCTATAGGTATTGTTGGCTGCATTTCACCATGGAACCTTCCCCTATATTTATTTACCTGGAAGATAGCTCCTGCGCTGGCCGCAGGAAATTGCGTTATCGCAAAGCCAAGCGAAGTAACTCCTGTATCAGCATTCCTTCTTGGGAGGATTTGCAAAGAAGCAGGATTGCCCGACGGTGTTTTAAATATTTTACATGGTACAGGTCCTTCATGCGGTGAAGCGATCGTGAGGCATCCAAAGATCAAAGCCATCTCGTTTACCGGAAGCACACGAGCCGGCAGCACCATCGCCGCCATTGCAGCGCCCATGTTCAAAAAACTTTCCCTTGAATTGGGAGGAAAGAACCCGAACGTGATCTTCGCTGATTGCAACTGGGAGAAGATGATGCGCACTACATTGCAATCTTCCTTTGCCAACCAGGGACAGATCTGTTTATGCGGCAGCAGGATCATCATTGAGGATTCCATTTATGAAAGATTCCGTGATGAATTTGTAAAGAAGACCTCAGAGATGAAGGTTGGACATCCGCTCGATGAATCATCAAAGCAGGGAGCAATTGTAAGCAAACAACATTATGATAAGATACTCGGCTGCATCGATAAGGCGGTCAAAGAAGGGGGAAAGATACTTACTGGTGGTAAGCCGGTTAACGTAACCGGTTTTGAGAACGGCTTCTATATTGAACCCACAGTAATTGAAGGCCTCGGCCCCTCCTGTGATACAAATATGGAAGAGATATTCGGGCCCGTAGTAACCTTGCAACGTTTCAGCGATATAGATGAAGCATTGAAACTTGCAAATGCATGTGAGTATGGTCTTGCAGCATCCATATGGACCCAGGATATTTCAAAGGCCACCAGGATGGCAAATGAAATTGAAGCAGGGATCATCTGGGTGAACTGCTGGCTGCGCCGTGATCTTCGCACTGCCTTTGGCGGAATGAAGAACAGCGGTGTGGGCCGCGAAGGCGGGTGGGAAGCCCTGCGATTTTTTACGGAACCGAAAAATGTTTGCATAGAATACTGATGGATAAGATCATTCATACCGATAAAGCAGCCAAGCCACTGGGCGCATATCCCCACGCCAGGAGGGTTGGTAACCTGCTCTTTCTTTCAGGGATAGGTCCTCGCAATGCTGAAGACAACAGCATACCGGGCCTGAAACAGGATACTGATGGAAACATCCTCGAACATGATATTGCAGCAGAATGTCATTCAGTTTTCAGGAATGTGAAAGCAGTGCTTGAAGCCAGCGGCAGCTCGTGGGATAGGATCGTTGACGTTACCGTATTCCTTACCGACATGAAAAATGATTTTGCTGAATACAATAAGATATACGCAGAATATTTTTCCGGTGTGCAGGCGTGCAGAACCACGGTGGAAGTACTAAGCCTGCCAACTCCAATTTCAATTGAATTAAAAGTGATCGCAACAATAGACTAATGAATTTTCAGAATACAGCAGAATTTGCAAAACAACTTGATGAACAGGATCCGCTAAGGTCGTTCCGCGAAAAATTCTATATACCATATGTGAATGGAAAAGAGTGCATTTACCTCACGGGAAATTCGCTTGGGCTGCAGCCACGCACCACGCAGGATCATGTACTGAATGAACTTGAAGACTGGGCCAATTATGGCGTTGAAGGCCATCTTCATGCAAGGAAACCATGGGTGAGCTACCATGAGCATTTCCCCGAACTGCTCGCCCCGATCATCGGCGCACTTCCTTCCGAGATCGTTGTGATGAACCAGCTAACGGTCAACCTTCACCTGCTGATGGCCTCATTCTATCGTCCGGATAAAAAACGCTTTAAGATCCTCTGCGAAACGAAAGCCTTTCCTTCCGACCAGTATGCAATTACCTCGCAGGCAGAACTCCACGGACTTGATCCAAAAGATGTTTTAATTGAAGTTGCTGCCGCAGATGGCAGCTCTCCAACCGATGAGGAAATAATTACAGCCATTGAGAAGCATGCCGGTGAACTGGCTGTGGTGATCATAGGTGGTGTGAATTATTACAGCGGGCGTGTGTATGATATGAAACGGATCGCTGCGGCCGCGCATAATGCAGGAGCGATATGCGGCTTCGACCTCGCTCATGCTGCAGGAAATGTTGCACTGGAGATGCACGACTGGGATGTAGACTTTGCTTGCTGGTGCAGCTATAAATACCTGAACAGCGGGCCGGGCGGGGTTGCAGGGGCATTCGTTCACCAGAAACACCATGAAAGAAAGGACCTCTTCCGCCTGGCTGGTTGGTGGGGACATAATAAAGAAAGAAGGTTTTTAATGGAAAGGAATTTCGACCCGATACCATCTGCCGAATCATGGCAACTTAGTAATGCCCCCGTGCTGAGCATGGCTGCGCATTATGCTTCACTGGAAATTTTCAGAGAAGCAGGTGCGGATAAGATCTTTAAAAAAGGAAAAGACCTGAGCGCATACCTGTTGTACATATTGGAGGATATCAATAACCGTGCAGACCATAAGATCATCAGGGTGATCACGCCATCGGGAGAAGACAAACATGGCTGCCAGGTAAGTATGCAGATGCTGGAAAGCGGTAAGGAGATCTTTGAAACCCTGAAGAAGAACGGTGTGATCGCCGACTGGCGTGAACCGGACGTTATCCGCGTTGCGCCTGTTCCCCTCTATAATTCTTTCACAGACATATATGATCTGGGCCAGGTAATCTGGCAGGTGATTTACGCTAAACACCACTGAGGATGAAAAAGAATATCGCCATTGCAGGGGCAGGTCTTGTAGGTTCGCTGCTCGCTATTTTCCTGTCGCGTAAGGGACATAAGGTTACACTATATGAAAGAAGACCGGATATGCGGAAAGGTAATGTGGCTGCAGGAAGAAGTATCAACCTTGCCCTTAGCGACCGGGGCATCCGGGCACTGGAGGCAGTGGGCATCATGGATTCCATAAGGGAGATCGCTATCCCTATGCATGGCCGTTACCTTCACAATGCGGATGGATCTTCTGCATACCAGCCTTATGGTCTGGAAGGGCAGTACATAAATTCCGTTTCGCGCGGCGAACTGAATTGCAGGCTGATGGACCTCGCGGAAGAGCATGGCGTAACAATTCTTTTTAATCACAGGCTGGATAATATCGACTGGAATACGAATACCATGCATTTCGCAGGAGGAGAAGCCGTTAAAGCCGATGTGATCTTCGGAAGTGATGGCGCTTATTCCGCCGCCAGGCTTGCGCACCAGTTGCAGCACGACAGGTTCCAGTACCAGCAATACTATATTGACTTTGGTTATAAAGAACTGAATATTCCTGCAGGAGAGAACGGGAGTTTTAAGATCGAAAAGAATGCACTGCATATATGGCCCAGGGGGAATTATATGCTGATAGCGCTCCCCAATGTGGATGGCAGTTTTACCTGCACATTATTCTTTCCTTTTGAAGGAGATCCCTCCTTTGAGAGCCTTGATACCCCGGAAAAAACCAGGAAGTTTTTCAATGAAACCTTCGCCGATGCTTCGGCGCTGATGCCAACACTCGAGCATGATTTCTTTCATAATCCGACTTCATCACTGGTAACGGTAAAATGTTTCCCATGGAGAAGGGATGGAAAGTTTGCACTGATCGGTGATGCTGCACATGCCATCGTTCCCTTCTTCGGGCAGGGCATGAACGCGGGATTCGAAGATTGCTATGTACTTAATGAACTGATGGAAAAACACGGTGAGGACTGGGAAGGATTGTTCGCGGAATTCGAAACGCTGCGAAAGCCCGATGCTGATGCGATAGCAGATCTTGCACTCAATAATTTCGTGGAAATGCGCGACAGGGTTGCTGATCCGAAATTCCTGCTGCAGAAAAAAATAGAGGCAGGTTTCGCGAAAGCTAATCCCGGTAAATGGATCCCTGCCTATTCACAGGTAACGTTTTCTCCGCAACTTCGCTACAGCACTGCATTACAGAACAGTATTATACAGGAGGAGATCATGAAGAAGGTGATGAACATGGAGGGGATCGATGAAAAGTGGGACAAGCCCGAAGTGCACTCCCTGATGCTAGAAGAGGTATCCAAAGCTTCCTTAAAATATAACTGATGTACAGGCTTCCCTATTTCACTGAACATAATGAAGAGACCGTAAAAGCTTTTATGCGGGAGCATAATTTCGCGACCCTGGTTTCCAATGATGATCCCTATCCTGCTTTTACCCAGATCCCGCTGATCATAGAAGAAACAGGAGATGGAATGATCTTCGAAGGACATATGATGCGAAATACGGATCATCATAAGGCCTTTATGAAAAACCCTGGCGTTGTAGCGATCTTTCATGGACCGCATTGTTATGTAAGTGCATCATGGTATGAAGAGCCTGGTGGAAGTACGTGGAATTATATGAATGTGTATGCAAAAGGGAAGCTCACATTTTACGACGACGATGAACGCACCCGTGCTGCACTGAAAAAGATCACCGACAAATATGAAGGCCCGGGAAAACCCTCTTCTTTTGAGAACCTCCCGGACGATTATGTAAAAAGGCTTTCTGTTGCCGTGGTATGCTTTCAAATAAAGGTTGAATCGATCGAGAATGTCTTCAAGCTTAGCCAGAACCACCATGCTGCAGACCAGGAGAATATCATCCGCCAGCTCGAGATGCGCGAAGATGCTGGTTCTCACGCCATTGCAAAAGAGATGAAACTTCGGCTGAAATAAGCACCTGGAAAATAATGGTTCCCGAAGGAAAGTATTACCTTACTTTTCCAAACACTTTTATGATCGCCCGGCTTACCTACCTGGCAGCATGCCTGCTGCTAACCTTTGCCTCATCTGGCCAGCACGTTTATTTTTCCGACATAGTAAATGAGTCTGCACTAAGCCAGGGAGAACGCATACCGGAAGGACTGCGGCAAAATTATCATTCCGTTACCTACAGCAGGCAAACTGGCTTTTCTCCTTCAGGAGATCTTTACCTGGAGATGCCCGGAGGGTCAACAAAGAAAGTTGTGGAGCGTTCATGGCAGTTTCATTCAGCGGGTGGGTTTACCTATACCGGCGTGATCGATGGGGATGAACTTTCCTCCGTGGTGCTTTCGAAAGTGCGAAACCGCTGGCAGGGAATGATCACTGCCAACAACCGCAATTATATACTGCAGCAGACCAGCGATGAAATTTTCAGCATTGCGGAAGTGAATAACCAAAGTTTTGAAACACAGGATATCAGGGAGGATATGGTTTTTGAAGAAGGTGCGATCTCTGCACATTATAATGTATGCGATGCTGCGAACCCCTGCACGGCGAACCCTGTCGTTATCAATATCATGGTAGTGTACACGCCTTCAGCGAGAACACTCTGGGGTGGAACAGCTTCCATTGAAGCAGCCATTACCACAGCCATCAGCAATATGAACATAGCAAACGTGAATTCGGGCGTTAACCCGGGCATCACTTTCAACCTTGCTCATGCAGCGGAAGTAGACTATACCGAATCCGGCTCAACCAGCACCGATCTTATCCGCTTAGCAAATGGATCAGATGACTTCATGGATAATGTGCAGTTGATGCGCACTACCTTCCAGGCCGACCTTGTTTCGTTAGTGGTTGGCTCCCCCACTTCAACATGCGGCATCGGCTATGTAAATACCAGCTCTACCAATTACACTGCCAGTGCGGGATACAACGTGGTAGTCTATAATTGCGTTGTCAGTAATTATTCCATGGCGCACGAGCTGGGACATAATATGGGGCTTCGCCACGACAGGTATGTGGACCTGTCAAACACCCCGTGCGCGCATCATCATGGCTATGTGAACCAGGCAGCCTTTGTTCCGGGTGCGTCCTCAACGAAACGCTGGCGGACCATACTGGCTTATAACGACCAGTGCGCTGCCTCAGGATTTAACTGTAACAGGCTGAACTACTGGGCCAACCCTCTCGTATCGCGCAACTTCGATCCCATGGGGATCGCTTTTGACCAGCCCAATCCCGCCGACGAAGTATATGGCATCAACCGCTTCGCCTGCGTGGTGGCTTCTTTCCAGGGACTGAACATTGTACCCTTACAATGGCTCGATGTACGCGCTAAACAAATGAACAACGAGATAAGGGTTCAATGGGAAACGGCGAACGAAGTACAGCAGGCCGGTTTTGTTGTAGAAATTGCTGAAGGCCTGCCGGAGAATTTCAGGGCAATGTATACCACCAATGCACGCAACACCCCACGAAACACTTATGCAGCGGCTATTCCCGCCAGGGGCGGCAAGCTATATTTTATACGCATAAAGGCTATTGATAACGATGGCCAGGTAAAATACAGCCGGGTAATAAAACTGGAGAACAAAACAGACCTCACAGCATATATCTACGGCGGAACATCCCCGGTACTTTATGTTCGAACACCTTCCAATAAACCTGTCAGTTTTGAAGTTACCGATGCACTGGGCCGCAAAATAGCGGTTGGTGTAATAAATCCGGCGATGGGTTATAATTATTCATTGCCGGTTGGATTGTCAGGTGTCTATTTTGTAAGGGTAATTCAAAATAGGTCAACCTTCGTTTTAAGGGTTCTTATTTAACTATTCGATGAAAAGGTTTCCCGCAGATTCACGCTGATTTTTCCGCTGATTTGCGCTAATTTTTTTTACGTAATAACCGTTTCTGCTTTGCAATAATTTTTCTGCGATCATCTGCGACTAAATTTGCGAGAATCGGCGGGAACCACATTACCCAAAAGCTTCTACCTTCGCTCAATGAACCTCTCCACCCTTATTGCTCACATCAATCAAAAAGCTTCTTACCTGTGCGTTGGGCTCGATACCGATATTGAAAAGCTTCCGGCGCATTTAAAGAATGATAAAAATGCAGTGGTGAAATTCAACCGCGCTATCATTGAAGCAACAAAAGATCATTGCGTATGCTATAAGATCAACACAGCTTTTTATGAATCGCGGGGAAGAAAAGGCTGGGAGGACCTGGAAGAGACCCTTGCGCTGGTGCCCAAAACACATTTCACCATCGCAGATGCAAAACGTGGCGATATCGGCAATACCTCTTCCCACTATGCAAAGGCTTTTTTTGAAAGCCTGGATTTTGATGCAGTTACCGTAGCCCCGTACATGGGCGAAGACAGCGTAAGACCTTTCCTGGAGTATGAAAATAAATTCACCATTGTGCTGGGACTTACCAGTAACAAAGGCGCTGAAGATTTTGAATTGCTGAAGCTGGATAAAGGTCCAAGACTATATGAAGAAGTGATCCGTAAGATTGCATCCTGGGGTTCGCCGCAAAACCTGATGTTTGTAACAGGCGCTACACAGGCAACCGAATTAATAAATATCCGCACTATTATTCCCGACAACTTTCTTCTTGTACCCGGTGTTGGTTTCCAGGGCGGAAGCCTTGCGGATGTTACCATGCATGGAAGGAATAAGGATGTGGGATTGCTGGTGAACGTTTCACGGGCGATCATCTTCGCATCGAAGGGCGAGGATTATGCGGAGGAGGCCAGGGTAATTGCGGGGCAATACCATGAGGAAATGAAAAGGCTTCTTGGGTAATAATGTTTCCCGCAGATGTTCGCTGATGTCCTCGCTGATTTTCGCTGATCTGCATCTGCGGATATCTGCGTAAAAAATCCCCGGCTATCTGCGGGAACCCTTCCTAATCCATTGTTTGTTTCTTTCGAAATGCTTCTTTCAACTGCCCCGCCCATTCAGCATACTCCATGGCCGACGGATGCAGCTTATCTTCTGCAATATAATTTTCAGAAGCGGTACGATTCCTGTAGCCGGTGGTGATATCAATAAAGGTAACATCATGCGCTTCGCATTCCTGCCGGCAGGCATTATTGTAGGCATCTATCTGTTCGGCGATTGCTTTCTGATCGCGGTCGGCCGCGAAGGGAGTGATGCCCCAATCGGGAATGCTTAATACAAATACGTGTTCGCGCTTTGCGCATTTATGGATGGCGAATTCGAGCAGGCGGCAGAACTCAGGAAGGAAATCTTCTACGGTGCGGCCGCGGTACTGGTTGTTCACCCCGATCAATAATGTAACGATATCATACTTGGCCCGGAACTCCCAGGCCGTCATGGCCGCAAGCAGTTCGTCGGTGGTCCAGCCGGTTTTGGCGATGATCTCCGGGGCGTGCAGGTCGAGCCCTTCCCTGCGCATCATCTTCACGAAAGCATACGGGAAATTCTCATGCAGCAGCACCTGCTCACCGATGGTATAACTGTCGCCCAGCGCGAGGTAGGTCATTCTCTTTCCTTTTCGGGAAGTCCGTGTTTGAAACTATTTGAAGGTTCGGTATACCAGGGAACGATCTCGGCTTCCAGCAAACCAGCTTTCACCGCGGGATCAGAGTCGCAGTATTTCTTTGCATCCTCTATCGTCTCGCAGTCGAGGATGAAGATGCCACGCCATTCCTTATCGTTCTTGCCGAATGGTCCGGCAACCTTCAGTATCCCTTTTGAATGCAGCAGGGTCATGTTCGACATATGCCCCTCGAAGAGTTCTGCCCTTTTCACCGAATCCACCTTCGCCTTGCCTGTCTTAAGCATTACGAAGAAGTACTTGTCGATCTTCGGCGTCTCTGGTTTCGCTTCCTCCAGCGCCCGGTTCTGGGCAAAAAGCGGGCTGCTGATCATGATCACGGCCAGGCTCAAAAGCAATCTTTTCATTGGTAATTCTTTTGCTGAAAATAAGGTTTTTGATGACTTCCGCCCAATAACCGGATAAAAACATATCGATTATATTTGCACCGCCTTCGCCGGATTTGCCGGTGAAATAAAACGACTGAAATGGCTGCCAGGACTGACAATTTTCAATCTCCCGACTATTTTAACGTAGATGAACTGCTGTCTGAGGAACACAAGATGATCCGCGATAGCGTACGTAGCTATGTAAAGAAAGAGATCTCTCCCATCATAGAGGATTATGCCCAAAGGGCTGAATTCCCGGAGCATATTGTAAAACAGCTTGGCGAGATAGGATGCTTCGGCCCTACCATCCCGGAAGAATATGGCGGCGGCGGGCTTGATTATATCTCTTACGGCCTAATGATGCAGGAACTGGAACGTGGCGACAGCGGCGTTCGCAGCACGGCCAGCGTGCAGGGTAGCCTGGTGATGTTCCCAATATATGCTTACGGCAGCGAAGAACAACGCAAGAAATATCTTCCCAAGCTTGCCAGCGGCGAATGGCTGGGATGCTTCGGGCTAACCGAACCAAACCACGGCAGCGACCCGAGCAGCATGTTAACCAACATCAGGGATGCCGGCGATCACGTAATATTGAACGGCGCAAAAATGTGGATCAGCAATGCTCCCTTCAGCCAAGTGGCTGTAGTTTGGGCGAAAGATGAAGAAGGCGTGGTGCGCGGACTTATCGTTGAACGCGGAATGGAAGGCTTCTCAACCCCTACCACCCATGGCAAATGGAGCCTTCGCGCCAGCGCAACGGGCGAACTTGTCTTTGATAATGTAAAAGTTCCGAAAGAAAATATTTTCCCGAATGTAAAAGGACTGAAAGGTCCGCTGGGCTGCTTAACAAAAGCCCGCTTCGGTATTGCCTGGGGCGCTATCGGTGCAGCCATGGACTGCTATGATACGGCGCTGCGCTACAGCCAGGAGCGTATCCAGTTTGGAAAACCCATCGGCGGATTCCAGTTGCAGCAGAAGAAACTTGCAGAGATGATCACCGAGATCACCAAGGCACAGTTGCTGAACTGGCGACTTGGTGTTTTGATGAATGAAGGGAAGTGCACGCCGCAGCAGGTGAGCATGGCCAAGCGTAATGCATGCGAAGTGGCAACAAATATTTGCCGCGATGCACGCCAGATGCTTGGCGGAATGGGCATTACAGGAGAATATCCTGTTATGCGCCACATGATGAACCTGGAGAGCGTGATCACCTATGAAGGAACCCATGATATCCATTTACTGATCACAGGTATGGATGTAACAGGCTTTAACGCATTTAAATAATCAGAAAGTATGATCTCGAATGTTTCAGTAATCGGTGCAGGAACAATGGGCAACGGTATCGCCCATGTATTTGCACAATCCGGTTTTAAGGTAAACCTCATAGATGTAAATGCATCCCAGCTTGAAAAGGCGCTGCAGACCATCAGCAAGAACCTCGACAGGCAGGTTGCGAAAGGCAGTCTTACCGAAGACCAGAAAGCCACTACCCTCGCGAACATCACGAAGGTGAATGATGTTTCGGATGGGGTGGTGAATGCGCAGCTTGTTGTGGAAGCCGCAACCGAGAACGTTGACCTCAAACTCGAGATCTTTAAAGCGATTGATGCTGCTGCACCTGCAGGATGCATCCTAGCTACCAATACATCTTCCATCTCCATCAGCACGATAGCCGCAGTAACGAGAAGGCCCGACCACGTGATCGGCATGCACTTCATGAATCCCGTGCCGGTGATGAAGCTTGTTGAGATCATCAACGGCTATCATACTTCAAAAGAAGTTACGGATAAGATCGTGGAGCTTTCAAAGCAGCTTGGAAAAATTCCATGCGCAGTGAATGACTATCCCGGTTTCATCGCCAACAGGATACTGATGCCGATGATCAACGAAGCGATCTACTCCTTATATGAAGGTGTTGCAGGTGTTGAAGAAATAGATACGGTAATGAAGCTCGGCATGGCCCATCCCATGGGGCCATTGCAACTTGCAGACTTCATCGGGCTTGATGTATGTTTAAGCATCCTTCGTGTACTGCACGATGGCTTTGGAAATCCTAAATATGCGCCATGTCCTTTGCTGGTGAACATGGTAACTGCAGGCAACCTTGGCGCCAAAACCGGCGAAGGGTTTTATAAGTATACTGCAGGCAGTAAAGATCTTGTGGTAAGTAAGAACTTTAAATAACATTTCGGATAAAAGGGTTCCCGCAGATTTCCGGAGATTGATTCGCAAATTTTCGCAGAAATGTGTTCAGCGTACATCTGCGTAAAAATCAGCATTGATCTGCGGGAACTATCATTTCCGGGAAGTCTTTTTTGTCTTCGCCACCAGGTGATAACTATCCTCTATCAGCTCCTTCATCACCCGCAGCGGCACACCCCCACCCGTCACCACCGTATTCCAGTGCTTTTTATTCATGTGGTATCCCGGCAATATATCCTCATACTCCTCCCGCTGCATCAATGCCTTCTCCGGCTCCGCCTTCACATTGAACCGCACCGGCACTTCATCCATCGCCAGCAACATAAATATCTTCCCGTTCACCCGGAACGCCAGTGTATCCGGCCCGAACGGGAGATCTTCCGTTACATCAGGAAGGGAAAGGGCGAAAGAGCGGAGGGTATCGATGGGCATGGTGCAAAATTAGCATTCCGGTTAAAATTGTTCCCGCAGATTTTCGGGAATGAACCGCTGATTGTCGCAGAAGATGAGATCAGCGTTGATCTGCGAATAGATCAGCGTAAATCTGCGGGAAACATTTCTAAATGAAATGCCTTATAGAACTAAATTTTATATCCTCCATCCTCTTTTTCTCAAATGCCTCTTGCACTTCCCGCAAAACGAAGTCTCTTCATCCAGCGGGTTTTCACCCTTCGCATCGCGCAGGTAGCAGCTCTTAACCTCGCAATGCGGCAATCCAGTCGTATGCGCCAGTTCATGAATAGAAACTTTAAAAAACTGTTCCTGCACATTGCTCTTATCCAACCGGAAAGTAGAAGCCACGCAAACATTGGATGGTTTGTATGCAAGTCCGAAGATGCCGAAGTCCTTAACGTTATTCTTATTTGTACTGATATCCCGGTTAGTGAGGCCAATAATGGTTGTATCCTTTCCTGTCCTTGTTTTCAAAAAATCAAGCAGGTCTTTTGCCCTGTAGCGGTTGCGAGCAGCAGTATATGCATTTGCAGGTAACGGAATAGCAGGATTGACGATCACCGTATCGAAAACCGGGCTTAGCTTTTCATAAACATTCTGTACATGCTGGGGCGGTATGTCGCTGAAAGGCTGGAGGATGAGAATATTCTTTTTACCCGGGTAGTTGCAACCTGTAAGAACGAGGAATGAGACCAGGGAAAAGAACATTACGATTCTCATAAACCTTGCTACTTATAATAGATCCTGAATGTGCCCATGATCCCTGCACCAATTACTTCAAGGAACATATTGTAGTAACCATTCTCCTTTGAAAGTATTTTGTAACGAAACCTATCGCCTTTCTTGCTCAGCGAAGACCTCGTCATATTATTGCTTTCGATGAAGGTGATCGTAAAATCGCAATTGTTCTTTTTCTCCAGGGAAAGTTTTGAATAGGTCCCGTCTGTAAACATATCGGTCCAGGAATTACCATTCACCACCAGCCTGGTCGTATCACCGGTAGCTTCCAGGTAACTTAATTCCTTATAGGTGAAAAATTCCCTGCAATCTTTTTCCGATGCCCTGGAAGCAGGTTCCTTATCCACCATTTTCCAGCTGGTGGTAGATGGGGTCAATGCTTCCAGTACCCGGTAAAACTCCGGGCAGGTCTTCTGCATCTGGAAATATACCCGTGTCATCATTTCATCCGCTTCCTTAGCCTCGAAACGGCTTATAAATGCTTCAGCATGTTTAAAGAATGCATACTGCACCCTTACGGAATCCTCCAGGTTTACCTCATTTGTAAAAGTTTTGCATATTTCCACCGACATGCTGTCGGTAAACGATGTCCGCTGCGCGAATAGGGTTGAAGAAACAAGGAATGCCAGGAGGGTGAGAGTGGGTTTCATTTTGGGGTTTATGGTAAGGGAAGATAGGGAGAAATATGGAAGGGGGTTACTCCATCCTTGAACCCCAGGCAGATATTTTAATATTTGCCCTGTTTAGAAATGATTTAATAAGGAAAATATCCCCAGCCTATTCCGCGGTTATCGCACGAATTTAAGCACTTCAGAAGATGTGATCGTAAAATTGTAGTCGTTTAAAGAAGGCGCGAAGTAGTCAGTGCATTACATTATTCCTTCTTCTTAATATCCTGCATCTGAATTTCCCTTCCTGAAATTAAACCTTTAATTATGACAACTTCCTCAAAGTGAGGCTTGACTATATCCGATAATAAACCTTTGGGAACGATGATATTAAAATCCTTATTCTTCGAATCCGTAAGTTTTATCTTGCTCTTCTTTGCATCTGCAAACGATAATATACCTTGAATCTCTATCGCTCGTTGCTTTGTAAAAGGCAAAATTTTCTCGGATAATATCATCTTTTCCATGTCGGATTTTGCTTTTGTTAGCGATATTGTTTTTGTTTCCTTTTTTCGATTAACTGTAAAACCCACAAGCTTGATTTTATTTCCATCTGGAGCTAATTGCTTAGCCAATGCTATAAAATTTCTTCTATATGATTCATCTGGAATTTTCTTGTTCAAATGTTCGTAATCACCATGGTCTATCAGTTCTAAATTTTCAAGCATATCATCGATCATTACAGAATGGATGTCCATCCCCTCTAAAGTGGATTGTTGTGAGAACCCACCAAACCTTATAGTTATAGCAAAACTTGCTGCACGAGGAACTGACAAATAAGGCTCAAAGTTCACAACATTGCTTTTTAGTGGACGACCTATATCGTTAAAAGGTTTATCTCGCAAACGATCAGCAGTACGATATGCAATTTTTTCAATGACATCGATTCTTTTCAAAAACTCATCACTTCTAATAACACCATGACCCACCTGATTACCTGAAAGACTAAATTGAAGTTCATTTGAATTCAATACAATACCATCCAATTCTAGGTGGCGAAAGAAATTTACTTGTTGGAACAATTCTCTAAACTCTTGCGCTAATTCATCTGGAGGGTCACCAGCTAATCCAATACCTAATAATTTTTCAGCTTCGCGATATTGTTCTGATAAAATTGCAAGGTTTGAAGCACTTCTGATTAAAATAGACCTGGTTGGTTCTTCAGAAGACTCCGCAGAAAAAGCAATAAATGCTTTCTTCTCAAACTCGAAAGCCTTTTCATAATATTTTTTCACTTTTGCAATTGATTGCTTTTGAAAAGCAATCAATGCTAAGTGTGATTTTTTGGTACCAGTTAACACCAATTTTACACCCGTTGTATGATTAGATTGATCTAGACATACCGTACAAGCTTGGAGGCAGAAACTACCAAATTCAGGAGTAAGGCCCATTATCCCTGATCTCAAATCTTCGAGGTTTAAGGTCATCGGGTATTAATTATTGTTTAAACTAAAACATAACCACAGTTAACATTAAAGCTTTTTCTTTGTATTGGAAATGAGAATAGTTGGATATTTGAAAATCTCAACTCAAAATTTGCATAAAATTCCAGTAGGAAAACCATACTGAGTCCACAACAGTCAACCCATATTGCCGATGATGTTGGTAATTGGACTTCAATTTTGCGTTTCTGTTATTTTGTTTTCAATATCCTTCGTTGTCAAAGTCTCAATTTCATCAATATGAAATTCGATAACAGGAATTCCTTTTCTTTTTGCATTTTCTAATTCAAATTTTACCCATTCGGAATTTAAAGTACTTTCTGATTTTATTAAAATCAATAAGTTAGATGACTCCAATTCTTCTACTATCCTCCCTTGCTTATCTATAGAATCATTGTTAATAATGTCAATGAATATTTTACCAAAAGAATTTATTTTGTTTGAAAAATTAATTAATGAGTCTACGGTAACTTCATTGTTTTGGGTAGTATAACTTACAAATATGTTCATTAAATAATTTTGAATAGATACAGAATCAGCCCAATTGTATTTAACCCTATAACGAAAATATAAAGATTCACGGAAGGATTAAATGCTGACCTTTTAATCCTGTTTTTGTCAGTTCTACTGTTTTCTAATGTAAAGTCATCTATAATTTTGTCTGGCAAAATAATCGCTTCAACGTTTCGTTGCTTAATTTGGCTAAAGCGTTTATCCATTCTTTCTCTTAAGCTTTCCTGATAGTAGTAAGTCAAACTGTCTAAAAACCAAAAGGTAATTGATAATAAGTAAATTGTTATGAACAAAGAAAGATCAAGGGAGTCGCCTGCCAATTTTATTAATGTGGGCACTGCAATTCCGATTAATACAAACAAAAGTTTTTTTAACTCTAAACTTGTTGATGAAAAATTTAGTGTTGCAGAATGTAGTTGATCGATAATTTTCCAATCTATTTCGTCTTGAACTGATCTTTTAAATTCTTCCTTTTCTGCCATTGCTAATATTTTTAATACTGATTAAACCTGAAAATTAATTTGCAATTATGCGAATATGAGAGATTCTAGGTACTACCCACAATATACCTCAACCTCCCCAACTCTGCAATACCGTATAAATACGGGAAAGAAGTAAAAAGTAAAAATTAAAAAGTCAAAAGTAAACCTAGGCCTTCCCTACTTTATCCCTTTCCCTCTTCTCCTCCATCCTTTTCTTCTCCTTCTTAAAAAATTCCAGTGCAAGACGTGCGACCTCCCTTTGCGGCCCCAGGTGTTTTGAGATCTTTTTCAATCTGCCTTCAATCTTGTAGCGCCAGGTGGAATCTGGATCGGTTATTAATAGATTATCATAAACGGGCTTTAACGCAGCGTACTGGGCATGATACATATCCAGTTGCTCTAATTCACGGTTGTATTCTATGCACAACTCTCTACATTCTATTTCATACTGTTCATCATCCAGTAATGGCAGTGGCCTTTTTTCCCTGCATTCCTGTTCAAGGGCTTTGAAACCTTCTTCGGTTCTTATCGGAAAGATCAACGGGATCACCGACATAGCCTTTGAAGGCGAACTGCGCTTGCCGTTTACGATCATATTTACATGACTTCTTTCCATATCCAGGCAATCGGCGATTTCCTTCTGGCTCAGGCCATATCTGTCCCGAAGGATGTTTATTACGTCATGTTTCATTTGAAGTTTGCTTTGGGGCTTCGCCTAAAATAATACCGGGGTGGGAGATTTAAAAGCAAAAGGAATAGAATTATTTTCTTAACGATTGAAAATCAATTTATAGTTGTTACTCTTTTTTTGTTACGGTAACATTTATTGTGTAACACTTTTTGAAAGTATCTGTTACTCTTTTTTTGTTACGGTAACAGAAGGAAAGTAACATATGTTACAATGAAAGCAGAATAAATAGTTCCCGCACCTGTGCGCCTCGGGTGGAGATCCTCGCAAATCCTCCCGCGGATCTCCGCAGATTTTTCGTCCCGTTAAGTCTTTAAGTCCCCAACAGCCCTAAACAAAAAGGCCCCTTATTGCTAAGAGGCCTTTAATTATACTTCAGGAATTTTATTATCGAATTATCGTCAGATCCGTTTTCACCGTAACTGTCTTACCGGTTGCGAGCTGCAGGTTCAGCACCGCGTAGTAAGTACCATCAGGAACAGGCTTGCCCTTGTAGGTTCCGTTCCAGTCGTTGCGGTAGTCTTTTGATTCGAAGACCTTGTTGCCGTAACGGTTGAATACGGTGAGGGTGATGTTCCTCAGGCAGTCGTAAGAATCATAAACCTGCCACAGGTCGTTGATGCCGTCGCCGTTCGGCGTGAAGGCATTCTTAACCTTGATGCAGTACGGGATCACCGTTACCACCACCTGGTCAACTCCGATACATCCTGCTGCATTGCTTGCAGTGAGGGTGTACACCGTTGTCTGGTCTGGCTTCGCGATAGGGTTCAGTATCGTTGGATTGTTAAGTCCTGTTGCCGGCGTCCACTCTATCGAAGTTGCATTGGTTGCACTTCCGTTAAGCTGTACCTGCTCACCGGTTATGATGGTGAAGTCGGGACCTGCACTTACACTTACCTGTTGGTCAACATTCACTGTTACCGTTTCAGTGAGGCTGCAAACACCGGTGGTTGCCGTAACGGTGTAGGTTGTTGTTTCCATCGGCGTTGCGAGAGGGCTCGCGGCTGATGGATTATCAAGACCCGTTGCAGGACTCCACGAATAACTTGCCGCATTGCCGGTGGTGTTCAGCCGAACCGATACACCCGCGCAAAGCGTGGTGTCTTCCCTTATTCCGAGGGCGAGATCATTTATGAAGTTCACGGTGCCGGTGGTGGTGGCCACGCAGCCGTTCGCATCCTGTACATATAAGGTATAGTTTCCGCCGCCGGTGTTAAGCACATTCGATGACTGGTAGGTGGTTCCGTCCAGGCTGTAAGTGAATGGACCTACACCGCCCGTTGGGTTCACGGTGATGGTACCGGGGTTTGCGCAGGTAGCGCTGGTTACTGTATTCGCAGGAACGATTGCATCAGGCTGGGTTACTATAATAGTAGTGTCCTTCACACAACCTCCGGAGTTATCACGAACTCTTACTGTATAGGTTCCTGCAGCAAGACCGCTGAAGGTGCCTGAGCTTTGATAGGTTGCCCCTGCGTTGATGCTGTATTCGAACGGTCCGGTACCTGCCGCGGTAATGGTGAATGATCCGGTTGTTGCACCATTGCAGGTAACATTGTTCACGGTGGCCGGCACTGCGAACTCACTGCTACGGATCACCCTGATGGTATCGGTACCAATGATGCGGGTGTTCGGATCGTTGAAGGATTCATATTCTGAACGCACCACGTATTGGGTGGTAGCGGTAGGACAAACGTTCGGGAAGGATACTTCAAGTACATTATTGCCCACACCTGTAGTATCACCTGTTGCAATAAGGTTTCCTGCAAGGTCGAATAACTCAACTTTACGGAAAAGGCTTGGTCCTGTTGCAGGCACGAACCTCCAGCTCTCATTCATATTCACTGAACCCCATGGAGAGGTGGCGGAAGTTCTGTTCGGTGCCATGATGGCCTGGGTGCGGTTGAAGTCCTGCATACCAACGATGGCCCTTCCTGAATTCCAGCCTGTACATGGCTGCTTGCTGTTAATGATCACCTCCACGATTCCCAGGCCTTCATAGAGCACGATCTGGTGTGTATTCTCGATCAGGTTGCTGCAGGAGGAACCGAATAAAGGCACTTTATAAAAACTCAGGATCCACCTGCGGTGAGGCGCCGTTCCCCATACATCATACTTGATGCGCTGGGTGGGTGAAGTGGTCTCGCTCGGATCAAGATCATGATAAGGTCCCATGATCATTGCCCTGTCGTAGGTAGTTGAAGGCAGGTCGGCACTGATGGCCCAGTGCGCGAAAGCATTTGCCTTGCTTACGTCGAAGGAAAGATAACCGTTGGTACTCGCGATAAGCGAGTTATAATTCGTTCCCCAGAAAGGAAAGGTGAACGGTAGGTTGATCACGCTGGTGTACCTGTCGTCAATGGTCAGGTTGGTAGATGTACCCGGCGCCCCAGGATCCACGTAATTCTGGAAACAACCACCGGGGCCTGTCATCGGGTTGATCACGTAGGTGCTGGTAGATGAGCGCACATCAGGGATTTTCGCTTTCAGCGTTATGCATGAAACTGAACAATCCGTAATAGTTGTATCCCTTGAACAGTTAAAAGAGAAAGAACTTTGGGCGGAGGAGGTGAATGCACCTGCCATCAGCACCAGGAGCATTGAAAAGAATTTAGCCATTGCCGTTTTATTAGTAGTAATGAAGATTATTTTTTAAGGTCGAACTGCAGCCCGATCTCGTGAGCGCCGGAACCACCGTTGAATACGCTGATCGGTGCCAGGTAGTAATCATAGGAATAGCCCAGGCCTACCCTGTCGAACAGCTTGAAACCTGCCTGCAGGCTCCAGAACTGGTCAACACGCCAGTTCAGCCCCCACCAGATCATATCCTTGTAATCCACCCGTGCACCGAAATCGAATTCGCTGGGCGAGTTCTCGATCACGCGAACAAGGGCGTTGGGTATAATAAATATGTCATCGCCGGTCTGTATCCGGTAGCTGGCCGTCATATTATAATGCCTGTATAGTTTTCCGCCCTGCTTTGAGTTGGGTACGCTTGCCAGTTCCAGCTTGCTCTGGATGAGCTGGCTCACTGCTGCGCCTACGCTCAGTTTCTGGTTGGTGAAGTAAACCCCTGCACCTGCATCAATGCCGAACTTATTATCAGAACCTGCAATAACAGGATCGTCCATAAGCGACTCGCTAAGCTTTGCCTTATCAATAGCGAACTGCAGTGCACGAAGCTCAAGGCCGAGGCCCAGCTTGTTTTTGCCGTTGGCTGAATTGATATGGTAGGAATAGGCCAGTTGCAGACCGGTGCGGCTTGTCGGACCTGTTTCATCACGGTAGGCATATGCGCCAATGCCGGAGTTAAGCTTCTCAAGGGCCATATCGCCGTAAAGCATAAAGGTGCGCGGATTTCCAGGAAAGCTCGACCACATGTTGCGGTACGAGAGCCCTAAAAAGGTCCTGTTCTGTATTCCGGCTGCGCCGGGATTATACATACTATTGTGTTGCAGGTACTGGCTGGTAAAATGTAGTTGCTGTGCTTCAGCTTCAAGGGAAAATACCAGTAAAAAGAGGGGTAGAATTCTTCTCATGTGCTGGAAATTGTCCCTAAAAATATAACAATCTGTTAAAAGGGGGAAATAAAACGGGGTCTAATCACAATAAACGGGAAAATTCAACGTTGCGCAGGTCCCCAATCCGCATTTCAAACTCGTCTGCCCTGTTTTTCGGGATCCCGGCCTTCACAAAGGGAAAAAGCCCCAACTCGTGTTCCAGCATATTTCCGCCCACGTGCTTGATGATCCGCATTACTTCGTTGATATCCTGGTGATTAAAGGATATATTATAAGGAACTTCTATGGCTTTGGTGACCACGGGCACCATTTGGAGCGCCAGGCTGGTGACCGTTTTATAGGCGTTGATCAGCCCCGGAACACCTAAAAGGGTACCCCCGAAGTAGCGGACGACCACCACGGCCACGTCGGTAAGGCCCTTACTGTCTATTTGTCCCAGGATAGGTTTCCCGGCGGAGCCGGAAGGTTCACCGTCATCGGAGGAGCGGAAGGTATTTCCATCGATGCCGCAGCGGTAGGCAAAACAATGATGAACGGCCTTGGGGTGTTCTTTTTTAAGGGCATTTAGTTGGGGACGGAAATCTTCGGGCGATTTCAGCGGGAAGGCGAAAGCGATAAACCTGCTGCCCCTGTCCCGGAATTCGGCTGTTCCCTGCCGGTCGATGGTTTGAAAACTGTCCATGTTATAGCGATACCGAGATAAGAATGATGGAAAGGATGGCGAGGAAGATCCCGATGATGTTCACCACGGTCAGCTTTTCCCTGAAGGCGAAGGCCGCCACCAGGGTTCCCACCAGCAATATCCCGATGTTATTCACCGGCAAAATTACGGAGCTGTCGTCAGGGAATTCCTTCAGCACCTTTACAAGGCACCAGATGGAAAAGTAATTCGGGATACCGATGGCTATCCCGGCAAGGATCTCCTTCCCGTTCAGCATCTCCCTTTTAGTGATCATTCGCGCCAGCATAACCACCAGGCCCGCGAGGAAGGCAAAGCCAAAACAGGTGGCGAGGTAGATGTCCTGGTTGGAGGGATCAACATAACGCTGCTCGGTATATTTAATAATGGTATCGAGAATGCCGGTGCCGATGAAGACGATGCCCGGTAGAAGAAGTATTCCCGCCGAACCGCGGAAGCCTCCTGCCGGGTAGCAGGTAAGCACCACCCCTGCCAGCGCTATGGCCACGCCAAGCAGCTTCACCCATCCTGCCGGTTCATTATAAAGAAAGATAGAAAATACGAAGGGAATGACGAGCGACAACTTGGTAGCCACCGAGGCCACGGCCACCCCGTTCTTCTTTACGGTAAGGGCTATCAGGTTGAAGAAGGAAACGAAGATCGCTCCCATAAGTATCGCCCATGGCAGCCAGTCCATCCGTATTATTTCCCCTGCCGGGGGAATATCGCTCGCCATGAACAGACCGGTCAGGAATGCGCACAGGTAATTTATCACGATGGCACGCTGGGTGTTTATGCCGAGGCGTTCGCAGATCTTGAAGGAGATGGTGAGGTATGCGGTCAGGAAGATGCTTCCTACGAGGTAGATCATGTGGCAGGGTTAAGAAGAATGGTAATATCCTCGTCGCCCAGGCGGAAGGATGAATGCACCTCCCCATGAATAATGGGCGCGGGCACCCCGCCGTTAGTGCGCACAGCGGGATTGGTAAGTACCCTGGCTTCATCCCACATGTTTGCAGCAATGAAACGGGAAAGCGTATCCGAACCTCCTTCCACCATCACCGAAATAATATTCCGCGCATGAAGCAGGTTGATCATGATGGCGATGTAGTTCTCTTCCGGGCTGGTCTGGTAAAAAAGTTTGTTGCCGGCCTCTTCATGCTTCGCCCCATTAATGATGATGGCCGGGTATTCATCCTGCAGCAGTTTTGCATCCGCCGGCGTTTGCAATAGCGGATCAAGCACCACCCTCAGCGGATGGTTCCCTTCCCAGAGGCGGGTGGTAAGCTGCGGGTCATCGTACACGATAGTATTACTGCCCGCAACAATAGCCCCTTCCTCTCCTCTCCATTTGTGCACGAGGGTGTTTACGGTTGGCGAGGTGATGGCAGTACGTTTATTAAGTTCGCCCAGGTAGCCGTCGCCCGATTTCGCCCATTTCAAAATAATATAAGGGCGTTGCCTGCGGTGAAAGGTGAAGAATCGGCGGTTAAGGAAGTCGCATTCCTTTTCGAGGAGGCCCGTCTCTACGTTTATTCCCGCTTCGCGAAGGCGTTGTATCCCGGTGCCCTTCACTTTTTCATAGGGATCCGTGGAACCCACCACCACGTGTTTAATTCCCGAAGCGATGATGAGGTCGGTGCAGGGCGGGGTTTTGCCGTAATGGTTGCAAGGCTCCAGTGAAACATAAAGAGTGGCTTGCGGGAGAAGATGCTTATCCGCATCTTTCACGGAGTTGATGCAATTTACTTCTGCATGTGCCTTGCCGAACACTTCGTGGAAGCCTTCGCCAATTACCCGGTCTTCATGCACGAGTACGGCGCCCACCATGGGGTTGGGGGCCACCCTGCCATTCGCGATCTCCGCGAGCTGCAGGCAGCGGTGCATGTAAATCTCTTGTTTCAAGGCTGCAAAAATAGTAATTCACAACCCGATAAAAGATTTCCGATCAAAAGTAGCATTCCGGGTATAAATGGTTCCCGCAGATTCCCGGTGATTGCTTCGCAGATAACCGCAAATTCCTATAAATAAACATTTGTACCCGACTACCTATCCAATTAATTTTTTATTTGCTTCCTATAATAAAATCTATGCAAGAAAATGATATTTCCTATTTAATAAGAGGAGCAATTTATAAAGTCTTCAATTCCCTTGGGCCCGGCCTTCTTGAATCTACATATGAAGCAGCCATGAAGCATGAATTGGAGGAAAGCGGGCTCTCTGTACAGGACCAGGTACCACTTCCTTTAGTCTACAATAATATTAAGCTTAGTGTTGGTTATAGAATTGATCTGTTGATAGATAATAAAGTAATTGTTGAAATAAAATCCATTGAAGCAATAAATGAGATACATCATAAACAATTGCTTACTTATCTAAGGTTATCCGGAATGAAGCTGGGTATCCTGGTAAATTTCAATTGCACTGAAATTGGAAAGTCAATTATCCGGAAAGTAAATAAGCTCTAAATATTATCCCCGAAAATCTGCGCACAGATCCTGCGAGAATCTGCGGGAACTACTTATTATCAGTATGCCTATTTTTGACGCAGATGACCCTTCAACAACTATTCAGGAACGGGATGACACACCTTAAGGGAATATATGAACCAGGTGAGGCCTCCTCCATCCTGTACCTGCTCTTCGAAGAATTCGCAGGCATTAAACGCGAAGAGATCATACGCGATGGAGAAAGAATTCTGCAAGAAGAAGAAATTCAGAAACTGGATAAAGCCTTCCAGGAACTCTCCACCGGCAGGCCCGTTCAGTACGTTGTCGGCCATGCATGGTTTTGCGGGCTCAAATTCAAAGTGGATGAACGGGTCCTCATTCCCCGCCCGGAAACAGAAGAACTGGTGAAACTTGTGTTGAACATGTCGCCTTCTCCAAAAAAGATCCTGGACATCGGAACCGGCAGCGGTTGCATACCAATCGCCATAAAAAAGTCGTTGCCTGAAACAGAAGGGCATTCGATGGATGTGAGTGAAGATGCACTGAAGCTTGCATCAGGAAATGCGAAACTGAATGATGTAAGCGTGAACTTTCTTCATGAGGATATTCTCATAGCCGTTCCTGTGAAGGAAAGCTATGATGTGATCGTGAGCAACCCGCCCTACATTCCATTTTCTGAAAAGGAGCGGCTGCATAAAAATGTAACGACCTTCGAGCCGCACCTGGCCTTGTTCGTGGATGATGATGATCCGCTTATTTTTTACAGGATGATCGCTGAATATGCTGCAGTGGCATTAACCGCTGGCGGAAAATTGCTTGTTGAGATCCACCAGGAACTTGGAGAGGGTGTGAAGGAACTTTTTGAAAGGAATGGTTTTGCCGCGGAGATAATAAAGGACCAGTTCGGTAATGCGAGATTTGTAAAGGGCATTGCGGATAAGAAATAGTTCCCGCAGATTCTCGCGGATGCCCCGCAAATTTCCGCTGATTTTCTTTCCGGATGTGATTTGCGCCTTTCTGCGTAAAGATCTGCGAGCATCTGCGGGAACTATTTCTTCCGAAAAGCCTATTCCGTTCCGGAAACGGTAGCGCTTGTAGTTGCCCCCAGTTTTCTTGCCACTTTCATCACCCGAACTATCTCGCCCCATTGTGCAACGGAGTCGGCGTTGATGACCACGGCAGGCTTAATGCTGTCGCCCTCGTTGATGTATTTGCTTAGTACGGATTCGAGAGAATCCGTATGGATCTTGCGTGTTCCCACGTACATATTGGCTTCCTTGTCTACGCTCACCACCACGCTTTGTTTCTGCTTGGTATCGCTTTTTGCGCGTGGTACGCTCATCTTGATCACGTTTGGATTTGCCAGCGTGGATATCATCAGGAAGAACATAAGCAGGATGAACAGGATATCATTCAGGGGTCCTGTATCTATTTCACCATGTTCGCCTCTAAGCCTGTTGGTTCTTAAACTCATGGTCGTTGATTAGCGGGTTGGTTCCTGTAGAATATCAATGAATTCGCTGCTGGCAGCTTCCATATGGTTTGCCGTGCGGTTGATCTGTGTATCGAGGTAGCTGTATCCCAGGTAGGCAAGCATACCGATGATAAGTCCCGTTGCTGAAGTAAGCAGCTTCACATACATCGCATCGGCGATCTGTGAAATGCTCGGGTTGCTGATTGCTGCGAACTGCTTCAGCAGCAATACCAGACCCACGATGGTCCCGATAAACCCGAAGAGCGGTGCGATACGTGCAATGATGGAAAGGATACTGAGGTTCTTCTCCATCTTGTACAACTCCAGCTTGCCAACATTGTCCATGCTCTTCTCAATGGCATCAATAGGCTTGCCTATGCGTTGGATCCCTTTATCGATCATGCGGGCAATGGGAGAATTGTTATTCTTGCTGAGACTTCTTGCTGCAGATACATTACCGTTCACGATATGATCACGGATAATGCTCATGAAGTTCTCATCCACTTTTGCAGCCTTCCTGATCACCATCAGCCGTTCAATGAAGAAATACACGGCAAGCGCGAACAATACAAAAAGCGGGATCATGAGCGGACCGCCCTTGCTTAACATACTCCAAACGGATTCAACTTCACCGGTCGCGGCAATGGCTGAGGTATCGGCCTGCAAAAAGATTCTGAACATACTTTTTATTTACGGGATAGGGTCTTTCAAATTTGTTATGCAATAAACCTAATCGGTTGGGTTTATTGGCTTAAGGGATTGTTAAACTGGGCTAAGACTTAAAAGACATAATGACTTAAGACAATACAAACCTCCAACTTCCAACTTCCAACTATTTATTTTCTCTTCATATTCCCCTCATCATCTATATCATGCAAATGCTGCATCGCCATTATTTGCTTCATCGTTTTCTCCATGCCATCGCTGCCACCGTCGAGGAAGATCACATTGCCTTTGCCGTATTCTGCAAAGTTCTTGATCGCTTCCACCCACATGCTGAAGAGGATCACATTCGTATCTAAATTGGCCTGCTTCATTTCCGAGGCAGCCTGGCTCATACCTTTTGCAACCTCTTCACGGAACAATGCCACACCCTGCCCACGTAACTGCGCTGCCTGCCTTTCTGCTTCGGCCGCGATCTTTATAGCATTTCCTTCTGCTTCTGCCGATTTCGTTTTGGTGATCAGCAGTGCCTGGCCTTCGTTCTCTGCTGCTGCCTTCAGGTTGTTGGATGCCACCACCTTGCTCATCGAATCCATGATCACCTGGTCGAACGTGATATCGCTGATCTGGAGATCCTGCAGGTAGTAACCCCAGTCTTCCAGCGAAGCGTCCACTTCTTCTTTTACGAATTCAACGATGTCCCTTCTTAAACCAAGTATCTCGCTCTGGCGACGGGTTGCCACGAATGCACGGATATTTCCTTCGATGGTCCTTACAAGGGCCTGCATGAGGTCTTTGTCGCTGATGAACTTGAACGCCACACGCTTGATGGTATCTTCATTCGCATTCTGCACCGAATACAGCAGCATGGATTTGAAATATACATTCGCCTGGTCGATCGTTACGGCCTGGAATTCCATTTCCACGGAACGGTTCTGGATACTCACTTTCTTAAATACCACTTCAAGGAAAGGGATCTTGAGGTTAAGGCCGGGGCTCATTATGCGACGGTACTTTCCGAACATGGTAACCACGCCCATATAACCCTGGTTGATGGTAACGATGCTGTTCAGCAGAAGGAATACGAGTATTATGACCCACCAGTATTCAGCAAGAATATTCATAGCAGTTAATTTTGGTTGAAGATAGTTAATTTCAGAAAGGTCATGCCTTCTCTTCCCACACCATGGCCAGGTGTACGATGGTTTCTGCAGCCTTCGCCATATCATTTACGCTTATCCATTCCAGTTTGCTGTGAATGTTCTGCATGCCGGTGAAGATGTTCGGGCAGGGAAGTCCCATGAAGCTTAGCCTGCTGCCATCCGTTCCTCCACGGATGCTTTCGGTTTCCACGGTAAGGCCTGCGCGACGGATAGCTTCCTGTGCATTGGCAACCACACCGGGGTGTTGGTCCAGCACTTCCTTCATATTGCGGTACTGTTCCTGTATTGAATATTGCACCGAAGCACCCGGGAATTGTGCAACCACTTTTTCTGCAAGTGCCTTCAGCCTTACATGGTGTTGCTCCAGTCCCTCGCGGGTGAAGTCGCGTACAATAAAATTTATGGTTGTCTTTTCAGCAATGCCATTCAGCGCTACAGGATGCACGAAGCCTTCTTTCTTTTCTGTGGTTTCAGGACTCCATTCATTCTTTGGAAGTGCATCGAGTATAGCTCCTGCCACCTTCATGGCATTTACCAGTTTTCCCTTTGCATAGCCGGGGTGAGTGATCACACCGTTCACCGTAATGGTTGCGCCATCAGCAGAGAAGGTCTCATCTTCAAGGCTGCCGGCCTCACCGCCATCCAATGTATAGCCGTACATGGCCCCGATCTTCTTAATATCGATCTTAGCCGTTCCCTTGCCTACTTCTTCATCGGGAGTGAAAACAATGCTTATCCCTCCGTGTTTTATTTCGGGATGCTGAACAAGGTATTCCGCTGCTTCCATGATGGCCGCCACACCGCTTTTATCATCAGCTCCAAGAAGGGTGAGCCCGCTGGCGGTGATGATATCATGGCCTTTCTTAGAAGCGAGGTATTTGTTATCCTTCGCGCTCAGTACCTGTGAAGGATCATCAGGCAGGGTTATATCCTTGCCATCATAGTTCCGGTGCAGAATGGGTTTTACATTAGTGCCGCTTGCGTCGGGGGCTGTATCCACATGAGAGCAGAATGCGATGACCGGCACATCTTTTTTTGACGTGTTGGCCGGGATCTTCGCATATACATAACCGAAATCATCCATTTCGGCGCTGATACCCGCTGCCTGCAATTCGCCCAGCAGGATCCTGGAAAGGTCCTTTTGCTTTTCTGTTGTGGGGAATGCCTGGCTTTCAGGGTCGCTCTGGGTATCTACCTGTACATAACGCATGAACCTTTGAGCAAGGTTATCCTTATTTATACTGATCATTCCTTATGAACATTTCATTAAGCGATATCCACGAGTTCAATTTCGAAGATGAGTTCCTGGCCGGCAAGAAAATGGTTTGCATCCAGCATCACCACATCATCCTTCACCTCGGTAACCACCACCTGCACGGGATAACCATCCTGGTTGGTAAGGTTAAGGCGCATTCCTTTTTCCAGCTTCATTCCTTCAGGTACATTCTCAACAGGAAAAGGGATCACTGCTTCATCGCTGCGTTCGCCATAAGCTTCAGCAGGAGGGATGTTGATGGTCTTTTTCTCGCCAACGTTCATACCCGGTAATGCCGCATCAAAGCCCTTGATCATCTGGCCTGCGCCTACAGTGAACTCAAGTGGTTCGCGACCTATTGAAGAATCGAACTGTTCACCGTTCGTTAACTTACCGGTATAATGTACTTTAACAACATCACCTGCTTTAACCTGTGCCATATTATTATTTTTAAATGAAATTGCAAGTTAGCGGATTATGCCAAGGCAGTTTTAAAAAAGATTATACAACTTTAGCCCATGAACAGAACAGTATTGCTGGTTATTATAAGTTTTTTCACTGCGTTTCAATACAGTTGCGCGCAGGGAAAAAATGCTACGGATGAGCCGCGCATCATCCCCGGTGCGGAAAGAATGAATGTATATGTGCCTATGCTTAAAGGCAAAAGGGTGGCTGTATTCGCAAACCAAACAAGTATGGTTGGCAATACACATCTCGTAGATACCCTGCTTGCCAGTGGTGTAAAGGTGGTGAAGATCTTCGGGCCGGAACATGGTTTCCGCGGCAAAGCGGATGCAGGTGAAAGTGTGAAGAATACGGTGGATAAGAAGACCGGGATACCGATCATAAGCCTCTACGGTTCTCACAAAAGGCCAACCAAAGATGATCTGAAAGGAGTGGATGTATTGCTGTTCGATATCCAGGATGTGGGCGTGCGCTTCTTTACATATATATCCAGTCTTGAAGAATATATGGAGGCAGCTTTTGAACATGGGATCCCGTTAATGCTTCTCGACAGGCCTAATCCGAACGGATGGTACGTTGATGGCCCCGTGCTTGAAAAAGAATATAAGTCATTCATTGGTATGCAGCCGGTACCTGTCGTTTATGGTATGACGATAGGCGAATATGCCCTGATGATCGCCGGCGAAAGGTGGCTGAGTGAGAAAGCGAATAAACGTTATGATTTCTACCGCACAGCGGAAAACTCTCCAGACACTCCTTTCCATTTCCAGGTAATTAAGAACGGGAATTATGATCACACAAAAAAGTATGTGCTGCCGGTATTTCCTTCTCCAAACCTTCCGGAAATGCAATCGGTGTACCTCTACCCTTCCACCTGTTTTTTTGAAGGAACGGTGCTGAGTGAAGGGAGGGGAACCTCAAAGCCTTTCCAGGTTTTCGGGCACCCTGTTCTTCCAAAACATCTTTATTCATTTACGCCGCGACCTAATGAAGGTGCGAAGAACAGTAAGCATTATTATAAAAAGAATTACGGCTGGTACCTGGGCGGACCTGTGCATGATGTGCTGAAGAAGGTGGATGGGAAAGTGCAGATCAAATACCTCGTTGAAGCTTACAGGTTATTCCCGGGAAAGGATACTTTCTTTTTGAAGAACAATTTCTTTAATAAACTTGCGGGCAATGCAACCCTGATGCAGCAGGTAAAGAATGGAACGAGTGAAGAGGATATCCGTAAGAGCTGGCAGCCTGCGCTCAATAATTTTAAAGCGATAAGAAAGAAATACCTCCTGTATAAAGATTTTGATGATGAAGGATAATGCCCGGATCGTTTTTCTCGGAACACCAGAATTTGCAGCCGCTTCGTTAAAGGCCCTGGTTAAGGCCGGGATGAATGTTGTTGCCGTTGTTACTGCACCTGATCGCCCTGCCGGAAGAGGAATGGAATTAAAACAGAGCGCTGTTAAACAGCTTGCGCTTGAACTGGAACTGCCGGTACTGCAGCCTGAAAAATTAAAGTCGCCTGGTTTCCTGGAAGAACTAAAAGCATTTAAAGCCGACATCCAGGTGGTAGTTGCTTTCAGGATGTTGCCAGAAGTTGTATGGAATATGCCGCTTTTGGGAACAATAAATCTTCATGGCTCATTACTTCCACAATACAGGGGCGCCGCCCCGATCAACTGGGCGATCATCAATGGTGAAAGCATTACCGGGGTAACTACTTTCAAACTGAAACATGAGATCGATACCGGGAATATTCTCTTGCGCGAAGAGATCCCTATCGGTGAAAGGGAAACTGCCGGTGAGTTGCACGACAGGATGATGATCATAGGTGCAGACCTGGTCGTAAGGACAGTGAGGGGATTGTTTGCAGGTGAACTAAAAGAACAGCCCCAGGATACGGGTATGGAAATAAAACATGCACCTAAAATTTTTACTTCCACATGCGAGATCAACTGGAACCAACCGGTGAAGAAGGTATATGACCTGGTGCGGGGGCTTTCACCCTACCCCGCAGCATTCACCCAACTTGATGGAAAGATCCTGAAGATTTTCTCCGCTGAAAAAATTACTGGTGATCATAACGAGGTTCCCGGGCATATGGAAACGGACAAGAAAAGTTACCTGCGGTTTTATTGTGCGGATGGATACCTGGATGTTACGGAATTGCAACTCCAGGGTAAGAAGAGGCTTAAGATAAAGGAGTTTTTAAGGGGCTATAGAGGTTAAAAAAGTTCCCCTGTAGGGGCGGGGGATTTTCATAACCTTACAGCGTAAATAATAATTTTAAAAAAAATAGCGGTTTACCGTATTTATACCTTGCAGGAGAAATATGGTCATTCTTTCTTGAGCGAATTATTAATTTTAATTCGTTCTCATGAAATTTAAATCGCTAATTGTTATTACTCTTTGTTTATTCTCCTTATTCGTTTCATGTAAAAAAGACATCTCCCCAAATCACCAAACCACGGGAACAGAACAATTTATAGAAAGAGAATCTACAATCATTGCAGATAATATATTAGAATGGCTTTCCTCCCAGGAGAATTCCACAGACTCTGCCAGGATTGGAATAATCAATTCTTTAT
>JAEZEI010000120.1 GCA_023417815.1 Bacteroidota bacterium | reverse complement strand
TCGACGGCGTCCATCAGGCGCGCGGTCTCGCGGTTCGCGATCTGATGGTAATCGGGATCGGCTCCGATCCCGCTGGTGACGCGCCATTGTTGCGTCCAGGCATCGGAGGCGGTGAGCTGGCGAATGGGAAGTCCCGAGCCAACGTCGGCGCTCTCCACAGCAAGACGCTTGCCGCTCTTGACGTTCGTGAACGCAAACCAACCCTCGCCCAGATAGTGCGCGGTCCAGCGCTGCTCCTCTGCATCCGTTGCTTCGCGCACCTCGGTGGGCGCCATGTCCGCGTCGGATGCGTCCACGACGCTCAGGACGCGCTGCCCGCGCTGGTTGCGCAGCAGATACGTGTGGCCGTCGACGATGGGAGCGGCCACGTTGGGATCGCAGTCCGTTTTGTACTCGTGGATGTTCTGCACGCCGTCTCGATCGGGGTCGCCGGAGGCCCCCTGGGCGAGCGAACCAAAGTGGAACACCTCCCAGTCGTCCGGAAGACCGTCGCTGTCACTGTCCTGGATGATCCCCATGTCGAAGCGGAACGCCGAGACCAGCTTCACGTGCCGCTCGCGCGCGGCGGGCCCATCCTCGTTGTCGTAGTTCAAACCGTACGGCCAGAAGTGCGAACCTCCCGTGCTCAAGACCGCCGTGCGGCCATCGAAGAGCTTGATCAGCCGTCCCGCGGCGCTGTCCTCGTTCCAGGCGCCACCGTCGAACCCCCAGTTGGTGCCGATGCCGAGCGTGTGTGCAATTTCGTGGAGCGCGACGCGCGTGCTGAACTGGGAGCCGAAGTCGATGGTGCCGTTGTAGCTGCCCTGGGCGGTCGGCACGCCTGCGTTGTAGTTGGCCGTGTCGTGCTTTTCGAAGTGGCCGTAGCGATTGTACGTGCTCACCGCTTCGTCCATCGCGTTCACGATCGCGGTGCGCTTGTCCGCGGGCCAGTTCTCGCTGCCACCGCCGAGCTGATAGGTGAAGGCTTGAGCCGCGGCCGGACTGGCGCTGCAGACCACGGTGAGAAAGGCGATGGGGAAGCTGACTTGCCGAAGGATCATGGCCCCCGATTTGGCATGACTCGGGGGCCGTTTCGGAGTGGATATTGAACCAAGCGCTCGTTTATCCGGCGCCGCATCGTGATTTTTCAGTGAAAGTGCAGCTTGCCTGGCGGCACTCAGAACCAGGCCGTCACCCCGCAGGTGAGCGTGTTCTGTGCGGGCCGGTTGGGCACGAACGTCTCAGTACCCGGTGCGGTGCCCACGGCCCCGCCGAAGAACATGTCACCCGCGGCGTGATCGTGACGGTACTCGCCACGGATCGAAATGTGCGCGTGAGGCTGATAGTCGAGCGTGATGGTACTCGAGGCGACCCACTTCACGGGCCAGAAGATCGGCGTCGCCCGGCCTGCCGCGTTACTCGGAACGTGCTCGTAGAACATGTCGCCGCGCCATGCGACGAAGAACTGGCGCGCTGCCTGAGCCCGGACAGACACGGCGCCGGCCCCCCAGCGCGAGGCGCCGAAGCGGTTGCGCTCGAACCCCGCGTTGCCATGCGCCAGCAGTGAGAGCCACGGCAAGACGTCCCACCGGACGTGGGCATCGAACAGGTTGCGCCATGCACGGCCTTCCGGTGCGCCCTGGGGACGCTCGACACCACCGAAGTAGAGCAAGGTCGCGTCGAGATCCGCCCGCGCATAGGTGACTTGAGTCGAGAGCGACTTCTCCTTGTTGTTGTCGACCACGGAGTTCCAGCCGTTGTAGACCGCGAGCGTGAAGGACCAGTCGTCCGAGAGCGCGTAGGTTCCGCGTGCCCCCGTGTGATAGTAAGGGCAGCCGAAGAAGAGGTATGAACGCGACCAGTTCCAGTTGTCGTGCACCACGATCGACTCGGGGCCGATGGGCGAAAGGAAAAGTCCTGCCAACACGGTGAACGTGTGCTTCGCATCCAGTTCGCGCGTGGGGCTTCGCCCATTGATTACGCGATATCCCACGTTGGCCTGCTGCAGGTACTTCCAGAGGTCGGGCCCCGTGGCATTGACGCTCGAGGTGCCTCGGCGCACGGGCTCATCGAGGTACTCGGTGGAGGCGGCGCTTCCCACCTGCAGCGTGAGCCGTCCGATCACGTCCTGGTAGTCGGCCTGCATGTCCAGCGCGACGTTGCTCAGCGTGAAGGTATTGTGGCGGTTGTCGAAGCCTCGGTAGTTGGTGATCCCGTTGCTAGGACGATTGAAGTTCCACTGGTAGTAGGTCTCGACGTAGGCGCCAATCCGGAAGGGCGGCGGCCGTTCCTCGGAAGGCTTGGTTTCATCCTCAACGGCCACGATGCTGATCGCTTCGGGATGCTTTCTCGGCTTCGACGATTGGGCCAGCGCCGGTGCAACTTGGAGGGCCCAGCAACCGAGCACGAGGGCGCAACGAACACGCGCGAGGAATCCCGAGACCACATCTCGTGAAACGCGATCTAGACCCATGCCGTCGCCCCCCAGCGCACGGATTTTCGCGAGACCTCACTTCAACTGCTCGTATCCTCCGCCGTTCACCACGTTGCTGAATCCGTACTGTTCGAGCATCTGCTTGGCGATCCCGGAGCGCCGACCCGAGCGACAGTAGGTCACGATCTTCTTGGTCTTGTCGCCCGCCAATGCGCGCTCGACCTCGTCGATGCGCGCTTCGAGCTCGCCCACCGGAATCAAGGTCGCCCCGGGGAGGTGGCCACTCGCCCACTCCTCGGGCGTGCGCACGTCGAGCACC
>JAEZEI010000117.1 GCA_023417815.1 Bacteroidota bacterium | reverse complement strand
ACACTGCCCCACCGGTTGCGTTTTGGCCGACGAAGGTACCCTGCGGCCCGCGCAGGATTTCGACGCGGGCGATGTCGTAATATGGCTCGGCGGTGAAATAGCCGGGGAAGGTGGCGACCCCGTCGCGGTAGGTGATGACACCCGTCGTCGTCTGCGTGTTGTGCTCGGCCTTGCCGATGCCTCGGATGTTGAAGTCGATGCCCTGGCCGAAATTGTTGACGACGGCGCCGGGCGATATGAACTGCAGCTGATCCACATTAGTGACGCCGGCGTTGGCGAGGTCATCGCCAGTGAGCACCGTCGCCGCGATCGGCGTCGTCTGCAGATTGGTGCTGCGGCGCTCCGCCGTGACGACGATCTCACCTGAATCTTCGGCCTCTTGGCCCGGCGACGTTTGCGCCGCGGCGAGGCCGCTCCAGCCCAGCGTCAAAACAGACGCGCTTAGCCACAAAGCGTGGATTTTCATGGTCCTCCCCTTTGCCGTTGTCGGCGGCGCTCTTTCGGCGCGATAGCGTGAGGGTCGCCCGTCCTCTTTGCACTGTCAATATTAATTCACGCGCGAGTGAATGTTGTGGGGCGGGACGCGGGCGGGCGGGCGAGAAAGGGTCGGGCGAGGTGGAATTGGGCGGGATGTGAGAATGGCCGAGGCTTGCGAATTCAGCGGTCGACGGTGGGAATGGCCACCTCCTGTTTACGCCTCTCGCCTAGGCTGACGCCGTTTCCTCATTCCCCTCTTCAGCCCCGCCCGCCGCGCGGGGCTTTATTTTGGTTCGCCGCGCGAATGCGCACGCTGAGTTGCAAGGGTTAGCGGCGGTGCAGTGAAGCTTTGGGAGCAGGCGTCCGCGCGATCAGCGCAGGAAAGAATGGCTCCCCGGGTAGGATTCGAACCTACGACCAACCGGTTAACAGCCGGTTGCTCTACCACTGAGCTACCGAGGAACAGCGAAGCCCTGCCGGGCCAAGCGAAGCGGCTCTCTATCAAGTTCGGCGCCACGGGGAAAGCCCCGTAATGAAGCAGCCTCATAAAGGAAAACGAGGGCCCCTTGCGGGGCCCTCGAAGGCGTTGGGTATGGTGGGGTGTCTCCAAGGGAAGACAAGGTGAAGATCGCACTAACCGGTAAACGCCGGGTTAACAGCAACCGAATTTTCACCTCGCCTGCCAAAGCGTTGAAAACAGCGCTCTATTGCATCTTCTCACTGTCGCCGTCGCTCTTGCCGCCGCGCTTGTTGGCGCGCGTGGCGGTGTCTTCGGCGCTCGTGTTGCTGGCGGCCTGAACGCGCAAATTGTTCTGCACGTGCTTCACCCCGGAGATGGATTCCGCGAGGTCTTCGGCGCGGCGCTTGGCGTCGCGGCTGTCGACCATACCGGAGAGGGTCACTTCGCAGCTGCTGACCTTCACTTCGATCTCGCTCGCATCGATTTCGGGATCGTCGGTCAGACGATCATTGATGTCGTCGCGAATGCGGTCATCGGAGCGCGTGTAGTTCTTCGGGCCGCGGCCGCTGTGCTGACCCCATTGCTGGCGCCCGCCGCGTGAGAGGTAGCCTTGCTGACCGCCGCGGTTCTCGCGGCCGGGACCAAACGAGGTGTTGCTGAAGCCCTGGTCCATGCCGGCTTGGCCCATGTAGCCGTATCCTTGCTCATAGCCGGACCGGGCCATGCCGCCGAACTGTGAGCCGCCGCCATAGCCTTGGTCGCCCTGGTTACGGCCGGACGAACCCCATTGACCGCCGTACTCATTCGAGCCGCGCGAGCTGCCCTGGCCGAAGTTCTGGCCGGATTGGCCTTGGCCGCCCCAGTCGCCGCCTTGGCCGCGACCGCCGCGCATGCCCGGCTGGCCGTAGCTTTGCCCGCCATAGCCGCCTTGGCCCTGACCAGAACGGCCGCCTTGCCCGTAGGACTCACCCCCGAAGCCTTGCGTGCCGCCATAGCCACCCTGGCCGAAGCTTTGGCTGTAGCCCTGTCCGCCTTGTGAATAGCGGCCCTGACCTTGGAAGTAGTCGCGCCCGCCTTCCATGCCGGCGCCGCCATCCCAGTCGTCATCGCTGAAGCGGCCTTGAGATCCGCGGCGCACATTGTAGCCGCCGCCATACGTCTGACCGCTCATGCCTTGGCCGTAGCCGCCGCCATAGCCGCCCATGCCGCGGCTTTCATCGCGATCCTGGTCGAAATGGCGGGCGTAATCGTCATCATCGTCGTCCATGCGCCCGGAACGCTGGCCGTACTGACTTCTGCTGCGTCCGCCCTGGTCGCTCCCGCGACCGCCTCTGCCGTAGCGGCCACGACCGCCTTCATCGCGGCCTTGGTCGGAATACCGATCCGCCATTGAGTTTCCTCCTCGATCGAGAAAACCCCCGCCGATACCTGAGCTAGAGCGCACCTCTCAGGAGAAAAGCGCGACGCTGTGGAAAGAGTGAAAGCAGTTGGAGGCCTCGCCCGGAATCGAACCGGGGTGCACGGATTTGCAATCCGCTGCGTCACCACTCCGCCACGAGGCCATCCGCCGGCGAGATGTGGTGCGCCGGGGGCGCAACTCCTAGGCGCTTGGCGCCAAAGCGGTCAAGGCGCTGACGCTCGGCCCCCGCGTCAAAGGGCGGCTTGCCGGTTTTCGCGGGGCGGCTTAACGGGAGCGCCAGGAGAGATGGTCATGGATTTCGCGCACGCCCGCGACCTCATGGTGGAAAGCCAGGTTCGCACCAGCGACGTGACCGACACCCGCATCCTCCATGCGATGCGCACCCTGCCGCGCGAACGGTTCGCGCCGGCGCAGAAGCGCAACCTCGCCTATGCCGATCTTGAACTCGAAGTGGCGCCGGACCGTTGTCTGATGCGGCCGCGTGAACTGGCAAAGCTGGTGCAAGCGCTGGCGCCGCAGCCGAACGAGTGCGCGCTCGAAATTGCAGGCGCAACCGGCTACGGCGCAGCGGTACTGGCTGCATGCTGCGCCAGCGTCATCACGCTTGATCCTGATGCCGATCTCTCGTTCGCGGCGAGCGCGGCGCTTGAATCCGTAGGCGTCGGTACGGCGAAAACGGTATCGACGGCCGCCGCCGATGGCTGGAAGGACGAAGCACCGTACGACATCATCATGCTGAACGGCGCGGCGGAATTTGTTCCAGACGCTTGGCTCGAGCAATTGGCGCAGGGCGGACGCCTGGGCGTCATCGTTCGCGAAGGGCCGGTGGGCAAAGCGCGCATCTACACGCGCACGGGTGATGCGGTTTCGTTCCGCATCGCGTTCGATGCGTTCCCGCCTGTTGCGCCCGGCCTCGTGAAGCCGCGCACGTTTGCGTTCTGAGCGCGTAACGACGCGCGTTCGCGCGCGATCTTAACAATCCTTTATCTGAATAGCCGCAGTGTGCGCGGGAGAAGAAGCGGGTGATTCCGCTCACCTCTGCAT
>JAEZEI010000046.1 GCA_023417815.1 Bacteroidota bacterium | reverse complement strand
GCTGGCGGTCGCGCTCGCCCATGATAAGCGCCATGTGGCGGTCGGACTCGGCCGCCGCCCGGTCCACGGCGTCGGGGCAGGCCGTTTCCTCCCGGGCCATGAGGCCCAGGGAGTCCCGGGACTTGCCCTTGAGGGTTTCCAGCATGTCGCGCAGCACTTCACTGATCCGGTCCACGTCGAGATGTCCCATGGCGTCGCTCCGTTGGCGTCGTTTGGCGAGTTGTCCCGGGACGCTCCCGGGAACCGCATGGTCGCCTTTTGCCCGGGACATTTGAAAGCGGCGTGTCGGCTGTGTGGAGACTCGGTGACGCCGGCGCCAGACCGGCCGGACAGGCGGCAAATTCTGCCGCCCGCCAAAAGGTGTTTTCCTGGAATATCGTGATGTTGCGAAGTTGTCCGCAATGGCAGGGGAATTGCTCAATACCGGGGCAAAGGGTCCTCTCCCGGTGGAGAAGGGCCGAACTTGCCGCCCGGAGGCTTTCCCATGGCCACATCAGCCGCCACCAACGACGTCGTCAATTGGGCCTACCAGTACAGCCTGGCCAGCGCCAAGCTGAGTTCCGCCCAGGCCAACGCGAGCTCCTCGGCCACGCGCAGCAAGGACATCGCCACGGCCCAGGCGAGCTTCAACGCCACCATGAAGAGCCTTGTGCCGTCCGACGTCCAATCCAGCGTGCAGTTCCAATACTTCGACGCCTATACGAGTTATAATACGGCCCTGGCCGGGGCGAGCACGGAAAAGGAGCGCCAGGCGGCCCTGGATGGTCTCTACACGACGTTAAGCGGCCTCACCCTGCCCACAGCCACGTCCAGCACCCTCGACAGTCTGGCCTCGGACACGCTGTCCGCGCAAAAGACCAACATCTCCAACGCGGCGGCCAACATCAATTCCATGCTGGCCAGCGCCGCGTCCATGGCCACCAACGCCTCGGCCTCCTGGATGTCGGCTGTCGCCAGCGGAGCCAATGCGCTCAATGCCAAGGCGGCCAGCCTGACCGATTCGATGAAGACCCTCATGACCTCGCTTGGGCTTGACGCCTCGGGCGTCACCGCGCCCACCGTCTCGACCACGCCGACCTCGGCCTTTGCCGCCGGTTCGGCCACGGCCGCCGCCAACGGCACGCCGGGAAGCATCCTCAACTCGGCGCTGATCGGCTATCTCGTGGCCAACCAAGCCACGACCAACAACACTTCCTGATGCCTTCCGGGCCGCCCGGCCCCGCTCGCTTGGGGCTTTACATTCGGGGCGGACTTCTGAATGATGCAGGGCGCAGTAGTCTCACCGTCCCATCGTCAGGAGCCGTCCCATGGCCGACGCCAAAGACCCCACCTGCTTCGCTCCGTCCGAGCGGGCCTGCCCGGAAGACATCGACCGGCAGTTCTCGGTGCTGTCCCAGCACGCCATTCCGCTGGTCCTTAACGCCATGCCCATCATCGCCATGGTGCTCAACCGCCATCGCCAGGTGGTGCACGGCAACCGCAAGTTCGCCGACGTGCTCGGCATTGCCGACATCCGGGAGGCCCTGGGCAAGCGGCCGGGCGAGGCCTTCCGTTGCGTCCATGCCGACGAGCACCCGGGCGGCTGCGGCACCAGCGAGTTTTGCGCCCACTGCGGCGCGGTGCGCTCCATACTTCTGGGGCTTTCCGGCACGGACAACGTCCAGGAGTGCGCCATCAACCGCGACACCGGCTCGGGCATCGAAGCGCTGGACCTGCGCGTTTCCTCGGCCTCGGTCCATCTGGACGCCGAACCCTACCTCATTTTTTCCATCAATGACGTGAGCCACGAAAAGCGTCGCCGTACCCTGGAGCGCCTGTTTTTTCACGACATGCTCAACACCGTGGGCGGCGTCCAGGGGCTTTTGGAGTTTCTGGCCGAGGAAGTTCCGGAAGACTTGCAGTCCGACGCCAGGCTGATCCACCGGGCCGTGTCCCAGCTCACTGACGAGATCATCTACCAAAAGCAGCTGCTGGCCGCCGAGACCAACGAGCTGGAGACCAACTGCACGCCGCTTCGCAGCGACGACATTCTCGATGTGGTCGCGGCCACTTTCCAGGGCGGCGAACAGGCTCGGGACCGGCGCATCGTGGTGGAAAACGCCTGCTCCAATATCGTGTTCCATTCCGATCCGGTGCTGTTGCGACGGGTGGTCGGCAATATGGTGAAAAACGCCCTGGAGGCCACGCCGGCCGGCGGCGAGATCCGCCTGGGCAGCCGCAGCCTGGCCGACGCCGTGGAGTTCTCCGTGCAAAACGCCGGGGTCATGCCCCGCAGCGTGCAGATGCGGATTTTCAGCCGGTCGTTTTCGACCAAGGGTCTGGGTCGGGGGCTGGGAACCTATTCCATCAAGCTCTTGACCGAGCGCTATCTGGGCGGACGGGCGGATTTCGTCTCCAGCCGCGAGGACGGCACGATCTTCCGGGTGCGACTGCCCTTGGCGCCGTCGGCGGACCTGGATTAACCTCCTCCCCTTTCAGGGGGGCCGGGGGGATTATCCCCCCGGCCGCCGGAGGCATTCTTCTTTTTCTTCCTCCTCTTACCCCTCACCGCGCCGCCACCGCCACATCCACTCGGGCCGCGCCGGCCCGGCGCAGGGCCAGGGCCGTGGCTTCCACCGTGGCCCCGGTGGTCATGACGTCGTCGATGAGCAGCACGCGGCGGCCGGCCACTCGGGCCGGGTTGGCGGCGAAGGCCCCGGTTAGGTTGGTGCGCCGCTCCCGGCCCGGCAGCGAGCTTTGGGGCACGGTGTCGCGCAGGCGGACCAGGGCCTGGGGAGCCAGCGGCGCGCCGATTTCCCGACTCAGCAACCGGGCCAGCTCCAGACTCTGGTTGAAGCCGCGCCAGGCCAGGCGACGGGGGTAAAGCGGCGTGGGCACGAGGAGATCCGGCGTCCCGTCCGGGCAGCCCGGACCGTCGCGGGCGGCGGCGCGTCGCCAGGCAGCGGCCAGGAAACCGGCCAACAGCCGGCCCTGGCCCAGGCGGCCGTGGAATTTAAATCCCAGCACCAGTTCGCGCAGCAGGCCCTCGTAGCGGCCATGGAAGGCGAACCCGTCCCAGGGCCGGCCGCCGTGCCGGCAGTCCAGGCACAGTCCGGGCGTGGCCTCGGCGTTCTCGCCCATGGCTCCGCAGCGTGGACAAAACCCGCCCAGGCGCGGGGCCAGCCGTCGCCGGCAGGCGGGACAGAGCGGCAGTTCGGAATCGGCGGGCAACAGCCCCTGGCAGGCCTGGCAGCGGTCGCAGGCGGCCAGGAGCCGCCGGCCCAGGCGGCCGAACCAGCCGGACAGACCGGCGACGCGGCCACGGGCCGCCAGAAAACCCGACGTATCAGGCTCGGCCAGCCCGGACAGGGCGTCCGGCGTGCCTGAACCGGACACGTTGGCCGAGGCGTCCGGGCCGGGCCGGCTGGCCGCGTTGTCCCAGTCCGGCGCGTGGCCGGAAGCGTTGGCATCAGCCAGTCCGGCCGTTGGGTCGCCCTCGCCGCTCACGAGCCGTCGGCCGGGCCGTTGTGGCCGCCGAGGAAGACCGCGGCGGCTTCGCCGGCCGCTTCGCCGGCCGCCGCGACGGCGGCCAGGGCCTCGGCGTCGCCGGCCAGGTCGCCCGGGGCGTCCAGGCCCCGCAGCAGCGTGGCCGGGCCGGGCAGATAGCCAAAGGGCCACAGGAAGTACTTGAGCGTAATGAGCGCGCCTTCAAAGAGCCGCTCGCCGCGCGGCCGGCCGGCCACCAGCAGGGGATAGGCCAGCCGGTCCGGTGCGTCGCCCGCGCCCTGGGCCTGCCGGACCTCGTAGCGGCGCTGGGCCCGGTCGATGAGCGCCTTGAACAAGGCCGGCACATGGTAAAAGTAGATGGGCGAGGCAAAGGCGGCCACGGGCGCGGCGTCCAGGGCGGCGAAAAGCTCGGCGGCGGCGTCGCCGGGCCGGTCAAGGACGCAACGATGGTCCGGCCCGGCGCAGGCTCCGCAACCCCGGCAGGGGGCGAAGCTGTAGTCGCGCAAGGCGATGATCCGGGGCGAATGCCCGGCCCGGGCCAGTCCGGCGGCAAAGGCCCGGCCGGCGGCGTCGGAATTGCCGCCGGCCCGGGGGCCGCACAGGAAGACCACCGGCGCTGCGGCCGTCACCGGGCGAACTCCGAGAAAAACGGATTGTGACGCTTCTCGTCGCCCACCGTGGTGGCCGGGCCGTGGCCGGGGTAGACCAGGGTTTTTTCGGGCAGAGGAAAGATCTCGGTGACCACGGACTTGATGAGCACGTCGTAGTCGCCGCCGGCAAAGTCGGTGCGGCCAATGGAGCGGTAGAAGAGCAGGTCGCCGACAAAGACCGCTCCGGCGCTGGGGAAATAAAACGACCGGCTGCCCGGGGAATGGCCCGGGGTGGCCAGCACCCGGCAGGGCTCCCCGGCGATGGTCGCCTCGCCGGGCGGGACCGGAGCCCAGTCGAAGCCGTCGACCAGGGGCAGGCCCATGAGGCCGCCCCGGCCGAGTTCGGTTTCCATGAGCATGGCGTCCTCGGCCCCGGCCAGGACTTTGGCCCCGGTGGCCTTGGCCAGGGCGGCCACGCCGTAGAGGTGGTCGCAGTGCAGGTGGGTCAGGCAAATGGCTTCGAGGGTCAGCCCGCGTTTTTCGATCTGGTCGAGGACGACGCCGGGGTTGCCGCCCGGGTCCACGGCCAGGGCGGCCGTGCCGGCCATGGCCAGATAGCAGTTGGTTTCCAGGGGTCCGAGGGGAAAGGCGAGAATATCCATGGGGAGCCTCCGGTGGCGCTTGGCGGGTTTGGCCCGCCCTTTGGGATGCCGCGCCGGGCGGCGGCCGTCAAGGGGCCGGCCGGCCTTGTTTTCCCGGGCCGGGGGCGCTACAGGTGGCCGGCCTATTTTATCTATGGGAGAACGCCATGGCCGCGCCTGCCTTGACCCAACGAGAGCTTATCGTCAACGAACACGCCCTGCGCGACGTGTTCTCCCGATTTTTGGCCTTTAAAACCCACAGCCTCTATTTTCCCAAACCCGGCGACGCCCTGGCCGACGCTTTCGGCCCGGACCTGGGGCTGGCGGCGCATCTGCCGACCGAGCGCAAGATCATGATTCCCCTGGCCGAGGCCGGCCGGCTTTTGGGCGTTTTTGTGGCGCGCGGGGCGAGCCTTGGCGGGCGGCGCGCGCTGTTGTCCCTGCTTCCCCGCATCGCCGCCATGGCGCTCGACCAGTTGCGCCTGCGACTGGCCGCCGTGACCGACCCGGTCACCGGCCTGGCCACTGGGGAGGCGCTTTTGGCGGCGCTTTCCCGGGAGATCGAGGCCGTGCAGCAGCGCATCCTGCCCGGCGGCGACAGCCTGGGCGATCTGGCCCTGTCGGCCTGCCGGGGCGGTTTCGGCCTCATCGTGGCCGATCTCGACCGCTTCAGTCGGGTGGCCGGCCGGTTTGGGTTTCTCATGGCCGAGGACGTGCTGGCCCGGGCCGGGGCGGCCGTGGCCGGGGCCACGCCGGAAGGCGGGTTGGCCGCCCGGCTCCACGACGATCTTTTCGCGGTTTTCTTGCCGGGCGCTTCGGCCGCGCGTTGCCGGGAGGCGGCCGAGGCCTTGCTGGCCGAGTTGGGGCGCACGCCGTTTCCCATCCCGGCCACGGGCGAATCGCTTTCGCTGACCGCCAGCGCCGGCTGCGTGAGCTATCCCCAGGACGTGCGCGGCGGCCAGTTCGCGGCCTCGCCGGCCGAGCAGGCCAGGCTGCTTGTCCACAAGGCCAAAAAGGGGCTGGCCGTGGCCAAGGACCTGGGCCGCAACCAGGCCATGGCCTACAGCCGCATCCTGGCCGAGGGCGGGGTGGTGCTCGAAACCCTGCCGCTCGCCCGGGCGGCCGTGAGCCTTGGCCGCTGGGTGGACGCCGAGCCGGGCCAGCGGTTTCTCGTCTGGTCGCCGCGCCTGGAGCGCGAGGTGGACGTGCGCGGGGCCGATGGCGGGCGCTTAAGCGGCCGCAGCCCGGCGGCGGTCAAGGGCGAGATCGTCCTGGCCGAGGTGGTGGAGGACATGGCCTTTGCCGAAGTGCTCCATCTGGCCGATCCCCACTTGCCCCTGGAGCCCGGCGACCGGCTGGCCCTTATCCCCGACGCCGCCGAGACATCCGAGGCATCCGACGCCGTCAGCGCGCCCCGTCGCGATCCGGCTTCGGGCCTCTACGCCTACCGCGATTTCCAGCGCGCGACCGCCCAGGCCCGGGAGAAAAATGCCGTTTTTTCCCAGATCCTCGTCCAACTGGCCGAGCCGCCGGCCAGACGTCGGGCCGGGCGGCCGGCCGAGGCCGACATGGCCGAGACGGTCGGGCTGTGCCGCCGCTTTTTCGGCCACGAAGCCGTGGGCGGACGCTTTAGCGCTTCCAAGCTGGTCTTTTTCGTGCCCGGGATTGAACCGTCCGCCCTGGCCGAACCGGCCGGCCGGCTGCTGGCCGCTCTTCGGGCCGACCTGGAGCTCGACGCCGCCGTGGGCGTGGCCGGCCATCCCTGCCTGGACTACGCTCGCAGCGACGTGGCCGAGAACTGCCGCAAGGCCCTGGACCACGCCCTGCTGTTGCCGGCCGGCCCGCGCCTGGCCGTGTTCGACTCCCTGTCGCTGACCGTCAGCGGCGACCGCCATTTCGCCATTGGCGACGTCTACGCCGCCATGGAAGAATACAAGCAGGCCCTTTTGGCTGATGAGAAAAACGCCCTGGCCCGCAATTCGCTGGGCATCTGCCTGGCCCGCCTGGGCCGGCTGCCCCAGGCCCGGGCCGAGTTCGAGGGGGTCATCCGGGGCGAACCCAAAAACGCCATGGCCCTGTATAATCTCGGCTGCGCGCTCACCCGCCAGGGCGAGGCCGCCGCCGCCCGGGCCGCTTTTCAGAAATGCCTGCGGGCCGATCCGGCCCATGTGTCGAGCCTGCTTCGCCTGGGCCGCATGGCCGAGGAAAACCGGCGTTTCGCCGAGGCCCTCAAATATTACCGCCGGGCCTTGGCCGCCGGCGGCCCGGCCGCCCCGACCCTGCGTCATCTGGCCCGATTGGCCTTTGCTCGCGGCCAGCTCGACGAGGCCCGGGAACACCTGCACCAAGCCCTGGTGCGCGATCCCAAGGACGCCTTTGCCTTGCAGCTTATGGCCCGGGTCTACCTGACCGAAGGCGAGGACCCGGCCATCGCCGAGGCCATGGCCCGGCAGGCCGTGGCGCTTCGGCCCGAACGCCGGGAATTCTGGGTGGAGCTGTCCCGGGCTCTGGCTGCCCAAGGGCGCGACGACGAAGCCCGAGACGCCGCCGCCCGGGCCGAAGGCGTCTGATTCGCCAAGCTTCCGCTGGCGGCGAATCCGCGCGCCCGGCGCTTCGAGGGCCAGCGCCATAACGTCGCTGGCCGTAACGCCGCACGGCGCGGGCGGCATTGCGGCCTGGCCCTGCCGCGCCCGTTTTCGTCTGTCCGGCGTATCCGAAACGCGGCGACGCGCGACGTCCTGCCTGTGCGCCGCATCCCTGGGCCGGCCCTGGGCGGCGTTCAGGCGCGCCAAGGCCCCGGTCCCAGGGCGGCTTGCCTGAGCCGATTTTAGTGGCCTTCTCGCAAAAAAGCTCTTACGGATAGCATCGTGCCGGGACAGCCTCACGCCGTGCCCCGGCACGCCCCTCTACCTCGCACAGGGAGACAACAGGACCGGCATGCGCTACTATTCCATTCAGATTCTCCGCATCGTTTTCATGTCCATGGTCCTCTATCTGCACGTGAGGGCGTATCTCTTTATCTATGGCGCCCAGACGGACACCATCTTCAATCTGGTGCCCGACGCGTTCATGGCCGTCGCCTTGCCATTTTTCAGCATATCCGGCTTCATCATGGCCTTTCTCATCGACATCGGCTACCGCAACTTCCTGGTTCGGCGGCTGCTGCGTGTTTATCCCACCTACTGGTGCGGCGTGGCCATCTCGGTGGTCGTCGGCTATCTCCTGTGGGGCAAGCTGCCCGGCAAGGAGCTTTTTGCCGCCGCCTCCCTGCTGCCGGTGGGACCGGCCGATCTGCCGCTTCGGGTGGAGTGGACCCTCATCTATGAAGTCGTCTATTATATCCTCATAACGCCCTTTGCCTTGCCCCGGCTGCGCCGCTATTTCCCGGCCTTTCTCGTGGTCTGGGGCTTGGCCGTGATCGGGGCTTATCTGGCTTTCGGCCTGCGCGAGGGCTACGTCTTCAACACCTGGCGCACGGTGCTTTTTGCCAGCTACAATCTCTATTTCATCACCGGCGCGCTGGTCTATTACCTGCAAAAGCGCACCGGACCCCTGCGTCCGGCCCTGGCCGTCGGCATCCTCGTGGCCTGCTCCGTTTTTACCGTGGCCTGGGGCTGGAACCGGCCCCTTGGCGTCATCAAATCCTTAAGCGAGATCGGCCCCTGGAGCCTGTGCACGGCGGTGACCCTTTTTGCCGTGGTCAAGCTCGAAGACTACGTGCGCCACCCCTTTCTCATCGCCGTGTCGAATTTCGGCGACTACGCCTATGCCTATTATCTGATTCACGCCGTCATTCTCTCGGCGGTCTTTTCCATCATGGTCTACACTCTGGGTTGGCCTCTGGATAATGCCCGGGCGTTTTTGGCGCTGGGCGCAGTGGCGGTCGGGGGCTGGTTTTTTGCCCGGCTTGATCTAGCCTTGCACAAATTTTTTAAAAGCCGTCTGGGCTAGGGGGGCGGTCCATGCTCCAGTCCGTCCGTTTCCCGTCGAGCCTCATCCCGCTTGCGCTGGCCTGCTTGCTACTTGGGACGACCGTCGCCCGGGCCGAGGAATTCCCGCCTGATGCCGTGTTCAAGCAGATCGCCGCCAACCGCGACGCCTACGGCCGGGTGGTGTTCATCTTCGGCGATTCGGTGGTCATGCTGTGCAGCCTCACCGAGGTCGATTTCTCAGCCATCAAGGAAAATGCCAACGATCAGGCGTACATGGTCTCGGCCATGGCCGACCTCATGCGCGACCAGGAAAAACCCAAGGGCAAGGGGAGCGATCCGCTGTGGCCCATGCATTCCCTGGCCTCGTCCATGAACTTTCAGTTCGCGGCCGCCGGCCTGCTTGACACCCCGGACGGCGGCGACACCGTGCCTGCCGCCCGACTGGTCGCCACCTATGCCGGGGCGCTTGGTCAGCCCTTTCCCAAGGACGTGGAAGTCCAAGCCGCCCATCTGGCGGCCTTGGCCAAGGACGGCGTCATCCGCGACGGCGATGTGGTCATCCTCGAAGACGCCGGCTTCCACGGCCAAAACCCCGACGCCTACGAAGCCAACTGGCTGGTTCTGGGCCGGGCGGTCCTGGAAAACGTCGCCGCCACCGTCGTCATGTGCGACATGTTCGACGCCATCCCGGACGGCTCCATCATGGGCGTGCCGGCCGAGGCGTTTCGTTTTGAGGCGCTTTTCCCTTCGAAGGTTCCCGAGGGAAAGCGCAGCCACAACCAGGCGCTGCGCGCCGCCGCCGCCAAGCTGGCCGCCCTGCCGGACAGCAAGGGCAAGCTGGTGCTGCTCGACTTGCGTTCGCGCATGAACGCCTTCAAGGCCGCCCTGGCGGCGGAGCTTGGCGGCGAGGCCATCATGCCCGAAGGCATCCATCCCAGCCCCTGGGGCGTGGCCTTCATGAGCCGTGAATATCTGCGCGTCACCGGGATTGCGCCGCAATTGACCAATCCCACGCCCTATGTGGACATGCTGGCCGTAAGCGCCGACCGCCTGTCCCAGCCTAAACGCCCTGCGGACGCGGACAAGGCCCGGCCGTTTATCGAAGCCTGGATCGTGCCGTAAGCATCCCGCCGGTTGCGGCCGGTTTGGCGGCCGGCGGCCTGGGCAACCCTTGGCGGGATGTCGGAAAAGCCGGGAAGAGGATGGAGCGGATTTCGTGCAACAAGCCGGGAGGTTACGCCTTCCGGCTTGTTGCCGTTTATGCTTCGGGGGCGGCGTCCATGAGTCCGCCGCACTGCGGGCAGCGGGGATCGGCAATGGGATCGTCGGCGGCCACGGAAATGCGCCGGCCGCACGTCCGGCAGGCATAGGCGGTCATGGCCACGGCCCGCACGTCGATGGTTTGGGCGGCATTTTCGGGCTCGACGACCGCCAGGCTTGAGGTTTCGCGGACTGGAGCCGACAAAGCGGTCTTTTCCTCGGACGCCAGGCCCGGCGCGCTCTGCCCGGCGTTGCGTTCGGCCAGGCGCTTGGCCACCAGTTCCACGATCTTCACCAGTTGTTCGCCGGTTTCCCCTTGTCCGCCGCCCTGGCCGCAGCCGCAACGGCCCTGGCCGCCGCTCTGGCCGCGTCCTTTGCCGCCGCCGCCCAGGCCGCCCGTGCCGCCGCCAAGTCCCCGGGCGGCCGAACCGATGAGGCCCTTGGCCAGCCCCTGGCCGGCCATGCGGCTCAAACCCGATCCCAGGCCCGCACCGCCGCCGGCCGCGCCGGTCAGCAGTTTCAGCAGCATCGTGAAACCGGCCATATGTCGCCTCCTTGGCCCGTTTGCCGGGACCGCTTTCAGGGTTGGGGCGCGTTGGGCTTTCTCCCGCCCTGCCAACGTCCGCGTGCGCCTCGGGTCACGTTGTGATGGGACGCGAGCCGAGGGCCTCCAGGGCGGCCAGCAACCGGGCGGCTTCGGCCGGCCCCGGGGCGGGAGGCAGGCGCAGGAGAATGCCCAGGCCCTCGCCGATGTCGTGAAAGGCTTCGTCGGACAGCGGCGAGATCACGACCGAGGTGACCCGGGCGTCGATCTCCAGCAACCCGGCCACCAGGGCCAGCGCCCCGCTGTCGGGCAAGTCGCCGTCGACCACGCACAGATCCGGGGATTTTTCCCGCACGGCCGAGGCAGCGGCGGCGGCCGTGGGCAGACAGTCCACGGCGCAGCCGGCCTGGGCCAGGGCGGCAATAAACGGGGCCAAGGCCTCGGGATCGGCGGAGGCGACGCAGATATGGCGCATTACGCCCCCGCCTTGCCGCAACACGAGCCGGGGCCGGCGCAGTGGCTGGCCTGGCCGGGCCGGGAGCCGCAGCAGCCGTGGTCCGAGGGACCGGGCAGGGACGGGCCGGCTTTGCCGGTCAGGCTGCTGGTGGCGGTCATGAGCTTTCGGGCCGGCGCGCCGCAGACCGGGCAGGCCGGCGCATCGGTCGGGCTCGGCGCGATGGTTTCGCCGGCATAAGCGCAAGCGTCGCAGACAATCTCATAAATCGGCATTCGTTCTCCCCCGCGTCGAGCGGCAGCGCTTTTCCACGCTCCCGCCAACCGACGCTATTCCAACCTTCCCCCTCACCCCATGTTGGGGGTCCGGGGGCCTAAGGCCCCCGGCCGCCGGAGGCACTCTTCCTCTCTTCTGCTCTGCCTAATTCTCGCAGCCGCCGCAGGTTTGGTTGCGGCTAAAGGGGGTGAGCGAGCCGGCCAGGAAGGCTTCCACGGCCTGTCCCACCGAGGCGGCCGGGCCGCCGTGGTAGACGGTGATGCCGGCCTGAGCGAAGCCCATGAGCGGCCGCAGCCCCATGCCGCCGGCGACCAGGGCGCCCACGCCGTGGCCGGCCAGGTGTTCCACCGGGGCCATGCAGCCGCCGTGGACGTGGGGGACGTTTGGCAGGGTGTTGACGGCGGCCACGCGGCCGTCGGCCACGTCCACCACGGTGTAGCAGTCGCAGTGGCCGAAATGGGCGCCGAGTTCGCAGTCGAGGCCGCCGGGGGCGGCGGAGGGGATGGCCAGACGGATGGTTTCCATGGGGCGTGTTCCTTGGGGTTAGAAAGGGTTGCGTTGGGGTTTGGGCGCGGCGGCCAGGGCCAGGACATTGTCCCAGGCCTCGGCCAGGGCGTCGGCCAGGGGACCGCCGTATTCGGGGAGCGTTTGCCGGGCGGTCATGGCGGCGGTCACGTCCGGGCTGTAGGGCAGCCGGCCGAGGATAGGCCGGCCGGCGTCGCGGCAGGCCTCTTCGATGCGGGCGGCCTCGTCGGCGTTGAGGTCGGCCTTGTTGAGGAGCACGGCCGTGGGCAGCCTGAAGTGGTCGCACAGGGCGGCCACCCGGCCAAGGTCGTGGCTGCCCGAGGGGGTCGGCTCGGTGACCAGCACGGCCAGGGTCGCGCCGGTCATGGAGCTGACCACGGGACAGGCGATGCCGGGCGCGCCGTCGGCCAGGATGAGGTCGCGGCCTTGTTCCTTGGCCAGGGCCTTGGCCTTTTGGCGCAGCAGGGCGACTAAGCGGCCGGAATTTTCCGCGCCGGGATCAAGCCTGGCGTGGACAAAGGGGCCAAAGCGGGTGTCGGACACGGCCGAGACGCCGCAGGTGCGGGGGGTGAACAGGATGGCTTGCTTCGGGCACAGGACGACGCAGACCTTGCAGCCTTCGCAGTGGGCCGGGTTTATGACGAACCGGTCGCGGGCGGCAGCGGACACGGCCCCGTAGCGGCAGCGGGCGGCGCAGTCGCCGCAGCCGTCGCAGCGCGCCGGGTCGATGGCGGCCAGATGGCCGGCCACGAAGGGTTCGCGCCGGGAACCTCGCGGGGCCAGCAGGATGTGCAGGTCCGGGGCGTCCACGTCGAGGTCGCACAGGACGGCGTTGCGGCTCAGGGCGGCAAAGGCGGCCGTGACCGACGTTTTGCCGGCCCCGCCCTTGCCGCTAAGGACCACGATCTCAGGCATGGGCGGTCTCCCGGGCGGTTTGCGGCAGCTCGGCCAGGGAGCGGGCCAGGGCGAAGCACACGGCCCGGTAGTGGGCCCCGGCCTCGGGGAGCAGCCCGCCCCGGGCGTAGGTTTCGGCCACGGTCCGGTCGCTGGCGATTTCGGCCACAACCGGCAGGTTATGGCCTCGGCACAAGGCCAACAGTTCGGGCGTGCCCGGCCCGGAGCGGTTGATGGCCACGGCCATGGGCTTGCCCAAGGGGGCAAAGGCTTCCACGGCCAGCTGGAAATCGTGGATGCCAAAGGGCGTGGGTTCAGCCACCAGCAGCACGGCGTCGGCCCCGGACACGGTGGTCACGGCCGGGCAGCTCACCCCGGGCGGGGCGTCGATGAGCACGTCCGCGCCGGGTTCGGCGACCTTGGCCAGGCGGGCCAGCACGGCCCGAATGAGCGGCGGGCTTTGGGCCTCGCCGATGCGCAGCCGTCCGGCCAGATAGCCGGCCGTCTCGGTCACGCCTTCCTCAATGCGGCCAAGCTCGCGGAAGCCGGCCACCAGCGCGCCGGTGGGGCACACGGCCAGACAACCGCCGCAGCCGTGGCACATCTCCGGAAAAACGAGCGGTTTGCCGGCCATGACCGTGACCGCGCCGAATTGGCACAGCTCCCGGCAGGCCCCGCAGTCGGCGCACAGGGCGGCCTCGGCCACCACCGGGACTTCGAGCCTGGCCGTCTCGGCCCGGCGCACGACCGGACGCAAAAACAGGTGCAGGTTGGGTTCCTCGACGTCGCAGTCCACGGCCAGGACCGGCCGGTACAGGGCCTGGCTCCAGACGCTGGCCAGAGCGGCCGTGACGGTGGTCTTGCCCGTGCCGCCCTTGCCGCTGGCGACGGCCAGGCGCAAGCCTGTTCTCCTGCCACGCGTCATCGACATGGCCGGTCCTGGGGCCAGGGAGAGGCCAGACGCATCGTGTTCATAGCGTTTACCCCGCCTGGCCGGCGCGGTAGGCGGCCACGGCTTCGCCCACGGTGCGGCCGTCCAGGCCTTCGACGGCCCCAAGACCGGCGGCCTTGAGAGCGGCGGCGGCCTTGGGGCCGATAACGCCCGAGAGCACGACCGAGGCTCCGGCGTCGGCCAGGCGACGGGCGGCCTCCAGCCCGGCCCCGTGAGCCATGGCCTGGGAGGAACCGTTGTCGAGGTAGGAAACGTTGCCGGCCGGGTCCACGAGGACGAAGCCGGCGGCCCGGCCAAAGCGCGGGTCCACGGCGTCGCCTAAAGTGGGGCCTTCGCTGCTGACGGCGATGATGGCGTTCATGTGGTTCTCCATGGTTCAGGCCTGGGCGTCTTGGGCGGCTGCCTGGCCCTGGGCCGAGGCCAAGGCGCCGTCGGCGATCATCCAGCGGTGGACGGCCTCGCGCACGGCGGCGGCGGCCAGATAGGCGCAGTGGCGGTCGTCGTCGGGAAACCGACCGACGGCCGCGACCACGGCCGCCTCGTCGATGTCCACGGCCTCGTCCAGGGTCTTGCCGGCGGCCAGGGACGCGGCCGTGGCGGCGGCGATGAGACTTGAAGCGCAGCCGTCGGTGTTGAAATCGGCGGCTGTGACGCGCTCGCCGGAAACGAGCAAGGCGATGGTGATGGTGTCGCCGCAGGAGCCCTTGACCGTGCCGACGGTGGTCGGCGCAGTGAGGCGCGCCCGGTTTGGCGCGTCGCGCCAGACGGCAAAGCCTTTCTCGCCGAAGCGGGCAATGAGGTCGTCTTGCTGTTCCTGCTCGAAGACGTCGAGCAGCATGTCCAGGGTGTCCTGGTCGGGGCTAGCCGGCATGGGTGGGCTCCTTGGCGTCCTTGGCTCGCGGGGCGGTGGCCGGTCCCACGGCCTGGATCGCGGCGGCCAGGATGGGCTTGAACGCGGCCGCCGCCGGTCCCTGGCCGGCCACGGCCAGATAGACGTCGCCGTCGTCGCCGGAGCGGGCCACTTCCGGGTCGATGGGCAGACGGCCCAAAAACGGCACGCCGACTTCCTCGGCCAGACGCTCGCCGCCGCCGGTGCTGAAGATGTGGTGGGTCGCGCCGCAGTCCGGGCAGACGAACCCGCTCAAATTCTCGACAATGCCGAGGATGGGGTTGCCGAGCTGGCGGCAGAAGGTGATGGAGCGGCGCACGTCGTCCACGGCCACGTCCTGGGGCGAGGTGACGATGAGCCCCAGGGCCTTGGGGCCGAAAATTTGGAGCACGGACAGGGGTTCGTCGCCGGTGCCCGGAGGGCAGTCGACCACCAGCACGTCGCGCGCGCCCCAGTCGACCTGCTCGGCCAGTTGGGCGATGACCCCGGCCTTGGCCGGCCCGCGCCAGATGACGGCGTCGTCGCGGCTGGGCAACAGCAGGCCGATGGACATGACGCCGAGGTTCCAGTGCCACTCCACGGGCAACATGCCGCGTTCGGACATGCCGGGCTTGAAGCCGGTCAGTTTGAGCAGGCGCGGGATGCTCGGGCCATGGACGTCCACGTCAAGAAGCCCGACGCGAAGGCCCTCCATGGCCAGCCCGGCGGCCAGATTGGCGGCCACGGTGGACTTGCCCACGCCGCCCTTGCCCGAGAGCACGACAATGACGGACCGAACCTGGGCCAGGCCGGTGGCTTTGGGCTTGCCGCCGATTTCTTCGTTGAGGTCGCGAAGGCCTTGTTCATTCATGGGGAAGCAACTCCGTGAGGTTGTCCCGTCGGCCGGGCCGGCCCGGACGGCCCGGGCCGGAGGCGATCCGGCCCGGGCGCGCGCCAGGGGCGAGCAGGGCGTCGAGGCGGTTATGCGCGATGGCGGCCAGCACGTCGGCCACGTCGCCGTTTATCCAGGCGGACACGGCGATGCCGCGCCGGGCAAAGGGGGCCAGGCAGCAGCAGGTGGCCCCGCCGCAAACGAGGTGGCCGACCTCGGCGGCGGCAAGCAGGGCGGCCAGGGCCGTCAGCCCGTCCGGCGGCATGGGCCAGACGGCCAGGGCAGCCACGCTGTCCGGGGCCAGGGCAAAGCAGCAGAAGGTCGTGGCCGTCTCCAGCAGGGTGGCGAGTCGTGGTCCGTGGCAGGCCAGACAGACCCGGCAGGGCGGCGTGGGAAATGGGTGGAGTGGTTTGGGCGGCATGGCGGTGCTCTTGGAAGCGCCATTGGCAGGAACCGTGCCGAAAGTGGGAAGTGTTGTATTTAAGGAGGTTAGCCTTGGCTGGTCAGGAGGCAGTCAGACGTAAGGGCGAATAATAAGCCTATACTGCGCTGTGTGGGAGTGCAATTCGCCAAAGCCGCGAGAGACTGTGTCGCTTCTTAAAGCACAACAGCATGAAATTACTAATGATGATGACTTTCGTTGTGGGCGAAAAAAACGCCTGGAGCCGGCCGGACTGATGCGTCCGAAGCGGAAAAACAAACGGCCGGGACAGGAGTCCCGGCCGCGTGACGTGACAACTGGCCGCCCGAAGCGCGGGCGGCGCGTCCCTAGGACATGACCCGGGCTTCGCGGGCCACTTCCTGGGCGAACTCGTCGATCCACCAGATGCGGTCGGCCCGGCACTGGAGGTCGGTGGAAACGCCGTTTTTAAAGACCAGCAGCTCGAAGCGCTTGTTCTTCTCAGTGATGTACTCCACGGCGTCGAGGAGGTCGCTGTCGCCGGAGGAGAGGATGAGCGTGTCGTAGTTCTCGATGTGGGTCAGCGCCAGGGTGGCCAGGCCCACGTCAACGCCTTTTTGCTGTTCGCGGCTTAAGCGATGGGCCCGGTCGTTGGGGCAGGTGACGGGCACCTTGCGGCGGCACTGCTCGCAGTAGAGTTCGTTGATTTCGCTGGTGCGCAGTTCGTAGAGCTTGGTGATGATTTTCGGTCCCTGGGGCGGCGCGGAGCGCATCCAGTTGTAGAAGGCGATCTGGGATTCCGGGGTGGGATGGGGGATGGAATTGAGGTAATAGGCGCGCCAGATGGGCGTTTCAGCTTCCAGTTTGTTGCGCAGCTTGACATAGTCAATGCTATATTCCCTGTTGAAATAGGATTGCCCCCGGTACATGTAGCCAGCGTCAATGAGCCACAATCGACGATTGGTCATCGGTACGTCCTGTTTTTGGAATTTTTAAGCGATAAAAAAGCCAACATGTGTAAAGCAACTCGGCGGGACTATACAGGAACCAGCCGACCAGGGAAGAGGCTTTGCAAAAAAATAATCAGCTGTAAAATTAGCATGTTGGGATTTTGTGGAAGAGCCGGCCAGGGAATGGCCGCCATGGACAGGCCGCCCGGCGCGGTAAGCCGGCAAGGTGACTTTCCGTCCGGATTGGCGTAGACTGGCTACGTCCTGCCACCTCTAAAAGCGCCGCGCCGAGGTCCCATGCGTTTGCTTACGGCTCTGCTTGTCCTGCTCCTTACCGCCACGGCCGCGCCTTGCGGCAATCTCGACTTTACCCTGCACAAGCTCGACTCCGGCCGCCCCGGACCGACCATCCTGGTCATCGGCGGCATCCAGGGCGACGAGCCGGGCGGGTTTTCGGCGGCGGCCCTGCTCGTTTCCCACTACAAGATCAACTCCGGCGCGGTCTGGGTGGTGCCCAACCTCAATTTCCTGAGCATCATCCGCTGTTCGCGGGGCGTGTACGGCGACATGAACCGCAAGTTCGCCGATCTCGACCCGGGCGACCCGGAATACGCCGCCGTGCAAAAGATCAAGGCCATCATCCGCGACGAGAAAGTCGACGCGGTGCTGCACCTCCACGACGGCTGGGGCTATTACAGCCCGACCGTGGTCAACGAATGGCAAAATCCCCTGCGCTGGGGCCAGTCGGTCATCATCGACCAGGACGCCGCCGAAGCGCCGCGCTACGGCAACCTCCTGGAACTGGCCGGCCGGGCCGTGGCCGCCGCCAACGAGCACCTCTACGAGCCGTTGCACGCCTACCACGTCAAGAACACCCACACCCATGATTTGAATAGCGAAACGGCCAAGGAAATGGCCAAGACGCTGCCCTATTTCGCCATTGGCCAGGGCAAGCCGGCCTTTGGCATCGAAGGCAGCAAGAACCTGCCGCCGCCCATGCGGTCCTATTACCATCTGCGGGTCATCGAGTCGTTCTTCAAGTCCTTTGGCCTCGATTTCGAGCGAACCTTCGAGCTTGGCGCGCCGCAAGTGGCCCAGGCCCTGCAACAGAATGTGGCGGTGTCGTTTTTTGGCGACAAGATGTTTCTCGATCTGCGAAACGCTCGGGACCGGCTGCGCTACATTCCGCTCAAGAAAGACAGCGCCGTGGAATATCGGCCGTCCAGCCCGCTCTTGGCCCTGGTGTCGGCGGACAAGAGCCTCAAGGTCTACTTCGGCAACACCAACGTCACCGAACTTGATCCGCAGTTCGTGGAGTTCGACGCGAGCCTTGCCGCCGTGCCCATGGACATCGACGGCGAGCGCCGGGAAGTGCCCTTCGGCCAGGTGGTGGACGTGCGGCGGGCCTTTTCCGTGGGCAAAGGCGCGGACTACCGGGTCAACGTCATCGGCTTTTCCAGGCCGGGCCTGACCGACGAAGCCGACACGGTCATCGGCCGGGGCGATCTCAAAAAGGAATTTTCCGTGGACAAGGCCGGCCTCGTCTACCGGGTGGAAGTCTACCGGGGCGAGAAGTTTTGCGGCATGATCCTGGCCAACTTCGTGTCCGACGCGCCGCGTCTGGCTACGCCCGACGACAAACTCCTGCGAAAGCTCAAAAAGACCGGCGAAATCAACCTCGGCCGGTAGCCGGTCTACCGCCGCCGTAGGGCGGCCTGAGCCGGCCGGACACACGGCGGCCGACGCGGAAAGCCGCGACCGAGGTACGCCGCAGAGGCCCTGACCACGGCCATCGCCCTGGTGGTGCTCGGAAAAATTGACCCGCACTTGCCCAAAACGCCAAACGGCCCGGGAATCATCAGATTCCCGGGCCGTTTTGTTCATCTGGGGCTTGGTCGAAGCATTCGGCGCAGTGCGGAGGCGGGGCCGCTTACTTGGCGGGCGTCAGCCCACGCTTGTCGGCCACGCGGATGGTCTTGCCTTCCTCGCCCCGGGCCAGGCTGCCCGGCTCCACCAGGCGCACGGCGAAACCCACGCCAAGCTCGGAACCCAGCCGACGCTCCAGCTTGTCCAGCAGCGCCTGATGCTCGGAAACACGGTCGAACAGCAGTTCCTCGGTGGGTTCCACCTCCACCAGCGCCTCGTCCAGCGCGCCCTTGCGGCTGAGCACGATGCGGTAGTTGGGCGTGACCCCTTCCACTTCCAGCAGCAGCGATTCCACCCGGGACGGGAAGACATTGACGCCCCTGATGATGAGCATGTCGTCGCAGCGCCCGAGGATGCGGCCGATGCGGCGCATGGTGCGGCCGCACGGGCAGGGTTCGGGGATGATGCGCGTGATGTCGCCGGTGCGGTAGCGGATCATGGGGAAGGCTTCCTTGGCCAGGGTGGTGATGACCAACTCGCCTTCCTCGCCGTCGGCAAGGGGCTCGCCGGTGGCCGGGTCGATGATCTCGATGAGGAAATAGTCTTCGCTGACGTGCATGCCGGCTTTTTCCAGGCATTCGCCGGCCACGCCCGGTCCCATGATTTCGCTTAGGCCGTAGTTGTCCGTGGCCGTGAGTTTCAGGCGATCCTCGATGGCCTCGCGCATGGGTTCGGTCCAGGTCTCGGCTCCGAACAGGCCGTAGCGCAGGGACAGGGCGTTGACGTTGACGTCCATGGCGTCCAGCGTCTCGGCCACGTGCAGGGCGTAGCTGGGCGTAGCCACGAAAACCGAGGTGCGGTAGTCCTGCATGATGGCGACTTGCCGGCGGGTGCCGCCGCTGGAGGCCGGGATGACGGCCGCGCCCACGGTCTCGGCCCCGTAGTGGAAGCCCATGCCGCCGGTAAATAAGCCGTAGCCCAGGGCGATCTGCACGATGTCGTCGCGCGACGCCCCAGCCGCCACCAGCACCCGGGCGACCAGACGCGACCAGGCCCGGACGTCGTTTCGGGTGTAGCCGGCGACCACGGGCTTGCCCGAGGTGCCCGACGAGGCGTGCAGGCGCACCACGTCACGCAAGGGCACGGCGAAAAGCCCGTAGGGGTAGGCCTCGCGCAGGTCGGCCTTGGTGGTAAAGGGCAGTCGGCGCACATCGGCCAGATCGGCGAAACTTTCGGGATCGATGCCCAGCTCGGCGAAGCGTTTGCGGTAGAGCGGCACGTTTCGGGCGACGCGGGCAAGGGTCTCCTGCAGCCGCTCCAGCTGCAGCTGGGCCAGATCCTTGCGGTCCATGGTCTCGAATTTCGGCTCAAAACACTCGCGCATGGCTATAGCCCCCGTTTCACGCTCGTAATCGATTTCCGGCCGCCCCCATTTACCCCTTTCCCATTGCAGGGGTCCGGGGGGATCATCCCCCCGGCCGCCGGAGGCATCTTCTCTTCTTTCTTCAATTATCCTTCTCGCGCCCCAGGTAGGCGCGGCGGACGTCGTGGTTGGCCAGCAGTTCTTCGGAGGTGCCGGAGAGCAGCACGCGGCCGGTTTCGAGCACGTAGCCCCTATCGGCCACGGCCAGGGCGCTTTTGGCGTTTTGCTCGACGAGCAGCACGGTCAGCCCCTTGTCGCGGCGCAGGGTGGAGACGTGGCGGAAGATTTCCTTGCAGACCTGCGGGGCCAGCCCCATGCCGGGCTCATCCAGGAGCAGGCAGCGCGGCCGGGCCATGAGCGCTCGGCCGATGGCCAGCATCTGCTGTTCGCCGCCGGACAGGGCGGCGGCCTGCTGGTCGCGGCGTTCGCGCAGCACCGGAAACATGGCGTAGATTTCGTCGAGATCAGCGGCCACCTCGCGGCGGCGAAACTTGGTGTAGGCCCCTAAAAGCAGATTGTCGGCCACGGACATGGGGCCAAAGACGAGGCGGCGCTCGGGCACATGGGACAGCCCCAGGCGCACGATGCGCTCGGGCTTTTCGGTCTCGATGCGCTTGCCGTCGAACTCAATTTCGCCGCCCGAGACGCGCTCGACGCCGGAGATGGCGGAGAGCAGCGTGGTCTTGCCCGCGCCGTTGGCCCCGATAAGAGCCACGATCTCGCCCGGGGCCACGTGCAAAGTCACCCGCCGCACGGCGTGCACCCGGCCATAGTGAATATCGACGTTACGAAGGGTCAGCATTGGAAGAGTGCCTCCGGCGGGGGGGGGGGGGGGGGGGGGGGGGGGGGGGGGGGGGGGGGGGGGGGGGGGGGGGGGGGGGGGGGGGGGGGGGGGGGGGGGGGGGGGGGGGGGGGGGGGGGGGGGGGGGGGGGGGGG
>JAEZEI010000079.1 GCA_023417815.1 Bacteroidota bacterium | reverse complement strand
AGATAAGCAGGCATACAGCAACTACTACATAGATCTTTCCATTGCTTCTCATTACATCAGCCATTTCGGGCCTGTCCTGTGACATGGCCCCCTGGCACAAAAGAAAGAAAAAGCCCAACAGGCTTATTTTTTTCCAGTTATTCATTTACCAGTTGTTTGTCGCGAATAAGACTCAATCTTATCCGCAAAGTTGTTATCCAGACACCAAGGAGTGTCCATCCCAGTATCGCAGGATAAAAAACAATTCTTAACCTGCTGTCAATGTCATTAAAGTTCAAAGCAGGGTTTCCGCTATCGCTTCCAGGGGCACCGGGATGCAAACTTCCCACCAAACGCGGAATTATCCAAATGCTCGGAAATAACATCACAAAGGCGAAAATATTGTAAACAGCGCTTACCCTGGCACGTTTGTCCATATCAGTGAATGATCCTCTAAGAACGAAATAGGCTCCGTAAATAAGAAGCGCAATTGCAGAACCGATCAGTTTGGGCTCTTTCAGGATGCTTCCGAGAGACTGGTTCTGGTCGGATACCCAGGTATAATTTGCCCAGATAACCCCGGTGGCATAACCTAATACTCCCAGGAATGCACCGACAGCAGCGAAAGACACGGCATAGATATCGTCGACGTAACGCGCATTCCTAAGGTATTTTATACTGTAAATAAAACTGATGATGAAGAGGATCATCATCGCAAACCACATACAAACATGGAAATATAGATTCCGGATAGTTTCATTTAAAATGAATAATTCGGGTACCTCCATTAAAAAACCACCAACAATGGTGTAGATCAATAATAATAGCGACAATATTTTCCACCAGGATCTGCGCACAGTCAAACCTTGTTTAAGTGGCGCAAAGTTATAGGGAAAGAATTAACCGCGTGGTTGTTTTTTGATGAGTTTTATCAGTTTAGCGGTCGGAATTGAATGTATCGCCCTGGCGGATATCTCCCGTTTCAAATCCTTTTTTGAACCAATACATTCTTTGAGCAGAAGTACCGTGGGTGAAGGCATCGGGAACCACTCTCCCTGTTGCTTCGCGCTGAAGGTTGTCATCCCCGATCGCATTTGCAGCCTCAAGGGCTTCAGCTATATCTTTTTCAACGATCACATTATTCATCCTTTGATTATGATGGGCCCACACACCTGCATAGAAATCTGCCTGTAATTCCAGCCGAACTGAATACTTATTATATTCCACTTCGGGCAGTTGTTGCCGTAGTCTTGCTACCTTGTCGGAGGTACCCATCAGGTATTGAACATGATGGCCAACCTCATGTGCGATCACATAGGCAAGTGCAAAATCACCGGAAGCATTAAAGCGGTTTTTTAACTCTTCAGCAAAGGAAAGATCTATGTATATATCATTATCTCCCGGGCAATAAAATGGTCCAACAGCAGAATTAGCTGATCCGCATGCAGATTGAGTAGCCCCCCGAAACAATACAAGCGTAGGTTTTTGATAGGTGCTCCCATTTGCCGCAAAGATCTGATCCCAAACATCTTCAGTATCAGCAAGCACAACTTTTACGAATGAGGCTCGCTCATCTTCCCGTGCTTTGGCTTCCGGGGATAATTCCTGTTGTGGGGGTGGAATAGCCTGTTGGAGATCGTTAATATCTCCTCCTCCCAACAGGAAATTAGCAATAATGAATATTACGCCTATTATTCCGCCTCCTGCGGCTAGTTGACCACCGGTAACACCCCTGCGGTCATCCACATTGGTGCTTTCACGTCTGCCTTTCCAAAGCATGAGTAATGATTTTTGTTCAGGTTCCTAAAATAATGCCGTAAAATATTAATCCTTCCACAGGAATGGAAATAAAATAACAGAAAGTACGATAACCATGGCGTCAAGTAACAGGATCAAACCTGTCAATTGCCATACTGCTCCTTCCTGGAAAACCTCCGCAAAGGCATATTTGCTTAAGCGCATCAGTAATAATATCTGGGGAAGGATCACGGGAAAGCCAAGGATAGCTATCAAGGCAGCATTATGCTGTGCGCGGGCTGCAATAGCACTCATCAGCGTAAATACAAGACTGAGGCTTAAACCGCCTATCAATACTATTCCCAGGAATCTTGCTGAATCTGCTATTGGATTATCAAGGAAAATATAAAATAGAGAAAGGCTAACCAGGCTCATTATGAGCATCAGCACGGCATTGAAAAGCAATTTGGCCAGGATAAAATGAACAGGGGAGGCCAGGGTATAGAAGTAAAGCATCCTGCCCCTGCTTTCCTGCAAAAAGCTTTTGGCAACCGTGTTCACGCAAACAAATAACTGGATTACCCAGAAAAGGCTGTTCCAGGTATCTGCACCCGGGCTTTCCGGTAATGAGAGGTAAAGCACAAAAACGGTTGAAGCCACATAAAGAAGTATGCCATAGAATGTATGCTGCTGGCGAAGTTCCAGCAAAATATCCTTTTTCAATAAGGCAATCACCTTCTTCATTCTTCAGCTATTTTGACTGGCTTCCAGCATGAACGGCATCGGGGTTCATACAGATCTTTTTCACCCAGTAAAACCTGTCCTTCATCATCGGTTTTTCTGAAACTTATACTTGCTATATTTCCGCATTTAACGCATATAGCATGTAATTTGGTAATATAATCTGCTATCGCCAAAAGCGAAGGCATGGGCCCAAAAGGTTTTCCCATATAATCCATGTCCAGGCCTGCAACTATAACTCGCGTACCTTTCATTGCCAACTGTTCGCAAACAAATACAATTTCTTCATCAAAGAACTGGGCCTCATCAATTCCTACCACTTCAACATCCTGGGCAAGCAATAAAATACTCCCTGCATTCTCTACAGGGGTTGAAGGGATGGCATTGGTATCATGACTGATAATATTGATCCTGTCGTACCGGACATCGATCGCAGGCTTAAAGATCTCGACTGACTGGTTTGCGATCCGCACCCTTTTCAGTCTTCGTATCAGTTCTTCCGTTTTTCCGCTGAACATGCTTCCGCAAACTACTTCGATCCACCCCCTTCTACCACCCTTGTAAATGGGTTCAATAAACATTTAAAACCTTATTTTAGAATGTGTTTGTAACTTTAACCGTGACTGCAAATTAAAAGATTCCCCCAGCAGTCAGTTGAATTAATATTTTAACCGGTAAACTCATTCCGATGGATCGGGTGAAAACCCTGTGTAATAAATTGTTGGATCAGGTGCAGGCAGGAGCAACAGCGGATGCAATGCTTATTACTGTGCAAATGATCCAGTCAGAGCTTATCCATTTAAAGGCTTCAGGGGAAAGTATTCCCGGGGCAGCAATACATATTCCCTCGGCTCAGGTACCTTTTACACCCGTGCAAAAAATGCCTGAAAATCCGCAGAGGGAAGAGAAGATCGTTGAGGTGTTAAAGATCGACGAGGCTGAAGTAGAAGCTGAACTCGAAGAGATCAGGAAAAATGCAGAGGCGCTGAACCAGATGAGTATCCAGAAGAAACCTCCTATTCATTTTGATCCTGTAGAGGATACACCTACCCTGATACATCAGAAACCTGCCCCTACGGAATCACGCAAGTCTGAATTACATGAAACCTTGTCCACGGATAAGGCTTCCTCCTTGAACGACCGTCTGAAACAGGAGAAGACAGAGTTAAGCCAGGTATTGCAGGACAGTTCAATAAAAGACCTCAAAAAGGCAATAGGCTTAAATGACAGGTTTTTATATATCAATGAGCTTTTCAGGGGAGACGAAGTGATGTATGAAAGAAGTATTAAAACTATTAACGGTTTTACAATTTATCCCGAAGCTGAATACTGGATCAAAAGAGAACTAAAACTTAAACTGGGATGGAACGATTCAAATCCAACAGTAAAACAGTTTGATCATTTGGTAAGAAGGCGGTTTTCTGCAACATAATTCATTATTCTTTCCGTGGCGCCTTTCCTTGAGTACACGTATTCTCTTGCAATCCGGGAGCATTCAGCGAGCTTTTCATCATCCGAAAGCAGTGCATCCATAATTTGTTCAAGCTCCAAAGCATTTGATATGGAAAAAGCCCCGCCAGCTTCCGTTAGCTCGTTCGCTTCCGTGAATTTCTCATAAACAGGGCCTATTACCACTGGTTTTCCATGAACTGCAGCTTCCAGGATATTATGGATCCCCGAACTGTTGAATCCCCCTCCTACATAAGTGATCGTTGCATATTTATATATCCTGGCAAGCATTCCAATATTATCTATGATCAGGACATTAGAATCTACAGTAGAGGAAAACTGCGCAATTTCAGAAAAGCTTATTGCTCCTTTAAACTGCACTTTCATTTGTTTAATGTGTACTTCACTTACCTCGTGGGGTGCCAAAATGAACTTTAGATCCTTCCTGGTATTGGCATAATGCACGAATTCAGCTTCATCATTATGCCAGGTACTGCCTGCGACCACCACCCTGGAAGATCCGCAGAATTCCCGAACGCCTGGAACTTCCTGGAATTTTTCAGCAATCGATATAACACGGTCAAACCTTGTATCCCCGGCAATTGTCACATTATTATTAATTAGACGGATTAGCTCCGCAGACCGTTCATCCTGAACGAAAAGATGGGTGAACCGGTTAGCCATTCTTCTCCATAATGAGCCATACCACTTGAAGAATGGTTGTGATGGACGAAATATTCCAGAAATGAGCAACAGAGGGATCCCGCGTTTGTTGATTTCCCGGAGGTAATAATGCCAGTATTCATACTTCACCCAGAGTACCAGCTGTGGGTTAATTGTTTCAAGAAATCGTTTAGCATTCCGGGCTCCATCAAAGGGCAGGTAAAAAACATGATCGGCACCCGGATAGTTCTTCCTTATTTCATAGCCGCTGGGGGAAAAGAAGGTGAGAACCACAGGAACTCCCGGATATTGTTTCCTTATCTCTTCCAGTAGAGGCCGACCCTGCTCAAATTCCCCGAGGCTGGCGCAATGCATCCAAACACTGCCATGTATAATATTTTGGTCAGGGAATCGTTTTCTACCGAGTAACCATTGCTTTGCTTTGGTATTGAAAGGAGAGAGCATTCTTACACCGGCTGCGTACAACAGAAGGAAAAACCTATAAAGAAATAGCCCTGCCATGCGATTGGTCAAAAATAACATTAAGCGGCCAATTAACCCTACAGGGCCAAAACCTTATATTTGCCACGTTTTAAAGCGCAGATATGAGGCCTATTCAGATGGTGGATACTGCAACGCAGTATAAAAAGATCAAGGAGGAAGTTGACAAAGCGGTGATCTCCGTTATGGACAGCTCGCAATTCATTGGAGGGAAAGTGGTGAACGATTTTGCTGCCAGGCTTGCGCTATACAATGGATCGGGGTATTGCATTCCCTGCGCTAACGGCACCGACGCTCTTCAGATAGCTTTGATGGCGCTTGAACTGGAACCGGGCGATGAAGTGATAACACCTTCTTTCACCTATATTGCCACTGTAGAAGTTGCTGCCCTTTTAAAATTATCGCCGGTGTTTGTTGATGTTGATCCCAAAACTTTTTGCATCGACCCTCAAAAAATAAAAGAAGCGATCACTCCAAGAACTAAAGCCATTGTGCCAGTTCATTTATATGGCCAGGCTGCCAATATGGAGGAGATAATGAAAATTGCCAATGAGCACGGTCTGAAGGTAATAGAAGATAATGCCCAGGCCATTGGAAATGACTATGATTTTAATGGGTCAAGGAAAAAGACAGGATCGATCGGGCATATAGGATGTACATCATTCTATCCTTCAAAAAACCTTGGAGCTTTTGGGGACGGAGGAGCAATGTTCACAGATGACGAGGCCCTGGCTGATAAGATGAGGATGATAGCATCTCATGGACAAAGCAGGAAATATTATCATGATGTGGTTGGCTGCAATTCCAGGCTTGATGCTATGCAGGCTGCCATATTAGATATAAAGCTCCGCCACCTCGATGAATATAATAATAACAGGAGAAAAGCGGCCGATTATTATGATAAGGCCTTTAAAAACATAGAGAAGATCGAAACACCATTCAGGGATCCGAAGGGAAATCATGTATTTCACCAATACACGCTTATAGTACATGATACCAACAGGGACGGGCTGCATGAATACCTTGCAGGAAAGGGTATACCATCGATGATTTATTACCCTGTACCTGCCCACCGGCAAAAGATGTTTGAAGGGTTCGGCGGAATGAATTTCAATCTGACTGTTACAGATTGGCTGACAGAACGGGTTATTTCTTTGCCAATACATTCTGAACTTGATGAGGATCAGCAAAATCTTATCATCAGTAATGTACTGGACTACATAAAACACTAAAACTAAAGGCGAATGAAGATCGCAGTTGTTGGAACCGGTTATGTTGGGCTTGTAACCGGAACCTGTTTTGCAGAAACGGGAAACACCGTAACCTGCGTGGATATAGATCAATCCAAAGTTGACAAACTTACCTCCGGGCAGATCACCATTTATGAACCTGGCCTTGAAAAATTATTTCTACGCAACCAAAAGGAAGGCCGTTTGTTGTTTACAACTTCACTGGCTGATGCCATTGTAGATGCCCAGGTATTATTTCTCGCGCTTCCGACCCCTCCGGGCGAAAACGGTAGTGCTGATCTTAAATACATTCTTGGAGTTGCATCTGACCTGGGCAAATTACTAAAGACAGATGATTATAAGGTAGTCATAGATAAGAGCACCGTCCCCGTAGGTACTGCTGAAAAAGTAAGGCAGGAGATCCTGAAGGCAGGACTGGAGCTGAATAAGGATCTTAGTGATGCCTTCGATGTTGTAAGTAATCCGGAATTTTTGCGGGAAGGCGTAGCTGTCGAGGATTTCATGAAACCCGACAGGGTAGTGATCGGTACCAGTTCTGAAAAGGCGATAAAGATCATGAATGATCTTTACGTTCCTTTCGTTCGTCAGGGAAATCCTATTCTTTTCATGGATGAAAAATCGGCTGAACTAACAAAATATGCCGCAAACTCATTCCTTGCTACAAAGATCAGTTTCATGAATGAGATCGCTCAAATGTGTGAACGACTGGGTGCAGATGTGGACATGGTTCGAAGAGGGATCGGTAGTGATGAAAGGATCGGTAAGCGCTTTTTGTTCCCAGGTATCGGGTACGGTGGAAGCTGTTTTCCGAAAGATGTTCAGGCGCTCGCCCGTTCTGCCCAGGAAGTTGATTACGATTTTCGGATACTGTCTGCCGTTATGGAAGTGAACGATAATCAAAAAATGCACCTTCTTCCAAAGATCAGGGAATATTTTGGTGATCTTAAAGGAAAACACTTTGCACTCTGGGGGTTGGCCTTTAAGCCCAATACTGATGATATAAGGGAGGCGCCCGCATTATATATCATTGAAGAACTGGTTAAAGCAGGTGCAACAGTATCTGCTTTTGATCCGGAAGCGATGAACAACGTTAAAGCCCAACTCGGGAACAAGATCGTCTTTTCGGATACGCAGTATGAAACCCTGAAGAACGCTGATGCCCTAGTAATCGCTACTGAATGGAATGAATTCAGGACCCCTGATTTTTCAAGGATAACTTCAATGTTGAAGAACAAAGTGATCTTTGATGGTAGAAACCTTTTCGATTTGAACCATATGGAGGAACTGGGATTCCACTATGAAAGCGTTGGAAGAAGGAAGGTTACCAAATCTGATAATGTAAATTGTAAATAGTGTCAAAAAAGCGGATACTGATAACTGGCGCTGCCGGCTTCCTGGGTTCACATCTTTGTGACCGGTTCATAAAGGAAGGTTACCATGTGATTGGAATGGATAATCTGATCACCGGCGACCTTAACAATATCCAGCATCTGTTTCCGCTGGAGAATTTTGAATTTTATCATCATGATGTTTCCAGGTTCATTCATGTACCCGGTCATCTGGATTATATATTGCACTTCGCATCCCCGGCAAGTCCTATCGATTATCTTAAGATACCTATCCAGACCCTTAAAGTTGGATCATTGGGAACACATAATTGCCTTGGACTTGCTCTTGCAAAAAATGCGCGGATCCTTGTTGCAAGTACAAGCGAGGTTTATGGTGATCCGCTTGTACACCCACAGAATGAAGATTATTGGGGAAACGTAAATCCTATCGGACCGCGGGGCGTTTACGATGAAGCTAAGCGTTTCCAGGAGGCCATAACTATGGCTTATCATACATTCCATAAAGTTGAGACCCGGATAGTAAGGATCTTTAATACCTATGGCCCGCGCATGCGATTGAACGACGGGCGTGCATTGCCTGCTTTCATTGGCCAGGCATTGAGAGGAGAAGATCTTACTGTATTTGGCGATGGCTCCCAAACCCGGAGCTTTTGTTATGTAGATGACCTGGTGGAAGGCATTTACAGGTTGTTGATGAGCGATTATGCACATCCCGTTAATATTGGTAATCCCGATGAAATATCATTGAAGGCATTTGCAGAAGAGATTATCAAGCTGACAGGAACGACTCAAAAAATTGTATACAAACCTTTGCCGGTTGATGATCCCAAACAACGCCAGCCTGACATCACAAGGGCGAAACAATTACTTGGATGGGAACCTAAGGTTTCGCGCGCTGACGGGTTAAAGATCACCTACGAATATTTCAAATCCCTTCCTAAAGAAGAGCTAGTAAAGCAACCCAAAGAATTTCAAAAAAAGTATTGAGCTAATGTACCAGGATCTGTTAGAAAAGAAAAAGGAACTTGCTGTAATAGGATTAGGATATGTAGGCCTTCCTATCGCCCTGGAATTTGCAAGAAAAATAAAGGTGATAGGCTTCGATATTAATGCAGGACGTGTTGAGATGATGCGCAATCGCATAGATCCCAGCCAGGAACTGGAACCTGAAGCATTCGATGGTTGTGATATTACCTTTACGAATGATCTCGAGGTGTTGAAGCGTGCGAACTTCTTTATAGTAGCGGTTCCCACTCCTGTCGATGAACATAATGTCCCCGATCTTGTGCCTGTAACAAAGGCAAGTGAAACCATCGGCAAAGTGATCAAAAAAGGCGATTATGTTGTCTTTGAAAGTACCGTGTACCCGGGTTGTACCGAAGAAGACTGCATCCCTATCATAGAGGAATTATCAGGACTTAAAATGGTCACTGATTTCAAGGCAGGGTATTCCCCTGAACGGATAAACCCAGGGGATAAAGAGCATACAATTACTACTATCGTTAAAGTTGTAAGCGGATGCTGTGAAGAAAGCCTGGAAACAATAGCCCGGGTTTATGAGATGGTTGTAAAGGCCGGAGTTCACAGGGCTTCTTCTATAAAGGTTGCAGAAGCTGCAAAGATCATTGAAAATACCCAGCGCGATCTTAATATCGCCCTGATGAATGAGTTATCCATCATTTTCGACAGGATGGGGATCAATACTTTTGAAGTTTTACAGGCTGCCGGCACCAAATGGAATTTTCTGAAGTTTTCACCAGGGCTTGTTGGCGGACATTGCATAGGTGTGGATCCTTATTACCTCACCCATAAATCAAAACAACTTGGTTATGACAGCCGGGTTATTCTGGCCGGCCGGGTGATCAATGATGGAATGGGTCCTTATGTGGCAAGGAAAGTATTACGATATATAATTCAGAATAATGGTAACGTTAAGGAAGCCAGGGTTCTGGTAATGGGGGCTACTTTTAAAGAAAATGTAAGCGATATCAGGAATAGTAAAGTTGCTGATGTGGTGAAAGAACTAACATCTTTTTTATTGAATGTGGATGTGACCGACCCTTATGCTTCCAGTGAGGAGCTAGAGCATGAGTATGGTTTCCCATTGGCAGAAAAGGCAGGAAGAGATTATGATGCAGTGATCATAACAGTCCCCCATGCTGAATATCTTAGCCTCGATGATGCCTATTTCGCTTCCATTACAAAACCACATGGACTGATCGCTGATCTTAAGGGCATCTTCAGGGGAAAGATCACGAGCAGGAATTATTGGAGCCTTTAATAAAAACAGAGTGAATTTTCATAACAAAGATCTGTCTTCAAGTAGCTTTCTCGTAACGGGTGGTGCAGGTTTTATCGGCAGTCATATAGCTGAATACCTGCTAAAAAACGGTGCCCGTCATGTCCGTGTTTTTGACAACATGGCTAATGGCTTCCACAAAAATCTGGCTGTTTTGAAGCAGTACCCGGCTTTTGAGTTTATTGAAGGAGACATAAGGAATGCTGCCCTTTGTGAACAATGTTGCGAAGGAATAGATTATGTAAGTCACCAGGCTGCACTCGGATCAGTTCCACGCAGTATGAAGGAACCTGCACTTTTCAGTGATGTGAATATCACCGGGTTTGTTAATATGGCAAAGGCTGCGGTGTCTCAAGGAGTGAAGCAGTTTGTTTATGCATCTTCTTCATCGGTATATGGTGACGAAAAAACACTTCCAAAACAGGAAGACAGGATAGGTAATGCTTTATCGCCTTATGCAGTAAGCAAACGCACAGATGAATTATTTGCATCAGTTTTTGCCAAAGCCTATGGTTTAAATTTAATGGGTTTCCGTTATTTCAACATTTTCGGTCCACGCCAGGATCCTGATGGTCCCTATGCTGCGGTCATCCCCCTGTTTGTAAAAGGGATCATTAACCGCACCCCTGTATATATTAATGGTGACGGCGAGCAAACCCGTGACTTCACGTTTGTTGAAAATGCCGTCCAGGTAAACATTAAGGGAATGCTGACTGAAAATCCTGAAGCCCGTGATACAGTTTATAATGTTGCTGTTGGCGAGAGCTATTCTGTGAATTATCTCTATGAAGCATGTGCAAAATATTTAGAAAGTGACTGGAAGCCGGTTCATCGTGAACCGAGAGAAGGTGATATAAGAAATTCTCTTGCTGATATTTCAAGGGCAAAACAACTTCTGGGTTACCAGCCAACACGGCGGTTTGAGGAAGGACTTATTGATACCATCGCTTATTTTAAGGAAATTTACAGTTCCATAAAAGCATGACGATCGAGCAAACAGCATTTCCCGGGTTGCTGATTCTGCAACCAAAAGTTTTCGAAGACCACAGAGGTTACTTTTTTGAAAGCTATAATAAAATGACGCTACAGGAAGCGGGGATCAATTTTTCGTTTGTTCAGGATAACCAGGCAAAGTCTCACTTCGGTACAATACGGGGGCTTCATTTCCAGGCTGGCGCATTCGCCCAAACTAAACTTGTAAGAGTTCTTTCCGGTTCCATTATCGATGCGGTAGTAGACTTGCGAAAAGGTTCTCCAACTTTTGGATTGTCTTTTTCAATAGAATTGTCAGATAAGAACCATACCCAGGTACTTATTCCGAAAGGATTCGCACATGGCTATTCAGTAATTTCTGAATCAGCAGAAGTCTTTTATAAGTGTGATGAATTTTATAATCCTTCTTCCGAAGGAGGGCTATTTTATAATGATCCTGCACTGGGGATAGATTGGAAAGTGCCGGGTAACAGGCAGCTTGTTTCACCTAAGGACCTTCAGTACCCATTATTGAAAGACCTTAATATTCCCTTTCACTACTAATGAACAGAAAGATCCTGGTAACGGGTTCCGGCGGACAGTTGGGAAGTGAACTTCAGAAAGTCATTTCAAAAGAGGATGCAGAATTTGTTTTCACAAACTCAAAAGACCTCGATATCACAAATGCCTCCGAAATAAATGAAGTATTTGGGAAATATAAATTCACGCATTGTATAAACTGCGCTGCATATACCAACGTAGAAAAAGCAGAAACAGAGCCGGATATTGCTTTCCAGGTGAATGCAAATGGTGTGAAGCAGGTTGCTGAGGCCTGCAAAGAGTTCCGTGTTTTTCTCATTCATCTCTCCACAGATTTTGTTTTCAACGGAAAAGCTGACCGGCCTTATAAGCCGGGCGATGAAACTGCACCACTGAATAAATACGGAGCATCTAAATTGAAAGGAGAAATACTTTCTCTTGAAACAAATCCCCGTACTGCTATTGTCCGAACTTCCTGGCTTTATAACAAAACAGGAAAGAATTTCGTTAATGCTATACTTTCCAAACTGACCAGAGATGAACCACTCAGGGTGGTGGATGATCAATTTGGCTCACCAACTTTTGCAGGAGACCTTGCCAGTGCGATCATTAGGATGACCCGGCAACCTGCTTTTGTTCCCGGCATTTTCCATTATTCCAATAAAGGCAAGATCTCGTGGTTCCAATTTGCTGAAGCTATCCGGGATCTATCAGGTAGCAATAAAGAAATAATCCCGGTAAGCAGTTCTGAATTTATCACGAAAGCCAAACGCCCTCCCTATTCTGAACTTGACTGCAGCAGGATCATGGAAGAATATAAAATTGAACAGCTGGATTGGAGGGAAAGCCTGGTCAGATGTCTGATGTCGTAAGCGTGAATCGCCAAAAGGTTTACTTCTTTTCCCGGCTTCCTTTATAAAGTTCATATTCAAACAGTCTGCAATCGATCTTACTGGTATAGAATTCTATTCTTCTGGCAGGTTTCAGGCCTATTTTCTTCCCCAGTTCAAGGTTGCCAGTGAAAATATATCCAAGGTATCCCTGGCAGTTCGTTTTCATAAAATCACCCATTCTTTTATATAAAGCTTCCAGGTCTTTTTCAGATCCCAGGCGATCACCGTATTCCGGGTTAAAATAAATGATCCCTGGCTCTGAAGGAACCGGGGTTTCAGCAAAATCACATTGCTCGAACCGGATCAGTTCTTCTACTCCGGCATGACTTGCATTCACCTTCGATATATTTACAGCATCACTGCTGATATCTGTTGCGATGAATTTAGCTGAAGCAGGGATAATTGATCTTTCGAGATCTGAAATGGCTTTTTTATAGTTTGAACGGTCGAATCCGTTCACATGCATGAATGAATAATTCTCCCGGAACAGCCCGGGTCTGCGATTGGTTGCGATCAGTGCTGCTTCAATAGCCAGGGTTCCTGATCCACACATAGGATTTACGAAGGGAGAGTTCCTGTTCCATTTCGTAGCAAGAATAGTGGCTGCGGCAAGGGATTCCAGCATTGGTGCTTTCCCTGGGATCTTTCTATACCCGTGTTTGGAAAGTGTTTCACCAGATGTGTCCAGGAAGATTTCAGCCTGCTCATCCTTCCAGTACAGGTGAATAACAATCCCGTCCAAAGCGGAGCCTGAATCAGGGCGCGATCCTTTTTGTAGTCGAAATCGATCCACAATTGCATCTTTAACCCGAACATTGGCGAAAAGATTATTTGTAATGGTAGGATTGGAAACATTACTGGTAATGGAAAAATATCCATCTGCTGCTATAAGGTCCTCCCAGCGTTGAGTCCGCAAAAATTCGTACAGAGCATCAGCATTCCTTGCCTTGAATGAATTCAATTGGTACAGGACCTGGCTCGCACATCTAAGGTTTAAGTTCAATCTTATGCTGTCAGAAAAGGTGCCCATTAGCTCAACTCCGGTCTTAAACACCTTAGTCGGTAAATATCCGAGTTCTCTGACCTCCTGTTCAAGATAGGCAGATAACCGGTTGCTGCATGTTATAATTATCCTGCTCCTGCTGGGTAAGAATGCCATGGTGCAAACTTAGCTTATTGGCTTCATCCCGTTCATAATTCCCTTTCTCCTATTTTTGCACAAATTTTATGGATAATGAATAAGATCAAAGTAACTAATCCTGTGGTGGAACTTGATGGAGACGAGATGACTCGTATCATCTGGAAGTTCATCAAAGACAAACTTATCTTCCCTTATATAGATGTACCCGTAAAATATTTCGACCTGGGTATGGAACACAGGGATGCTACCAATGACCAGGTAACTGTGGATGCTGCCAACGCTATCAGGGAAGTAGGTGTGGGTATAAAGTGCGCCACCATTACGCCCGACGAACAACGCGTAAAGGAGTTTAACCTTAAGCAGATGTGGAAGAGCCCCAATGGTACTATCCGAAACATCCTCGACGGAACTGTTTTCCGCGAACCGATCGTAATTAAGAATGTTCCGCGTCTTGTAACCAATTGGGATGCTCCGATTATAGTAGGGAGACATGCTTTTGGCGATCAGTATCGTGCAACTGATACTGTAATAAAAGGTAAAGGCAAACTCACGATGACCTTTACTCCCGAAGGAGGTGGCGAGCCCGAGGTGTTTGAGGTGTATAATTACAAGGGTGATGGTGTTGCACTCACCATGTATAACACCGATGAAAGCATTTATGGTTTTGCCAGGAGTTGTTTTAACATGGCGCTTACCAAGAAGTGGCCATTATATCTTTCAACCAAGAATACCATCCTGAAAAAATATGACGGTCGCTTCAAAGATATATTTGAAGAAGTTTACCAGAATGAATTTAAAGAGAAGTTTGCTGGCGCGGGTATCACTTACGAGCACAGGCTGATTGATGATATGGTTGCATCTGCATTGAAATGGAATGGAAATTTTGTGTGGGCTTGTAAGAACTACGATGGTGACGTACAGAGTGATACGGTGGCGCAAGGTTTTGGTAGTCTTGGATTGATGACGTCGGTCCTGGTAACTCCTGACGGGAAGACCATGGAAGCAGAAGCGGCGCACGGAACCGTTACCCGGCATTACCGCGATCACCAGGCAGGAAAACCGACAAGTACAAATCCAATTGCTTCCATCTTTGCATGGACTCGGGGTTTAGCCTTCCGGGGAAAGCTTGACGGCAACCAGGGACTAATTGATTTTTGTAATGCATTGGAACAGGTTTGCATTGAAACTGTTGAAAGCGGGAAGATGACCAAAGACCTGGCAGTAAGCATTCATGGTAATAAGGTTTCGCATGGCGAGCATTATTTGTACACAGAGGAATTCCTCGAAGCTATAAATGAGAATCTAAAGAAGCGAATGAATAAATGATTTTTCCCGAAATTGATAAAATGAAAAGAGTGCTGATTCCAGCACTCTTTTTTAATCCACCAATAATTGAGAACCTATTGCTTAATGATCTTCAAGGTTTCTTTGTTCCTGAGTCGAAGGAAATAGATTCCATTTACATACTGATCCAGGTTGATTGACTGGTTAGTTGCCCTGAGTTTTATTTTCTGGAGCACTCTGCCGTTCACATCGGTCAGCATAGCTTCTGAACCAATTAATTTAGGATCGCCCAGGAGTATTGATATCAATCCTTTCGTAGGGTTAGGATAGGCAACCGTTGGAATCTTTCCAGGGCCACGATAATGAAGTTTTACTATGTTGGAATATTCGAAGTTTCCGTTGACATCAACCTGTTTCAGGCGATAGAAGAAAATATTGCTTCCCAACCGGTCAATATCCCGGTCTAAATAAGAATATGTTCGGGCCGTGCTGCTGTTCCCTGCAGCGGGCAGCGTTGCAATCTGCGTGAAATCGGTTCCGGTAAATGACCTTTCCAGCCTGAATTCCTGGCTGTTGTGTTCCTGAGCTGTTGCCCAGTTCAGTTGATTGTTTTTATCCTGGTTAATTCCATTAAAATACAGCCAGCTTACCGGGACAGGACCAAGGAAGGATGCGCAAACGATCTCTCCCTGCTCGAGAACTTCCGCATTTCCAACCCTGTCAGTAGCCAGTACAAAGAAGCAGTAAAGAGTATCGGCGGGCAATTTAAGCGTGGTATCAGTTCTCCTGATCTCCGGTATTAGCACGCTGTAATTAACCTGGTCGCGTGAAACATAAATTGTGTAGAAGTCTATACCGCTGCCATTGGTATCATCCTCACCGCTCCAGGATAATGTAAGTGAATCAAGGTTACTGCTTGTAATAGGATGCATATAACTTTCCGGCGGAAGGGCGTCAATGGTATTCGTGTGGATGTTGGTAGGGATCATTTCATTTTCATCGAAGATGATCTCTGCACGTGCGCCGATCGTATCAAGTGTTGCGGCATCCTGTTTTGGTTTAATGGTAAAGTTCACGAAACCATTTCCATAGTTTGGTTGCGACAGATCCTGAAGGAACAGGAAGCCTGCCATCGGATCATCCGGTGGCATTAAAGTAATAGGGTCAATTGCCTGCAGTTCCCAAAAAATATGGTTGTTGATGACGTCATAACCCGCGGTGAGATCAACAAATACTCCTGTTGAATCCCTTGCATCAAGTCTTTGATAATATGAGGATCTTCCGGCAGGAATTTCAAAGGACTGGTTATTGAATCCTATGCTTCCTAATTCAAGTGTAGTTGCATCTTGTTTTGGTTCTATTGGCGAAATAATTCTTACAAAGCGAGCGCGGGCAGTGGCGGTTGAATCATTTTCGAACATTACTGTATAAGGCAGCCTGTCGTTAACGCTTACCCAGGCCTTGTCAGGAACGCCTTCGGGGCCCAGGATGAGGTTAGGGTCAAACGCATCTCTCATTTCCATTTTTCCCGTTAGCGGGTTATATACATACTTTACTTTTCTCCGCGTACCAGCACTCCCACAACTACCTGGAATTACATATGAAAGATCTTGATTCATTTTCCATATTAAGTAAGTTGTGTGCTTATCACTTAACCAAAGGTTTTTAATAAATTCATATTGTTCTCCGCGAATCAATGAACCGGGTTTACTGATGCTCAGGTCAAATATATCTGCAGCAAGGCCGTTTTGAATCGCCCACTGTTCAAAATCGCCTTTTTCCTGTAAATATGTTGCATGATCTGCAACATGAACGCCGATCGGTTTGTTGGTGACTCCTTCAACCACTGCGTCAGATAAGCCATAAATTGCAGTGCCCGTAGCTGCGCCTGCAATTGCAGGAGCAACAGCCGTTCCCGAGACAAGCGCTGCTAACCCGGCACCGGCCCCTACCAGGCCACCCCCGCTCCCAACTGAACTCCAGTTTGCATCTGTCATTTCCTGGTAAGTTGAATTGGGGTTGGATGTTACAGCTTTGGCAGTTGATTGTTTTGAATAAAAATCAGCAGCAGCCAAGGGCACCCCAAGAGGCTGCAAAGCATTATTAAATCCATCTGAAATAATCCCGGTCTTATTTAGCAGATCAATGGTGGTAAGGGAGTTATTTTCCACATCAAGAAGAAGCTTATTTTCATCTTTTTTATTCTGATCTAAATAAATATCATTTGCACAGGTAAGTGGCTGATCATTTTCTAAAGTTTGCAAACCCCATATATCAACTCCATTTGCCGGATTATTGCCAACATACTGATATAATCCCATGCCATCTTCGTATTCAATCAAATCTCTTTGATTAAACGAACCGGTTTCAGGGGAATAATTTCGGAAAAAGAATTTATAATTACCATTTTCGTCATATTCCTGGCCTGTAAAGCCATACCTGTTTCCCGTAATGGAGGTTGCTAATATGTTATTCAGGCTATCTAATCGGGTGGTTGACCCGTATACATCGTAACGGTATCGTTCAATCAGTCTTCCGTTGCTATTGGTTATTGCTTCAACAGAATTCTGTTTATCAGCATGGTAAAAGAATTTTTCTCCATTATTTTGGTTAAGTACAGGGGAGCGGAAAGAACTGAATACCGTTTGATTAATCAAAGAGTTGTTACTTAACCTTTCTTCTATAGGAGCTACACCACTAAATGTATATTTCAAGGTTGAGCCGTTAACGGTCTTAATTGCTCTCCGTCCAACAGCATCATATTTGTACGTGATAACATTTGCAGGAGATACGGAATCAATTATGAGACGATTTTCGGCATCATAAGTCTTAAAGGCAGAACCGTCATAAACCAGATTTCCCCGGTTGTCGTATGATAATGGAATGCCATTCCGGTTGGTAATCTGATTAAGATTGTTCACAGTATAACTGATGGCTGTTCCATTGATATTGGCAGACACACGGTTTCCAACCGCATCGTAAGCATATGTATGTTCGGTATGGGGGTTTCCTTCAGGCCCGATTTTATAGCCAATAAGCCTGTGATTATTATCAAATGTGAAAAATTCTGACAGAGAGGCGTCATTTACGTTTATAGCACTAGTCCGGTGCATTTCCTTATCGTAAGTGAATATTTTTTCCAGGATTGAGCCAGTAGAGGTAGATATTAATCTGTTTGCAAAATCGTATTGATTAATGGATGAAATTCCATTTGCATAATCTTTCCTGGTAACCTGGTTTAAGTTGTTGTATGTATATTCAACAACTACTTCATCATCCTTCGAGATTTTTACCAGCCGGTTTCTAAAATCAAATTCCTTTAACACTACAGACCCGTCAGGATATGTAATAGTTTGGGTTCTGCCGGCAGTATTATAGGTATAATTTACAGTTCTTCCGTCGAATGACTCGCTTATTACCCTGTTCAGACCGTCATAATCAAAATAAACGGTGCCAATGTTATTCGTGGCGCTTTTAATTCTGTTGAGCTTATCATAGGTGTAAATATATTCGCCTGTTCCCGGTACAGACCTGGATATAATCCGATCAAGGCTATCATATTGATAGGTTTTTATGCTTCCATCTGCCAAACGGATTTCGGTCACATTGCTTTTGTTATCATAGGTATACTCCTGGTATTTTCCATCAGGATAGGTCATTCTTTTCCTGCGATTCAGATTATCATAAGTATATGTAGTGATATTCCCGTTTTGGTCTTTTAAAGATGTTATATTATTAATGCCATCATAACCAGGAGTAAGAATAAAACCATTCTTATCGGTAAAAGTTTTTACGCGGCCCAGGCTGTCATAGGTGAAAAAACTGGTGTTGCCCTCACGATCGGTGATTGATGTAATCTTGTTATTCCGATCGTAGGAATATGAAGTGTTATTACCTAAGGGATCGGTTATCTTTTTTATCCTGTTAAGACTATCATACACTGCCGAAACGGTAGATCCTGTGCCATTTGTAAAACTGGTGATGTTGTTGTTTTTGTCATATGTCAGCGATCCAATGGTTCCATGGTTATCGGATATACTTATTATACGATTTAAATTATCATAATCATAGTTCAAGGTTCTCCCATTAGGGAAATTTATTTTTACCATATTTCCATTCTGGTCGTAATTAAAAGACGTTAATTGATTTTCTTCATCTATAATTTCCTTTAATTGATTTCTTACATCATAAAATGCCTTTGCCACAGAGCCAGTGGGACTGATGAAGGAAGTCAAATTATTCATGCCATCATATGTGAAGCTCATCGTATTCCCGGTGCGGCCTGTTGCTTTCACAATCCGGTTACTGGCGTCATAGTCGAAATGGTTAGTTTCATTATTCCGGTTAATAAATGAAATTAAATTTCCGGAGGCATCATAATTTAATTGAACTGTATTGTTGAGGGGGTCTGTGATTTTCTTTAGCCGGTTAAGGATGTCATATTCAGCTGTTGAAGTATTTCCCAAAGCATTCTTAAAGGAAAGCAATCTTCCCCGTGCATCAAAAGCCAGCGTAGCTGAATATCCATTTGGCCCTGTTACTGTTGTGGGATTACCGAGCGCATCATAGTTGTAGGTATATTTATTTCCTTCCGCATCTGTACTGGAAATAATTTCTCCTGCACTGTTATAAGTTGCGGAATAGGTATTACCTCCAGGACTGATCATCTGGGTCAGGTTGCCTCTGTTATCATAATCAAGGGTATATTTATTTCCTTCCGGATCCGTATAACTACTAAGTTTATTGAAATCTGTATATGTATAATGGTAGATATACCCCAAAGGGTTTGTTGAGGTGATTATGTTCCCAATTGAATCATAGGTAAATGAGTATTCCTGGTTTTTCGCATCAAATAATTTGGTGCGGTTTCCTGATTCGTCGTATTCAAATTTAATGTCGAATCCGCAACAGTTGCCCGAAATAGAGGTTAACCAGGGGACGTCATCTACTTTACTATAGTGGTACTTCGATACCTGGTTTACTGGGTCCAAATGATCAGTAACCACTGTTATTTGGGAAGTTGTGTCGTAAGAAAAACTGATTCTTTTATTGCATCCAATAATTTCCCGAATTGTATAGTCCGGGTAATAAATTATGTCAACCTTGTTGTTGTTCTTATCAGCAAGTGACTTCATTGGACCATTTATCAGGTAGGTGTATTTAAATTTTCCACCCAAAGGATCTGTAGCCTCAGTGAGGTTTCCGTTTGGATCATAGGTATAGGTAAAAGTTCTTGTAGGCGAAGCCATTGCATCCGTTACACTTATTATTCGTCCTTTATTGTCATACGAAAATGAGACAGATTGGCCAGCAACATTTGTAATGTTTGTCAATAAAGAATCTGAGTAAGAAAAGTCAATGTAATTTCCATTTGTGTCTTCCTGCCTTGTTATTTTTTTGTGTACCGGGTTATCAAAGTAATACTTTGTACCATTCGGTTGCTGTAGCAAAAATTTTCCAGTTTGGTATTGGGAGAAGGTGGCAAAAAATCCTCTTGGAGCCTTATATGTCCCGTTTTGTAATGAATCATACTTGTCCTCCCGGCCATCCCCCCAGAAAATGATCTTAGACCCAGGTGTTGTATCATTCCGGTAACTAATATTATAATGGAATGACCATCCATTCCCAAACCCATAGTCTTCTGTAAAAAGGAAGCTATTATAATTGAATGCAACATTAAAGTCGAAACCCCGACCTGGCACATATAGATCTCCCCTGTGAATAAAAAGATTGCCACTCAGCGTGTTTACCTGCGTGCCTAAGGGTCCCTGTTTATTGGGATTATTAAGGTTTTGGCTTTTTGTACATAAGGCTACTGTACTAAAAAGCATTATACAGGCCATGGATTTAAGAGCCTTGATTCTATATAAATTCTTTAGATTTTGCATACACTATCTTTTTTCGACACTATTGTAATTTGAATAATACTGAACGATCTAACGGTATCTGCGTAGGCGAAATACAGTGAACTGTTATAGTCCCACTGCCACCCGGCCTGATGATTCCCGGAGGACCACCGGGTTCAGTAAATTCTATATAAAGTGAAGTTGTTCCCTCGGGAATACCTGCTTTAGTGAATGCCATCTTCACATTATCTTCACTGTACAGGATCCTCGACTGAACAGGTATATCGAAGTTGGTAGGATTGCTGAAGTTTATAAGTATCACCACGGGTCTGTTCGTTAATACAGGAGATGGTACGATCAAATCAAGTGATAACTGCGAATTCATTCCGCTTGCAGCCCCCGGATCGCAACCCGGTTCGTTTCCATTTCCGGCACCCGTATTTACACCTCCACCGGTAATCAGTCCTCCATTATTTGGGGGAACGATAGAGAAAGATTGCGGTAATGTTGCTTCAGAGAGATCATCCTTAATAAGTGTAACATCATAAATGCCCTGGGGTTTCCCCTGCAATGGGAAGGTGGCAAAAACCTGTGTGCTGTTAGTGAAATAAACCACTGAAGCATTAATATTGGTTGACCCGTTACTAAGCCTTGCCGTCATGCCGGGTTCAAACAGGGATCCCCGTATTCTTATCGTTACATTGCCAATATTTGCACCTGCATTTGTATGTACATCAAGTACCGCAAACGGAAGTTTAACAGCCTTCAGGGTTACATTCTGAGGCGGAGCATTAACACTCATGCTCCTGTACATTATATAGAACACATTGGAATTCACGTCGGAGATCAGTATTTGCTGGTTGCCGTAGTTGGGTGTTTCAAACCTGTAGTCATAAGAGGCAGGGGTGGGTACATATCCAGCACCCATGTACATTTCATTGTGTACGGATAAGGAATCGTTACTTCTTAATGTTACTAATATGGTTGAACCAAGCAGGGAATCAGGAATCACGAGTTTGTAATAGCGGTTATCCCTCGCAAGCGTATTAGGCTCATCCACGTTCATCGGAAGTTCTTTCACTTTAACATAGATCCTTGAAGCAGACATCCCTGTATTATTTTCTTTGTCTGACTCAAGTATGTTATTCTGAACATCCGTTTTTACATACACATTATAATTTCCCTCTACTACACCAGTTACCATTGCAGCCATTCTTACAGTATCTGATTCCAAAGGTTGCAGATCTATATATTTATTCTTTATTCCAATGAGTATTGCAGTACTGTCAAACTGGTCGGCAGAAGAGAGGTAGATCCCGTCTTTTGAACTTCCCCTGGCCAGTTCACCGGAAATGTTGGCCACCACCCACTTCGCCGTATCTATTGTATACCCCAGCGTTACGGTGTCGGGAAGCACCATTCCCCCTACTACCAGATCTGTTAGCGGCGGTCTGAATACCGAGATCTGGCTTATGCCAAGGTTATTGGTAAGCGATGTTTCCAGTATTGCATTATTTGAATTAACCTGGCTGATCAGGAAGAAGTTTCCATCAATAGTGGACGCGGGAATTACAGTGGTAACTGTGTCATAATAAACCTGCCCGGCATTCAAAGGGGTTTGCCGGTTACGGGTGGCAAGAACCCTGTCACCGTCATTGGGTGTTACAGTGGTATTGTTGGAAAGCAATATCGTAGTCTGAATGTTTGACCCCGGGAAGGTTACGCCCTGTCCTTTATTGGTTACCTTATATATAATGGTTACTGGTTGTCCCGCTGCAACAGATGTTGGTGCAGAAATGATACTGTCTGTGAGGTCAGGCATCAGGGGCTGAATCACATGGATCTTTTTAGCGGCACCTTGGGCGTTCCTGATAAAGTTTACATTGTTGCCAACATTTATTTCCCCGGGAATGATCTGGTTGTAATTGTTGTGCACATATACATAATAATCTCCTGTGGGCATCAACGGTGTGTATGGACTTTTTGTAAAAGTAATTTCCTCCCCACGGTTGATCCTGTTATATTTCAGGTAATCGCCTGCCTTGTTATCCCCTATATCTGCAACGGAATCTGGTGAGAAAAATAAGCCGTCGTACCAGTAGGTATAATACTGATTCGTGCCTGGGTTGTAACCAATATTCTTTACAGACCAGTTGGTGGGATACGGATCACCAACAGTAGTGGTATCCGGACCTGATACAAAAGGAATGGTATGGTCGATATAAGGATTTACAAGCAACTGGCTTCCGCTTGAACCGATATTATTATTCAGGGCGGTTCCTTCATAAGCTCCAGTATCCGCATTGGCTTTTACATAGAAATATACATTGCTGTGCATTGATGGTGTGAAGCAGGAGTTGATCAGGTGCGAATAAGGCATATTCAGTGTAAAGGTGTCGGTGTATGATGACATGGTTCCGACAACCTTATTCAGGTGCATCTTTCTTCCGGCATAGAAGCTTGATTGGGGACTGAAAACGGGATTGCAGCTTATGAATATGCTATCTGTCCAGGTGCCAACCGCTGATCCAACGCCATTATTATTTATAGTGTACACTACCTTTTGCTGGAAAACGGTGAAGGCTGAATCACCCGGGTTCACTGAAGCTACCACAAGATCTGCAGGAAGAGCAGGAGTAATATTCGATGCTGCAGCAGAACTCAGGTTGTTGGAGTGATTATTTTCCAGGAATGCGCTGTCATAGTTTGTTAATACATAGAAATACCGAACACCCGAAGTAGGATGGGGAACAGTGAATTGGAAACTGTGATTTACCCCGGAATTTGAAAGGATGTTTTCAGTTACTGTATTGGTGCCTATAAGTTGGGCAGAACCATTAAAGGTTGGCTGGGTGCTTATGTATATCCTGTCCTTCCTGATGTGATTGAATACATCTCCCGGTCCATCATTAAAGACAGTATAATCGATGGGGATCACCTGGCCACCTGTTGCGGCAGTAGGTACAGTAAGGGAAGATACCCTGACATCGGGGCGTTTGATCTGTATTGGAAGCGCACTTCGTTCGATCTGGGGAGTTCCGGGGTATTCAAACACTGATTTAGTAGGATTCGTGTAGACATATACGTAATAAGAACCTTCCGGAAGATTTGACGGTATATTGAATCCGGCCGTTTTCGGGAAAACCGAGTTAGGATGAATGACGTTGGAAATGTTTATACTTCCGGATGCCAGGGCGGGGCAACTAACAAATGAACCAACAGAAGGTTCCCAATACATACCTGAATTTAGCTGCCCATGTTGAACTTCTTTTACAAGCACCGCGTTTGCAGTGTTCAGGCCTCCTGGGTCTGTACTCAGGTAAACCCTGTCTACCCAGTAACTGCTTCCGAAAACAAGGCTGTCATTTGTAACAGATGAACTATAGCAGATCTGGCCCGGCGTAAAAGTGGGACATGCCACGGTACAGGTGCCCATCGTAATTATATGTCCTTTATTGAATTCAATATTATCCCTGAAGCCCTCGTTCTTTATATTCCAGTTCACACCAATGGGCTGCGTAGTAGATGCACTGGTCAATGGAATATTAAGATTGTTCACGGTAAGTTTAGGCGTAGGTGTCAGGTAAACCTGGAGCAGGGCCTGGCCCAGGTTATTATCAGTTAACGGTCCTTCATACAGGCTGGAAGTCCCGGAAGCTTTAGCATTTGTCTTAACATAGATGAACCAGTTACCGAAAATAAAATTGGGTATCACTACACTAACAGATTTTGTATAAAAACTGTCCTGCAATAACTGCGTGGTATTATGAACGGTCTGGTTCCAGGTATTTGGGTAATAGGATCCGTTGTACTTAGGTGCATTCAATGGAATGGCCGTAGCCCTGTCGAATAAAGGATTTGGGGATAGGAAGACAGAATCTATCCAACTTGATCCTGCTGGTGTCAACACTCCATAATTCCTTACTTTGTACGTAACATTTATGGTGCTTCCGGAGAAGGTTGTTGAAGGAGTAAATACAGAATCCACACGCAGGTCCGGCGTGGGAGCCATGATGATCTGCATCTGTGTAGCTTTTCGCGCAGTGTCATTTAAGACTGATTCCTGCATGATCTTCCAGTTAGGATGCTCATTATCCGTGATTACGTACACGTAAACAGGGAAGCTGTAATCAAGTGGTAGCGTAAACTGAAGTGAGTTTGAATATGACTGGCCGCTTGAAAGACCTGTGGGTCTTATTCTCTTGCCAAGTAATAATGGGCGGCCATTAGCTGTTAGGTTGTTCCATGAACCGGGATTCCAGTTTGGTGATCCTGCAAAACTCACAAAAGGAACGGTGTCCATAGCCAGGTAAACCCCGTCATACCAGGTGGCACCGGGCAGGGTTGATCCGGGTCCTACATTGGTTACATCCCACGTGATCGTAATTGTCTGGCCTGATGTAGCGGTGGCCGGCGCCTGAACATTACTAACCTGCAGGTCTGGCAGCGGTATAACACTGAATTCCTGAACTGGTCCTGATGTGAACTGGCATGGGTTCTTTGAAACTACTCTCCATTTGTATGTATTATTATAGGCAAGAGAATTCAATGGCAGATCAATGTATACTCCCTCTATGTTGGAAGCATAAGGAGTGACCGGCTGAGGATCATCAGCATCCCAAACATAAATATCAAAAACAGTTGTTGATATTCCGGGAATCCAGGATAATCTTAGAGGTAATTGCTGATCCTGGGCTCCGTTTACCGGGATCATTCCTGAAACAGGAGCAGGAGGATTGCTTGTGGTGCTGATATTCAGGGAAGCTATATCCGAATAAATAGTGTCACATAAGGAATTCGCTTTAACTGTGAGAGTGTGAGCGCCGGGTGTATCCCATGCTATCCAGGCCGTATCCTTGTTGGTAGTTAAGGTACCTCCCCCACTAAGTGTCCATACATATTCAGCCCCGGGGATTCTTTGAGCATTGTACCTGTAAGTATTAATGCATGGATGTGCGTCTCCGGTTATATTTCCAAGTGATCTTACACCGATGCAGAAGGTACGGTCTACTGGTGCAGCACTCAGGTAATTCAGGTTACCAGCCTGGGAGGCCCTGATCGTAACACTTCCTGCTCCGTTTACCTTAAACTTGTTTCCTGAAAGCAGGGAAACGATATTATTACCATTAACAATTGAGAATGTAAGGGGTAAGCCAGCATTTGTGATCGCATTCATCTGCACCTGTTGGGAAGCGAATACCAGGTCGGGAATTGAATCAAATGAAATGTACTGGTTGCCCCTAAGAATCCTGACAGTTTCAAGTGCATCATCTGCAGGGCTGTAAATTTCATTGCCTGGTTGCATGGCTTTTATTACAATATCCCCGGTTAAAATTCCTGTACCAGTAACATATAAGGTATCATTCTGAACATACCCTGGCCCGGCCACTTTCTGGAAAAAAACGGGCAAGCCGGAGCTTGAGGAGGCATGCAGTTTTATTTTAAGATCTGGTGTAAGCTGCCTGTCGGCCAATGTGTCGAATGTTATGGTTTGAGGCTGAGCTGCAGTGGCAAATAGGATGGCATTAGATGACGGTCCAATAGCACAGGTGCTTACAAATTTTGCAGTATAGGAGCCATCCAGCGCAGCATAGTAACTTGGCTGATCTGCGCCGGGGATCTCAACATCATTCCTGTACCAGCGACAATACGTTCCCGGGGGGAAATTACTCGCTGTAAGTGTGCGCCCGAATTGGCTTATTACAGGAGCCTGTGTTGGTGCAATTCCTCCTGTAATAACGTGAACGGTTAATTGTTTTGGAGCAGTAGAGCCTGAAGGGTTGGACAGGTAAAGTTCTATCCTGCGATCACCTGGGGAGGTCCATGTAACGGTTATAATGCTGTCCTCAACCGTCATAGTTCCCCCACCATCCGGAAGGCTCCAGTGATAGGACACGTTAGAACCCACCACATTAGTTGCTTTATATGTTTTTACGACTCCTTCACAGGCTGTGGTATCTCCGGTAATCGAGAATGAAGCTGATGGAGCAGGAACAGCAACAGCTTTCCATATCTCTGTACCTAACATTGTATGGTTAGCTGAGAAGATCAGCATTTCATTAAGGGCTGTCAAATAATTGGGTGAAGATGTTGTGGAGCCCGGGTAAAGGTCATAACCTACAGTTCCCGCTTCTGTTCCATCACTACTGAATAATTCCACGCCCCCGTCAGGCATTGTTGCAATGAAGTAAAGTGTATTATTCACTGAAGTTAATTGATCCGGTGTCGAAGAACCCGTACCAGGAACAATATCCCTGACCAGTGTTGTGCCCGCGGCTGTATTATCTGTTCTCCATAATTCACGACCAGAGTTGCTAGTGGCACTGAAATAAACATAACCGTTCATTTCAGTGAATCCTGAGGGTACAGACCCACTACCGCCAGGTACGACCTCTGTGATCATGAAGGTATTTGCTGGCGTACCATCAGATACCCATGGTTCATACTGGGTTCCTGCGGTAAAAGCGGTGAAATAAAGTTTCCCCGCTGCAACTTTAAAATTTGATGGATTGGAATTCGCAAATGATCCGGTTGCTATATTCACGAACATTTGTGTTCCCGCTTCCGTGCCGTCGCTTTCCCAGAGTTCATTTCCATTGATCCCATCATTTGCGCTGAAAAAAAGTTTTCCGTTATAGGCAATTAAGTTATCCAGTCCGGAAGAACCTGTTCCTGAAACAATATCTTTCACAAGTATTGTCCCGGCTTCTGTTCCATCACTCTTCCATAATTCAGTTCCATAGGGTGCTACCGTTGCCCGGAAGAACAAAGTTCCGTTTACATTAACGGGCAATGAAATATTCGGGTTAGCAGTTGAACCTGGTAAGAGATCCTTAACCATTACAGTACCAGCATCCGTGCCATCGGATTTAAAAAGCACAGTTCCTTCGGTTTGGGTCAATCCGGTAAAAAATACTGTTCCATTTACATTGGTCAGCATGGTTGGCGTACTGCTTGAGTTGCCGGAATAAAGGTCCTTTACCAATACCGTTCCTGCGGCTGTACCATCACTTTTCCAGAGTTCACGCCCTATTCCGCTTACGGAAGCAGTGAAGAAAAGAGTGCCATTTACATTTGTAAGGTTCTGGGGTGTTGAACTGGATGTGCCGGGAGCAATGTCTGCTACCAATACAGTGCCTGCTGCAGTGCCATCGGTTTTCCATAGTTCATTTCCATTTACTCCATTGTCTGCAGCGAAATACACGACATCCCCTATTCTGCAATAAGGGCCTGGATTTCCTGAAGAAGTAAATTGGTTTATATCCTTCAGCAATTTTGTTCCGGCATCAGTACCGTCACTTACCCATGGCTCTCTGCCCGCACCCACGCCTGTAATTATTGTAGGTGTATGAAGGAAATACAAACGATCATTATATCCATAAAGAGTAGCAAAGGTTCCGCTGTTAATTGCCGATATATTTAATGCTTTTGTTCCGGCATCTGTTCCGTCTGAAACGAACAAGGTAGGGGAACCAGACATCGTTCCGGTGAAGTATAATTTATTATTTACCTGGGTGAAATTCAGAGGCAGTGATGAGTTTGCGCCAGGATTGAGGTCTTTTACAATTACAGTGCCCGCCTCAGTACCGTCACTTTTCCAAAGTTCCACACCATTAGCTGCATCACCTGCACGGAATAATAAAGTACCATTTAAATTTATTAGATAAAGCGGGATTGAACTGTTTCCCGGAGAAATATCTTTTACTAATACCGTACCTGCAGCAGTTCCATCACTTTTCCATAGTTCCTGACCCGTATTATCTTCCCATGCGGAAAAATATAAGGTATTACCGATCAGTGTAAGAAATTCAGGGAATGCTCCATCGGATCCTGGTACAATATCTTTCACCAGTGCAGTGCCTGCATCAGTACCATCCGTTTTCCATAATTCATATCCATTAATTCCATCATTTGCTACAAAATATAGAACTGTTCCGGCAACAGTATAATGATCAGGCTCTGAGCCCCAGTCACCGGGCTGAATATCTTTTATAATATGAGTGCCTGCATCAGTACCATCGGAGATCCAGGGTTCATTACCCGCATCATCTGTATATAGAGTAAAGACTAGTTTATCATTGAATACAATGAAATCAGCAAAAAAAGGACTGGCCCCTCCCGGAGCGACGTCTTTCACCATAACTGTTCCCGCATCAGTTCCATCACTTTTCCAGAGCTCAAGACCATAAACGGGGTTTGATGCAGTGAAGAAAAGTTGCCCATTTAAATTATGCATACTGCCAGGGCTCGAAGAACCGGTACCTGGATTAATATCTTTTACCAGTGCGGTTCCGGCATCAGTTCCATCGGTTACATATAATTCACGACCCAGGCTGTTTGCATTAGCAGTAAAGAAGATCTTATTATTTACCACTGCCAGGTTTTGAGGTGAAGAACTTCCTGTACCAGCGCTAAGGTCTTTCACCATTACTGTACCGGCTTCAGTTCCATCGCTTTTCCAAAGCTCATTACCATTGGTACTGCTGGTGGCGGTAAAGTATAAAACCCCGTTTAACTCAACGAAATTTGTGGGATTTGATGAGGAACTTCCTGGATTGATATCCTTTACCAGCATTGTTCCAACTTCTGTTCCGTTCGTTTTCCAGAGTTCTAGCCCGTTCAAACCATTATCTGCTGCGAAGAACACAATTCCATTAGACCCCTTGAAATTATATCCTGCCGTGCTGGTGGAATGCAGGGTAGTAGGACTGTTTATATCCTTCAATATTTCCGGCCCTTGTGCAAAAGCAGGAAGAATAAGAATTATAGTTACAAAAGAAAGCAAGGTCGCCCTCAGAAAGTTTAACTTTCCGGCTCCTTTAAATAAATTAGGAAGTGCCATACCTGAATTACTATTGGTCTGATGATCGGTTAAAGCCGTTTTTCACCGGGAATGCCTATTTATGTAGCAGGCTGGTTTTTGCAGAAGAAATAGGAAGGGTTTGGGGATGTAAATAAAGAACAAGCCTGGCTTATTGCCTATAATCCTTTTGGATTAGTTATGTTTTCGGGCATTATTCTTTATTTTGAAGGAAACACTGTGCTTTGAGAATGCCCGGCATAATAATGTTCATCTTTTCCTGGGCATTTGCTTTAGAATCTCTTTCACAGGCGGTCACCCGGTTTAATACCTTCAGTTATGGTGTGAACGAAGGCCTTCTTCAGACTACTATCGGCGATATAGAGATCGACAGAAATAATTTCTGCTGGATCTCATTTCCCAACGGGATCCAGAAATTTGACGGTAGCCGGTTTGTGAACGTTCCGGTTCAACCAGGCCTCCCGGAAGATAAATACACACAACTTTTCAGAACAGCCAGCGGCGACCTGTTGATCGGTCATAATTATGGCATAAGCAGGTATGATGCAAACAAAGACCAGTTTTCCCTGGTACATCATTTAAAAATTCCGGATAAATGGCCGCTTATCCTGGTTGGAGAAGACAATGGTGTTATTTACTGCTCTAACCATAATGGAGTGATCACCGCCTTGTCCTCTATTGACTACAAACTTTTGTTCCGTTATAAAACCGGTATCGATCTTCCTTTTATGGATGTTTCAGTAAGGCCTGCTTTCAGTGAAAATATAATTGATAACAGGGTGGCACTGAGGCTTGACTCCACTGTATTCCTTATCGATCTCAGGGAAAAAAAGATCCTTCGCAGCATCCCTGTTCCAGGTTTCCGGTACTCATCCATGTTAAGAATGAAATCCGGAAGCGAAATATCATTCTTTGGTCCTAAAAGATATGACCAGCTTCAGACCCTGGATTTCAATACAGGACTCATATCATCCAGGAATATAAAAGGGATCAGGTTTGAGAATTTTCATCGTAATGGATTCTTTACATGGGGTAACAAACTCCTTTTTTATCACAATAACAGGCTATTTGAGATCGACAGTGCCACCCTGGATATAGAGTCGGAATTAGTGAACTTTCAAAATAAACCGGTAGCTGGAATTACTTCAATATCAAGATTGGTGACCGATGACCTGGGAAATATTTACCTGCAGACCGTTAATGCAGGTATACGAAAGATTTTGGGACAGAACTACCCGATCAAATACTTCGGTAATGCTGATCCTGAAAAGAATAATATTCTCTCCATTCTGCCAGATAAGAAGAACAACCGGGTGCTTACTGGAGGAACCGGGGGATTGTTCATTTATGATACATTACAGCAACTGGTAAAACATCTCAGCCTTGCACCGAACGGGGCCAGGCTAGTACCTAACGGTATCATTAAAACGAAGAAAGGATACCTGATTATTTCAAATGGCTTGAACCGCGCATATCACCTCTCCAATGACCTTTCTTCGATCAACCCGGTTTCTTACAACAACCCTATTCCAGGCGAACACCCGGTGGATTTTTTTGGCCTTTTGCTATATAATGACGGTGAAAGGGCAGTGTTCCAAAGCCAGAATAAACTGTTCAGGATAAACATCGATAACCTGGAGATCTATGTTCACAAATTCTCTTCTGCTTATATTATGAGCGGAACGTGGTACAAGAACATGATCATTTCTCATGGAACGAACGAATTGATTTTTCTTGATGGAAACACATTCAGGGAAATTAAGAAGATACCCTTTACTGAAGGAGGAGGTGTCCGCTGTTTTCTAAATGATAAAAAAAGAGGCTTGTTCGTTGGAACCAACAAAGGTGTTTTCAGGATAGATGCAAACGGCCAGGTGCTGAAAAAGTGGGACAGGAAATCCGGTTTACCGGATGAATGTATCTATGCAATGAGATTTGATGCCCAGGGGAACCTTTGGTGCAGCACAAACAGAGGTATTATCAGGATCAGCCCGGAGAACTCTACCTTAAATATCCTGAAAGAGGATGGTTTGCAGGAAAATGAATTCAACACCGGCGTAGTGGCTGAAACTGAGGACGGGGAATTGTTCTTCGGCGGAATAAATGGTGTAAGCAGCTTTTACCCTCACCAGGTAAGAAGTTTGGACGACAGGATCAATCTTCTGTTGACGGGAATTCACGTCAATAATAAAGTGATACATAATAATGATGCTAACTCTCTTGGTAAACTGGAATTACCTTATGGCCAGAACAGCCTCTCATTCGATTTTGTGGCAATGGGCAAAAGCAATCCCGACCAATACATTTACCAGTACCGGATGAAGGGCTTTGATGATGAATGGCTTCACAATAAGAATCTTCAGTCTGTGCGGTACTCCCTGGCGCCGGGTAAGTACGTTCTTCAACTGTACGCCTCCCGGCAATTCAACAAGGATGCAGAACCTATGAAAGAGCTGGTGGTGGTTATAAAACCACCTTTCTGGAAGCAATGGTGGTTCTATATGTTGTTAGCAGCAATCGCAATTACTTTGCTTGCATTTGGTATAAATTTCTATAACAGGAATAAATATGCGAAAAAATTGCATGCTCTTGAAAGTGAGCATAAGCTGAAACTGGAAAGGGAAAGACTGTCGAGGGATCTGCATGATAATCTTGGCGCTTATTCAAACGCGATCCTTTTCAATACCCAGTCACTGGAACATGAGAAGGATGATGTTAAACGCCGTTCGCTTATAAAGGAGCTCAAATTTGCCTCAAAAGACATTATAACCACACTTCGTGAAACCATCTGGGCACTTAATAAGGAGAATTACTCGGCGGAAGACTGCCTTTTACGCATCCGGAATTTCATCCAGACAATGAACAGGTTTTATCCTGATATCCATATGGTGGTTTCTGGAACGGCGCCTGGTAACAAGAATTTTCATAGCAAGGATGCCTTTAACCTGGTGAGGATAGTGCAGGAAGCGATCACGAACAGCATCAAACATTCGAATTGCAGCAACATAATATTGCACAGCGGTGGTTCGGATAAAGAATGGATGCTAACCGTCAAGGATGATGGTAAAGGTTTCAATGTTGAAGATGAGTCTGCAGGTGAACATGGTAATGGACTGGGGAACATGCAGCAGCGGGCCCGGGAATCAGGATTTCAGTTACAGATAAATAGTGGTCCAGGCACAGGAGCACAGGTAACGTTAACCATTTAATCAATCATCATGAGCATCAGGATCGGAATAGTGGATGATAAAATCAGCAACCGCAACATTCTAAAGAATAAACTCATGAATGACCAGTTCAGGGTGGTTCTTAGTGCTGGTGATGGCAGGGACTTTCTTGACCGGATGGCCTTGCTGCCGTATGCTGAATTGCCCGAGGTTGTTCTCATGGACCTGGAGATGCCCGGTATGGATGGAGTGGAGGCGATAGCTGCAGGATCTTTGAAATATCCCGAAGTAAAATTTGTTGTGCTCACAATCTTTGATGATGAAGAAAAGATCTTCAGGGCAATTAAAGCAGGCGCGTTCGGCTATCTTCTGAAAGATGAAAGCGCAGAAAATATCAGCGAAATGTTATTGCAGATGTACGAAAGCGGGGCAGGTCCTGTTTCACCTGGAATTGCCTTTAAAATGCTGCAACTGGTACAGAACAACGAGATCACTATTGGCTCCTCACGTCCTGCAAATACACCCATGGAAGTGTTTGATCTTACCGAAAGAGAGCAACAAATATTGAAACTGCTCGTACGGGGATTGTTGTATAAGGAGATCGGCGCTGAACTGGGCATCAGTCCTAACACGGCCAAGAAGCATGTCATAAATATTTACGATAAACTTCATGTGCATAGCCGCACCCAGGCCATCCATCTCGCCCAGAAAAAGAAATGGGTTTAGGAACGGTCCTTACATATTGTTTATCACCTCATCAGCAAACTCGCTCGTTTTAAGCAGGGTCGCATCTTTCATCAGGTTGTAGAAATCGATTGTTACTGTCTTATTCCTGATGGTCTTGCCTACTGCATTCGTGATCATTTCTGCAGCATCCCTCCATCCCATGTATTCAAGCATCATAACCCCGCTAAGGATAACCGAGCTCGGGTTCATGGTATTGGTGTTTGCGAAGCGGGGAGCTGTGCCATGGGTGGCTTCAAAAACTGCATGACCTGTTCTGTAATTTATGTTCGCGCCGGGAGCGATTCCTATGCCGCCCACCTGCGCTGCAAGGGCATCACTGATGTAATCGCCATTAAGGTTCAGGGTCGCGATCACTGAATAATCCTGCGGTGCCAGCAAAGCCTGTTGAAGGAAATTATCTGCGATGGCATCCTTTATGATCACCTTCCCGCCTATGGCGCTGATCTTCATTTCCTCATTGGCAACTGCTTCCCCGCTTTCCTTTTTGGTTTTCTCCCATTGTTGCCATGTGTAAACCTGACCGCTGAATTCGCGTTCTGCAAGTTCATATCCCCAGTTCTTAAATGCACCTTCGGTGAACTTCATGATGTTGCCTTTGTGCACGATCGTTACCGAGGGAAGTTTATGGTCGATCGCATACTGTATGGCAGCCCTGATCAACCTTTCACTGCCTTCCCGGCTTACCGGTTTAACTCCAAGGGATGTTGTTTCAGGGAAACGGAAAGCCTTCACACCCATCTCACCAGTCAGGAAATCAAGAAGTTTTTTAGCCTCCGGGGTGCCCGTCATAAATTCAATACCTGCATAAATATCTTCCGTATTCTCCCGGAAGATCACCATGTTCACCTTTTCAGGCTGCCACATAGGAGAGGGAACGCCTTCAAAATATTTTACAGGGCGCAGGCATACATAAAGGTCTAACTCCTGGCGAAGAGCAACATTCAGGCTGCGGATACCTCCTCCAACCGGGGTGGTAAGGGGGCCTTTTATAGAAAGCAGGTAATCCCGGAAAGCTTCCATTGTGGCCTCTGGCATCCATTCGCCGGTAGCGTTAAAAGCTTCTTCACCGGCAAGCACTTTCATCCATTCAATTTTCTTCTTGCCATGGTATGCCTTTTCCACAGCAGCATCAAACACACGAACGCTGGCCTTCCAGATATCGGGACCTATACCATCTCCTTCAATAAAGGGAATTACCGGGTTATCCGGAACTTTCAGCACGCCATCCGCGCCCATTGTTATCTTTTCAGCCATAGCGGTGTTTTTTGAGGGTGCAAAAATAGACAAAAGCGGCCGAAGAATCAGGGCCTGAATTCAGGCAGCGCCAGGGCACAATTGAACCATTCACCATCGAACGAAACACCTTCATATTTCCTGTAGAAATTGATCGCAGGCTCATTCCATTTCAGCACCTGCCATACCATCCCGCTATAGTTCCGTTCGCGGCCGATCGTTATAAGTTCTTCAAACAGGAGCTTTCCGATCCCCTTTCCGCGCATTTCTTCAGTTACAATGATGTCTTCAAGGTATAATCGCTGACCTTTCCATGTGCTGTATCGCGTATACCAGAGGGCAAACCCTGATATGCCGGCACCGGTTTCTGCCACTATTGCCTCCCACACGGGTTTTGTGCCGAAGCCGCTTTCCACGAAGTGATCGAAGGTTACCGTTACTTCCGCGGGGGCTCGTTCATACAATGCCAGTTCCTTTATAAGCTCCATCATCCGCTCACAGTCTTCCTTCCTGGCTGGCCGAATTGTGATTTTCATTGTTCGTTTTTTTCAAAACTATTCATTCAACTTTAATTAGGTATAATTTTGGCCAAACCCTTCAGATGAAACAGTTGCTTGTTCAATATGCACATTATAATTTCTGGGCAAACCAACGGATAACTGATGTGATACTGAATCTCCCGGATGATATGGTGCACAAGGATATTCCTTCCAGTTTCCCCTCAATCTTCAAAACACTGATACATATAATGGAAGTGGAGGAAGTATGGTGGCAGCGTATGAAGCTATTTGAAAATCCTGTGCAACCGGGCCAACCCTATGAAGGTAATCTTGTGGAACTTACCACCGCACTGGTAAACAGTTCAAGAAGATGGAAAGAGTGGGTGGATGTGGCTACAGAAGCTGCGCTCTCCCATGAATTCATATATAAAAATTCGAAGAAGGACCAGTTCAAGCAGCCGGTGCACGAAGTGCTGATGCATCTTTTTAATCACCAGTCTTATCACCGGGGACAACTCGTGACCATGATGAGGATGGCAGGAATAACTGCAATTCCTTCAACCGACCTGATATCTTTTTTGAGGAAGAAGTAATCCAACCTCCAACCTCCAACCTCCAACTTCCAACCTCCAACCTCCAACCTCCAACTTCCAACTTCCAACCTCCAACTCAATTGTGATCAATCATAGTAAGGGTGATCCCATATGATCCATCTACAAAGTGGCCGTCCCGGCCCGGTACAGGGGGCTGGTATTCTGTATGCAGGAAATGACGGTACACCATACCGACGCCTTTGGCATATTTTTCAAGTCCCTGGTTGATCTCGCTATAACTGTTGGGATCATTAGGATTCCCAATTACCTCATCACGCTGATCAACGATCAATACTTCAACATTATGGCCGTTGTAGGATTCAGGAACATCGATGCCATCATACATGTAGTCCCAGCCATCGAGGTATTTTTTTTCGGAGTACAGTGAATAGGTATCGATATAGGTATTTCCCTTCCAGGAATAGCCATCACGAACCGGCTGGCGAAGTTTGATGTATCGTTCATTGTCTTCAATGAATTCCAGGCTGTTACCGGTGTTCACCGCCATAAAGGTATTATCAGGATTCCATGGGTCTGAAGGCAGGTTTCGTATATAACGGATGATCCTGTAAGCAGGTCGGCCAAGGTTATCGGTGATCTCTGCATCCACTTCGTATTTTACCTCGTAAGTATGTACTTCGGAAGTTGATCCGAAATTTACAAATACCAGCGAATCGAGCCGGTAGGTGATATATTTTCCTACAGTATATGGGGCGTAATCGGAAAGTGGCGCCGAAAGGAATTCTTCTGTGGATTTCTTACAGCCGGCGGCCAACACGCCAAGCAGGATCACAGAGAACAAATACTTTGTCATATAAATGGATTGTGGATATTACAGGGATGCCGGGTAACGCTGAATTATTCCGCCCCCGATAACATCATTTCCTTCGTAAAATACAGCACTTTGTCCAGGTGCAATGCCTTTTACATCCGTATAAAAACGAACTTTTACACCGTTTTCGTATGTTTCCAGGCTTCCGGGTGCACCTTTATCCTTGTACCTGATCTTCACTGCCGCATCCATGCTTTCTTCCAGGCCGGGGTACTTCATCCAGTTGATGTTCTTTACGATCATTTCCTGGCGCGAAAGATCCTCTTCCTCTCCCAGCACTACGGTATTGGTTTCCGGGATGATCTCGGTTACAAAAGCCGGCCTTCCAAGAGCAATGTCAAGTCCTTTTCGCTGCCCCACAGTATAGAACGGATAACCTTTATGCCTCCCGATCACATTTCCCCTCGTATCCATGAAATTTCCGCCAGCCACCTTCTCTTCCAGTCCTTCCACTTTTCTTTTAAGGAATCCGCGGTAATCGTTATCCGGAACGAAACAGATCTCATAACTCTCGTTCTTTTTCGCGAGTTCCGGATACCCGAAATCATGTGCCATTTGCCGGATGGCAGGTTTGGTATAGGTTCCAAGGGGAAGGATTGTCCGGCTAAGCAGGTCCTGCTGCAAACCCCACAGGGCATAGCTCTGGTCCTTATTGTCATCCAGACCCTTGCTGATGAAGTATCTTCCGTTCTCTTCTTTAATCTGTGCATAATGCCCTGTCGCGATAAAGTCGCAATTCAGCGCATCCGCGCGCTTAAGTAATGCCCTCCATTTAATGTGGGTATTGCACATCACGCAGGGATTAGGGGTTCTTCCCGCAAGGTATTCATCTACAAAATTCTCGATCACGAAATCCCCGAATTCTTCCCTGATATCCAGAATAAAATGCGGGAAGCCATGCTGCACCGCGGCCAGCCTTGCATCGTTGAAACTGTCTATGTTGCAGCAGCCGGTTTCTTTCTTCCCGGTTGAACCCACGCTGGTGGCATAATCCCACGTTTTCATAGTGATTCCCACTACTTCATAACCCTCCTTATGAAGCATCAGCGCGGCCACCGTGCTGTCAATACCGCCACTCATTGCTACCAGTACTTTTCCTTTGCTCATAAAAACGTGCAAAGATACAAATTGCCCCGGCGGCGTGGTTTTCGAATGGCGGAAACATAGGTGATTTCACAAATACTTGGCTTTCAGGCAAGGGTGAGAATAAAAAGGGGGAGCCCTGTTCTTTATTAATATGTGGAAATAAAGGGATTAAATTGGCTGTCGGCACATCTTCTTCGGTATTAAATTGCAGCATGCAACAATACCTGCAACTGCTTGAGCATATAATGGAAACCGGGGAGGATAAGAATGACCGTACCGGCACCGGCACCCGCAGTGTTTTCGGCTACCAGATGCGATTCAACCTGGCTGATGGTTTTCCTCTCGTCACCACCAAAAAGACCCACCTCAAGAGCATCATCTACGAACTGTTATGGTTCCTGAAAGGTGATACCAATATCGGCTGGCTTAAGGAACATAATGTTAGTATCTGGGATGAATGGGCTGATGCAAATGGTGATCTTGGTCCCGTTTATGGAAAGCAGTGGCGCAGTTGGGAAGGCGCAAATGGAAAAACAGTTGACCAGGTAACGGAGATCATTAACCTGCTTAAGAAGGATCCCGACAGCCGGAGGATGGTGATAAGCGCATGGAATGTTGCCGATCTTCCCGATATGAAACTGATGCCATGCCATTGCCTGTTCCAGTTTTATACTTCGGCGCCAGGGCACAACGGAAAGCGAAGGCTGAGTTGCCAGCTTTACCAGCGCAGCGCTGATGTATTCCTTGGGGTTCCTTTCAATATCGCTTCTTATGCTTTGCTGACCATGATGATCGCCCAGGTTTGTGATATGCAGCCGGGAGATTTTGTGCATACCTTTGGCGACGCTCATTTGTATAAGAACCATTTTGAGCAGGCTGAACTGCAACTTTCCAGGACCCCATTCGCGCTGCCGCAAATGAAACTCAATGAGCATGTGAAGAACATCTTCGATTTCACCTATGAAGATTTTGAACTTTTGAATTACCAGTCGCACCCGGCCATTAAAGCGCCTGTTGCGGTTTAAACCTTTTTCAATGATCCTCACACATGTAGTTGCAGCCGCCACCAATAATTCGATAGGGAAAGATGGAAAACTGTTGTGGCATCTTCCTAAAGACCTGAAATTCTTTAAAAATACCACCTGGGGCCTGCCGATTATCATGGGCAGAAAAACCTTTGAGGCGGTAGGAAAAGTGTTGCCGGGAAGAACCAACATCGTGATCACTTCAAATCCGGACTGGAATGTTGATGGAGTGGTAGCGGCATCAGGAATTGATGATGCCATTGAAAAAGCGAAGAAAGAAAACTGTCTCGAAGTATTTATCATTGGAGGAGGAGAGATCTATAAGCAATCGATGAATATTGCCAACCGCATCCATCTTACACGCGTACACGCAAATATTGAAGGAGATACTTTCTATCCCGAACTCGATGATTCCTGGGAATTAAAGAGGTCTATTGAAGTGGAAGCAGATGACAGGCATGCATATCCCTTCACTATACAAACATGGGAATCGTTAACCAATCCACCGCATGTTTTCAGCAATAAGGCTGGCGTATAAATATCTTAAATGGTATTGGTCTGCATCTAACCGTCACGGTCATGGTGTGCATTCGCCATTCGTTTATTCATTCATCAGGAAGGTTTTGATGGACAGGGAAGCTGTTGCCGGCGCTGATGAAATAGAAATATTGAGGCGCGAATTGCTCAGGGATAAAAGATCTGTGGGCATCACCGAACTGGGAGCAGGTTCACTGCAGGTGAAAGGAAAGCAGAAAAAGATCAGCCGGATCGCAGCTACTTCGCTTAAACCGCGCCGGTATGCCGAACTGCTCGCCAGGATCGCGAAGTATTTCAATGCTTCCACCATTCTTGAACTCGGCACCTCCCTCGGAATAACCACTATTTATCTTTCAGGCAACAGTAAGGTGTATACGATAGAAGGAGATCCGGCCATAGCGGAGATCGCTTCAGAGACCTTTAGAACCATAGGCTCTAACAAACCAGGAAGCGGTCCAATAGAATTATTTACCGGTGACTTTGACGGCATTCTTCCAACTGTGCTGCAAAAGACAGGAAAGATCGATATGGCCTATATTGATGGCAATCACCGGCTGGAGCCCACGCTGCGTTATTATGATCATATCAGGCCTGAATTATCTGGCCAGGGCTTCATGGTATTCGATGACATTTACTGGAGCAATGAAATGGAGCAGGCATGGAATGCAATAAAGGAAAAACCGGAGGTTACGCTTACAATCGACCTGTTCTTCATCGGGCTCGTATTTTTCGATACTTCTTTCAAAGAGAAACAGCACTTCCGGTTGAGGCATTAATTCCATATCTTAGATGCAATTAATTATCTATGACCGTTGGTGTTTTAAAAGAACCATCACCGGAGACCAGGGTCTCCCTTTTGCCTGAACATATTGCGACACTTAAGAAATGGAACGTGGATGTTTGTGTGGAACATGGTGCGGGCCTGAACGCTTTTGCGCAGGACATGGACTATGAAAGTGCCGGTGCACAAACCGCTTCCCGCCAGGAAACGATCACTAAAAGTGATGTTGTACTGGTTATTAATCCCCCTTCATCTGAAGATATTGAACTGCTTCGTGGAAAGGTGCTCGCAGGTTTCTACCAGCCACTTTTCAACTTTGATGAAGTGAATACCTGGGCATCCAAAGGAATAGAAGTGTACAGCATGGACATGCTGCCACGCACAACGCGGGCGCAGTCGATGGATGTATTGAGTAGCCAGGCAAACATCGCAGGTTATAAAGCAGTGCTGCTTGCCGCATGGAATTTTCCAAAATACTTTCCCATGTTCATGACTGCAGCCGGAACGATCCCGCCTGCAAAGGTGCTAATTCTGGGAGCTGGTGTTGCAGGATTACAGGCTATCGCTACCGCGAAGCGTTTAGGCGCCGTAGTTGAAGTGTTCGATACCCGTCCTGCTGTAAAGGAAGAAGTGATAAGCCTGGGTGCAAAATTCGTTGAGGTGGAAGGCGCTGCCGACGCATCAGCAGCCGGCGGTTATGCAGTAGAACAGTCTGAAGAATTCAAGGCACGGCAGAAAGCCCGCATCGCGGAAAGCGTTGCTAAATCAGATATTATCATCACCACTGCGCAGATTCCCGGCAAAAAGGCGCCCATACTCATTACTTCGGAGATGATCGCTTCTATGAAGAAAGGCTCCGTGATCGTTGATCTTGCAGCTGCTACCGGCGGAAATACAGAGCTTACCAGGAATGATGAAACCGTGGATGCCGGTGGAGTAAAGATCATCGGGAATTCAAGGCTGCCATCTGCAATGCCTTCAGATGCCAGCAAGGTATATGGAAAGAACATGACCAACTTTTTGCAGTTGTTGTTATCTACCGGGTCATACCAGGCCAACCTTGATGATGATATCGTTAAAGGAACCCTTATTGCTTCCGGCGGAAGCGTGGTGAATGAGCGATTACTCCAACTTCTTAAACCTTCTATATGAATATTGCAGAATGGATATCGGCAAACCAGCAGATCATTTATATAGTCATACTTATGATCTTCGTCGGTATAGAAGTGATCGGCCGTGTGCCCAGCGTACTTCATACTCCGCTGATGAGCGGCGCAAATGCCATTCACGGGGTGGTGATCATAGGGGCCATCATCGTAATGGGAAAGGCATCCACCGATAATTATGCTGCAATGATCCTGGGCTTCCTTGCCGTAGTGTTGGGTACGCTCAATGTAGTTGGAGGCTTTGTAGTTACCGACCGGATGCTTGAGATGTTCAGTAAAAAGAAAAACCGCAAGTAAAATGGCGTATAGTATTCTCACCATTATCTATATCATAGCATCGGTAACATTTATTCTCGGGCTGAAGATGCTTTCAAATCCTGCATCCGCAAGAAATGGAAACCTGGTGGCTGCAACGGGAATGACCCTCGCAATTTTCGGAACGATCTTTCTTTACGAAGAAGATGGGATTTACCTTGGCAACAGGATGCTCATATTTGCAGCACTGGCAGCAGGTGCTGTCTCCGGCTGGGTGGTCGCAAAAAAAGTGAAAATGACGGCCATGCCGGAAATGGTAAGCCTCTTCAACGGGATGGGAGGTGCATGTGCCATGCTTATTTCCCTGATAGAATTCAATCACCTTGCCCATGGAAGTGGTGATGTTGCTGAGGTAATTCCCGCAGGGTATTATATCGCTATCATCTCGGGACTGATCATCGGCAGTGTGTCCTTTGCAGGAAGCATGGTGGCTTACCTGAAGCTTAGCGGGAAACTGAATGATTTCAGGTTCAACGGTCAGCATATTTTCAATGCAGTGCTTTTACTGCTGGTGATCTCGCTCGCAGTGATCGTCTATAATACATCTGTCGAAACAGGATCGCTGGCTTTTTACGGGATCCTTGCACTGTCGCTGCTTTACGGCGTATTCTTCGTTATGCCGATCGGCGGAGCAGATATGCCCGTGGTGATCTCGCTGCTGAATTCATTCACCGGGGTTGCGGCTGCAAGCGGAGGTTTCATGTATGATAATAAAGTAATGCTCACGGGTGGTATACTTGTAGGAGCTGCAGGAACACTTCTTACGATTTTAATGTGCAAGGCAATGAATCGCAGCTTGCTGAATGTGGTAATCGGCGCATTCGGCGGAAGCACTGTTGCCGGTACGCAAAAGGGTGAGCAGGGATCGGTGAAAGAGATAACCTTACCGGATGCTGCCATGGTAATGAGCTATGCAAACAAGGTTATGATCGTTCCCGGTTACGGTTTGGCTGTAGCCCAGGCGCAACATACCTGCCACGAGCTGGAAAAGATACTGGTGGACAAAGGTGTGGAAGTTAAATATGCCATCCATCCTGTTGCAGGAAGAATGCCCGGGCATATGAACGTTCTCCTTGCGGAAGCGGATGTTGCTTATGAAAATCTTTTAGAAATGGAACAGGCTAACGAGGAATTCCGTACCAGCGATGTGGTGCTTGTATTGGGCGCCAACGACGTAGTGAACCCTGCTGCAAAAACAGATCCTGCTTCTCCTATTTATGGTATGCCTGTACTGGATGTGGAACTTTCCAAGACCATCATCGTAAACAAACGCAGCATGAAACCGGGATATGCCGGTATCGAGAACGACCTCTTCTTTCAGCCTAAAACATCCATGCTTTTTGGCGATGCCAGGAAGGTATTGCAGGAACTTTGTACAGAGATCAAGTCAGCATAATGAAGCTTCCGGCAGATTTCCTGGAATCTATAAGTAAAGCACCCGGCCTTAACCTGTCTTCTTTCGAAAGGGTTCATGCATCCGGGGAACAGGTAACCTCTGTGCGCCTCAATCCCTTTAAGCTTGTAGCGTTGCCCTTTGATACGCAAGACAGGGTGCCATGGAGTTCCCATGGTGTATATCTTCCGGAGCGACCATCATTCACGCTCGATCCGCTTTTTCATGCCGGTGCATATTATGTGCAGGAAGCTAGCAGCATGTTCATTGAACAATTCATAAAACAACATTCCGGTGGTGGGCCATTAAAGGTCCTCGATCTCTGTGCGGCACCGGGCGGAAAATCAACACTGCTCCAGTCGGTTTTGCCGGAGGGAAGTATGGTAGTCAGCAACGAGGTGGTGAGGCAGCGACAGAATATTCTTGCAGAGAATATTACAAAATGGGGCGCATCCAATATGATCGTTACCGGGAATGATGCTTCAGCATTTTCCAAACTTGGAGAATTCTTCGATGTAGTGCTTGTTGATGCTCCCTGCAGCGGGAGCGGGTTGTTCAGGAGGGATCCCGATGCAATAAATGAATGGAGCAGGAGCCAGGTCCAGGTATGTGCTGCCAGGCAGAAAGATATTCTTGAAAATATTTTGCCCTGTCTCAGGAGAGATGGATTGCTCATTTATTCTACCTGCTCTTTTTCCGTTGAGGAAGATGAAGACATTGCCGTGTTATTACAGGATGCGGGGCTTGGATCACTGGACCTATCCATACCTGGAGATTGGGGAATAACCAGGTCTTCCGGCATGGGTGTACATAGCTTTCGATTCTATCCCGACAAGCTAAGAGGTGAAGGATTCTTTGCTGCCGGCTTTAGAAAGCTTTCATCGCATGCAGCCGCACGGTGGAAGAAGAGCCCGGTGAAAAAATTTGCGGGCAGTATTGCAAAAGACCTGCTTCATTCCGCTGAATCTTTCTATGTGATCGAATCCAATGAGAATCTTCTTGCCATACCTGTAAATATGATGGAAGACCTGCAACACCTGCAACAGAATTTATATATAAGAAAAGCCGGGATCATGCTTGGCCAGGTGATGAAGGGTAGCCTGGTACCGTCGCAGGAGCTTGCCATGAGCGTGGATTACAACCATAGTTTCCCTGAATGTGAAATTGATTTAACAAATGCGCTGGATTATTTACGGCGAAGGGACGCTAATTTCGGAGCCGCAGCAAAGGGCTGGAACCTTGTGACATTCAGGGGTCTTGGTTTAGGATGGATGAAGAATGTGGGCAACAGGGTGAATAATTATTACCCGCGTGAATGGCGTATCCAGAATATGTAAAGCATATTTTCAGTATTATGCATCTTTGCACCAATAAATTTTGTCCGATGAAAAATTTACTGCTTATCCTTTTGTTTCCTCTTGCAGGGGTTGCACAGGTAAAAACACCGCTTATTGCGGAAGGAAGTGCAGGCGCTCTATACATTTCACACACGGCAGGCCCTAAAGAGAACATGTATAGCATAGGCCGTATATATAATATCAGCCCAAGGATAATTGCTCCGTTCAATAATGTTGCGCTGGAGGATGGTATTAAAATAGGCCAGGTAATAAAAGTGCCGCTTACAGAGATCAATTATTCAAAGGAAGGGAATGCGCTTGCAGGTGAAGTGCTGGTGCCTGTTCATACCAGGAGTGGAAACAGGAATACAGTGATCGGTTACCTGAAAGTGAATCCTGAACTTTCATCGCTGGCGTCACTCGCAGTAAAGCCTGCAGCCAAGCCTGTTTCCGAACCGAAGAAGGAATCGCCGGTAGTTGTAAAGGAAGAACCGAAACCTGTAGTTCAGAAAGAAGAAGTGAAGCAACCGGTGAAACAGCCTGAACCCGTAGCCACAAAAGGAGATGGCTTCAATGGAGGTGCATTTCGTTCGCTGTTCCGCGACAGCGGCAAACAGGAGAGCGGCACTGCAGGCATGTTCAAGAGCACCAGCGGCTGGGAAGATGGAAAATATTACTGCCTTCATAATAAGGCGCAGGCGGGTACGATTATAAAAGTTACGAACAGGGCTAATGGCCGTTCAGTGTATGCCAAGGTGCTGGATGTGATCCCTGATATCAAACAGAATGAAGGCATGGCATTGCGCATCAGCAATGCAGCAGCCAGCGAACTTGGCGCGGGCATTGAAAATTTTGACTGTACTATAAACTACTGATATGAAAAAACTGCTTTACGGATCGCTTGCGATCACTTTCTTTGTGGCTTCGCTGAATGTTAATGCGCAAACAGAAGACGCTGATCCACGTTCCACGCGCGGAGGAAATCTATCGAAGGCAAAACCTACCCCGGCAGGTAAACAATCAAAGGAGATCTCCGATAATGGTAAGAGCGCTGAATTCCTGGTGCAGTACAGCATCCCTGCCACCCCTGTGAAGAACCAGGCACAGACCGGAACCTGCTGGTCGTTTTCAACAACCTCACTTGTGGAAAGCCAGCTGCTGAAGAACAACATCGGCAATTTCGACCTGAGCGAGATATACACTGTAAGGAATATTTACCTGGAAAAAGCAACAAACTATATCATGCGCCAGGGAAATGCACGTTTCTCTGAAGGAGCGCTTGGCCACGACCAGATCCGCGCTTTTGAAAAATACGGCGCCATACCTGAGAATGTTTATGACGGCATGACCGTAGACCAGGAAATGCATAATCATACTGATCTGGTAAAGAACCTGAAATCATATCTTGATACCTTGCTTGCGCACCGCCCGGTTCCCGCCAACTGGCGTGAAGGTTTTACAAGGATACTTGATAAATCGCTTGGCACTCCGCCGGAATCATTCATGTATAACAATAAAAAGTATACCCCGCAAACCTTCGCGAAAGAAGTACTTAAGTTCAACGCGAATGACTATGTGAATATCACATCGTTCCGGCACAAACCTTACTATTCCTCCTTCATACTTGATGTTCCAGATAACTTCAGTAATGGGGAGTACTATAATGTTCCTTTAAATGAAATGATGGATATCATAAAAACCAGTATCTCCAAAGGTTATTCCGTTATGTGGGATGCTGATGTGAGCAACCCGGGCTTTAATGCAAAAACGGGACTCGCATTATTTACAGGAACTACTGGTAGTTCGTTCGCAAGAACCAGTTCTGTAGACGGGCAGGAACTTCCCGTTAGTGATACCATGCGCCAGCGTCTTTTTGAAACCCTCGTTACGGAAGATGATCACCTGATGCACATTGTTGGTATTGAAAAAGCAAAGGAAGGAGGCAAAACCTTTTTCAATGTAAAGAACAGCTGGGGAAATGTTGGTCCGTATAATGGTTACATTAAAGTTTCTGAAGCTTATATGGCTATGAATACTATCAGTCTCATAGTACCGCGCGCTGCGTTAAGCCCGGTACTGCTGAATAAGCTGAAGAAATAAATAAAGGATTTGAAATTGACTTAAAGGGTCTGCAATCGCAGGCCCTTTTTTATTCATGGGCTCCAACATGGAGCTAAAAGATGTAGGTGACATCGGCAACATCAATGCACGTTCAACGATGGCGTGCATATGCTTGAATCCCGAAGCGGGAAGAGCCGAAGATGTTGCCACCAATGCAGATCTCAAAAAAGAAAGCTGTGGAACGAAAGTTTTTTTAACTATAGTGTTTAAATCGATGACTTAGTTTAATCTATTCCTCAAGATCAGGTTGAATATCCGGCAATGCTATTTTTTGGGCTTCTTCAAATGTTATTAAAGGCAAATTGGACTCAATTGAATTTTGGATCCACTTCCTGAATATTTTATTTTCATTTTTATCAAGTTCTTTCCTGAGGATTTTATAGTTAAATGAAAATTCCAATGAATCTTGATTACTAAGAATATCCAATCGGACAATTTTAATTCCCGGATAAAGTTTTTCAATTCTTCGATCTACATGAAAAATTGTTTTCGGAAACTTTTCTGTGCCGTATAAACGGTAATAGTTATTTGGCATATGGGGTTTTAAAACTCCCCACCTTTTAAAAATTCTGTGGTTAATAATTGTATCTGGTAAATTGAAAGTAGAATCAGGATGTGAATAAAATCCATTGTCTTTATAAAAACCCCATCCAATAAATCCTTCCTTAACAAGGTAATTATTTAGTGGGGTGGCAGTATCGCTAAAAGTGAAATAATCCTGGGCTCTGCCGGTTTTTAAATTAAGAAATGTATACTTATAGGTTTCATAAATTTCTCCCAGCCTAACATTGTTAATGGTAACTTTTTGCCTGTGCCATTTTCCTTCAACAATTACGAAACTGTCTTTGAACCAGGTTTTCCCGTCAGAAAAAATGGTAGAGTCATTTGTGAGTCGTTGGTGAAATACAAGACCCTCCTTGATGATCTTGGGGTTAGAACATGAGTAAAGGGAAAAAATAATTGCTAAAGTATAAAGGATTTTCAAAACTTAAATTTTTATTGTAATGAAGTAGAAGCAGGCCAATATTTAGGTTCGCTATAAATTTCAATATTAGGAGAAGGCTGATTAATAAAATGAAATTGGCCTGAATAAGTAGCTTTAGCGAGTTTAGAATTTATTAAACCATAAACATTTGATGCTTGGGAATATTGTGCATACCAAGATGTACCTGGCAAAATATTAAAATTAGAGTTTCCCCATAAAACTACAAATTGAGTTGATTGAGGGATAATTCCTGAGCCAGTATATTTATTCAGAGAGGGATCTGAATAGGTATTTCCGGAAAGAGTATAATAAGCATTCAGCGTAAAGAATCTATTGTTCCCATTTTTATTTATTACGCAATAATTTACATCTTTTGTTACCGGTGTTCCATTGAAATTCGGAGTATACCCTCCTCCACCTCCGCCTCCACCAAATGAATGACCGCATGTTGTATAGAGATAACTTTCATCCACATCATACGTGCCATCGGACCAATAAGTTGTAGTTACAAGATACCAATCTATACAAAATGAGCCTTCCGGAATTTCCAAAGGTGCTCTTGGCTCCCATAACCTGTGTTGTGTAGGTAATTCATTCTCAAAATCCATTTCATACTGCTTTATGTCACTTAGATTTAATAAAGTAAAAGTGCCATCAACAGGAAATTTCTGATGATTGAAAAAATCCGAGAATGAATTTTGGGGCAATTCTGAAATTTGTGATCCATTCGGGTAAAAGAAAACTAAATCTCCACGCCTGATCATCCCGGTTGAATCTTCAACAAGAAGTAAATATTGTAGTGGCAGGACAGTGCTGGTGTCTAAATTTTTACTAAAATAGGTTGGATCTAATGGAACAATTATAAAGTTTTCTTCTTCCCTGAATTCTTCAACGTACATATTGCTTAATAGCATGTTTG
>JAEZEI010000097.1 GCA_023417815.1 Bacteroidota bacterium | reverse complement strand
CGCGCCAGCGCGAGCAGGTTCTTGTGGTTCTGCGTGTCCATGGCGAGCACGTAGTGAAAGCGCGCGAAGTCCTCGTGCGTGAACGCTCGCGCGATGCTCGGCAGCTCGACGCCGCGCGCCAGCGCGGTCTGTCGGCTCCTCTGGTCGGCGCGCTCACCCACGTGATAGGCAGCGGTGCCGGCGCTATCGATCTCGATCTTGTCGGCGAGCCCCTCGCCCTTCACCAGTGCGAGCATGATGCCCTCGGCGGTGGGAGAGCGGCAGATGTTGCCCAAGCACACGAAACACAGGCGCACCATGGTCCTTCACTCCGTGACGACGACCAAGCTCCCGGTGAAGCCCGTCTTCTGTGTGGATACACCGTGCCAGCCCGTCGGGACCTCCGGCCAGGTGTGCTGGAAGATGTAGAAGGCGTCCGCGGGCGCCAGGTTCACGCAGCCATGGGAGCGCTTGATCCCGAACTGCGAGTGCCAAAAGGCGCCATGCAGGGCCCGCGAGCCGTCGAAGTACTGGGTCCAGGGTACGTCGTCGATGCTGTAGCGGTTGTCGGCCGCGTCGGCGCCGATGTCCGCCATGCTGTCGGACACGTACTTCTTGTGGATGCGAAAGCTGCCGAGCGGCGTCGCGTGCTCGGCCAGGCCCGAAGAGACCAGCGTGGCGTAGATGGGCTCGTCGCCCACGTACAGCACGAGCGTCTGTTCGCCGACGTCCACGTGGACCCAGGGCTCCTTGGGCCCCACCTCTTTCGGACGGTCCATCTTCTCGGCCACGGCGAGGTACCAATCGTAGAGGTACGTGCCGTCGCTCAGCTCGTGCATGATCTTCCCGTCGATGCGCGCCCAACCCTTCCAGTTGTTCACCACCGACAGGCGCTCGAACGGCTTGGCATCGGGCGCGTTGACCCATTGCACGCTGCCGTCGTCGCGCTTCTTGGGCACCTGCGGGGTCGCGCCGCGCACCGCCCACACCGCGGGCAAGGTCTTGCCGTCCTTCAGCTCTACGCCACGAAACGAGGATCCGGATTTGGGCTCGAGCTGCGACGCCTTGATGAAGCTCCCGCGCACCGAACGAGCGAACGTGCGCTGCGAGCGGACCAGCGTGCCTGTCGCGGCCACGTAGAAGCCGCGCTCGAGGAAGCGGCGGATGACCGCGTGCTTGGTGGGTTGACCGGGCAGCTTGCCTTCCAGGAACTTCTTGAGCGTCTGGTCGTTGCCCTCGCGCTCCAGCTTCTGCCACATGTCCCCGTACGCCGCGGCCGCCCGTTGCTGATCGCGTGAGGGCAGCTGGTGGTACTCGGGCACCTTGGCCTCTTTCACGAGGTAGTACTGGTACGGCATGGGCGCGTTGCGGTTGGCTTCCGCGCGATCCTCCTCGCCCACCTGCGTGGGCGCCTCGGTGACCTCGATGCCCTCGCCGGCACAAACGAATCCCTTCGGATGGATCTCGTGCCAGCCGCTCTTGCAGGTCGCGCTCTTCTGACCGGCCGCCTTGAGCCGCACGGTTTCACCCCGGCGCAGCCAGCCGACCGGGATGGCGTCGGGGCTCGCGTCTTTGCGCGCCGTGATCGCGATGCCGGTCACGCGGCCGTACAACGGGAAGTCGACGTAGGGATCCGGAGCCGGGCCTTCGCTCGGCTTTTCGCTCGCCCTTTCTGCGGCTTGCTCGGAGGCACGCGCTTCTTCAGGCTCGGGGCACCCCCCGGTGAGCGCCGAAATGAAGAGCAGCAGGGAAAGGGTCGATAGCCGCACGGGATCCTTCTTGTAACGATCAGCGGCCAATGAGCAAGTTCTGGCTGCGAGAAGGCGAGCGTGGCCTCGTCATTCAGGGAGACAACGAGGCGGTTTTGCCGGAGCTGCCTGCCGCGAGCGTGGATCTCATCTACATCGACCCGCCCTTCAATACAGGTCGCATCCAGGAACGCCTGCATCTTCGCACGCAACGGGACCCCCACGGCGATCGCGTTGGGTTCCAGGGCGCGCGTTACCGCACCGAGCGCGTCGCCAGCGAGGCCTACGACGATCGCTTCGACGACTACCTCACGTTCCTCGAACCCCGCCTGCGAGAGGCGCACCGCTTGCTCAAGCCCACGGGCAGCTTCTACTTCCACATCGACTACCGCGAGGTCCATTACTGCAAGGTGCTCATCGATCGCATCTTCGGCCGCGCGGCCTTCCTGAACGAGATCATCTGGGCTTACGACTACGGCGCGCGCACGAAGAAGCGTTGGCCTGCCAAGCACGACAACATCCTGGTCTACGTGCGCGATCCCAAGCGCTACTACTTCGACACCGAGGAGGTGGATCGCATTCCCTACATGGCCCCGGGCCTGGTGGGGCCCGAGAACGCCGCGCGCGGCAAGCTGCCGACGGACACCTGGTGGCACACCATCGTGAGCCCGACCGGCAAGGAAAAGCTCGGCTATCCCACGCAGAAGCCCGTGGGCATCCTGGAGCGCATCGTGCGCGCGTCGTGTCCGCCCGGCGGGCTCGTCTTGGACTTCTTCGCGGGCAGCGGGACCACCGGCGCCGCCGCGTTGCGCAGTCAGCGCCGCTTCGTGCTGGTGGACAAGCACAGCCCTGCGTTCGACGTCATGGGGCGACGCTTCGCGGGTGAGCCAGGCGTTCGCTTCGAGCGCTGAGGGCGCGGACCTGCGCTACGCGCGCGCGGTCTGATCGTGGTTCGAGCCGCCGTTCGCGATCCACTGGTTGAGCACGCGGGCTTCGATCTCGAGCAGACGCTTGGCCTCACGCGCGATCATCTGCTCGACCATGCCGGCCATGGGGCGAACGAGCAGCGGCAGGCTGTGGAGCTTGATTTCCGCCTTGGTGCGCCTCCGGGTCTTTCCCGAGGGGAGCGGCGAGAGCTGAATCTCCCCCTTGTTCAAGAAGCGCTCGGCGACCTTGTCGGCCACGGGGACGTTGTGGAAGGCGAGGGTGCGGGTGCGCTTGTCCCAGGTGCTCGACTCGACGAACTCGAACCAGGTCGAGGGAACTTCCTTGAAGCCCACGTGGTCGAAGGCGGGCCGCGCGATGTAGTGCACGCGGCGCTTGATCTGGGCGGGGCTCTCCTCGAGCGCCTGGGGATGTGCGCCCGTGAGGATCTCGTGATGCGCCACCAGATACTTGAGGTAGTCCGGATGGAACATAGCGGCCTCGATGGTCTCCACGGGAGCTTCGAGGACATGTTCTACTTCGAAATACATCGCCCACACCGTTACCACGCCACGCGGCGGCGCGGAAGGCGAGAGCAGGTGAGCAGGC
>JAEZEI010000095.1 GCA_023417815.1 Bacteroidota bacterium | reverse complement strand
GTTCGGGCGCCATGTAGGCGAGGGTCCCGAGGAGCTCTCCGGCCTTGGTGAGCTTGTTTTCAGGCGCGGTGACGCCAGTGGCCTGCGCGACACCGAAATCGCTGACCTTCAGCTGGTCGCCCATGCGCTGCGGCGTGATGAGCAGATTGGCTGGCTTGATGTCGCGATGCAGAATCTTGCGTCGATGCGCCAGATCGAGCGCGCTGCACAGCTGGACCATGAGGGCGACGGCCTGCCCCAGCGGCAACCGTCGGCGGGCAACCAGCAGGCTCTCGAGCGAACGCCCCGGGATCATCTCCATCGCCAGATACGGCCCATGGGTGGCGCATTGACCCGCGTCGTAGAGCGAGACGATGTTGGGATGGCGCAGGACACCCAGGGCGCGCGCCTCGGCGATCATCCGGGCCTGGGCAACGGGACGCTGCACGGTCGGGTATTGCAGCAGCTTCAGCGCGACCTTGGCGTCCGAGAAGAGATGGCGCGCCTCACAAACCGTGCTCATGCCCACACGCGCGATCTCACGCTTGATGACGTAGCGTCCGTCCACAACTGTATCGGTGTCTATCTCGGGCATGTCCTACCCATTCTTCCGCGCGTTCGGGTGCGCTCCGGCTCGGTGCCGGTCGATCGTGACAGAGAGAGCGTCCGTGTGATGATCAGTTGGGATCGCTCCACTCACCAAAGATCTCGTTGAAGCGCCCGGCCGAGTGCTCGAACGCCGCGAGCACCGTCGGGTCGAAGTGACCGGGCATGGTGCGCCCGTCGCCCTTGGTGATGATCTCCACTGCCCTCTCGTGACTGAACGGCTCCTTGTACGGCCGCTTCGACCGCAGCGCATCGTAGACGTCCCCGACGGTCATGATCCTGGCGGCCAGCGGGATCGACTCGCCCTTCAAGGCTCGAGGATAGCCCGTTCCGTCCCATCGCTCGTGATGGCATAGCGCAATATCCGCGCCCATCCTGACATACGGAGACTTCGATTCCGCCAGGATCTGGGCTCCGATGCTGGTGTGCGTCTTCATGCGAACCCATTCATCTGCATCGAGCTTGCCCTGTTTCAGCAAGATCGAATCGGGGACCGCGATCTTCCCCACGTCGTGCATCGGGCTGGCGTGAAAGATCTCGTCGCAGAATCCAGCGTCCATGCCGAGCCGCTCCGCGAGCTCGCTGGCGTAGTAGCTGATGCGCCGCACGTGCTCACCAGTCTCCTCATCCTTGTACTCGGCCGCGCGGGTCAAAGCGTGGATCGTCTCGCGGTGACTCATGCGCAAGTCCTCGGTGCGCTCCGCCACGCGGACCTCGAGCTTCTGTGCATACGCTGCGAGTTCGTCTTGATAACTCTTCAAGCGGAGGAGGTTGCGCACGCGCACGAGGAGCTCGACCCGATCGACGGGCTTCGACAAGAACTCCGTGGCGCCGCTGCGTAGCGCGAGCACCTTGGAGTCGCGATCGCCGAGCGCGGTCACCATGATGACGGGAATATGTTTCGTCTTCGCATCCGACGCGAGAACGCTGACGACCTCCACGCCAGACATGCCCGGCATCATGATGTCGAGCAGGATGAGATCCGGTGTGCAGGCCCGCGCAAGCTCCAAGGCCTCGGTGCCGCTGGCGCCCGAAAGCACGACATAGCCCTCGGACTCCAGTTGATCGCGGAGCAGACGAACGTTGAGCGGCTCGTCGTCAACGACGAGAATGGTAGACACTTGTTGCAGCACGAACACCCCCCGTGCACGTGGCCCATGGCGGCCCGAGGCAGGCATCTAAACGAAGGATCAGCTGGTTCGATCGATCAATCAAGATATAAAGGACTCGACTTTCTGCACGAAGCTTCGGATGTCGATGGGCTTGCTGATGTACCCGTCGAAGCCAAGGCCCAGAAGTCGTTGCCGATCTTCCGCCATGGCCAGCGCCGTAACGGCGACCACGCGTACGCCCTTGAGGCTGTGCTCCCCCCGTATCTTACGTAGCAGGGCTTCGCCGCCCCCTCCGGGAAGGTGCACGTCCGTGAGAACCAGTCCCAACCTGGCATCGACGAGGTGGGCTTTCGCCTCTTCGAGATCGCAGGCCGTCACGACTTCGTGGCCGCGATGCACCAGGACGTCCTGTGCGAGCGCACGATTGGGCGCGTTGTCCTCAACTACCAGGATCTTGTTGCGCTTCATGGGCCGTTCTCCATCTGTGACTTCAGGACGAGTAGGTACTTGGGCTTCGGATGGACGGGGGCGTCGCCCCCTGGGCGCTCGGTAAGCAGACGGTAAAGGTCGACCCGCGGCCTGGGTCGCTCTCCACCTGGATGGAACCCTCGTGCATCTCGACGAGCCGCTTGGTGAGAGCCAATCCGAGCCCCGTGCCCTCACTCTTTCCAGATACGTTTTGCAGCCGCTCGAACTCGCGGAACAGCCGTGGAAGGTCTTCGGGCGCGATGCCCACGCCGGTGTCCTCCACCTTCAAGCTGAGCTGCGAGCCGAGGAGCGCCGCACGCAGCGTGACGCGTCCGCCGCTGGGCGTGAACTTCACCGCATTGGAGAGGAGATTGTAGAGGATCTGTTTGACGCGCACGGGGTCGGCGAAGATGGCCGGCAGCGATTCTTCCAGGTCGAGCTCCAGGCTGACCCCGTTCTTGTCGGCCAAAGGTTGGACGACGCCGCAGGTGGCCTTGATGGCGATGGTCGGATCGAGCCACACGCGCTCGAGCACGAACTTGTTGGCCTCGATCTTGGAGATATCAAGGATGTCGTTGACGAGCGCGAGCAGGTGCTCGCCACTCTGGCGGACGTAGCCCACGTACTGCTTCTGACGGGGATTGAGCGATCCGAACATCTGCTCCTCGAGCAGCTCGGAGA
>JAEZEI010000091.1 GCA_023417815.1 Bacteroidota bacterium | reverse complement strand
TGCGCGCGGGGGAATCTTCGCTTACCCGGCCGTGCAGGCGCTGCATGCGGGCAAGGAACCCCAGGCAGGCGGGCTTGCCCTGGTGGTCCCGCGGCTCGGTCGCACCGGGACCACGCGCGCCGATGGGGGGCGCCTCCCGACGGCCGTGGCTACCTTGCAGGTGACGGCCGAGGGGCTCTCGGCAGCTCCTTGACACGCCGGGGGTGCGAGCTACCCTCCGGCTCCGCTTCGCCGGCCGTTACTGCGTGTACGTTTTGCTCGCGCGCTGTACCTGCGCGCTCGACCTAGCGAAAAGATTCGTGAAATGGCCGAACTGTCAATTCCCATCCACGACCTCGATGCTCAGGGCAAGGACTTCGCCTTCGCCCTCGACGCGTCGTGGCTGGAGCGCGTGTTGGCGGACACGGGGGTACACGGCGACACGTCCCGCGGGCCTGGCGCCGTCGAGGTGCACGCCCAGCGCAATGGACGCGAGATCCTGGTTCATGGGCATGCGCGCGCCACGCTGGTGAGTGAGTGCGTGCGCTGCCTCTCGGGCGTGCCGCTCGAGGTCGAGTGCGACCTGGCCGCGCTCTATGCCCCGGCCACCGCGGCTGACGCTCGAGCCGCGGGGTTGCCCGCGCAGGATGAGGAAGAGGACGTCGATCCCAACGAACCCGATCGCGAGTTCTACACGGGCGATCACGTGGTGATCGACGACCTGGTCCGGGACTACTTGCTGCTCGAGCTGCCCATGCAGCCCCGCTGCGAGCCCGCTTGTGAGCTCGATCTTCCCGAGCACATGCGCTCCCCCGAGGGGGGGCATTCCGCCGATTCTGGCGAGGGTCCCATCGACCCTCGTCTTGCACCGTTGATGAAGCTCGCCAAGAAGGGCGAGCGCCAGAAGGAGTGATTCCGTGGCCGTTCCGAAGAGAAAGACCCCGCGGTCTCGGCGAAATTCCCGCCGCGCCAACCACGACAAGGTCAGTGCACCGAACCTCATCCCCTGCCCGAACTGCGGGGACGTGATGGTGCCCCACCGTGTTTGCCCCGCGTGCGGACACTACAAGGGTAAGGAAGTCGTCAAGAACGCCTCGTCCGAGCAGGCCTGAGGCTGCGGCATGTTCCGGCTCGACGGGAAGGTGGCTGTCGTAACGGGCGGGTCCCGCGGTATTGGCCGCGCGGTCTCGCTGTTGCTCGCGCGCGCAGGCGCCCACGTGGTGGTGAACTACGCTGGGAACGAAGCCAAGGCGCGCGAGACGGTCGACGCGATCCTCCAGGCGGGCGGGCGCGGCGAGCTCAAGCAGTTCGACGTGGCCGATGAAGACGCGGTGCAGCAGGCCTTCAAGGAGGTCACGGACCAGCACAAGCGTCTCGACATCCTGGTGAACAACGCCGGCATCGCCATGGACCAGATCCTCCTGCGCGTAAAGAAGGAGGAAATCGAGCGTACCTTCGCGACCAACGTCGCGGGCCCGCTCTTCTGCGCCAAGGCGGCCATCCGCAGCATGATGAAGGTCAAGCAGGGGCGAATCATCAACCTGTCCAGCGTGGTGGCCGAAGCGGGCAACCCCGGGCAGGCGGTGTATTCGGCTTCCAAGGCGGGAATAATCGGGTTGACGAAGACACTCGCTCGGGAGTACGCCTCGCGCGGAATCACTGTGAATGTGGTTGCGCCGGGGTTTATTGAGACCGACATGACGAGCTCGCTCCCGGAGGCAGTGCAGAAGGGCATTGTCGAACAGACCCCGCTCTCACGCGTGGGTCGGCCCGAGGAGGTAGCGGCTGCGGTGCTGTTCCTCGCGTCCGATGAAGCGAGCTACATTACCGGTCAGGTGCTACGGGTGAACGGCGGAATGTACGTGTGACGTCGAAGCGGGTCCGCCCGCGAGGATACTGGGCCGGGATTATCCTGGTACGCGAGAGTCGAAGCGGGCGGTTCCGCCCGCGAGCAAAACATTGACGGGCGCCGAGCGCGCGCGCGAGTAAAAGAGGGCCACTTCGGTGGCCCGAGGTTTCGGAGGAACGGATGGATATCGCCGACAAGGTCAAGGAGATCATCTCCCAGCAACTCGATGTCGATCTGGCCGAGGTGAAAGAGGCCGCTTCGTTCATCGATGATTTGGGGGCCGACTCCCTCGCCATCGTCGAGCTCGTGCTCGCGTTCGAGGAGCAGTTCGAGATCGACATCCCAGACGAAGACACCGAGAAGATTCGCACGGTGGGGGACGCGATCTCCTACATCCAGGAACACAAGGGCAAGTGAGCCGGCCCTCCCGGGGCGACTCGGGAGAGACTGCTCGGGTTCCCGGGCGAGCGCCTCGCCACCCACGCCTGCAGGTTCAGGCCTGATCCGGTGGGGAGCCCTGGAACAGATTCGAACGTTGTCACTGAATATCTCGATTTCCCCGCGGCAATCAGCGCGGGGGCTGCGGGGGGGCGCCGAGCGGGGCCCCCCTTTTTGCTATGACGCCTGGCATGGCCCATGGCGTTGTGTCACTCCCTTCTGATGCGCGAGTCGTTCCTGCGGGGGCGGTCGACGCGCGGGGGCTGAGAAATGCGCAGGGTGGTTATTACGGGCATCGGTGCGGTGAGTCCCTGTGGACTCGACAGCGCCACAACCTGGGGCTCCATCAAGGCAGGCAAGAGCGGTATCGCTCCGATCCAACTCTTCGACGTCCAGGACTACGGCTCGCGCATCGCCGGTGAGTGTAAGGGGTTCGAGGCCGAGCGCTTCGTGCCCAAGCGCGACATCCGCTCCATGGACCGCTTCATCCACCTGGCCATGGGGGCCGCCGAAGAGACGATGCGCACCACGGGCATCGCCGAGGACGATCCGGTGAAGCTCAAGACCGGCACGCTGATCGGCGTGGGTATCGGGGGCCTCGGCTACATCGAGAACATGTGCAAGGTGTTGGCGGAGAAGGGGCCCAACCGCATCAGCCCTTATTTCATCCCCGCCACCATCTCGAACCTGGCGCCCGGCCAGATCTCCATGAAGTACGGCCTCAAGGGCACGAGCTACACGACCACCAGCGCGTGTTCGTCGGGCGCGCACGCCATCGGCGAGGCCTTTCGCACGATCGCGCGGGGAGAGCTGGACGCCTGCGTGGCGGGTGGCGCCGAAGCCGCGGTCACGCCGCTCGGAGTCGCTGGATTCGCCGCGATGCGCGCGATCAGCAAGCGCAACGACGCACCTGAGAAGGCGAGTCGTCCCTGGGACGCGGATCGCGATGGCTTCGTGATCGCCGAGGGCGCGGGGCTGGTGTTCCT
>JAEZEI010000064.1 GCA_023417815.1 Bacteroidota bacterium | reverse complement strand
CAGGTTCTATGATAATTTTATAAACGACTGGACCGAAGGAAAATACTATAAGATCGATTTCAGGAAAAGGGGGAGCATTTCTAATTCCGGAAACCAGATCGTGTTTAATAAAAAATAACCGCAAATGAGATTTTTGTCTGTTACCATATTAACTATGATAGCTGCATATGCTATTTGTTTGTTCCTTCCCTGGTGGTCAATAACCATTGCAGCTTTCCTGCCAGCATTTTTTATTTACCAAAGGGGAGGGTTTGCTTTTATGTCAGGTTTCTTTGCTTTGCTTTTACTCTGGGGAACACTGGCGTGGTATATAAGTGCAGCAAATGATCATATTCTTGCTTCCAAAGTTGCAATGCTCGTAATTAAAAGCGATAATGCCATCGTGTTAGTTTTGCTAACCGCAGTTACCGGTGCGATCACCGCCGGGATGAGCGCCCTTACAGGTTCACTTTTCAGGAGTATAACATTCCCTCGCAATTAATATGAGACTATTCCTGTACCTGGTTTTATTCCTTGCGCCCCTTACCAGCACGGCCCAGCGTATATACGGTACCGTTTATACTGCTTCAGGCGATCTTCTGCCATATTCTTCCATTACTATAAAAGGAACTTCCAAAGGAACAAGCGCCAATAATAAAGCTTTGTTTAATATAGCAGTTGAGCCGGGGAAGCATACGATAGTGTGTCAGCACATAGGATATGCTTCGCAGGAAAAGGTTGTAGATGTAACCGGGGATACAGAATTGACCTTTATTCTGAAAGAGGTAGAGCTAACGATCAATGAAGTTGTTGTGAAAAGTGGAGGAGAGGATCCTGCATATGCCATCATCCGGGAAGCCATCAGGAAAAGGCCATATTACAATACCCAGGTGAAAGGTTTTACATCAGGTCTTTATACCCGCGATATGGTGAAACTGAAGCAATTGCCGGACCGGATCATGGGAAAGAAGATCAAAAAGGACGACAAGGAGGACATGGGTGTTGATTCAGCAGGGAGAGGTATCATTTATCTAAGTGAATCCATTTCTACGCTTCATATCCAGGAGCCGGACCATTTCAAAATGGAAGTACACAGCAGCAGGGTAAGTGGCAGTAATAGTTTTGGAATAACCTTTCCTGCCATAATCAGCCTTTATAATAATAATGTAAAGGTCTTTATGGAAAGATTCAATCCTAGAGGATTCATTTCACCTATAGCCGACGGGGCCATTTCCTTTTATCGATTTAAATACCTTGGAACATTCTTTGAAAATGACAGGATGATTCACAGCATAAAGCTGACACCGAGGAGAAATTACGAACCGCTTTTCACAGGCGTGATCAATATTGTTGATGATGACTGGCGGATACATAGTTTTGATCTTATGCTCACAAAAACCGCCCAACTGGAGCTTTTGGATACGCTTACTCTACGGCAACTCCATTTTCCAGTGCAGAATGATGTCTGGAGGGTGAAGGATCAATTGCTTGGTTTTGATTTCAGCATTCTGGGTGTGAAAGCTGGTGGTACGTTTCTTAATGTTTTTTCAGAATATTCAATCAACCCTGTGTTTCAGAACGGATTCTTTGACAAGCTGATCATGAAATATGATACGGCAGCACATAAGCGGTCTGTTGAATACTGGGACAGCATAAGACCCGTTCCCCTGGATTCAGCACAGGCAAACGATTACATGGTAAAGGACAGCATCTTCAGAAGCCGGAATGATTCTCTTAAAAGCCAGTCATATCTTGATTCATTGAACAGGGCAAGGAATAAGATCAGGCCACAAAAGTTCTTCCTGGGCGGGATCAGTAATTATTATTCCAGGGTTAATGGTTACAGCAGGTGGCAGTTCAAAGCTCTGATTACACAGCTTGAATATAACACTGTCGAAGGCGTGGTATCGAAGATCTCCACGAGTTATACGAGGGGGAAAAAGAACAGTTCTATAACCTTCGAACCCACTATGCGTTATGGGTTTGATAATGGCCATTTCAACCCTTCCCTTAAGATAACCCGAACAGTAAAGAATCTTCTGAACGATCAGTCTGCTTTCAGCCTTGAAGGAGGGCGAAGAGTGATGCAATTTAATCGTGATAGCAAACTCACCCCGCTTATAAACGCTGTTTCAACCCTTTTTTACGGAAAGAATTACATGAAGATCTATGAGGCGGGTTATGGTGTCGCTGGCTGGAACCTGAAGAAAGAGAATGGCCTTTCCCTTACAGCATCCGTGGAGTTCGAAGATCGGAAACCTTTGGAAAATTCTACCGATTTTACTTTTAGAAAGAAGGATACAGTGCACCTAACTCCAAACTATCCTGCAGAACTCATAGCAGGACATTTTGAAGAACACCAGGCGTTATCCGTCAGGATTGGCGCATCCTGGCAGCCCGGTCAACGATTTATTCAGTTCCCTACGTTCAAAATGCCTGTAGGATCCAGTTACCCGATCTTTTCCGTAGAATATGTAAAAGGGATAAATGGTCTTTTCGGTAGCGATGTGGACTACGACAAGTGGAAACTTGGTATGGAGGGGAACAGGAATTTAAAACTTGCAGGAACCATACGCTACCGGGCGGGAATAGGTGGATTTTTAAATAATAACCGGGTACCGGTTATGGATTACCAGCATTTTAACGGGAACCAGCTAAAGGCTGCCTCCGAGTATGTGAATAGCTTCCAGCTGGCGCCTTACTACGCAAACAGTACCACTGCGGCGTTTTATTCCATTGCGCATTTTGAACATCACCTGAACGGTTTACTTACAAATAAGATCCCTTTGTTCCGAAGACTTAACTGGAACCTGGTAACAGGGGCAAATGCATTTTATGTGAATTCTGATAATAATTATGCAGAAATTTTTGCCGGGCTTGAAAATATCTTCAAGATTTTCCGGATAGATTTTGTAGCAGCCTATCGCAATGGGAACCAGGGTGCAACAGGTTTCAGGCTTGGCGCTGGTGGAGCCCTTGGATCTGGTGTTACCAAAGGGGATAACTCTGTCCAGATCTCATTTTAGCGTATATTTGTACTGAATTTGGTTTGCCCTGCAAGCATCCAATCAATTTTCTGATTTCCCATACGGGATCAAATTTATTTTATGGCACCCTTACACAACAGGGTTTCACAGGCGGAGCTTAAAGCACGCCTGATGGCTGAAACCACTCCCCGTACCACCATTTCATTCTACCGTTATCTTCCAATTCCTGATCCATCTGCATTCAGAAATGAACTATACAGGCATCTTGATAAACTTGGCGTTTTCGGTCGTATTTATGTGGCCCAAGAAGGCATCAATGCCCAGGTAAGTGTTCCCTCCACAAATTTTGATGACTTTAGAACTTACCTTGATAGTATCAATGGTCTCGAAAACCTGAGGCTGAATATTGCCGTGGATGATGATGGTAAATCTTTCTGGGTACTTAAGATAAAAGTGCGGGATAAAATAGTCGCAGATGGTATTGTTGATCCTGATTTTGATATGCAGAACCGCGGGAAGTATGTAAGCGCGGAGGAATTCAATAAGCTCACAGAAGATCCGGATACGGTTGTTATCGATATGAGGAATCATTATGAGTATGAAGTTGGCCATTTTGAGAATGCTGTGGAAATTCCCAGCGATACCTTCCGCGAGCAACTTCCAATGGCGGCGGAGATGCTGCAGGAAAATAAGGATCGCAACATAATTATGTACTGCACAGGGGGGATTCGCTGCGAAAAAGCAAGTGCGTATATGCTTCACCGGGGGTTCAGGAATGTTTTCCACCTGGAAGGTGGTATAATCCAGTATGCAAACAAGGTCAGGGAACTTGGTATCCCTAACAAATTCCGCGGTAAGAACTTTGTATTCGATGGAAGGCTGGGGGAGCGTATATCAGATGAGATAATTGCAAATTGCCACCAGTGTGGCAACCCTGCAGATACTCATACAAATTGTAATAACCAGGGATGTCATCTTCTCTTTATCCAGTGTGAATATTGTTCAAAGCAGTTTAACGGGTGCTGCAGCCAGGAATGCGCTGATATTGTTGCATTGCCTGAGGAGGTGCAGAAGGAGATGCGAAAAGGAATTGAAAAGGGTCGAATGGTATTTAATAAATCACGGCAAAGAAAACTTGCCAGGTAGAAATGGCTACCGCAAAAAAAAGCATTTGCAGATTGCAAATGCTTTTTTCAGCACCATGGGAAATACTTACATATTTCCGGCAGATGGTGCACCGGGAGCATTGTGTTGAGAAGCTGTTGATCTCGTTCTCTCCATTGACCGCTCTCTTCCTGATGTTGAAGAAGCTGAGCTTCTTCCGGATTTGCCTGGCATATATTTATGCGAAACATTTTCCACCAGGTCGCTCATCCTGCCCTTTAATCCATCAATAGATTCACGGCTCCTGCGACTCAGATTACCTCTTGTTACCGAACCTTTATCGGGAGCAAGAAGAACCCCGGTCAGCGCACCGGCTGCGGCTCCTGCCAGCAAACCGATTATCATTTTTCCATTTTTCATTCGGGGTGTTTTTTATAGGTTAACAATACGCATCTTATAGCGTTCTCCTTCCAGATATAAGCCTAACAAGAAATGCGATAACTGCGATCACCAATAAAAGGTGAATGATACCTCCGGCCTGGAATCCCAGGAATCCTATCGCCCATGCTATAAGCAAGATCACGGCAATAGTGTACAATAGATTTCCCATGATTAATAATTTTTAATGATGAATAATTTCATTTATTATTTTGAGTGTTATCGAATAACACCCTTACAATTTCAAATGGTGTGCCAACGTGAAACTTCCGCTGTAAAGCGCTGATCATGAATACCCCAGGCGAATTGATGAGACTATCTGCAATTTCTTTCACAAATCATTTCTGCTGATAAGTGTAGAAAATCAGGTGGCGTTTATGCAAAAACGTTAGGGTTGGAGGTTGGGAGTTGGAGGTTGGAAGTTGGAGGTTGATTGGGGTTAGGGAGTAATGTTGAGCATATTGATTGACGTGGTGATCCTGTCGAAAATTTCTTCTTCGGTCAGCCTTTCCGAGGTGAATTTTTCACCTGTAAGCCTTTCAAATAATTCAATATACCTGGCGCTGATGCTTTGGATCCAATCGCTGGTCATTTCTGGAATAACGTCGCCTGGTCTTCCCATAAAATTATTTGCGATCAGCCATTCGCGCACAAATTCCTTACTAAGTTGCTTCTGGCGTTCACCTTTTAGCTGCCTCTCCTGGAATCCCTCAAGGAAAAAATAGCGCGATGAATCAGGCGTATGCACTTCATCCATTAAATATACCTTTCCATTCGCTTTTCCAAATTCATACTTGGTGTCTGCAAGGATAAGCCCCCGTGATTCCGCAATTTTACCACCCCGTTCAAATAATGCCAGCGCATATTTTTCCAGCAGCAAATAATCTTCTTCGGGCACTATTCCTCTTGCGAGGATCTCTTCCCTCGAGATGTCCTCATCATGACCGGCATCTGCCTTAGTGGATGGGGTAATTATAGGTTCAGGGAAAAAATCATTTTCCTTCATCCCTTCGGGCAACGCTACCCCGCACAAAATTCTTTTCCCTGAACTATAGGTGCGCCATGAATGCCCTGTCAGGTTTCCACGCACTACCATTTCTACCTTATATGGCTGGCATCGTATTCCCAGGCTTGCATTTGGTGCCGGTGTTTCTACAAGCCAGTTCGGGCATATATCTTTTGTTTCATTTAGCATGGTGGCCGCGATCCGGTTCAGCACCTCTCCCTTGAAAGGTATTGTTTCAGGTAAAATGACATCGAATGCAGATATGCGGTTGCTGGCTATCATAACCAGCCATTCGTTCCCCAGGTAATAAACATCCCGCACCTTACCTCGGTAAAACCCCGTCTGAAAAGGAAATTTTTGCATAGCCATACGCTAAAGTAAAACCAAGGCGTCAAAAACGCCGGGGAAGTCCTTTTTTAGATTTCAACAATGGGTGATAAAAAATCTTTCTGCTTCAGCTTAACAATACCTATTTTGCTATAAATTCTAAACCCAAAAAGACCGTATATGAGAAGATTATTTCCTTTTCTGGTTACGATCCTTGCACTTGTTTCAGGCTCCGCCCGGGCACAGGACGTGATCATTACCGGTAACGTGAAGAACAGTAACACGCTTGAGAATGCAGGTGCTGTATCGGTTACGGTAAAAGGATCGACCGAAGGAACCTTCACTAATGAGAACGGCGATTTCACTCTTAAAGTGAAACAACTTCCCGTTACACTTATTTTTTCATCCGTTGGTTATGCCTCCCAGGAGATCCAGGTATCTTCTGCAGAGCCCCTCACGCTTAACCTGGTGCCCGGAAATACTCTTGGCCAGGAAGTGGTGGTCTCAGCCAGTCGTTTGCCTCAACGAATCATTGAATCACCCGTTTCTGTGGAAAGGGTGAGTGCCGCTACAATTCGTACTGCCCCCGCAGCAAGTTATTATGATGTGGTGTCGAACCTTAAAGGCGTTGACGTTGTATCCTCTTCGCTTACGTTTAAAACTCCTTCCACACGCGGTTTTTCCGGCAGCGGAAATGTTCGCTTCAACCAGATCATGGATGGAATGGATAACCAGGCACCGGGACTTAATTTCTCGGTGGGAAGCGTTATCGGTTTGAGCCAGCTTGACGTTGAAAGCATGGAACTGCTCCCAGGAGCGTCATCAGCACTTTATGGTCCGGGTGGAATGAACGGGACCTTGCTTATTAACAGCAAGAATCCTTTCCGGTACCAGGGACTATCGTTTGAAGTAAAGACCGGTATCATGCATACTGACCGCAGCCAAAGGGACCAGGCTTCTCCTTATCACAACTGGAACCTGCGCTGGGCAAAGAAGGTATCTGAAAAATTCGCCTTTAAGGTAACCACCGAACTTATCCAGGCGAAAGACTGGGTAGCGATGGATTACAGGAACTTCAACAGGATCGGCACATTGGGTTATGTAAAGGCAGGTACGAGAACCACAGATCCAAATTATGATGGTATAAATGTTTACGGTGATGAAACTACGGTAAACATTAATCCTTTCCTCCTGGGCATTGGTCAACAGGCACCATTCCTCATGCCTTTCATCCAGACCTTGACCCAGAACCCTACAAATGTTAGCCGTACCGGTTACAATGAGGTTGATATTATCGACCCGGTTACCCTAAACTATAAAATGAGTGGTTCCTTAAATTACAAGATCACGCCAAATACTGAAGCCGTTATCGCAGGGCATTGGGGAACCGGAAACACTGTTTATACCGGTAGCGACAGGTATTCCCTGAAGGCATTAAAGATCGGCCAGTATAAAGTGGAACTGAATAATAAGAATTGGCATGTGCGTGCATGGACTACCCAGGAAAATGCAGGAGAATCCTTCAATGCTACAGTTACAACCAGGCTAACAAATGAAGCTTGGAAAAAGTCAGTGACCTTTGCACCCGACGGTATTACACCAACACCGCAGCTAACCGACTGGTATGTGCAGTATACCCAGGCTTTCCTCGCAAACAAACTTGCAGGCCAAACGGATATGGACGCCCATAATAATGCAAGAAGGGTTGCTGATGTGGGAAGACCATTACCCGGAAGCCCTGAATTTAAGAAACTGTTTGACCAGGTAAGAAAGGTTCCGATACCAAGTGGTGGGCTGTTCGTTGATAAAACGGATCTATACCAGGTAGAAGGACAGTATAATCTTTCCCAGTGGACAAGCAATTTTGCTGATGTATTGGTTGGAGGAAATATAAAGCGCTACGTATTGAATTCTGAAGGAACTCTTTTTGCCGATTCAGCAGGCAATATCAATATCAATGAGGTTGGCGCATACATACAGGCGGGAAAGGGCTTCATGGATGATCGTTTACGCGTTACCGTTTCAGGCCGTTATGATAAGAATGAAAACTTCAAGGGAAAGTTCACTCCACGGGCAACTATGTTATTCAAAGTTGCGGAAGACAATAATATTCGCCTTTCAGCTCAAACAGCTTACAGGTTCCCTTCAACACAGCAGCAATGGATAAACCTGGGCGTTGGAGGAAATACAACCCTTATTGGAGGTGATCCATCTTTCAGGGAATTCTACAACTTTTATGATAACCCTGTTTATTATCTTGATGACCTGCGTGCAGGAAGCGTGGTCCCATACGATTTCCAGGATTATAAACCTGAATCGGTTACCACATTTGAACTGGGTTACAAGGGACTTCAGTTTGGCCAAAGAATGTTGATAGATGCATATGGATATTTTGGTCAATACCAGGATTTTCTGACCCGCAGGCTTCTTGTTCAGAATAAAACAGGTAGTCCGATAAGCCAGGCAGATACAGCGAACGGCTTTATTTTCTCAGTTCCTGTAAATATTGCAGAGAAGGTTAAAACCTATGGTTTCGGCTTAAGTGTTGATTACAGGCTTCCACTTAACTTCAACCTTGCTGTGAATGTATCAAGCGACAGGATCACGGATATCCCGGAAGGATTTGTTTCCTTTTTTAACAGCCCGGAATACAGGATGAATGCAACCTTTGCCAATACAGGGTTTGGTAAGAACAACCGGTATGGATTCAATATTACTTACCGCTGGCAAGACAGTTATTTCTACCAGGGTGATTTCGCCAGCGGAAATGTTCCTGCCTTTCATGTACTGGATGCCCAGATCAGCACAAAGATCCCGGGCACAAAGTCCATTTTCAAGATCGGAGCGAACAACCTGCTGAACCAGTATTATTACAATGCTGTAGGAAATGCCCAGATAGGAGGCCTATATTATATGAGTTTTGGATATAACCTTTAATCAGATCTAAAAAACACAATATGAAAAATATTTTCAGAATAGGGTTGATGATCGCTTTTGGATCGGTGCTGTTCACTGCCTGCAATGATGATATGGAGCAGTTCATTGAAACTCCTCCACCAGTAACAACAATGAGCAGCATAACCGATACCCTTGCCTCACCCGCACGCGCGAACGATAGCCTTTATTACAGGCTTATCGTGAGAGCAGGCATGACCGGAACTCTAGATAACCTGGCGAACCGTTATACCGTGTTCGTTCCCAATAATGATGCGATGAAGGTATTCATCAATGCAGCATCAGGTGGAGCCGTTCCTCTTAATGCCCCTAATTCGGTGTTTTCCACTTTTATCCAGACAAGCCTGCCGGCAGCTACAGCAGCACAGATAATTGGTTACAACACCATTCCCCAGGCTGTGCCATACGCAGGAATGACCAATGTTTTTCCGAACTTTCAGTATCCCTCCATGCTGAACCCCGCGCCTGCGATCAGTTCCTTGCTGAGGCTCACTACGTTCCCTTCACCAAGGAACGGGAACTTCCTGAACAATATTCCTGTGATCTCTGCAGATATCCAGGCTGGCAACGGGTATATCCATGAAGTAGCAGCAATGCCGGTTCCTCCTTCCCAATTTTTATGGGACAGGATCAATACCGATCCTCAACTTACCTATTTAAAGGCAGCCATATTACGTGCAGATAGCGGTACCGGCAGCCCGGGAACACTTCAGGCAGCCTTATTGAATATTGGTGCTAACCTTACGGTATATGCACCTACAGATGCTGCCATGCAACAGGGACTGACCTTTGCAATTTATACTGCATTAGTGCAAATGGGAGTTCCCACAGGAACTGCAATGACCCAGGCTACAGCGCTCGCATCAACCCCGGCTGTTTTTAGTAATCCTGCACTTTATCCTGTTCTCACAGCTCAGGTTGTAAAAGGAATTGTTGTTTATCATTTAATGCAAGTGAGGGCATTCAATAATAATCTTCCTACTACGGCAGCAAATTTCCCCACGCTGCTGAACTCCGCATTTCCCGGGCATCCTGGAATTGCGCTCCAGGCAAGCTTCACGGGGCCAATTGTTTCGGCTGCTACAGTTAAAGGCATGGTGAACCCAACGGCATCGAACATTCTCATTAATCCTAATCCTGGTGGAACCAGCGATCAGAACTACCTGAATGGTGTATTACACAAGATCGACCAGGTACTGTTGCCTCAATAGATATTGAAATTATAAATACCCTGATCCCTGGCACTTAGCCGGGGATCTTTTTTTGTGAAACTATGACCTCAACGGCCTGGTTATTGGATCTACTCAATATAATAAACCTGTATGCCTTCTACTGTGATTGCTGAAATGAATTATGACCCTGCCAGGTCAGAACTTTTAATTCGGTTTACCTCAGGTCTCGTTTACATTTATAAGGATGTTCCGGAATCTGAATACAGGGCAATGAGATCTTCAGGAGCCAAAGGCAATGGCCATCAATTACGAGATACGCCAGGAGGCATCCAAAGTTTTACCTGGATTGAAAGATGAAGAGCGTAAGGCAGCTATTGCTAAACGCTACAAAAGGGAAAAGGTATAGTGAAATTCCACTAACCCGTGAACAGATCAAGGCGGTTTATACCTTCTTTGAAGAAATGGGCAAGACAAAGTAAAAGGTAAACTCATGCGTTTCCTTAAGAGCTGCTGAAAGGCAGCTTTTCTATTTGGACAAACACGGAAGTCTTATTATTGTGGTTTGGACCTTTTAAAATGAATCAATTCCCCGATAATGAATGAAAAGAAGAAACATATTTATATTTTGATCGCTGATATGGATGACCAGTTCCTGACCTCGTCTACATTGCAGGAATCGGGAATAGATGCATCGATCTCATTTTACCAGGACCCGGCAGAACTATTTGATGCTATAAAGAAGCAGGTACCATCTCTGGTGATCCTTGATCAGAACCTCTCACCGGAACCAGGTCTGGATATCCTGAAGCGGGTAAGATCCAGTGAACATTATTCGGCCATTCCTGTTGTGATACTGACTGACAGCCCATTATGGCACCATCATGCATTATGTTATAAAAATGGAGCCAGCACAGTGATCCGAAAACCTGGTTCAATTGAAATGACCAGGTTTAAGATCACCACTTTCTTTGAATATTGGTTGAAAGTTGCCGAAACCCAAAATTGAAATTATGAATATGCCCCAAAACCTCATTCGCATGGACAATACCGGCATTGTAGTGGAATCCCTTGACAATGCCATTTCATTCTTTTCAGCCCTGGGTCTGATCCTGGAAGGACGGGCAATAATAGCCGGAGAATGGGCGGGCAGGGTCACAGGGCTGGGAAACCAGGAAGTGGAAATAGCGATGATGGTAACCCCTGATGGCCATAGCCGCCTGGAACTTTCCCGTTTTATAAGTCCGACAGTGATCTCCGACCACCGGGATGCGCCTGTTAATTCACTGGGTTATCTTCGTGTAATGTTCACCGTTAAAAACCTCGAACAGACCCTTGCAGATCTAAAGCCTGCCGGTGCAGTGGTGGTAGGGGATGTAGTGAATTATGAAAATATTTATAAGCTTTGTTATGTCCGCGGCCCCGAAAATATCCTGGTTGGACTGGCAGAACAACTTACGACGAACAGGGACCCATTTAAAAAATAAATTACCTGCCCCTATCAATTTATACCCAGGATCCAGCTGATATCGAAAGGATCAAGTATCTCAATTAGCTTTTGATCAGCATATCCATTCCAATTAATGGTAGATTTTTTTTGAAGTTTCGCTATGATCGATCTTCGCTCTCGATGATCCTTAAAAGGCAGGTATACAGAAATGCAATTTCCCATGACCCTTCCCTCTTCAGGAACCATGTCAGACCCATGTATGATCACCCTGTCTGAAATAAGGGAACCACTTACCACTGGTGTGCCGCGAATTCCTTCCACATTAAGTGTTTCATACAAAAGCTTTCCGCCAAAGCATGAATGGTAAAATGAGAGTGCCACCCTGCAATTTCCAGGAAAGGTTACAAAAATGGCACTTCTCAGAATATGGTTAGCAGATCTGCTCATCATTCTCAGGCGTCAGGGATTTCAGGTTCTACAAGTTTGATCAGTTTTTCCAGGGACTCCTGCCAGCCCAGGTAACACATTTCTGCCGGAATTGCTTCGGGAATTCCATCCTGTTGTATTCGAAGTTCCGTACCTGCAATTCCCCTGGTAAACCAGACGGAGGTAGTCATCTCTCCGGGGAGGCTGGGGTCATCAAACCTGTCAACATACCTGATAAATTCAGAGGGCTTAATTTCAAGGTACTCACCTCCGAAAGAATGGCCATTTCCAGTGCTGAAATTCGTGAAGGTCATTCTGAATTTTCCTCCTTCCTTAAATTCCATTTGCTGGATCGTACAAATAAAACCATAGGGTGGAAACCAGGTTGCATTCGCATCTGGTTCAGAAAACGCCCTGAAGACTTTTTCAGGACTTGCTTTAATTACCCGGTGGAGTGTGACAGAATTCTTTTTCATCGCTTATTATTTAGTTGATTGAGATTTGGATGTTCATTTATGCAAGACTGCGTATTCTATGGATCCTCACCCTCCCACAGGATGAGCACAGAGGTTGCAATCCAGAAGATTATTTTATTCTTTTTCATTTCTGTTTTGATTGGTTCATTTGTTTTCTGCGTAATTGACAAAGTTGTCCAGAATTGCCTGCCAACCCTGTTTTTGAAATTCAGGATCATTCAAGCCTTCGGGATCAAAAGAGGTTGCAACATGCGTCTGATCTTCAGAAGGGGTGAATATTGTAGTTGCCTGGCGGCCATCAGGCATGGTATAGCTGATCTCCCGGTGAATATCAACGGTGTCATAAATGCCTTCGAAATCAAAACCCATACTTCCATCTTTGGCTTCCATCCTGTTTTTGAATCTTCCTCCTTCCCGCAGGTCGTTCTCGCTTGCAGGGCAATGCCAATCCGGGTGGGCTGAATTCCATTGCCTGATGTCTGCAGGATTGTTCCATACCTGCCAAACCTCTTCAACGGGAGCATTGATGGTTGCTTCAACCGTGATCTTTTTTGAATTATTCATTGTTTTCATTTTTGTTGTGTGATTCTGAAGTCAAAATTATGGCCAGCCACAGGAATTTGCCGATGGTGAAAATGACAACTTCAGGGGTGAATTGTGACAAACGCATTGTACCTTCAGTTCATAATACTTTAGAAATGCTTATTTCAGTATTCGTGCCCCAGTTTGGCGCTATTGAAGCAGTAACTCCGCCATTCCGAACATTCAGTACAGCAAATGAATTTCTTACGGCATTTGGAAAGAAGCCGGTTTTTGAGGTGGAATATGTTGGATTATCAAGGAATGTTCTGGCTAACAGTGGAGAATATACGATAAAGACCCACCGGCTTTTGAGGGATGTTGATAAGACCGACCTGTTGATCATTCCACCAACCTTCGGTGATACTATTAAAGGAGTGAAGGATAATGCTGCAGCGATCCCGTATTTTAAAAAACTTCATGCTAAAGGAGCCAGCCTGGCAAGCCTGTGTATTGGCGCATTCCTTCTCGCGGAAACCGGTCTTTTAAATGGCAGGAAATGTTCAACGCACTGGGCATACATTAGTGAATTCAAAGTGCGATATCCTGAAGTTGAGGTGGAAGATGGCGCTATCATAACAGAACACGATAACATCTACACCAGTGGAGGCGCAAACAGCTTATGGAACCTTTTACTGTACCTGGTTGAGAAATACTCAGACAGGGAAACTACAATTATGATATCAAAATACTTTGCTCTGGATATAGGCAGGGATAACCAGTCACAGTTTGCAATGTTCCGCGGGCAACGAAATCATGGTGACCCTGGTATTGAAAAGGTGCAGAACCATATTGAAACGCATTATGATAACAGGCTGACAATTGACTCCCTGGCAGGATTGATAAATACCGGCAGGCGGACCTTTGAGCGCAGGTTCAGAGATGCAACGAATAATACTCCTATTGAATACATCCAAAGGGTCAGGATCGAAGCAGCAAAAAAATATTTTGAGGCATCACGCAAGAATGTGACTGAAATAATGTTCGACGTGGGCTATACAGATACAAAAGCTTTCCGGGATATCTTTAAAAAGCTGACAGGTTTAACTCCCATTGAATACAGGAATAAGTTTGCAAGGCTTGCGCATGAAGTGTGATTACCGGTTATACATTAAACCTGAAGTGCATCACATCGCCATCCTGCACAATGTATTCCTTTCCTTCGATGCGTAATTTCCCGTTTTCCCTGCAGGCCGCTTCGGATCCATATTTTACAAAGTCGTCATAGGCTATCACTTCAGCCTTGATAAATCCTTTTTCAAAATCGGTATGAATGACACTGGCAGCCTGTGGAGCCTTCCAGCCCTGTTGTATGGTCCATGCCCTTACTTCCTGAACCCCTGCAGTGAAATAGGTGGAAAGGTTCAGGAGCCTATAGGTAGAATGGATAAGCCTGTCAAGGGCCGGTTCCTTCATCTGGTATTCATCCATGAACATCTGCTTATCTTCCGGGTTTTCAAATTCAGCTATCTGGGCTTCGATAGCGTTGGTCATAACGATCACTTCTGCATTATCATTCTTGACAGCTTCGATCAGTTCCTCTGAATATTTATTGCCGGTATGCATACTGGCCTCATCAACATTAGCAACATACAATACCGGTTTATCTGTCAACAGGAAAATATCTGCGATAGCAGCTTTCTCTTCCTTGGTTAATCCCAGTGAAAGAATATTCTTTCCCTGTTCCAGGTGGGCCTGGCATCTTTTCAGGATCTCGTATTCCGCCTTACTTTTTGAATCACCAGTTTTTGCCAGTTTTTCAACGCGCTGGATCTTTTTTTCCACGCTTTCAAGATCTTTCAGTTGAAGCTCAGTTTCAATGATCTCCTTATCGCCAACAGGATTTACCGGGCCTTCTTCCCGAAGGATATTATCATCTTCAAAACAACGGATCACTTGTATGATGGCGTCTACCTCGCGGATATTTGCAAGGAATTTATTGCCCAGGCCCTCTCCCTTACTCGCTCCCCGAACAAGACCCGCGATGTCAACGATCTCTATTTGGGTTGGAACTACCCGGTTAGGCTGAACCAGTTCAGCAAGTTTATTCAGCCGCGGGTCTGGTACATTTACAAGACCAACATTAGGCTCAATGGTACAGAAACGGTAGTTGCTTGCCTGTGCCTTCGCGCTGTTACTTACTGCATTGAATAAGGTTGATTTGCCAACATTCGGAAGTCCTACTATTCCTGCCTGGAGTGCCATGAGGTATTGTTTTAGGGCCGCAAAGGTAAGTAGTTGGGTTGGAAGTTGGAAGTTGGAAGTTGGAAGTTGGAGGTTTGAAGTTGGAGGTTGGGGGTTGGAGGTTGGAGGTTTGAAGTTGGAAGTCCTCAAACTTATTTGGCATTTGCCATTTGCCTTAATATTTTTGATTTATATGGCTTTAAGCAGGATTTGGTCGGCTTTTATCATTGTTGCGATACTGGTCGCGGGTGCAAAGATTCTCCTGACAGATAGCAATAAGACCATTTTCAGCAGTATGGTAACCGGCCGAACCGGCGATACAATACGATTATCATCTGTGGATACTTCCCTGGTGGCAACTGCTACGCTCAGATCTTTCGATACAGCCCGGGTCCAGGAAGTTGAGAACGGGAAGGTCATACTTTCCAATGGGAAGATGACCACCTTTAAGCTTCAAAGTGCAGATGGCATCATAGAAACCTGTAAGGTGGCGGTAAACCTGTGTATTGGCCTTATTGGTATCATGGCGCTCTTCATGGGTTTCATGAGCATTGCAGAGAGGGCAGGAGGGATACGCTTTCTATCCCGTATTATAGGGCCTTTTTTTTCAAAGATCTTCCCGGAAGTTCCAAAGGGGCATCCTGCCATGGGACATATGATGATGAATTTCTCTGCGAACCTATTGGGGCTCGACAACGCTGCAACTCCATTCGGGCTGAAAGCAATGGAAAGCCTGCAGGAACTGAATCCTGACAAGAGCAGGGCATCCAACCCACAGATAATGTTCCTTTGCCTGCATGCATCCGGTTTAACCCTGATCCCTGTCAGCATCATCGCACTTCGTGCTGCTGCACGGGCAGAAAATCCCATGGATATATTCATACCCTGTATGATCGCCACATTCATGGCTACTATTGCTGCCATGCTTATCGTTTCTTTTAAACAGCGCATCAACGTTTTTCAACCTGTAATACTGGCGTGGATATTAGGTATCAGCGCTTTGATTGCAGCTCTTATATTATATATTCTTTCCCTGAATTCATCGCAGGTAGAAACATTCTCAGGCACCCTTAGTAACGGTCTCATTCTTCTGATCTTCTTCCTGATCATTGCAGGGGCGATCTATAAGAAAACCGACATTTTTGATGCTTTCATTGATGGAGCTAAAGGAGGATTTGAGATTGCAGTAAGGATCATTCCTTACCTGGTAGGCATGCTTGTGGCGATCAGTATGCTTCGCGTTAGCGGAACCTTTGATGCGTTGATAGACCTGTTAAAGGGTTTGTTTGCAGCCCTTGGTACTGATACAAGATTCGTTGATGGATTGCCAACAGCCCTTATTAAACCTTTCAGCGGTGGTGGAGCCAGGGGGATGATGGTGGATACTATGAAGGCTTATGGACCTGATTCTTTTCCCGGAAGACTTTCCTGCGTTTTGCAGGGTTCTTCAGATACTACATTTTACGTTATAGCTGTTTATTTCGGTGCTGTGGGAGTAAGAAATACGCGGTATGCTGTGGGTGCAATGTTGCTTGCCGACCTGGTAGGCATAATAACTTCCATCCTGGTTTGCTACCTCTTCTTTGGTTAATCCTGTTCTTCGGTAGTATCAGCGGCAAAAAATTCATCAAATAACCCGGCGAGGTTTTTAGCTTTATACACTGCCCGGGTATACCTATTGCCAAGAGCTATGATTGTTGCATTTTCTTCAGGTAGTCTTATAAAAATTGAATTGTTGCCATGCCACCATCCTGTATGAAAGATCAGCTTCTTTCCTTCTGGATATATATTCATTCTCCATCCAAGCCCATAGTTCCTGATACCGGGTTTTTCGTTGCTGTAGGCGGTAAAGGCCTTGTTCAGGGTTTCAGGGGAAAAGATCACATTTGCTTTTAAAGCGCGGTCCCAGGTAAGAAGATCACGTGGGGTGCTGTAAATATTCTTGTCGCCATAACTTTCATCAAGAAAATTGTATGGAATTGCTGTGCCACGCCAATCGTAGCTTGGAGGTATACGCGCTGTATCTGCCAGGCTGAACACAAATGTGTTTTCCATACCCAGGGGTTTGAAAAAGTTTTCATGCATATACTGCGGGTATGATTTGCCGGTAGTTGCCTCTATCACAAGAGCAAGTAAAACATAATTAGTATTGCAATAACTAAAGCTTTTGTCTGGAGGAACCACATTCTTCATTTCACTCCTGAATTTTACCATGTAGTTCAGAACATCCCTGTTGGTAATAAATTTTTGCTTGTTCCACCCGAAATCTTCCATAAAATAGAGATAGTTTGGCAAGCCACTTCTATGATTCAATAATGTTTTCACCGTAACACCATCATAATTGAAACCAGGGAAAAAACGGGTAAGCGTATCATCAAGGTTAAGTCTGCCTTCCTGCATAAGTTTCAGGATGGCCATTGCTGTAAATGTCTTGGTTATTGAAGCTATATGTAAAGGGGTTTCCGTTCCGATAGAGTCAGCGGAACCATCGAGTGTTCCTCTGTATTTTTCAAATATGATATTGCCATCCTTCGCTACTAAAAGCCCTCCGTTAAAATGAGTGTTTCCAAGCATAGTATCGAACCACTCTTCGCATTTCTGTTCAAGAGCAGCTTTTTCCCCTGGTGGAAGGTGGCCTGGGGAAGGTAATTCAATGCGGTTGCTGTCTAATGCAATCTCTTCACGATGAGAGGTCATTCCGCATCCCGGGTTGAGGAACACGGTCAGGCCTGCAAAACTGAGGAAAAGCAGGAACCGGGTATAAAGGTGTTTTCTTTTTTCTGTTATAACTGGCCTCATAAAATATTAGTTCTTGATAGGATATATTTGCCTAAACCGGATTTCCACAATGGCTGACAAAAAACTTACCAGTTATCCAAAAGACAGGATCAATATCCTGTTCCTGGAAAATATAAGCGATACCGCGGTAAGTCATTTTACTACTGCCGGATATGTAAATATAAAGAAACTACAGGGCGCACTATCTGAGGATCAGCTAATTAAGGAAATCCGTAATGTTCACCTACTGGGTATCAGGAGTAAAACGCAGATCTCTGAAAGAGTATTGCAGGCTGCCCAACGGCTACAGGCAATAGGATGCTTTTGCATTGGTGTGAACCAGGTAAACCTTGATGCATCAGGAAGGAATGGAGTAGCTGTTTTTAATGCACCCTACAGTAATACCAGGAGTGTTGCAGAACTTGTGATCGGCGCTGCTATAATGTTGTTGCGAAGAGTGCCCGACAAAAACAAAGCTGCCCACGAAGGAACCTGGTATAAGGATGCCGGGGGCAGCAGGGAATTAAGAAATAAGACGATGGGTATAATTGGATATGGCAATATAGGCAGCCAGGTGAGCATACTTGCAGAAGCCATGGGGATGCGTGTTATTTACTATGATGCCGAAACAAAGTTGCCCCTGGGAAATGCACAGGACAGCAGGTCGTTAAGGGAATTACTGGCTCAAAGTGATGTAGTAACACTTCATGTGCCTGATCTTCCTGATACCCGGCATCTTATTACTACGCTAACGCTGGCTCATATAAAAAAGGGAGCCATACTGATAAATTATGCACGTGGTGAAGTCGTAAACCTGAAAGCTGTAAAAAAATACCTCGAATCCGGCCACCTTGGAGGCGCTGCAATTGATGTTTATCCTGAAGAACCTGCAGGGAACGGAGATAAATTCAATTGTGTACTACAGGGAATGCCAAATGTATTGCTTACACCGCATATCGGTGGCAGTACTATTGAAGCACAGGATAATATTGGAGTTGATGTTGCCGGGAAACTGTTGAATTATCTTGAAAAAGGCACCAGTACAGGTTCGCACAGTATTCCGGCTTTAGCGCTTCCACCCCAGGAACGCACTCACCGGGTATTACATATCCATAAGAATATTCCCGGAGTACTCAGTGAAATGAATAGCATTTTATCCTCTAATAAGATCAATATTCTTGCACAGTATTTAAAAACAAATGAGCAGGTAGGTTATGTAGTTCTGGATGTTGATAAGAACCTTAGCAGGAATGCTGCCGATCTTTTGAAAAAAGTTACAGGAACGATAAAGGTGCGGTTATTGTATTGATTACCAGAAATTCTTTAAGATATGAAGGTGGTAATACTAGGCGGTGGATTTGGAGGCCTGAGGCTGGCGCGAAATCTCAATAACAAGGCAGGTTTTGAAGTAACGCTGATAGACAGGTTCAACTTTCACCAATTCCAGCCTTTATTCTACCAGGTTGCTACAGCAGGCCTTGATGCCAGCAATATTTCCTTCCCGTTAAGAAAAGTATTTCATAACAGTAAGAATGTGCGTTTCCGGATGGCTGAGATTGAGGAGATCAGGCACCTTGAGAAAGAAGTGCAAACATCTATTGGTACATTCAGTTATGATGTTCTTGTGATCGCCACAGGAGCAGATACTAATTTCTTCGGAAATGTAGAATTGCAAAAACATGCCTATCCCATGAAGAGTACAGTGGAAGCGCTTCAGTTAAAACACAGGCTTATTCAGAATTTTGAAGATGCGCTCGTGTCTGATGATCCGTTGCGGAAGGAAAAACTGCTTACAGTAGTTGTTGTAGGGGGTGGAGCAACCGGGGTTGAGTTAGGAGGGGCTATCGCTGATATGAAACGATTTGTTCTCCCAAAGGATTATCCTGAGCTCGACTTTTCCCAAATGAAGATACTACTGCTGGAAGGAACAGATAAGGTTTTGGGAATGATGAGTGAGAAAAGCAGCGCAGATTCCCGACGTTATCTTGAAAGATTGGGCGTTACCGTTATGACTAATTCCCTTCTAAAGGAGTATGACGGGCAAACAGCAGTTCTGACAGATGGCCGGACCATCCACACATCCATGGTGATCTGGTCGGCCGGAATTAAAGGAAATGTTCCGGAAGGTATCGATCCTGCCCTGGTGGTGAGAGGAAACAGGATCATAGTGGACCGCAGGTGTGCGGTTAAGAATATGGATTGTGTATATGCTATCGGGGATGTTGCCTATATGGAAGAACCCGCCTGGCCCAAAGGTCATCCGCAGGTTGCTCCTGTAGCAATGCAGCAGGCTGATCTTTTGGCGCACAACCTGGTGAGAATGGAAATGAAAAGCGGCAAGAAACAATTCCGGGAATTCGAATACAAAAATAAAGGGTCTATGGCCACTGTTGGGAGAAACCTTGCGGTGGTGGATGTTCCTAAACCCAAACTTCATTTCAATGGCATCTTCGCATGGTTCATCTGGATGTCGCTGCATCTCATGCTGATCCTGGGAGTAAAGAACAGGTTCTTTGTCTTCCTGAACTGGGTGTATAATTATTTTACACGCGACCAGAACCTTCGGTTGATCTTCAGGTCGTTCTTCAGAAAGCAGGAAGATAAATTCTCCATTCAAAGAGAGATCTGATCAGCCATAAGAATTGATGATCTGCATCATTGCTGCCAATTCATTTTCATCGATCATTGCATTGTCATTCTGGCCTGGTGAAAGCGCCGATGTATGGAATTCCACTGCGCCCGTTTTACCGATAAGTTCGCTAAGTGTATTGCTTCTGATACCGCCACCTGGCATTATAACGATCCTTTCACCTGCCTTATTAATCAGGTCATGAAGAAGATCAGAACCTCTTAAAGCATTTTCCTGCTGGCCGGAAGTAAGGATCCTTTCGCAGCCACAGGAGATAATGTCTTCCAGCGCCTGGAATGGGTCCGAAGCCCTATCAAATGCCCGGTGGAAGGTTACGCCCAGGGGAGAAGCAAGTTCAACCAGTATCTTCATTTTTTCTATGTCCACTTTCCCATCAGGGGTCAGAATCCCTGTAACAATGCCATCACAGCCTGCATCACGACAAAACATAACGTCGGATCGCATTACTTCGAATTCAAGCGGGGAATAAACAAAATGTCCGCCCCTTGGCCTTATCATCGGGTATAGGTCGGTAGTAACAAGGGTTCGGCTGTGTTTTATGAATCCATAAGAAGGTGTGGTTCCTCCCGCAGCAGGATTACTGCAAAGTTCAATCCTGCCTGCACCTGCCTTTTCAATGGCGATACAGCAGTCAATATTATATGCAATCACCTCCAGCAGGTATTCCATATCTATACTTTATGCCTTTTAAAGGTAGGATAAAGCCATGGCAAAGTTTTGGTTATGTAAAGGAAAAACATTGGTGAATTCTAATACATCGGTAAATTTGGACCGAACGTGTCAAAAGCAGTATGAGTAAAAAGAAAGCAGAAAATACCTTAAAAGGCAGACTTGATATAAGCAGGAGCGGGATGGGATTTGTGATCGTTGAAGGCCTTCACCGCGATATTATTGTTAAACCCAATGATTTCGGTACTGCATTTCATGGCGATACTGTGGCTGTTCAGGTAAAACCTAAAGAAGGAAGAGGACAAAGGGTGGAGGGACGTATTGTGGATGTTCTCGAAAGGAAACAATCTGAATTCGTCGGAACTCTTGAGGTCAATAAGAATGTAGCATTCTTTCTGCCAGGTTCGGATAAACAAATGCCGGACTTTTTCATTCCTCCACAGAAACTTAAGGATGCAGTTAACGGAGACAGGGTGATCGTGCGGTTTGTAAAGTGGGATAAAAAAGATAAGAAGCCAGAAGGAGAAGTGGTATCGGTACTGAAGGCGGAAGATGAATCGGATATGGCGATGAAAGAAATTCTTGTAGATGCAGGCTTCCCTCTGAAATTTGAGGATGAGGTACTTGCCGCAGCAGAAAGCCTCGATGGAAAGATCACAAGGGAAGAACTCCGCAAACGGAAGGATTACCGGGATATCCTGACTTTTACCATCGATCCTGTTGATGCCCGCGATTTTGATGATGCATTATCTATTCGTAATCTTGATAACGGGCTTTACGAGATCGGGGTCCATATTGCAGATGTAAGCCATTTTGTTTTACCGGGAAGCCTTCTGGATAAAACCGGTTACGAGCGTGCAACTAGTGTTTATCTGCCCGACAGGGTTAACCCCATGTTACCTGAAAAGATCAGCAATGAACTTTGTTCACTCAGGCCGAACGAAGACAAATACACCTTCTCTGTAATTTTCCAGATCAGCAACCGCGCTGAAATAAAACATAAATGGATCGGCAGGACGGTGATCCACAGTAACCACCGGTTCACCTATGAAGAGGTGCAGCAAACCATTGAATCAAAAGACGGGCTGCATCATAAAGCCATTTTATTACTGAACGATCTTGCAAAGAAATTCAGGGCAGAAAGATTCAGGAATGGTGCAATAAATTTTTCCTCGCAAGAAGTGCGTTTCAAACTCGATGAAAAAGGAAAACCAATTGGCATTATTGTAAAGGAGAGCCAGGAATCGCACCAGCTTATCGAGGAATTCATGCTTCTTGCCAACAGAACTGTGGCCGAATATATCTCCAAAGTGAAGGTTAATAAGGAACCAATCCCATTCCCTTACCGCATACATGATACACCGGATGAGGAGAAACTATTGCCCTTTGTAGCATTTGCGAAAAAATTCGGTTATAAATTCAACATGAAGGATGAATTCGCCGTAGCCGAATCCTTCAATAAATTACTCAAGGAAGTGCATGGAAAGCCTGAACAGCACGTACTTGAGCAACTCGGGATACGAACTATGGCCAAGGCTGCATATACGCCGGAGAATATCGGTCACTATGGGCTTGGCTTCGAACATTATTGCCATTTTACGTCTCCTATCAGAAGGTATCCGGATATAATGGTGCACAGGATCGTGCAGGAAGTAATTGATAAGGATATACGCATCGACAAGAAAATGGACGAAAAATGCATTCACTGCAGCGCAATGGAACGTTCTGCAATGGAAGCTGAAAGGGCAGGAAATAAGTATAAGCAGGTAGAGTTTATGCGTGATTATCTGGGGGAAGAATTCGACGGGGTGATAAGTGGGGTAGCTTCTTTTGGTTTCTGGGTTGAAACAATAGAACATAAATGTGAGGGTCTCGTTAGTGTAAAAGACCTTTCAGAATATGATGATTTCCGTCATGATGCTGAAAACTTCTCTCTTGTTGGAATGAGAACGAGGAAAAGCTTCAGGATGGGCGATAAGGTTCGGATAAAGGTTGTGGCTGCCAGCCTTGAAAAGCGCCAATTGGATTATGAATGGGTAGGCGGTGGTGGCCGGGAAGAAGATACGGCAGTCGAAGAAAAGCGTTCGCCCGGTAAAAAGAAAAAAGAAAAAAAGACCAAAACAAAGTAGTTGAATAGTTTTAAATCGCTTTCAGCCAGCTTTGAATCTCAGTTCAGGGAAGTGGCCAAATGGGAAAATGATTCTCCCTTATATGATGCATCTTCATATATCCTGAAACTTGGCGGGAAAAGGGTCCGGCCAGTGCTCGCGTTGCTCGGAAATGAACTTTTTAATGACCTTGAGCCGGTAACCTACCATGTTGCAAATGCCGTTGAATTATTTCACAACTTCACCCTGGTACATGATGACATAATGGATAAAGCGCCCCTGAGAAGAGGGAAGCCAACCGTGCATGAACAATTTGGAACAAACACGGCATTATTGTCCGGAGATGTATTACTGGTTAAAGCGTACGAGGAATTAGCAAAAGTACCTGTTGACAGACTGCAGCCTATATTGTCGTTGTTTAACCGCACTGCCCGGGAGGTATGTGAAGGACAGCAAATGGATATGGATTTTGAAAAATGCGCGGAGGTCCGGTTTGATAAATATCTCGAGATGATCACCCTGAAAACTTCTGTTCTACTGGCTGCAAGCCTTCAAATGGGAGCAATAATTGGCGGGGCAGGAGCTGGCAACCAGGATCATTTATTCGCATTCGGAAAGAACCTTGGTATAGCTTTCCAGGTACAGGATGATTATCTTGATGCTTTCGGGGATCCCGAGAAATTCGGCAAAGTGAAGGGTGGGGACATTCTTGCAAATAAAAAAACCTTCCTTCTGATCCATACAATGGAAATTGCTGATCAGTCTACCAGGAAAAGGATGACGGAATTATTAAATGGAGATTTCCCGGGAAAAATTGAAGAGGTGCTGGAAATATACCGGCAGGTTGGTGTTGATAAATGGGCTCATACCTTAAAGGAAAGTTTTTTTGATAGGGCTATGTTCCACCTTGAGGAGATAGCTGTTTTATCCGAGAGGAAAAAGGATCTGGCCGAACTTGCCAGGATGCTGTTAATGAGAGAAAATTAATTCCTTATTGATATTTACCTTTTGATCTTATAAACCAAAACTAATATGTCAAGTTCCTTATTCAGAAAGAAGAGCATTTCAAAAATAAACAGTGAATATTCAGCTGAGCCAGACAGTGAAAAACTGAACAGGGTGCTGGGTGTGCGCGATCTTACTTTTCTTGGGATAGCGGCGGTGGTAGGGGCAGGCATATTTTCCACGATCGGAAATGCCGCTTTCAATGGGGGACCTGGAATATCTGTTCTGTTTATTATCACCGCTATCACTTGCGGCTTTTCTGCACTTTGTTATGCTGAGTTTGCAAGCCGGGTGCCGGTAGCTGGCAGCGCGTATACTTATTCATATGTGGCATTTGGCGAGATCATTGCCTGGATCATAGGATGGGCGCTGATCCTTGAATACGCGATAGGAAATATCGTAGTGGCAATTTCATGGAGCGGTTACTTCAATAACCTGCTTGTTCATGTATTCAATATTCATCTTCCAGACTGGATGCTAGTGGACCCTATGACCGCAAATGCAGCCTTCAATGAAGCTACTGCTGCCTTTGCTTCGGGCGAAACGCTCACTGCAGCACAGCAGGAAAGTTACCGGTTTGCAATAGATGCATATAATAATGCTCCAACCATTGGTGGAAGCCCGATTTTCTTTAACCTGCCAGCATTTATAATCATTGCTTTGATAACCTGGCTTGCATACAGGGGGATTAAGGAAAGTAAGCAGTCAGCGAACTTCATGGTGATCTTCAAAATTGCTGTGATCATATTCGTAATTGTTGCAGGGGCATTCTTTGTAGATACCAATAACTGGCGGCCTTTCATGCCAAATGGGTTCGAAGGCGTTCTTAAAGGCGTTTCCGCTGTATTCTATGCATACATCGGTTTTGATGCAATATCCACCACAGCCGAAGAATGCAGGAACCCCCAAAGAGATATGCCCAGGGGGATGATTAATTCCCTGTTGATATGCACCGGCCTATATATCCTGATAGCACTGGTGCTTACAGGAATAGAAAGTTATGAGAACTTTAAAGGGGTGAATGATCCCCTGGCTTTCGTTTTTGAAGAGCGTGCACCCTGGATCGAGACGATAGTATCTATCAGTGCCGTAGTTGCCACTACTTCGGTGATTCTGGTATTCCAGTTAGGCCAACCCAGGATCTGGATGAGCATGAGCCGCGACGGTCTTCTTCCTAAAAAATTCCAGAAGATCCATCCAAAATTCAGGACCCCGTCTTTTTCTACCATAGTAGCAGGAGCGATAGTGGCTGTAGGGGCATTGTTTATTGAAGGTGGCCTGGTAACTGACCTAACCAGTATTGGAACCCTTTTCGCTTTTGTATTGGTAAGTGGTGGGGTTCTTCTTTTGCCAAGACTTCCTAAGGAGAAGGGTAAATTCCAGTTGCCATATATCAATGGCAAGTTGATAATTCCGCTGCTGGTTGCAATATTCATATTCATTTCCCGTGAGCGGCTTACCGCAGCTTTTGCCAATATTGCCGACGAATCATACCAGGAGGTATTATTTATTGTTTATATAATCGTTGCGGTTGTATTGGCGGTGTTTACTTTTCTCAGGAATTATTCCTTTATCCCGGTGATGGGAGTTCTTACATGCGCCTATCTTATGATCGAGATCCCATCCGTTAGCTGGTTCTGGTTTTTTGTCTGGATGGGGCTAGGGTTGATCATATACTTCTTTTATGGATACCGTAACAGCAGGCTTGCAAAGGATCCTCATTAACTGCCTATTTTTGCAGGATGAAATACCAGGTGGGAGATAAGATCATTGTGTTGCATTCAGAGGAAGAGGGCCAGGTGGTTGAGATCATTAACGAGAACATGGTCATGATCGAGGTAAGAGGTGTGAGGTTCCCGGCTTATATGGACCAGATTGATTTTCCCTACTTCAAGATGTTCACCCAGAAAAAGAAAGTGGCTGTTGAGAAAAAAAAGATCTATGTCGACCATGTTAAACGCGAAAAACAACCTTCCAGGAAGAAGACCAGGGATGGAGTAGGGCTCAGTTTCATCCCGGTTTATGATAAGGATATCTTTGATGATGATGTGATCGAAAAATTAAAAGTGGTTCTTATTAATCATGATGAGGAGACCTATAACTTCAAATATGAGCTGAATTTCGGTGACGAGTCCCATTTTTCTCTCTCAAATACGTTATTTCCGCTTAGTGATTTCTACCTGCACGATGTGATGCTGGAGGACATGGGTGATGGGCCAAGGTTCGACTTTGTATTTGAACCTGGGAAGCCTCAAAAGGGAAAGGTTCCATACCATGAAACTACTTTTAAGCTGAAGCCAAAACAACTGGTCAAAAAACTCGAGAATACGCGTGTTAACAACGAAGCTTCCTTTTCGTTCATGCTTTTTGAAACATTTCCTGATAAAGAACCCGAACCAAGGCTTGATCTGTCTAAACTAAATAAGTCCGGTTTCAGGTTCTACGATGCCGGAAAAGCCAGGGAGTATGCTACACCTGCCCGGTCTGTTGTGGATCTGCATATCGAGAAACTAACAGATAAATTTGATCATTTATCTGTCCAGGATATACTTGCCATTCAATTGAGTGCCTTTGAAAAATATTATGATCTTTCGGTTTTGCATCACCAGACATCCTTGATTATTATACATGGAGTGGGTGAAGGAAGATTGCGTGATGAAATACACCAGCGACTTCGAAATAAGTCCGAAGTTTCAAGCTTTATCAATCGTTACCATCCCCTATACGGTTGGGGGGCAACTGAGATCAGCCTGAAATAATATCTGATCCAAATAAGAAAGGGCTGAATATTTTCAGCCCTTTACAATCATTTATCTTTTCGTTATTCTTCTTCGTCTTCTTCAGCAGCCTCAATGTTAATTGAGCTTTCTGCGATGCTAGTGAGAAGCTCATCTGCCTCTTTTTCCTCATCAAGTGTTTCCTGGAGCATTGCCGCGATATCTTCAAGACCTAGCGTGTTGGCAAGTGTTACTAGGCTGCCATAAGTGGCGATCTCATAATGTTCAACTTTTTGAGCAGCCATAATAAGTCCAGCGTCGCGGGTGGCAGTTCCTTTTTCTGTATCCTCAATAACTGAATCACCTTCTTTTACGATCCCTTCCATGCCTTCGCATTTCTTACCCTGCGCTCGTTTGCCAAGCATTTCGAAGATCTCTTCAAGTCGCGCAACCTGGTTACGGGTTACTTCAAGGTGGTCTTCCATTGCGTTCTTCAGTTCCTCTGAAGTGGCTGCCTTCTGAAGCTTAGGAAGCGATTTTACAAGATGCTTCTCTGCCCAATAAATATCCCTTACCTCATCAATAAAGAGCTCCATTAGCATAGAACTTTCGTCCATACCGGTCTGCTGCCTGGTTGCGGTTTTTTTTGGAGCAGATTTTTTTGCTCCTTTAGATGCAGTGGCCATAAACTTTTGATTTTTTGTGAATGAATAGTAACCTCTCATATTTAAAATTTCGTGCCATTTTCATTTGAACGTGAATCTCTATTTAGCCTATTATTGTTGGGCATTTTATTCCATATTAGTGTGATAAACCTGTTTAAAGGAGTTCTAACATTCCTTCACAAAAAACTGTTTTACCTTTGTAGCCTATCAGCCGGCTGTCGCTCTGCAACACAGGGAGGAAAGTCCGGACAGCATAGGGCAGCACACCGGCTAACGGCCGGCTATCCATCGAAGGATGGATAAGAGAAAGTGCCACAGAAAATAACTTTCCTGCGAAAGCAGGATAAAGGTGAAAATGTGAGGTAAGAGCTCACGGCATTGGGCAGTAATGTTCAATGCGGGTAAACCTTGTGTGCTGAAATGCCATGTAAACCCCGGTTTTGCCGGCCCGGCAATAGCTTAAGCTAACGGGGAGGGTAGGCAGATAGATCCATGCAGTAATGTATGGACCAGATAAATGATAGCCGTCCCGGATATTCCGGGATAACAGGATCCGGCTTATGGCTGATAGATTTTTTTGAAAACATTCTCTTTAATAGCAGGCCATTCTTCTGCGATATAACTGAAGTAAACAGTGTCTCTTACAGTTCCGTCTTCATTAATACTATGCTTCCTGAACACCCCTTCCCTGGTTGCACCCAGTCTCGTCATTGCAGCCTGGGAACGGAGATTATAAATACTTGTTTTCTGTTCTATCCTGTTCAGCCCGAGGAACTCAAATGCATATGAAAGCATCAGGAATTTACATGCGGCATTTATCCCGGAACCCTGTAAAGAAGGGTGATACCACGTCCATCCTATTTCCATTCTTTTATCGGGGAAGGAAATATTAGCGAACCGGGTACTCCCTGCAAAACATTGATTCCGTTTGTCGAAAACCGCGTATGGATAAGAGAGAAATTTTCTTCTTTCATCCAGGGCAGTATCAAAATACCGCCGAAAATCTGTTTCCGACCGCACCTTTGCGCCCGTGAATTCCCATAACTCCTTGTGCAAGGCTACCTGCAGTATTTGCTGGTAATGCTCCTCCCTCAGGGGATGCAATATCACCCGTTCATTTTCCAAACAATGATCTTTCCTGAAAAAAGCCGGGACCGGTTCTTCGCAGATCATCCGGGCCACTACTTTGTCTATTGGCAGGGTAACAGAGTCTTCCGAGAATTCATCTAATTCTATCCACCTGAATTTTTCGGAATCATTTTCACGTTGAAAATAATCTCCCTTATCATCCGAAAGAATCGGGATACTTATTTGATGAAGTCCTTCAACTTCGTAATATACAGATATAACCTGGTCACCTGGTTTAAAGGCACTTTCCTGGTAAAAATCTGTAGTGTAGAAATGATTTTTAATGCGGATTGGAAGTTGCAGTTCTTCCATGAATTCTCTTTTAAGGCAATCTGCAATCCCTTCACCTTGTTCCAGGCCTCCGCCGCAGAATTTTATAACCTTCAGGCCCCTGATCATCTCATCGCTCACCAGGATCCTGTTGGCAGGGTCCCTCAAGATGCCGTATACTCTAACATTGAACATTATTTACGGGAGCTTTGCAGGAATTTATAGATAGCAATGCCCAGGATGATCACGCTCAATAAAACAGGGATCCAGAATGCATATTTGGAATCACTGTAGGGTAGCGGAACATTCATACCATATATGCTGGCAAGAAGAATAGGAATACTAAGAAAGATAGTGATAGTACTTAGTCGCTTCAACACCTCGTTCTGATTATTACTAATGATACTTGCAAAGGCATCCAGGGTGCTGCTCAGAATGTTGGTATAAGTATTGGCAGTTTCCAGTCCCTGGGATGTTTCAATGATGAGATCATCCAACAGGTCCTTTTCATCTTCACTTAAGTTCAGAAAATTCGTTCTTGCGATCTTCATCATCAGCAATTCATTACTTCTAAGTGCCGTTACAAAATACACAAGGCTTTTCTGTATCCGCATGAGTTGCAAGAGCTCTTCATTCCTGTTGCTGGCATATAAGCGCTGTTCCAGCATATTCCTTCGCTGGTTGATCTCTTTCAGGTGTTCCTGGAAATTGGTGGTGATTTTCTCGAAGATTTTCAACACCATCATGTTGGGCTTATCCGGCTGCCTGTTCTGAAAGGTGGTCAGGAATTTCTTGATAGCTTCATTCTCAAAGGAATTCACGGTTACTACGTGATCACCGGTAAGAATGATACAGATGGGGATCGTAATGTAGAATGCGTCGCTGTCGTTGAAGGAATTGTTTTCAGTTGGAGTTTTTATAACGATCAACTTTACGTTGTCCTCATTCTCATACCTGCTTCTTTCTTCAATATCCAGCGAGTCTTTTAGAAAATCTATGGGTATACCCAGGTCGGAACTTAATTCCGAAAATTCTTCCTGCCTCAGGGGAGGGAGAACGTTCACCCATGTGCCGGGGTCGGGGGTGTCAACAGCTACTGTACGATGCTCCCTTATTTTGAAGTACTGGATCATTTAGCAGGTTAGTTTATTTCGATAATTCCTTTAAATACGAATTCAGCAGGGCCGCATAACCATACATTCTCGAAATGCTGGTCATCGATCTTATTATATTCTACGCTTAGGTTTCCTCCCGGGGTTTTTACTGCTACCCGGTTAAATCCTTTTTCATTATGGGCTGCGATCAGTGCAGCAGCGGTAGCCCCTGTGCCACAACTCAGCGTTTCATCTTCAACTCCTCTTTCATAAGTGCGAACGAAGATCTCATCCTCGCCCGTCTGCTCTACAAAATTCACATTTATACCTCCCGGCATGAATTTTTTGGAATTCCTGATCTCCCTGCCTTCCTGTACCACATTCATAGCGCCGGCATTTGTAACGAACTTCACATAATGTGGTGAGCCAGTATCAAGTACGGATATCGTATCAAATGCTGAAACATCATTGACGTCATTCATTTTTAAACGGATCCAGCCATTCTTATCGATCTCTGCTTCATGGTAGCCGTCCACGGCCATGAACCGGTAAGTATACCTCTTCAAACCCAGGTCATATGCAAACTTCACCATACACCTTCCTCCATTCCCGCACATACTGCTTAAGTTACCGTCGGAATTATAATAGATCATTTCAAAGTCATATTCACTGCTCCTGTTCATCAGCATAAGGCCATCGGCCCCAATACCAAAACGGCGGTGACAGATCCTGTTAATGATCTCCTCAGTGAGGTTTGAATATATTTCTTCCCTGTTATCGAGAATAACAAAATCATTTCCTGTGGCCTGGTATTTATAGAATTCGATTTGCATATCAGGAAGCAGAGAGCATTTCCAGCCCCTTTTTTATGAGTTTTTCAACAGCAGCGCTGCCATCTTTACTGAATTCATGTGTTATCCTGTTGGCCACAATCGCATTAAGACTTACACAATGGTGCCCAAGAATCCTGCCCATACCATATATGGCTGATGTTTCCATTTCAAAATTGGAGATCCTGTGCTGGCCAAAATTAAACGTGGTAAGGCTGTCGATGAGTTGGGGTTGTGCGAGTCCCATTCGTAAAACCCGGCCCTGTGGTCCATAAAAACCGGGGCAGGTAACTGTTATACCATGGTGAAAACCTTCCACAAAAGTTTTCAGGAGTTTTACGCTGCCACTGTGCAGGTAGGGAAATATTCCGTGGCTGAGCTGCGTATGTGTTACAAAGGCTTGTAAAATTTGCTTCTCTTCTTCATTATTAATGTGCTTATAATAGCTGAGTAGGTTGTCGAGGCCGATCGCATGAGTTCCGGCGACAAGGCTATCTACCGGAATTTCCTTTTGAAGCGATCCACTGGTGCCCATCCTGATTATATTCAGGCTGGTAAGATCTGGTTTTACGGTTCGTGAAGAAAGATCAATGTTGACCAGGGCATCAAGTTCGTTTAAAACAATATCAATATTGTCCGGTCCAATTCCGGTACTGATAACAGTAAGCCTCTTTTTTCCAATAAAACCAGTATGAGTCACGAATTCGCGATGGGAATTCTTATATTCTATAGAATCAAAATGTTTACTTACCGCAGCTACCCTGGCAGGGTCACCTACAGTAATTATAGTATGCGCGATCTCTTCCGGAAGGCAGTCGATATGGTAAATTGCACCCCGGGCATTAATTATGAGTTCGGAAGGGGCAATGGTATTTGCTGCAGCTTTCATCAACACAGTAGTTTTTAGAATGTCGCTAAAATTACCTTATTTTGCACACACTCAAAACCAACCCGAAGGGTTTAATTGAATGGTCCTTTGGCCGAGTGGCTAGGCAAAGCTCTGCAAAAGCTTCTACAGCGGTTCGAATCCGCTAGGGACCTCCTGATCGCCCCGCTAACGGGGCGATTTTTAATATATGATGAACCGGATCTTCCAGTTTACAGGAATAATTTCATGCCTGCTTTTAATGGGCGCTTGCTTTATTCCATGGGTACATTATAACGGCCCCGACCTCACCTTTACCGGCTTTAAAGTTGAGCGTTTCAGCAATGGTAATTATTATGGCAGGGCAGGACTGGCTATAACTATTCTAACAGTATTGATCCTGTCGCTCATGCTGCTGCCACGTATCTGGGCCAAAAGAGTCAATGTATTCCTGGGAGCTTTGCTGGTAGCTTATTGCATAAGAACCTTTATAATTTTTACAAGTTCAATGTTCTCTGGTGAAGTGGAAAAACTTGCAGGAATTTACCTGATAATTATCCTTTCGCCGATAATTTTGATCTCAACCTTATTTCCAGGAAACGTAAAAATGCCCGGAAAGCAGTAAATCATGAATGAAGATAAAAGCCTGAACTTTCTAGAGGAGATAATTGAAGAAGACCTTAGGAATGGGAAGCATACCTCTATTGTAACCCGCTTCCCACCCGAACCGAACGGGTATCTTCATATGGGGCATGCAACCAGCATATGCCTGAATTTTGGTTTAACCCAGAAATATCCTGGTTATACAAATCTCCGGTTCGATGATACAAACCCTGTTACCGAAGAAACTGAATATGTTGAAAGCATAAAGGAAGATATCCGCTGGCTTGGATTTGAATGGAAGAATGAAAGATATGCTTCGGATTATTTCGAGGATTTGTATGGATATGCAGTGAAACTTATCAAAAAGGGCCTTGCCTACGTTGATGAACTTAGCCCTGACCAGATCGCCGAACTTAAAGGTACGCCGACTCAGCCTGGAAAGGATAGTCCTTACCGCGACCGTCCGGTAGAAGAGAATCTTGATCTTTTTGCAAGAATGCGCAAGGGTGAGTTCACTGACGGCGCTTATACTCTTAGGGCAAAGATCGATATGGCTTCGCCAAATATGCTGATGCGCGATCCTCTTCTTTACAGGATAAAACATGCACATCATCACCGTACGGGGGATAAGTGGTGCATCTATCCTATGTACGATTTTGCTCATGGTCAAAGTGATTCAATAGAGCATATCACCCACAGTATTTGCACTCTTGAGTTTGTACCACACCGCGAGCTTTATGACTGGCTGATCGAAAAACTTGAGATCTATCCAAGCAGGCAATACGAATTCGCGAGAAAGAACCTGAGCTATACAGTTATGAGCAAAAGAAAACTTTTGCAACTGGTAAATGAGAAGCATGTTGATGGTTGGGATGATCCCAGGATGCCTACCATAAGTGGAATGCGTAGGAGAGGATACACTCCGGAAAGTATCCGGGAATTCTGTTCGCGGATAGGTGCAGCTAAAAGAGAGAATCTTACAGATGTTGGATTGCTTGAATTTTGTGTCCGGGAAGACCTGAATAAAAGAGCGTTGCGCAGAATGGTGGTATTTGACCCGGTAAAGGTGGTCATTACCAATTATGAAACAAAAGTGGAAAATCTTCGTATTGAAGAGAACGCTGCCGGAGATGAAAAAGAAGTGAGGGATGTTCCTTTCAGCCGTGAGATACTTATTGAATCTTCGGATTTTATGGAAGATCCTCCGAAGAAATACTTCAGGCTTTTCCCCGGAGGAATAGTGCGGTTAAAAGGCGCATATATTATTCGGTGCGATAACGTAATAAAGGATGCAGGGGAAACTATCCTTGAGTGTACTTATTTTCCGGAGAGTAAAAGTGGGTCAGATACTTCAGGATTAAATCCAAAAGGAACTATTCACTGGGTTAATGCAAAAGATACCATCGAAGTTACTGTGAATGAATATGACCGGCTTTTCAAAGTAGAGGATCCTTCAAAGGAAGAGGGAGATTTTAAAAGCTATATCAACCCCGACTCCTTAAAAGTGGTGAAAGGATATGCTGAACCTGTTCTGGCATCAGCTAAACCCGGGCAGCATTTCCAGTTCCTGCGTAAAGGATATTACTGTGTAGACAAGCATTCACAGCCTGGCTCTCTTATTTTCAACAGAACAGTTACTTTGAAAGACACCTGGTCACCGGGTAAGTGATCAGTCGGCCGTTCCCATTTTTTTCAGGTAGGAAGCATGACTGGCTATAGCCTGCGTCATTCGCGGATATTCAATGTACCGTATGTTGAATTCTTCGCAGGTGCGACGGATGATCTTACTGATCGCAGGATAGTGAATATGCGAAATTCTTGGGAAAAGGTGATGTTCTATCTGGAAATTAAGTCCTCCCACCAACCAGGAGATCACTTTATTATTTGTTGCAAAATTTGCCGTCGTCTGCAGCTGGTGAATTGCCCATTCTTCTTCGATCTTATTGGTATTTTCAGCAGGAACCGGAAAAGCAGTGTGCTCAACGGTGTGCGCAAGTTGGAATACTATGCTCAACACGAAGCCTGAAAACAAGGCCATTGTAAGGAAGCCCAGTAACCATGGAAGGAATCCTACCATATAGATAGGGATTACGATCATCCCAAGTGCATAACCGATCTTGGCACCCCAGAATGCAACATGATCATATGCGGTGAGTTTCTTGATAGGCACATCACCGATCTTCTTCCTGAAATATTTTGTATAATCTGACACAAACAACCATACAAGGAGAAGCAGGGTGTAAAGGAACCATACATAAATATGCTGGAACCTGTGGATCCATCTTTTTTTCTGCGTACTACACATCCTTAACAAAGGCTTTATCTCAATATCATCATCTACGCCATCGATATTGGTATAGGTATGGTGTATGATATTATGCTTGATATTCCACATGATACTGCTGGCTCCCAGGATATTTGCCGAAAAAGCTGCAAGTTTATTTACCATTTTACTCTGGCTGAAACTGCCGTGAGCTCCATCATGCATAACGTTAAAGCCAATTGCTGCTGTTAATGCACCCATCAGAAGGCATTCAAAAATCGCGATCCACCCGGGAGGAGTGAAAAAAACAAGATGAATATAGACTGCTATATAAGCTGAGAATAATAAGATTGCTTTGAAATAAAGTGCAGCGTTTCCTGAACTCTGTTTCCTGTTCTCCTCAAAATATTTGTTTACCCTGCGTTTTAATTCCTGGTGAAAATTAGAGCCTTTGATGTTGGCAAACTTTGGTGTTGACATTGTAATTAATTATGTATTCTGAAGGATCAGGTCATTGAGCGACCTGATTCCAATTGTTTTTGATGAGATAAACCCTTCGGCATAATCAACTCCAATTAATTTGCCAAACATCTGTGCCCGGTACTTAATACTATCCAGGAATCCGGGCGTTGAAATATAGGTTTGGGGCTCATCAATCCCCGGGTTATGAAATTGCGTTTTAAAGGCCTTGACAGCTTCCATTTTTTTGTCAAAAAAGGAAGAAATGTCGATAACCACATCCGGCTTTAAATAACGGTCCTGGATATAATGCAGAACATATTTTGGCCTCCATGCTTCTTGTTGCTGTCCGTCAAGTTCTGTATTTATCTTTCTAAGCCCGCTCAAAAATGCAGCATCTGCCACAAGTGAGGCGCTTCTTCCATGGTCAGGATGCCTGTCTTCAGGGGCATTGCATAAAATGATCTCCGGCTGATACTTCCTGATCATAGAGATTACCTGGCGTTGGTGAGCTTCATCATTCACAAAAAAGCCATCTTTCATTCCCAGGTTTTCGCGGATGTCGACTCCAAGTATTTCTGCTGAATCTGCTGCTTCTTTGTCGCGTGTTTCTGCGGTACCTCTCGTTCCAAGTTCGCCCCTGGTGAGATCTACAATTCCGGTACTGTGGCCACGAGATTTTTCTACGAGAAGGGTGCCTGAGCAACTTAATTCAACATCATCCGGGTGGACGCCAAATGCAAGCACATGTAATTTCATACCCCTTGAAAGCCAATTTAGACGAAGGTACTCCTTAAAAATTAAAAAATATTGTAGTACAGGCAATAATAATGGCCTACATCATGGCGAGGCGCGGACGATCAGTAAAACCGTGCATACGCTGAACTTCTTTAACAAACCTTTCTATGAGTGCATCATCGGATTTGGGGTCATATGGTTGCTTAAGATTGGAATTGAAAACAAAAGCGACCGTTTGCCAGACCCGGGCAGTGAATCCGCCACGATATTCCTGAATGATCTCGTAGCAATTATTCCCTGTTTCCCTGTTGATCAGTTTCATCAACACCTTTCCCTGGTATACGGAAAGGTTGGTAAGCGGATTGGTAAATTCCTTCTTCAGGTCCTTTTCACGGCTTCGAATGTATTTCTTTCTTTCATCCTTATCCTTAACGGTAAGCAAATGAAGGTTCATTTCATTCATAATTGCCCCGGCCCTGCGGGCATACGGGTAGGTAACATACACTGCATTCCGCAACCTGTTATATTTTGCCTTATCACTAAGTTTTCCATCTGTGAGTTTACCGTAAAGAAAAAGTGTCGATAGAGTCTTTGCTTCCATTGTGTCCCCATTCAAAACGACTGCATAAGTCGTGAGCGTATCATTTGCCTGGGCGAAGGCCCAACCAGGCAAAAGCAGCATGAGGAAGATAAACCTCAGGGAACGGGAGATCATATACGTAAATATAAAAATTTAAGTCCGCATATTAATACCCGCGAATGGTTAAGGTAACCTTAAGAAATCGTGAAAAGCTGCAGCATCAATTATTTGCAAGCAGGAACATATAGAACAGTCCTATAGCCAGCAATAACAGTGTAATGCCTGATTTCAAAGGAGACCAGTTGGCCCTGTAAACCATGCTCATGAAAACACCGAAGCACATCATAATGAGTCCAAGCCAAACAAGGTTAATAAATGGAAATACGTACGTTTTCACGGTAACGAAATCTATCATCCTGTCGCTTTCTTTTATTCCTAACTTGATCTGGTGATCGTCGGTTACACCGCTAAAGCGCAGGAAAAGATTCTGAGCATATAAAGTATCATCATGATGGATAATGGCAGATTCCATGACCTGGATGGCCGGCATTGCTGCATATTTAACTGTATCCTTTGAAACAACTGTCAGATCTGCTGCAAGAGCAGCATCAGTGGATTTGAAATTATATTTTCCTGCAGATGGGTTGCGGAATACCTTATTTAGGATAATGTAACCATTGCTGTAGAAAACGGTATCTCCCTCATGAAGTATGCTTTCCCTGAAGCTGGTGGTATCTTCCTGCTGCTTATCGTTAAGTGCATAAGAGATATAGGTGAAGATATCTTTCGTAAGATAGGAGCGTGTATCGGGGTTGCTGCTCATATTGTTATCCTTCATCAGGTAAACATCAGGGTTTAGCACAAACCTGTCGTTTCCTTCTCTCTCCCTGAATTCAAGATGATAGAATTTCCTGCCTTTTTCGTGGCCCAATGAATCATGCGTATAAGTTACTTCGTATGGGCCCATCCGTGTAGGCACATCCCGGATGAGTGTAAGATTTTCCTGCGGGTCATCAGCCTGCTTGGTCATAGGGTCCGTACCTGATGCGAATGTTATACCGTTGACAAGGCTGCTGCTGATCACCTGTTTATTGCTGCTTGAAATCAGCATCCCTGCGATCATGAGTGAAAATCCAAGGTGTGCAACCGACCCCCCGGCAACCCTGAATTTGCCCTTAAGTACACTAAAAATATAAAAGCCATTTGCAACCACTGCATAAACAGAGGCGAACATAGCTGTATAGATCGCTCCTAAGAAGCCTGCGCCGTATTTATAATATTCAAAAGGATAATAAATCGCCATTGTTCCTGTTATAAGCGCAGCAACAAGCGTAGGCCACATTATCTTCCTAAGGAAATAATTATTGCCAGTGGATTTATACTTCAGGTATTGACCGATCGCAGAAAGAATTCCAATAATGATGGCTACGAGGATCACTACCTTATTAAAGGAGAACTCAACATCTTCAGGAGGGGCGAAATTGGTCCCGAAAACTTTATTATATACCGGGAAAGATGTTTTTGCAATGATAAAGATCGCCGTTAGGAATATTACAAGTGAACCCACATACATCCAGAATTCTCTTGAACTGGTAGATTCTTCCTTTTGAATTGAAGGGATTTGCTTATTCTGCATTATGAAAAGGGCCAGCGGCGGAACTGTAAACGATAAAACGAACAATCCGATCATTATATTTATAGCACTTCCGGCTTCTGTGAAAGAGTGAACCGAGGTGTCACCCAAAATTCCTGTGCGTGTAAGAAATGTAGAATAAAGCACAAAGACAAAAGACAGGATCATAAATAGATAGCTTGCCTTAAGTGAGTGCCCCGTGGCTTTATAAATTAGCATGGTATGCAGGCCGGCGATCATGATCAACCACGGAACAAGCGATGCATTCTCAACCGGGTCCCATGCCCAGTAACCTCCGAAACTTAATGATTCGTACGCCCATTTACCGCCCATCATGATCCCTGCACCTAGTAGTGCAGCACAGGCAAGAGCCCATGGCATGGCTGGTTTTACCCAGTCTCCATAACGTTTTGTGATCAACCCTCCGGTTGCATAGGCAAATGGAACTAGCGTAAGTGCAAACCCCAGGAAAAGTACCGGGGGGTGAATAACCATCCAGTAATTCCTGAGCAGTACGTTCAGGCCAAGGCCATCACGGATGAAGTTCAGGTAGTTTGGCTGGGAAAAGATAGGCGCTTCTATTTCATTCCTTGTTAATGCAAACAGGCTGTTACCGATTCTGATATCTCCCACATAAATACCCAGGATCATCAGCATTAAGAATAATTGTGCGAGGCTAAGCATTCCTATAACAGGCTGTTCCCACGTTCCAGCCCTCCGCATCAGGATTAATCCCAGTATACTGTGCCATAATGACCAAAGCAGAAAACTTCCTTCCTGACCCTCCCAGATACAGGCGAGCAGGTATTTGTATTCGAGTTCCAGTGATGCATGCTTATAGGCATACATGTATTCGAAGTAATGGTTGGAACAGATATAAATAATTATTCCGAAAACAATAAAGCCGCTCAGGGCCTGGGTGAGAAAAGCTCCGCGGGCAAGCCTTGTCCAGTTCAGCGCATCATTAGCTGAATTGCTTTTTATGGAGAAGAAATAAGATACTGTTGCAACGATCGAAGAAAAGAAAGCCAGGATAACCAATAAATGCCCTATCTGTCCGGGCAGGAGATGTTCACCTTCAAAATTCATCACAGTCTGTTTTGGTAGAGATTAGCGTGCTTCCGGTTTTTCTGTCTGCTCCTTCATGCCACGATTAAGCTGTTCCTTATCATCTTTGTACTTACTTGGACATTTGAGCAATATATCATTACATTCAAAATGTTCATCAGTCATTTTACCCTTCATCACGATCCTTTCGCTTCTTTCAAGGTCCTGGGGTTTACTGTTCCTGTACACAACCCTGGTTTTCCCTCCAAGGCTGTCAACAGCATAGAACGCAACAAAATTCGGGTCCTTCACCGGGTCATATTCAATAGCCCTGGTGGTGTCAAGTTTGGCAATGAGGTGTACGAATTTCCCCTTCTTTTCCTTTGCTGAACTGATCGTGTCATAAGTGGAGAAATCAACAGAGTAGGCAAGAAGAGATACGATCAAAACCGCTATTCCAACAAGAACGATTATATGGGTCTTTTTCATTGTAAATGCAGTATTTATATCAATAGCGCACCCAAATATGCGGAGGGTTTAATTTGCACCGCAAAGGTAGCCCAAATCCCATACAGATAAGAATTTGAAAGGTTTATTTTAACACCACCACGCTATAAGGCACTTATATTTGCACAAATTTTTGAAGCTATGGCCGACCTCTCCAATTTTGATCCCAATTCTGTTGGAAACCCAGACAATAACATATTCGGGCTTCCATTTACAGAGGACGATGCCAGGCTGGTGATCCTGCCTGTTCCATGGGAAGTTACAGTTAGCTATAATGCAGGAACAGCAAGGGCTCCGGACCATATTTTTAAATCAAGCCTCCAGGTCGATCTGTTTGATCCGGATATTAAGGACGCATGGAAAGAAGGGTTCTTTATGCGTACACCAGATCAAAAAGTACTCACGAAAAGCGATTATCTAAGAAAAGAAGCTGAATTATATATTAATTATATATCACGGGGCGAACGTCTTGAGGATAATAAGTTCATGACAAAATCACTTCGCGAAATAAATGAGGGAAGTGTTTTTTTGAATGACTGGGTATATCAAAGAACAACTGAACTTTTTAACAAGGGAAAACTTGTTGCCCTCCTTGGTGGCGATCATAGCACCCCTTTGGGATTCTTTAAGGCTGTAGCGGATAAGTTCGGGAATTTCGGGATTCTCCAGATCGACGCGCATTGCGACCTTCGAAAAGCATATGAAGGTTTCACCTACTCCCATGCCTCAATTATGTACAATGCCCTGGAAGAGATACCGGCTGTTCAGAAAATGGTCCAGGTGGGGATCCGTGATTATTGTGAAGAGGAAATAGATTATATCCGGAATTCCAATGGGAGAGTCAAGACCTTTTTTGATGCCGATATCAAGGAACGCCAGTTTGAAGGTGAAACCTGGAAGAATATCGTGGACGAGATCATTGACGGCCTGCCTGAGCAGGTTTACTTAAGTTTTGATATTGACGGCCTCGATCCGAAACTTTGCCCGCACACAGGAACACCGGTACAAGGCGGTTTGCAAACTGAACAGGTTTTTTATTTATTAAAGCAGTTAAAGAAAAGCGGGAAGAAGCTGATCGCCTTTGATCTTAATGAAGTAGGAGTTAGTCATGATGAATGGGATGAAAATGTGGGCGCAAGGGTGCTATACAAGCTTTGTAATTACCTGATCGAGAATAACCGTGGATAGAACTTTTAAGATCGAGATCAAATCACCGCAAAAACGACAGGTGTTTAATTATATCCTGTTTATACTTGCTGTGATTTCATTTATCATCGGGAGGTATTTAGTTGGGATACTTTACCTGGTAATGGCCTATGCCGGTTATATGGCAAACAGGCGAACCAGTGTTCTGATCAGTAAAGATGGTATTCAATATCCTGCTTTCAGGCTGAAAAAGATCAGGTGGAATGAAGTCGAGAATGCAATGCTGAAGGATGGGATACTTACTATCGACTTATACAATAACAAACTTTATCAATTCCTGGTAAATGACCTCGAAGAAGCGGCCAGTATCCAGGAAGAATTCAACAATTTTTCAAAAGAGATGATGGCTGGTTCAGCACATCCGAAAACAATATTGAATTAATGCCTTCCCCATTTTTATTATACTCAGATGGCAATGGAAATATTTTTGAGGATACAACCCTGTATGTTGCGGGCAGAACAGGATGGGATGCGATCCCCGTTCCGGAGGATGAATGGATCCTCTTGCCTGCAGGTGGACAATTATATGAATTGCCAGGAAGAAAGGGTATTGGTATAGATGTGCAAACTGGTGAAATGCGGATCTGTGAGAAGGGATGGGCTGTTGCTGCGTTTATTCCACCGGCACATACCGGTTTTTATATTGCTGCTTACGAAACCCAGCCAGGTGCTCCTACACTTCCTTTGTTTTGCTATACTGCTGCAGGATGGATCAATGGCGTAACATATGTTCCTGCCACCAGGATAGAAAATGATATCCGGCAGGAAGCTCCCGGCTTCAATGAAAAGAAAATAGAAGCTGGAATGAATGAACTGTTAGAGCATTATCCTCATAACAGGCTTGTTCAACACCTGATGCACAATTGTTGCAGCACTTATACATGTCCTGCTGCACGAAACCTGGCGCTGGGCAGATGGGAATGTCCTGTTCCTGTTTCACCTGCATGTAATGCAAATTGCATAGGATGTATCAGCTTTCAACCGGAAGAAGAAACCATTGTAAGCACACAGGACAGGCTCACTTTCAAGCCGTCGGTTGAGGAGATCGTTGAATTCACTGTACCTCATTTGGAAACCGCGCCATTTCCATTAGTTAGTTTTGGCCAGGGATGTGAAGGAGAGCCTTTGCTTATGTGGGAAACAATCCGGGAATCTATAATAGAGATCAGGAAACATACAGCCAAAGGAAGCATCAATATCAATACCAATGGCAGTAAACCTGGTGCAGTAAGAGAACTTTGTAAGGCAGGGCTGAACAGCATCCGTGTCAGTACTAATAGCGCCAGGGAAAACATCTACACAGCGTATTACCGACCGAATAATTATGAATTTGCAGACATCATCGAAAGCCTTAAAGTGGTGAAGGAATTCGGGGGCTGGACCAGCATTAATTATTTTGTTTTCCCGGGAATGACGGACAGTGTTGAAGAATACGAGGCTTTGAGGAAACTTATTTCAACTACAGGCCTGGATATGATCCAATGGAGGAATTTCAATATTGATCCTGACTGGTACCTGGGGAAAATAAATGTGACCGATACCGGTGAGGCCATTGGAATGAAACAATTGCTTGAATTGCTGAAAGAAGAATTCCCGCAACTTAAATACGGATATTTCAACCCTTCCATAGAAAGGATCAAAGGTGACTTCAACCGTGATTTCGCGAAATAATGTTAACGGTATTCACCAAAAACATCCCTGAGTACATCAGCGATCTCGCCAAGAGTGCAATATTTCTCTGCTGCATCCAGTACCAGCGGCATTAAATTACTTGAACCCTGTGCGGCAGTCTTCAATTTTGCCAGTGCTTCATCACATGCGTTATTATCCCGCTTTTCGCGAAGCGCTTTAAGTTTTTCCGTTTGGGCAACCTGGATAGAGCTGTCTATTTTCATCACAGGTATACTTTCTTCACTGCCGGTGAATTTATTCACCCCGACAATGATCTGTTCTCCTGATTCTACTCTCCTTTGGTACTCATAAGCGCTACGTGCGATCTCATTCTGCATATAGCCCTGTTCGATCGCATTTACACTTCCCCCCATTTCATCAATGTACTGAATGATCTTCCAGGCTTCTTCCTCAACATTTTTAGTGAGAGCCTCCACATAATAGCTTCCGGCCAGCGGATCAACCGTATCGGGAGCTCCACTTTCAAATGCCACTATCTGCTGCGTGCGAAGTGCTATACGGGCAGCTTCTTCGGTCGGTAAACTGAGAGCCTCATCATAACCGTTAGTATGCAGGGACTGTGTTCCTCCCAATACGGCAGCGAGGGTTTGCAATGTTACCCTGCTTATATTATTCAACGGTTGTTGCGCGGTTAATGTGCTTCCGCCTGTTTGTGTATGAAAACGCAGCATCATTGCCTTTTCATCAGTAGCACCAAGGTCTTTCATGATCTGCGCCCACATTCTTCTTGCAGCCCTGAACTTTGCTACCTCTTCAAACAGGTTGTTATGCGCATTGAAGAAAAAACTGAGTCTTTTTCCAAACACATTTATGTCAAGTCCCTTTTCCAGTGCAGCCTTTACATAAGCTTTTCCATTACTTAAAGTGAAAGCAATTTCCTGTACAGCATTACTTCCTGCTTCACGAATGTGATATCCCGAAATAGAAATGGTATTCCATTTTGGTAACTCTTTGCTGCACCATTCAAAAATATCTGTAATAATGCGCATGCTTGGCCGGGGAGGGTAGATATAAGTTCCGCGAGCCGCGTATTCTTTTAGTATATCATTCTGTATAGTTCCCGACAATTGCGTGAGGTCGGCTCCCTGTTTCTTTGCCAGGGCTACATAAAGTGAAAGCAGGATGAATCCTGTTGCATTAATGGTCATGCTGGTTGAAACAGCATCAAGCCTGATCCCCTTGAAAAGTTGCTCCATATCTTCCAGGCTGTCTATGGCAACGCCAACCTTTCCAACCTCACCATTGGCCATGGCGTGATCGCTGTCATAACCTATCTGTGTGGGAAGATCGAAGGCAACACTAAGCCCGCTCACGCCCTGTTGTAACAGGTAATGATAACGGCGATTGCTTTCTTCAGCGGTTGAAAAACCTGCGTATTGCCGCATTGTCCATAATCTCCCGCGATACATCGAAGACTGTACACCGCGGGTAAAAGGGAATTCACCCGGCCTGGATGTTTCAGGTGAAATATCTGCATCAGTATAGAGTTCCCTGGTCTCTATACCACTGGAAGTATATTTTTTGTCGGCCATTAATTCAGGAGTTTTTTTGCTTCATACTGTAAAGCATCCAAAACGATCACATTAAGTTCTGCATTCGGAGACATGCTGTATTCAATTATTAACCTGGCCAGGTCCCTGGAGGATGCCCCGGCTCCAAGCCCCGAAGCCAGTTGATTTATTACATAAATATTCTGGTCCCTCAATTTGGTAATGGCCTGCCAGATCTCCGGTGTAACATAGATCTGCTGGCTTACATTATAATCGTATTCATTCTTAAGTTCCGAGATCATTGCCGCATGAAGCATTGCCGCTGAATGATCTGACGATTCCACCCTCGAGGCAAGGCTTTTTAACCCTGATCTTTCTGCAAAAACAGACAATCTTTCATAAGCCTGTAGTTTCAGCCTTAATCCTTCATTATTAATATCCAAACCTTTTTTAATCTTTTCCTTCATCGACATGAATTCTGCCAGCAGCCAGATAATTGCAATGGCCGTGATAAAGGTTACGGCGATCTGGATATCCTGCATTTCGATCGCCAAAAGTTTCATTAATGTCATAAGCTGCAAAAATAACCACAAAATTCCGTCATTCGGAACCAGGTCCTGCCTTCATCAGGTTTGTTCAATGTAATTTTGCATAAAGGACACGAAATATGGAAACAACAACGGCACCTGTAATATTCACCACTTCAGCGATCGATGAAATAAAACGACTCATGACGAATGAACCCGGCAAAGTTCTGAGGGTGGGTGTGAAAGGAGGAGGTTGCAGCGGTATGACCTATATCCTTGAATTTTCAGAACCTACAGCTAATGATGAACACTTCAACATTGCAGATATTCCATGTGTTATGGACAGGGGGCATGCAATCTACCTGGCAGGAATGGAAGTGAACTGGGAGGGTGGTCTTAACTCCCGAGGATTTACTTTCTCTAACCCAAATGCAAGCACGACCTGTGGCTGCGGAACCAGTTTTGGAATATAGGGTTGAAGGTTGGATGTTGGAGGTTGGGGGGGATATACTTACAAAATAAAAAAGCCTTTCAAAATGAAAGGCTTTTACATATTATTTTGACTCTTTACTTACTCAGGCTTTTATTGCTTGTTGGCGCGTCTTTGGAGAAGCTTCAACTTTTTTAGCGTCCGCTTCACCTAAAGGTTTATCTTTAGCCACATCCATCAGTACCGGTGCACCCACGAAGATGGATGAATAAGAACCGGTAACGACACCTATAAGCATTGCAAATGCGAAACCACGGGTAACTTCTCCACCAAAGATGAACAGGATCAACAGCACAAGGAACACCGTAACGTTCGTCATAATGGTACGGCTAAGCGTATCATTGATCGCTTTATTGATGATCACTGCTTTACTTGTGCCACGCATGTCGCGGGCATATTCCCTGATCCTATCGAACACAATGATGGTATCGTTCATAGAGAAACCGATCACCGTAAGGATCGCCGCGATGAAGTGCTGATCGATCTCCAGCGGGAATGGCATGATCTCTTTAAAGAAGGAGAAAACGATCAGGGTAACAGCAACGTCGTGCGCAAGCGTGAATACCACACCCATTGAATATCTCCAGTCGCGGAAGCGTAGGAAGATATAAAGGAATACTGCGATCAGGGCGAAAATGGTCGCCTTAACTGCACCACGCTTCAGGTCATCAGAAATAGTTGGCTGTACAGAGGTGAAGCTTTGCAGGTGCCTGTCCTGGAACTGTGCATAGGTAGTTCCTTCAGGAAGTACTTTTTTAAGTCCCTCAAAAAGTTTTGCTTCTACAAGGCTGTCGGCATTCTGTTCGTTGATCAAATAAGAAGTAGTGATATTCAGGTGCCTGTTATCTCCAACAGTTTTAACTACGGGGTTTTCATCAAAAGCAGCCTGGAGATCATTCAGGACATCAGAATTGGAAACTGCGCGGTTAAATTCAACCGTATAGCTTCTACCTCCCTTGAATTCCACACCCTGGTGGTATCCTACAAAAATGGTAGAGATACCAAGTACCAGTATGATTATGGAGATCACATATGTAACCTTCCTGAATTCAATGAATTTATAATTAGCATTCTTGAAAATATTCTTGCTGAAAGATGTCTCATACTTAAAGTGACGGTTCTTGTTCATGTAGATCTCCGTAACGAGCCTTGAAACCAGGATACCACAGAACATTGAAAGCAATAGACCGATGATCTGGGTGGTAGCGAAGCCTAGTACAGGACCAAGACCAAAGTAAACAAGGATGAATGCAGTGATAAGGGAAGTGATGTGCGCATCAATTACAGGAGGAAGAGAGCGGTCGTAACCGTCTGCCACGGCCTGCTGGTATGATTTACCTTTTCGGAGTTCATCTTTAATACGCTCGAAGATCACAACGTTTGTATCTACCGCCATACCAATGGTAAGGATCAAGCCTGCGATACCTGCTGCCGTAAGAGTAAAGCCCATCGCCGCAAGTACACCGATCGTAAACAGCAGGTTAAGTACCAGGGCTATATTAGCGATCCAGCCCCCATTGTTATAATATATAAGCATCAGGCAGAAGATCACGAAAAATGAAATAACGAATGCCATAGCACCGCCCTTTACAGCCTCGGCACCAAGGGTTGGACCTACAACCTGCTGCGCAACAATTTTCGCTGGAGCATCAAGCTTACCTGATTTCAAAATGTTTGCAAGATCCTGGGCCTGTTCAACAGTAAATGACCCTGAGATCTCGGAATCACCACCTTCGATAGGGCCGCTTACGTTCGGAGCACTGTAAACAACATCATCGAGAGCGATAGCGATGGGACGGCCCACATTCTTTGCAGTAAGCCTGGCCCACGTTCTTGTTCCCTGGGGAGTCATTTGCATTTTAATTGCCGGGCGACCTCTTTCATCGAAATCCTGCTTAGCTTCTTCCACAGATTCACCTTCCAGCGGGGCTTTCACAGAACCCGGAATTGTTTTGATGGCATAAACCGGCAGGAAACGCACTTTATTATCAGCAACCTCCTCAACACCATACATGAATTTCAGGTTGGTGGGGAAGGCATTCTTTACTACAGCATTATTAAGATAACTGTTCAGCAGTGCTGTATCTTTTAAAGCAACATTTCCGATTGCTGACGCAAAGAATTGCTGTCCTTTACTATCTGTCTGAACATCGATCGGGCTCATTACCCTGAACAATGGATTGACATTTTTTGCCAGCAGGGTAGTGTCAGCCAATGCTGCGGTATCACCAGCAGCAATACCGTTCAGGTAATTCTGAAGATTCTTATCTGCCTGTTGTAAAGCCGGTGCAATTTCGTCAATGCGATAAACTTCCCAGAACTGCAGGTTAGCTGAAGATTGCAGGAAAGAGCGTACCCTGTCTGCATCTGTAACACCGGCCAATTCCACATTGATCACTCCCTTACTTTCATCAAGGTTGATATTGGGAGAAGCCACACCGAACTTATCGATACGTTTTGTAAGGATCTGGTGCGTTTGTTTGATGGCGCTGTTCGCAACGGTCCTGATCTTTTGAATGACCTGGTTATCGCTGTCGCCGATCTTTATTTCTTTTCCAGGGCCTGCAAATAACCCGGAGAGTTTTCCTCCGCCATTTTGTTCAATGAATGCGCTGCTGAAAAGTGTTATATAGTCTGATTCACTTGTTGCCTTGCGGGCGGTAGCTGTTTGAAGCGCCTTAATGAGTGTAGGATCCTGGGAATTGTTGCTTAGTGATTTCAGCAATCCCTCAAGACTTACATCCATTGTTACGCTGATACCTCCCTGGAGGTCAAGGCCGAGGTTTAGTTCATTTTCCTTTGCTTTCTGGTATGTAGTACCGATTACAGGATAAATGCTTTTGTCCCTTGTGCTGTCTAAAATAGCCTGGGTCTTTTGTTTAACCAGTGCTTCTTTTTCTTCGGCAGAAAGGCCGGCAGCCTGGTTGCGCACCATTCTTTCGGCCTGTGCTTTTACTTTGTTTTCGTAACTTCTAACAACCCAGGTATAGGAAAGCTCAAATAGGGAAATCAGGATCAAGGCAATGGTAAAGAACCACACTAAACCTTTTAATCTCATGTCAGTTAACTTTTGCTTGTAGTCAATTTTTTCGTAGCGTGCAAAGATAGGGGAAAAAGCGATTGAAGATAATCGCTTGTTTATTTTGGAAATATGCCCATTTTGCAAGGGAATAAAGGGATTACGAGCCGTTGATTTTCAACATTTGAAGGCGGTAAATGATTGCCCTTTTCTCATACTAACCAATATATTTTATTCATGGAATTGTCTTCATTACTGCTTCGCTTTAACGAACCTGAAACACTTAAAATGGCGAAGCTGGGACGAGAGTTGAGAGCACAGGGTCATGACATCACTGATCTTAGCCTTGGGGAACCCGATTTTGATACGCCTGAACATATTAAATCTGCGGCTAAAAAAGCGATCGATGAGAATTACAGCCATTATACACCGGTTGCCGGATATTTAGACCTCCGGGAAGCGATCTGTAAAAAACTGGAGCGGGATAACGGGTTGAAATATTCCACCGCAGAAATTGTGGTGAGCACCGGTGCAAAACAAAGTATTGCCAACACCGTACTTGCCATTGTAGATAAAGATGATGAAGTGATCATTCCCACGCCATACTGGGTTACCTACAGCGAGATCGTAAAACTGGCCGGCGGAACGGTGAAGCTGGTTAAAACCCGCCTTTCCAACGGTTATAAAATAACCCCGGATGAACTGGAGGAAGCCATCACCAGCCGCACAAAGCTATTCATGTTCTCATCGCCGTGTAATCCAACCGGCGCACTTTATTCGTCTGATGAACTTTCAGCACTTGCAGAGGTGTTCCGGAAACATCCCAATGTTTTTATCATGAGTGATGAGATCTATGAGCATATCAATTTCGTAGGAAAACATGAGAGCATTGCATCATTCGATTTCCTCCGCGACAGGGTGATCGTAATTAACGGGCTTAGTAAAGGTTTCGCTATGACCGGCTGGCGCCTGGGTTACATTGCTGCTCCTGCTGAAGTTGCAAAAGCCTGCGAGAAGATCCAGGGTCAGTTCACCAGCGGTACTAATGCAGTAACACAGCGTGCAGCGATCACTGCACTGGAAGGAGATCTGAAACCAACGCATGAAATGGTGCAGCAATTCCGGAAAAGAAGAGACCGGGTGATGGAACTGGTGAAGGAAATTCCGGGCATCATCTGCAGCGAACCTCCGGGCGCTTTTTATGTTTTCCCGGATGTACACCAGTACTTCAATAAACAAACCCCAACCGGGAACCTGGTGGAAGATGCCGATGACCTCTGCATGTATCTTTTAAATGATGCTCATGTTTCTGTGGTAACGGGCAGGGCCTTCGGTGAACCGAATTGTATCCGCATCTCTTTTGCCAACAGTATAGCAAACATTGAAAAAGGATTTGATAAGATCAGGAATGCCCTTCTTCGGTTAAAGTAAAAAATAGCAGTTATACAATCTATGAACCAAACCTGCCTCAACCTGAGGGTCGCGATACTTTGTATCCTTGCCGGAGCTTCGTCTGTTGCAAAGGGACAACTTCCTGAATTTATAGCGCACATTGATCATCTCAACAGGTTTTCGCTTGTTAAGAGTGAAACGCTTAAGATCACGAAGAAAAATAATTCCATGCTCACAAGGAAAGTTGATGAAACCTTCAGAAAATTTGTACTTGAAAGTGCTCCCAAACTGCAGGATAGCTTCAGAACAAACCGGGCTAACGTGAACATGCGATTTTATAATATGTCTAATAAGGCAGAAGTTTCCATTCATTCCTTTTTTGTAAATGAACAGTTCTTTGATGTCTATGCATTTACTTCAAGTTCCCGTAAGAAATACTTTATTAAGGACAGGGGATTGAACAGGATAGTTTATGAAAATGCAGGAGGAAGCTATCTGATTGATTCAATATATGAACTTGACGATAAACATTTTTTATTAATTGAAAAATTCGGAGATCTAAATAGCTCCAGGAAAGCAATTGTTTTTAAGCAGGGAAAAAAATGGAAGGCTCTAAATGGATTTTTCGGGAAAACGCGATATAATGATGTGCCGAAGAAACGTCAGACATTCATCTTGTATTGTTACTACCACGTTTTTAATTCTCCTAAAGATATTAACCGCATCATATTTGATCGAGATACAAAAATGCTATTTTTCAAAAAATACCTTGACAAGCATAAGTTTGAAATGATAAAAACGGAATGGAAGAACCAGCAGTTTGAACTCGATGACATAAATGCCACAGAAAACCTTGAAATGGATATGTTGGGCGAACCAGCAGGATAGTTTGAGGATGGCTTAGGACCTGGCCCGCAGAAGTTTATCAATATCCAGTACCTGTGGCAGGATAGCTTGGATGTCATCATTCATGATCACAAAATCACAGCGCTCCATATTTTTTTCCTGGGGGAATTGCTTACTCATCCTTGCCAGCACATGTTCGCGCGAGATGCCATCTCTTTCCATTGTTCTTTTGATCCTGGTCTCATCTGGCGCATAAACACCGATAACATGATCGAGCTTTTTTTCGGAACCAGCTTCAAATATCAGCGCAGCCTCCTTGATCGCATAAGGAGCATGCTGTTCACTGAACCACCTTTCGGCATCCGCGATCGTTACAGGATGAACCATTGAATTCAATAATTCAAGCTGCTCCTTGTCTGAAAATACCTTTTGCGCCAGCCACCCACGGTTCAATACCCCATTTATATATGCATCAGCCCCAAACGATTCAGAGATCTTGCTCTTCAATGGCTCCTCGTTCATTAACCGCTTAGCGCTTGCATCAGCATAGTAAACAGGCAAGCCCAGGCACTCAAACACTTTTGCAACGATCGTTTTGCCGCTGCCAATACCGCCTGTAAGACCAACTTTAAGCATAGCCATTCAATGATAGAATAATTAAAGGTCAAAAAAAATCCCCTCAATTGAGGGGAGAAAAATTATTTTTTATCTGCGACCGCTGCTTTGTTCGCTGTGTTGCTCCATTCGAGGCTCACTGCGCTCCGTTCGATCTTGATGTATGATCCCGGGGAGATCTCCAGCATGATGGTCCCATCATCATTCACTTTGTTGATAGTACCGTGGATACCTGCGATAGTAACGATCTTGTCGCCCTTCTGCATATTATTGATGAATTCTTTCTGTTGCTTTGCTTTTTTTGCCTGCGGCCTGATCATGAATAGCCAGAATACAAGGATCATCAGACCCATCATGATAAGCGTTCCTGAACTTCCGCCTTTTCCCTGCGGATCCATCATAAGAAAAATAGTAAGTAATTGCATTGTTTTTTGTTTAAGTAACCTATTGATTGTTTTTTGAAAGAACGTTTCCGGTAATCACGAGATCCGGGAATGCCGGTGATGCGTTTGAGGTTACCACCACGGTCTTGTGCGCCTGCCCCGGTCTTTTATCACTGTTGTATTTCACTTTAATATACCCTGTCTCTCCAGGTTTTATCGGTGCATCAGGTTTTTCCGGAACAGTGCAGCCGCAGCTGGCCGTTGCATTCTGAATTACCAGGGGCTCACTGCCTGTATTTTTGAAACGGTAGCTGTATTCAACATTCTCACCTTCGGTGATGGTGCCGAAATCATACACGCTGTCGATCAGCTGAACTGTTGTCGGTTTTATCTCTGCGTGTTCTACAGTTTCGATGGAATGTTTTTCCTTGTCGCGTATATCACACGAATAAAGAAAAGCTGCAGTTCCAAGGACCAGGATAGTTTTTCTCATAATGTACTGTTCTTATAGTTACGTTTATGGATGCGGTTCTGTGCTGTAAGATCCTTGTGAATATTATCCAGGATCCCGTTTATGAACTGCCCGCTTTGAGGAGTGCTGTAAGCCTTGGCAAGATCTATATATTCATTTATGGTCACCCGCGTAGGGATGGTTTCAAAATAAAGGAATTCGCAAACACCCATATGCAACAGGATCATGTCCAGCGAAGCGATCCTCTCAGCATCCCAGTTATTGAGTTTCGGTTTAATGATCTCCAGCGTCTGGTCATGTTTTTCCAGCACCGTGATCACAAGGTCTTTCGCAAACTTTAATTTTTCCTCGCTCAGAATACTGTTGAAGGATGTGGTAGGCCTCCCCAGGTAGTTTATCACGAGGGTATTCATCATTTCTGCATCATCATCCCAGTTCAGGAACTTTTCTTCCAGGTGGCTGATGAACAGTTCCTCGGGCAGCATCAGGTCGGTGAAAATGAATTCAAGGATGAATTTTTCCGTCTGTTTGTTCCGGGAAGTCATTTCGATATATTCTGCATAGGGCTCCGACTGCACAAGGGACTGGTAAATCCTGCGGACCAGTTCGCGGTCAATTTGCAGATCAGGCTTCATGGAAGCCACGGCTGATTTAAATGAATTGTCTTCCAGGATGTGCCAGAGCAGTTCATTACCGGCGATCCGGGTATTTACAGCAAGATCCGTTTCGGTAGGGAGGTGCTTCCCGGCCTTTTGGCGGGCATCGATCTCAGCGTAACGGGCAACTTCGGTAATAAAATATATAAGGTAAACAAATAGTTCGTGCGACTGCCCGATCTTCCGGTCAAGCATTTTAAGCGCTTCATCCCTGCGACCGGCCTCGCGGCTGTCAAGGGCGTAAAGGGTCTGCATCACTTTAACCCGGATATTTCTTCTGCTGATCATTATTCCACTTGTTGTAAGCCGGCAAAATTAGGGTTTGTGGGCGAGAGTACCTTGTTAAGCCTGATTTTAGCAATATGAAAATTTGTCTGCCGGTACCCATGGCAAAACTGTCAGCAATACCATAAATGCTGACACAACTTCTTTTCTGGTTGATTGGTATGGAATTAGTCTACCTTCGCATACCCAAAAAACGGGCATTCAATTAATCAAAACAAACAGATCTATGGCCACTAAAAAGTTAAGCGTTACCCCGCTACACGACAGGGTAATTGTGAAACCAGCAGCAGCAGAGGAAAAAACAGCAGGCGGTATCATTATTCCTGATACTGCTAAAGAGAAGCCACAAAGAGGAACAGTAATAGCAGCCGGCCCCGGCAAGAAAGATGAACCCGTTACCGTAAAACCAGGCGACACTGTCCTGTATGGCAAATATGGCGGAACGGAGATCACCATCGAAGGTAACGACTACCTGATCATGCGTGAGAGCGACATCCTCGCTATTATATAATATATATCGTACCTAAACTTTTCAACCCAAAAAAAAAACTGATACGTCATGTCAAAACTGATATACTTCGATATTGAAGCCAGGAACAGGATGAAGAAAGGGGTGGATACCCTGGCAAATTCTGTGAAGGTTACTCTTGGCCCTAAGGGCAGGAACGTGGTGATCGATAAAAAATTCGGCGCGCCACAGGTAACAAAAGACGGTGTAACCGTTGCTAAAGAAATTGAACTGGAAGATCCCATTGAGAACATGGGTGCTCAAATGGTAAAGGAAGTAGCTTCCAAAACCGCCGACATTGCCGGTGATGGCACTACCACTGCAACCGTTCTGGCGCAGTCGATCATTAGCGAAGGACTTAAAATGGTTGCGGCGGGCGCTAACCCAATGGACCTTAAACGCGGTATAGATAAAGCCGTTAGCCTCGTTGTTGAGAATCTTCAGGCGCAAAGCCAGACCGTTGGCAACGACAGTAAAAAGATCCAGCAGGTTGCTACCATTTCAGCGAACAACGACGAAATGATCGGCAAACTGATCGCTGAAGCTTTTGGTAAAGTAGGAAAAGAAGGTGTGATAACCGTAGAAGAAGCAAAAGGAACCGATACAACTGTAGATATCGTAGAAGGTATGCAGTTCGACCGTGGCTACATCAGCCCATACTTCGTTACCAACAGCGAAAAAATGCAGGTTGAACTTCAGAATCCTTACATCATGATCTTCGACAAAAAGATCAGCGCGATGAAGGATATCCTTCACATCCTGGAAAAAGTTGCTCAAAGCGGCCGCCCGTTGCTGATCATTGCTGAAGACCTTGAAGGCGAAGCACTGGCAACACTTGTTGTGAACAAACTTCGTGGAACACTGAAGGTTGCTGCTGTAAAAGCTCCGGGATTCGGCGACCGCCGCAAGGAAATGCTTACTGATATTGCGATCCTGACAGCGGGTATCGTTATCAGTGAAGAGCAGGGGTACAAACTGGAAAATGCAGACCTGACATATCTTGGCCAGGCTTCTAGCGTAACCATCGATAAAGACAATACAACTGTTGTTGGCGGTAAAGGAGCAAAGAAAGATATCCAGGCCCGTGTTCAACAGATCAAATCACAGATCGAGAATACAACTTCAGACTACGACCGCGAAAAACTGCAGGAACGTCTTGCAAAACTTTCCGGCGGTGTGGCTGTGCTTTATGTGGGAGCCGCAACGGAAGTGGAAATGAAAGAGAAAAAAGACAGGGTTGATGATGCGCTTCATGCAACACGCGCAGCGGTAGAAGAAGGTATCGTGCCAGGAGGTGGTGTGGCTTACATCCGCGCAGTGAGCAGCCTTGATGCAAAAGTGAAAGGACAGATCGAAGACGAACAAACCGGTATGCAGATCGTTCGCCGCGCACTGGAAGAACCGATCCGCACATTGACATCAAACGCGGGTATCGACGGCTCTATCGTGATCCAGAAGATCCGCGAAGGAAAAGGCGATTTCGGTTTCAACGCACGCACCGAGCAATATGAAAATCTTTTCAAAGCCGGTGTTATCGATCCAACCAAGGTGAGCAGGGTAGCACTTGAAAATGCTGCTTCAATCGCCGGAATGTTGTTGACCACGGAATGTGTTATCGCAGATAAACCTAAGAAGGACGATCATCCAATGCCGGGTGGCGCTCCTGATATGGGCGGAATGGGATATTAATAGAATAAACAAGGAAATTTTGATTAAGAGACGCGATCCGCGTCTCTTTTTTTGTGCGATTTTTTTTCTTCAATCGGAAATTAACCTGTGCAAAAAATTTTGGAATGGCCGGAAGAACCCAGGCCCGGAACAATTTAGTTTCAGGATCATAAAATGTTCCATCGTTGGAACATTTTCATGTTTTGAATTAAAATTGATCCAAAGAATTTTCACCACCTGTTTTGTGGCTGATCATGTATTAATCGTGTTTCGATTTTCGTTATTCGGCGGGTTTTTAGTTTTTCAGGCTTCCCCAAAAATCCCGAATTCGGGGAATTGTCTTGTGTTTGAAAATTTCCGAACTTGATCTCGGGGAGGAGGATGGTGGTCCCCGGCCGGGGAAAATGGGTAGGAATTTCTAATCGCCCGTTTTCGAATGTGCTTCATCAACGGGTTTACTTTGCGGCGATCCCTTTTCACGCAGGTAGATGGATAACACAACAATGGCTACCACGGAAAGAAATTCACTCTGCCAGTTCTGGAAGCATTCAAACCAGAAACGGCTGCTGAAAAGATATTCTCCCGCAGGGGTGAGCGGCTCTCCCTATAATGCCTGCTCTTCATGTTCATCCGAAAGACTTCCCCTGAAATGGATTACAAAGCTGACCGCAAAAAGCAGGAACAGCGCTATGGAAAGAGAATGCCGGTACAAGCTTAAGGCTATCCCTCCCTGCTTAACCGGCCAGGGAGCGTCGGGGCGTGAAGGGATCTCCTCCCGCTCAACCTTTTCCCGCTTGTCGGGATCCTTTGATTCTGAAGAACCTTTCTGGAACAGGAATATGGTTAGCACAACGTAAAGTCCCATTTGAAGAAACTCACTTTCCCAGTTTTCAAAGGTGGACTGGAGGAAATGGCCCGAGGTGAGATACTGTCCCATACCGATGACCTGCCCGCCCAGGTCTTCCATATCCTTATTGTGCTCCTGGAGCCCGGTTATTGCCTGGCCAACCAGGGCAAATAAAAAGAAAAAGGTGAATGCTATGGTTAAGCCGTTATCCTTAAGGAACTTAGGTATTGTGAAGGTTTTACAGAACAATCGGAAAAGCATGCCAATCTGAAGCTTGAAAGATCAAGGTTCTGAAAACACGATTATTTTATATTGAACATTATTTTCCGGACATTATTTTTTGTCCGAAAAAAATTGTCCACTGCCTGAACAAAAAAAGAAATTAGAATGAAAATTGTTCAGGCTAAGCAAAATTTTATTGAATCTCAATAAGTTAGAATTATTTGCCTTTGCGCAGGGCAGCCAGGTCCCGGAAAAGCTCTTTTTCCTTCTCCGTTAAATTCTGCGGCAACTGAACCTGGTAATTGATGAAGAGGTCGCCGAAACTGCCTTCAGATTTATAAACGGGGAAGCCTTTTCCTTTTATCCGGGCCTTAGTATTGTTCATGGTTTCCGGCTTCACTTTCAGTTTTATGGTTCCATGGAGGGTGTTCACCGTAGTTTCTCCGCCCAAAAGCGCGGTATAAAGATCGATCGGCAGGTCGAGATGAAGGTCGCTGCCGGTTCGGCGGAAAGAAGTATTATTATTTACCTGGAATGTTATGTAAAGATCGCCGGCGGTTCCGCCCCGGGCGCCGGGCGAGCCATACCCTTTCAATTTAATTACCTGGCCGTCTTCAATGCCCGCGGGAATAGTGAGCCTCACTTTTTTCCCGTTAATGGTGATGGTCTGTTTCTGAGTAGTGAAAACGTCGGTCAGGTTCAGGGTGAGCGTGCTGTTCAGATCCTGCCCGCGCGACCTGGATGCTCTTGAACCTCCACCGAAAAGGCTGGAGAAGAAATCTGAAAAACCGTCTTCTTCAAAGGAACCGGAGTATCCGCCGCCGCCGCCAAAAGGCTGTTGCTGGCGCGCTCTTTCATAGGCTTCCCCATGTTGCCAGTCCTTGCCGTACTTGTCGTATTTTTTCCGCTTTTCAGGATCGCTTAAAACCTCGTTGGCTTCATTTATCTGCTGGAATTTTTTATGCGCTTCCTGGTTATCCGGATTTGTATCGGGATGGTAAAGTCGTGCAAGTTTACGGTATGCCTTTTTTATCTCTTCAGCAGAGGCATTGCGCGAGATCCCGAGAACATTATAATAATCTATGTATTCCATCAGTCCATATCAACATATACAGGGTTGCCGAATAATCGTTGCAGGCTGTCTTTGGCCCGCACGGTATCAGAAACAACATTATAAAAGGGTATGGAAAGGGTCCACCGTGTTGAATCTTCTTTATGAAGGTAAAGTTTGTGGCCGTAAGAGGTAAAACGATCGAAAGCTTTTTGTGCTGCAGCTTCGCTGGAATATTGTTTCACTACAACCTTAAAGGAAGAAGTATCGCCGGGGATCTTTCTTGGTGGTGTTGAATCGATCACTGCAACAGGTGGTGCCTGCTGAACAAGGGTGTCGGTAACCGGAACTTCTTCAACAAGCTTTTGTTTATTTTTCAGCGTTACGAGGTAATAGATCGCTGCTGCCGTAAGTGCAAGGAATAATATCGCCACAAATACCAGCATCCCATAGCTTTTCGCAGGTTTCGGGTTCACGGTCGAAAAACTGATATCGTCATCTTCTTTTTCGCGGAGAATATTATTTCCAGCTTCCAGTTTAGGATTAACGCTATGCCCCTGGATGAATTCATATCCGCCGTTCTGGGATTTCTGAAGCGTGCCCAACCCGCCAATGTAAAACGGCTTGCCGATGTTCAGGTATTCCCTGCCAAGAATACAATACGATTCCAGGTCGGAAGAGGCGAGCGGACGGATCTTTCTTGTTTGCTGGATAATATAATCTATGAGCGCCTCATCTTCAGGTGCCCGTGTATTATATTCAAAAGTGATGGCGTTATCAGGAAGCGGCGTGTCACCTGATACATTTGCATCATGTGAAAGATAAAAAGTGCCGATCTGTTGTAACGAAACCTGTTTAGCGTTGTAAAGATGCTGAACGATAAGCTGTTCAATTTTCATCCGGAGAGGGGTTATTGGTCGGTTGCAAAGTACATGTTATTGATAAAATTGCAAAGGGATAGGCGGTTTGTCCTTAATTTTGAGAAATGCTGTCAGAAAAGGAAAAAAGTTTCGTGGAATACTGGGAGGCTGACCGTGAAAGGCTGGCGCGAACGCCAAACCGGATCCTGGCGGGATTGCCTTACGCCCTGCTTTTCAGTATGCCGGTTGCATTGTTCATCGGGGTGGTGTATGCATTTTTTCCAGACTGGTATGCAAAGATCTCTCACATAGGTACAGGCAGCTTTATTGCTGTGGTAATTGCCTTGTTCATCGCAACATTATTTTTCGCCTATTTCCGGATGATGTTCAAATGGGAAATGAATGAACAGTTATACCGGGAATTAATTGCCCGTGAAAAGAATAATTAATCCAATCTTATGTATCGTTTAATTGCGATCGCCCTGGTGCTGGCTTTTTCTTCATGTAAAAAAAATGAAGGAATGAGTTGCGGTTTTGCACCGCCCACTGCCATTGCCCCGGCTTCTGAAGTTACCTATCTTTCCAACTGGCTCACTGCTAATAATGTGGATGCAATCCAGCACAGCAGCGGCGCCTTCTATACCATCATTCACCAGGGAAACGGTTCTGCTCCCACGGTTTGCAGCAATATCACTGTAAAATATATAGGCAGGATACTTGGTGGTAATATGTTTGACTTTAACCAGTCGGTGAACGGAATAAAATTCGTGCTGGGAAATCTCCTGAAAGGCTGGCAGTATGTTATGCCATTAATGAATACAGGTGCAAAGCTTCATATTTATATTCCGCCTTCACTGGGTTATGCCGACCAGGTACAATATGACGGATACGGCAATGTGTTGATCCCTGCCGATTCTTACCTGGATTTTGAAATTGAATTACTTGATGTACAATAATCCAACGCGGTGAGCCAGGAAGCAATATCGGTTTTTGATATGTTCAAGATCGGGATAGGTCCCAGCAGCAGCCATACCCTTGGCCCGTGGCGCGCTGCGCTTCGTTTCCTTAATTCCCTGGAAGAAAAAAGAATTCTGGAACAGGTAAAACGCGTCGAGGTTTTACTTTACGGTTCACTCGCAAAAACAGGGGTGGGGCATGGAACGGATGTGGCAGTTCAGCTCGGGCTGAATGGAGAAGATCCTGTTACCTTCGCCGTGGATAAAGTAGCTTCGCGCATTGAAGATATCAGGGCCCGGAAAAAACTTTTACTGGGCGGCAGAACCGAAATTGAATTTGATCCTGAAAAGGATATCCAGTTCCTCTATTCTGAATCCCTTCCTTACCATCCCAACGCACTTACTTTTCTGACAGAAACCAGCACCGGTGAAACCATTGCAGAAACATTTTATTCTGTAGGTGGGGGATTTGTTCAGAAAGAGGGTGAAGTGGCCGTTCAAAAGGAAATCGATCTTTCTTTCCCGGTGAATGATGCAGAGGATCTTCTGCACTGGTGCAGGAAAACCGGGATGAATATTTCCGAGATCGTACTGGAGAATGAGAATGCCTGGCGCCCTGCTTTAGAAACTCGCGCAGGCCTGTTGAATATCTGGCAGGTAATGAAAGACTGCATGTTCCTTGGAAGCAGGAAGGAAGGTTACCTGCCGGGAGGTTTGCAGGTGAAACGCCGCGCATCTTCCCTGAATAAAAAATTACTGAAAGGGAAGAATGTTGAGAATTACGATGAATGGATAACGGCGATAAGGGCAGGCGGAAGCCAGTTCAATTATATACTGGACTGGGTGAGTTGCTTTGCGCTGGCCGTGAATGAAGAAAATGCATCGTTCGGTAGGGTGGTCACTGCTCCAACCAATGGCGCGGCAGGTGTTATTCCGGCGGTGCTTCAATATTATTTGTTGTTTGCAGATCCTTCCGCCGATGAAGACAGGATAGTCCAGTTCCTTTTAACGGCGAGTGAGATCGGCAGCATATTTAAAAAAGGCGCAACTATTTCTGCGGCAATGGGTGGATGCCAGGCGGAGATCGGTGTAAGCAGCGCAATGGCTGCGGCCGCGCTCACAGAATGTATGGGCGGAACCCAGAGACAGGTTCTGATGGCTGCCGAGATAGCGATGGAGCATCACCTCGGTATGACCTGCGACCCGATCGGAGGACTTGTGCAGGTTCCCTGTATTGAGCGAAATACTATGGGCGCCATTAAGGCGATCACCGCGAGCCAGCTTGCACTTCAAAGCACACCGGATTTCGCCAAGGTGAGTCTCGATGGCGTAATAAAAACCATGTGGGATACGGCGCTGGACATGAACAGTAAGTACAAAGAAACCTCAGACGGTGGCCTCGCCGTCCATATCCCGATAAGTCTCAGTGAATGTTGATGGTTCCTTAATTATTTACCGGCTGCAGATCGCTTTGCATAACCAGGTTGCGCGCCTGCGCCCGTGAATGAACCTCCAGCTTGCGATAGATGTTCTTGCAATGCTTCTTTACCGTGTTGATGCTGATGGAATAATCCGAGGCGATCTCTTTATAAAGTCTGCCACGCGTTAATGAACTGAGAATACGGGATTCCTGTTTGCTTAAGGGGAATTTTTGTTCCATAAACCGTGTTTTTATGAATAACCTTGCAGATGCATGTTGGATACTCATCTTCCCGCATATTAGATGCCATACTTTCTTTTTATATCCCTTTCAGTATCTCTTTCCTTGATGGTTTCGCGTTTATCATAGTTCTTTTTGCCCTTTCCAAGGCCGATCTCCATCTTAAAAAAGCCGCTGTCGGCAAGGAAAATACGTAAAGGGATGATGCTGTAGCCTTTTTCGCGGCTTTTTCCTTCCAGTTTCCTCAATTCTTTTTTATTTAGAAGTAGCTTTCGCTCCTGCAACGGCTCATGGCGGTTGTATGTACCAAAGGAATACTCAGAGATGTGGAGACTTTTTACAAATAATTCCCCATTATGGAAAATGCAATAGCTGTCGTTGAAACTGGCCTTGCCGGCCCGCAGCGATTTTATTTCGGTTCCGCTTAGCACAATCCCGGCAATATATCTTTCCTCGAAAAAATAGTCATGAAAGGCCTTCCTGTTTGATATTTCCACTTCCGCGTTGTTGATTACGATGATTCCGGCAAAATTACAGCCTGAAAAGGGGATCGGCCTAATTTATACCAAAGATTAGGAGATGATCTGTGAACTTGATTAATTTTAAGTGTGGCATCAGCGAATAAAACCCAATACACGGGCGCCAGCGTAAAAGATTTTGTTGCGGCCATTCCGAATGAACGGCGCCGGAAGGATGCTCAGCGTCTACTTCAAATATTTAAAGAAGTAACCGGCTTGCAGCCACAGATGTACGGTCCCACTATTATCGGGTTCGGCAACTATCATTACCGCTATGAGTCGGGCAGGGAAGGTGATGCACCGCTTGCGGCTTTCTCTCCGCGAAAGGATTCTACTGTAGTATATATCGAATCAGAATTTAAGGGCCGGCAGGAACTGCTGCATAAACTCGGACCGCATACCACCGGGAAGGTGTGCGTTTACATTAAGAAGCTGGATGATGTGGATGAAGATGTTATCCGAAAGCTGGTATCAGCATCAGTAAAAAGAACAAAGGAGATCCACGGCTAGGATCCGAAGCATGGAATGGCGGAGCGTTCTTTGATTGGTTCGATTCTTGAAACTGAACAATAAAAATTTTTTCAAATAATCTGAACCAACACGGTAATGATCCCACTTCTGCATCGAGGCATTGCGATCCTTTTGTTTCTTTTCCTGCTTTTTGCCGGGCTTTATTATGCTGCCGATTTTCTTATTCCTGTTACCATTGCATCTTTTTTGGCGATGCTTTTCATACCGTTTTGCAAATGGCTTGAGGATCGCGGTCTTCATACAGCGCTGGCTGCCTTCGTATGCACGCTGATATTTCTCATTGCATGTGCCTCGCTGGTTTTTCTTGTAAGCTGGCAGGTAGGGAATTTTGCGGAAGACACGCACAAGTTGCAGGATATGGTTTCCGGTTTTGCGAAGAGGATACAGCAATTCATCGCACAAACAATGGGTATCTCCTCGGAACAGCAACAGCAAATGATCTCGGACCAGAAAAGAACGGGCGGCCAGCAGGCAAGCAGGATGGTGATGGGAGCACTTGGGTCGGTAACTTCCATACTTATAAAATTTGTGCTGGTTCTCGTTTATGTATTCCTGTTCCTTTATTTCCGTAAACATCTTAAATCATTCTTGCTGAAAATGTTCAGTGGCGAGGAAAAGAAGAATGCGCTGAAGATCGCTTATGATGCTTCGCAGGTGGGGCAGAATTATATTTCCGGACTTGCGCGCATGATCTTTATTTTATGGATCATGTACGGGATAGGATTCAGCATCCTGGGTGTGAAATACGCTTTGTTCTTTGCAGTACTTTGCGGCATCCTGGAGATCGTTCCGTTTGTCGGGAATCTTACAGGAACAGCGCTGACCCTGCTGATGGCAATTTCACAGGGAGCAGGAACCGGCATGCTCATCGGCATCGTGATCGTTTATTCGATAGTACAGTTCATACAGAGTTATATTCTTGAACCATTGGTGGTAGGCGCGAAAGTGAATATAAATCCGCTTTTTACAATAGTTGTGCTGGTGATCGGTGAAATGGTGTGGGGGATAGCCGGGCTTATCCTGGCCATTCCCTTACTGGGTGTATTCAAGATCGTGTGTGATCACATCACCCCATTAAAACCGATCGGATACCTTATCGGGGAAACAAGAAGCGGTAAAAAAGATTCACCATTCATGCAGAAGATCAAATCCATTTTTGGCGCATCAGTCAGCAAATAGCTGCAGGGTAGTTGCGATCTTATCCTTTAATTCTTTCCGGTGAACAATAAAATCAAGGAATCCATGCTCCAGCAGGAATTCGCTGCGCTGGAATCCTTCAGGAAGATCCTTCTTAATAGTTTCTTTGATTACTCTTGGCCCCGCAAAACCAATAAGTGCACCGGGTTCAGCGCAGATGATATCTCCCAGCATAGCAAATGATGCCGTGGTTCCGCCAAAGGTTGGATCAGTGCAAAGGGATATGTAAGGGATCTTCGCTTCGCTGAGCAAAGTGAGTCTTCCGGATGTTTTCGCAAGCTGCATCAGGGAGAATGCGCTCTCCATCATTCGGGCACCACCGCTTTTGTTGATGATCATGAAAGGGATGCGGTGTTCTATACAATAATCACAGGCGCGGCATATCTTTTCACCCATCACGCTGCCAAGGCTTCCGCCAATGAATTCGAAATCCATGCATGCGATTACAAGGTCGAGACCTTTCACTTTTCCATGACCAACAGTGATTGAATCATGGATATCGCTTTTCGCATAAGTTTCTTCCAGTCTTTTCTGGTAAGGTTTCAGGTCTACAAAGCCCAGGTAATCCTTTGACCGGATGTTTGCGAAAAGTTCGGTGTAATTGCCATCGTCAAACAGGATCTGGAAATATTCATCGCTTCCGATCCGGTGATGGAAGTCGCACTTTGGACAGATATATTTATTTTCTGCAAGCTCTGAAGCGGTGCAGGTGTATTTGCAATTCGGGCATTTGGTCCACAAACCTTCCGGTGCATCCTTCTTTTCTTTTGTTGAAGTAAGGATACCTTTTTTCATCCGTTTGAACCAGCTCCTCCTCGATTCCTCGGGAAGACCTTCTTCTCCGGTAAGATTTGCGTCGAAATCCTCTTCTTGTTGCATAGGTGGTGTTAAGAAGGTCCGGGCACAAGGCCCGGACAATGAAGTTACAAATTAAGCTATTGTAATTGAAGGCTCAAGGTAAACGTCCTGAATGGTGTTCAGTAATTCAACACCTTCTGCAAGTGGTTTCTGGAAGGCCTTCCTTCCGCTGATCAGCCCCATTCCGCCTGCTCTCTTGTTGATCACCGCAGTTGTAACAGCTTCAGCCATATCTGTTGCACCTTTACTTTCGCCACCGCTATTTATCAAACCAACTTTACCCATGTAACAGTTTGCCACCTGGTAACGTGTTAGATCGATGGGGTTTTCTGAGGTCAGTTTATCGTAAACCAGCTTATGGGTTTTTCCATGCTTTGTGGCGTTATACCCGCCGTTGTTTGATGGAAGTTTCTGCTTAATGATATCCGCCTGCAGGGTAACACCAAGATGGTTCGCCTGCCCTGTAAGATCGGCAGCGGTGTGGTAATCTACGCCATCGATCTTGAAAGCGTTGTTTCGCAGATAGCACCAGAGAACAGTGGCCATTCCCAGTTCGTGCGCCATTTCAAAAGCTGTGGCAACTTCCTGTAACTGGCGCGTGCTTTCATTGCTTCCCCAGTAAATAGTTGCACCCACAGCAACCGCGCCCATGTTCCACGCATTTTTTATCTGCCCGAACATAACCTGGTCAAATTTGTTCGGCATGCTGAGAAATTCGTTGTGGTTGATCTTCACCATCATCGGGATCCTGTGAGCGTACTTGCGGCTAACGATTCCCAAACCGCCATAAGTTGAAGCCACGGCATTACAGCCACCTTCGATGGCAAGCTTCACAATATTTTCAGGATTGAAATAATCAGGATTTGGTGCAAAAGAGGCGCCGGCGCTATGTTCAATGCCCTGGTCTACAGGAAGGATGGATACATAGCCTGTTCCTGCCAGCCTGCCATGATTCAGCATGGTCTGCAGGCTCCTCAGGGTCTGGTTATTGCGGTTGCTGCCTGTCCAAACTTCATCTACATGACCTGGAGAAGGAAGCGTAAGTTGTTCTTTTGGGATTGTCGTACACTTATGGTTCAATAGGGTTTCGGCATCTTTGCCTAACAACGATTCAATTTTACTCAGGGCCATAATTAAAGATTTTTGCAAAAATAAGGAAGTGGGCCTTTAAAAAACATGACTTCCAATGTGTTGACGAAGGGATTTAAAATAAGCAGCAGACTTCAGTAAACGGCTGCCATACCAGCTGAACATTTCGCCATCCACCAGTATTATCTTTTTCCCGGGCAATTCATGGGAAAGTGCGGTTACATGATCCTGTTTAAAGGGATATGGTTCGCTGGAAAGGAGCAAGATGTCCGCACCGGAATTTTTTATTTCGTTAATGGATACTGCCGGATACCTGACTGTTTTTTCAAATACATTTCTAAATCCTGCTCTTTTCATCATTTCATTAATAAATGTATCTCCACCGGCAACCATTAGCGGATCTTTCCATATAAAATAAGCTGCAGCAAGTGATCCGGGGAAATTGAGGACGGCAAATTCATTTTCGATCTCCGTAGCAAGCGTAGCGGCTTTTTCTTTACTGCCTGTCACGATGCCCATGTTCCGGATCATTTTAAGTGCCTCATGTAGTGAATTTACATCCGTAAGCCACACAGGGAATTGTTCTGCGAGAAGTTTCACCTGTTCTTTTACATTTTCTTCCTTGTTGGCTATGATCAGCTGCGGATTAAGGGAACGGATAATATCCAGGTTCAGTTGTTTGGTTCCTCCAACCCGGGTTTTGGTTTGAAACCATTCTTTTGGATGGATGCAGAATTTCGTAATGCCCGTTACCTCACCATCCAGGTGGTGAAGAAGTTCCGTTAGGGAAGGAACAAGGGAAACGATCCTTTTCGCGGAAAACAGTTGGGCAGGGGATAAAAACATGGTCAAAGGTAAAAACAAAAAACCTCCACGTTTTCGTGGAGGTTCCGTAACCAACTTAAGCCGGTCAGGAAATTACTTCTGAGGGTCGTTTCAGGTAATCCTGTGATTCAGGTTAAGAGGTTCTTCTGCCATCATCGCGTTTCGCCCGGACAGATCAAATTTTCTTTGGTCTGTGATTCATGGGTGTCCGGCAACACGCATAGGCGGATTTGGATTGTTGGCTTTTGCCATCATCGCTTTTCAGGGCATAGGCAAGGATTTGGATTTTGGTTTTCTTAGGACTCGGTGCTGGTCTTTCGTGCCATCATCGCTTTTTAGGGCATAGGCAGGATATTGGTTTGTTTTCACTCGGGTATTGGATTTGGCTATCATCGCCTTTCAGCATAAGCCGGATACTGGATTGGTTTTCTTAGGACTCGGTGCTGGTCTTTCGTGCCATCATCGCTTTTTAGGGCATAGGCAGGATATTGGGTAATTATTTGTGCCGGATGTCAATGAACTTTCTGATACAAAGATGCTAACATGTAAAGCTCTAAACAAGAGCGACTTTGCTCTTTTTTCGGGGTGAAAGAATTACGGCTGAGTTCGTAAAACCCCGGAAGGTTTACTTAGAAAACATACGATAGGAAAAAACGTATAAATACGTATCAATAAAAAAACTTCCACAAAATGCTGCTCGGGGCAGTACAATGTGGAAGTTTCACGCTCTTACAACCTGGTGAGGGTTGGTTTCGGGGTGTCCGGTTTTTCTTTGCCATCATCGCCTTTCGGCATAGGCTGGATCTGGATTGGTTTCCCAGGATTCGGATATTCGGGTCTTTCGCCGCCATTGGAATGGCTGGATATTGGATTTCTGGTCTTTGGCCATCATCGCTTTGGGGGCATAGGCCGGATAGTGGATCTTAAAGCTGGTTTTCGTAGGATTCAGTTAGTTTGCCATTGTCGCCTTTCGGCATAGGCTATTTTTGGTTTTCTCAGGATCTGTTTAAAAGAAGTTGACTGATACTGGACAGGTTTTTAGTCAGGATATTGAAAACGGTTGTTTTGGATCTTGGATAATGATTGATATTTAAATCGCATATCAATCAACTTCTGATACAAAGATGCGGCAGATTTAATGCTGAGTCAAGAGCGGATTTGCTCTTTTTTAACGTTGACGTATTTACCGCTGAAATAGTAGATCAGCTATCATTTTAATAGGGTTCTTCCGAGCCTGGATATCGTAGATCTACGTATTGTTCCAGTGCGAAATTGCTCAGAAATAAAAATGCTGCACCTTTAAAATGCAGCACAGTAAAGCCTCTTGGCCGAAATAGTAAAATAACGCGACTATTAAACGGAAAGACTTTGAATTATGTCATATTTAGTCACGATATGATATGTCCCGCTTTCATCTTTTGAAAGAACAGCTCCGTTTTCCTTGTTAATGTAGCTGCTTAAACGCTGTACCGGGGTATCAAATGCCACTTCCGGGTAAACTTTTTCCATAACATTTTTCACAGGCTGATCCTTAATATCCGGGTTTTCCAGCATCCTGGTAAATAATCCACCGGCAGAAATAGCGCCTTTCATATCAAAACCATTCATTACCGGTATATTTTCTATATCGTATTTCTTCATCAGGTCTATAGCCTCTTTCACGGTACTGTCTTCCGTAACAGTGATCAGTTTGCGGGAACCCCGGCTGCTTACAAGGTCTTTAAAGGTTTTTACATCAAGGAATCCTCTTTGTAGCATCCATTCATCATTATAAACCTTTCCAACATACCGGCTTCCGTGGTCGTGAAATATGCAAACCACTACATCATCCTTCTTTAGCTGGTCGCGGAACTGCATAAGTCCCTGCAGGCAGGAGCCGGCGCTGTATCCGCAGAAAAGTCCTTCTTCCTTAGCAATCCGCCGCGCCATTACCGCTCCGTCCTTATCTGTTACCTTGGTAAAGGCATCTATATATTCCATACCATAATTCTGCGGAACGAAATCTTCACCGAAACCTTCACTTATATAAGGGTAAACCTCGTTCATGTCCAGTTCACCTGTTTCAAAATATTTTTTAAGTAAGGAGCCGTAAGAGTCTATTGCCCAAACTTTTATGTTAGGATTTTTCTCCTTCAAATACTTTCCTGTACCTACAATTGTTCCACCCGTTCCGGTAGCAACGACCAGGTGGGTTACTTTTCCCTCTGTTTGTTCCCAGATCTCGGGTCCGGTCTGTTCATAATGCGCAAGCCTGTTTGCCAGGTTATCATACTGGTTCACATACCAGGAATTAGGAATTTCTGTAGCAAGACGTTTTGAAACTGAATAATAGGAGCGGGGGTCTTCAGGTTCTACATTCGTTGGGCAAACGATCACCTCAGCGCCAACAGCCCTGAGGATGTCCACTTTTTCCTTTGATTGCTTGTCTGTGGTGGTAAAGATGCATTTGTATCCTTTCACGCAGGCTGCCAGCGCCAGTCCCATGCCGGTATTACCGCTCGTGCCTTCAATTATGGTTCCTCCCGGTTTGATAAGTCCCTGCTCCTCCGCAACTTCCAGCATTTTAAGGGCCATCCGGTCTTTAATGCTGTTACCAGGATTAAAGTATTCAACTTTTGCAAGAACGGTGCACGGAAGGTCGCGGGTGATCTTGTTCAGTTTAATCAGGGGAGTGTTTCCTATTGTTTCCAGGATACTATTTAGCCACATACGTCAGTTTTTTGCAAATGTAATAATATATATACTGAACCCCAGCCCTTGATTTTGAGTTGATTTACTTCACTTTAGAAATATAACTACAATATTTCCCGGAATCAGACTACCGTATAAATACCTGCAATGGCTGAGTTTTGTGCTATCCAATACCAATGAAAAAGGACCTCTAAAATCAGAGACGTTATTAAACCGTTGCTGAACGATGAAACACTTTTTACTCCCGCTTTTGCGGGAGTATTTATTTAGAGGTATTCAGTAGTTCCAGCGCCTTTTTGGTAGTTGCGTCTTCTAAATTGTATAAAGTGAAGTACCCGTTGTCCCGGAATAGCTGGCGGGCAAGGGAAAGTTTCAGGTTCCTTTTTAAAAAAGTCATGTCCCTGGCAGAAAGCCTGTCCAGACTTACGGAATCCTCTGCTGCCATCCTGCTGAAGAATTTCCATGGTTCTCCTTCAATGGAGAAACCCTTATTGAATTCGACGGGATCCTTATATCCGGATAATTCGCTGCGATGTTGCACTGAATAGAAGTAGCCAAAATCAGAAACGGTTCCTGCTGCATGAAGCCTAACCACTGCGATACCGATATTGGTGGTATCCGGCATGATCGCATAATCAGGAGAGATCCCCCCTCCTTCATAAACTGTTTTTCCATTCTTTGTCTGGAACTTTTTCCGTGTTTCTTTGATCAGGGTATCTACCGGTGTACTGTCTGCAATGGCGAAGCGGTGCGCGATCTCTTCATAATAAGCTTTTTCTCCCTGTGCGTAGGAACGCTGAATGCTTCTGCCAAGTGGGGTGTAATACCTGGAAACTGTTAACCGGACAGCGCTGTTATCCGAAAGTTCATATTGCTCCTGCACAAGTCCTTTACCAAAGGTTTGCCGGCCAATTATAGTGGCCCTGTCCCAATCCTGTAATGCTCCCATAAGCACCTCGCTGGCACTGGCGCTGCCTTCATCCGCCAATACCATGAGTTTCCCCGTTTCGAAAATGCCTTCGCGGCGGCAACGGTATTCGTATCGTTTTACATGGGCACCTTCGGTATATGTAATGAGTTTATCTCCTGAAAGGAATTCATCAGCGATCTCCACGGCTTCATCAAGCACACCTCCTCCGTTGCCCCGCAGATCCAGGATCAATCCGGTCATACCCTGCTTCTTCAGGGCTGTCATTGCTTCCATGAACTCCCTGTAGGTCTTCTGGGAAAATTTATTAAGGCGGATATAGCCGGTGCCTGGCTGTATCATATAAGACGCATCAATGCTGGAAACCGGGATGATATCACGGGTCACGGTCATCACTTTTTGCTGGCCATCGCGCAGTATCGTTACTGAAACCTTTGTTCCCTTGTCGCCTTTCAGTGCTTTCATCACACCTGTCCCATCAATTCCTTTTCTTGCCAGTAAGCTGTCTCCGGCTTTAATGATCCTGTCGCCAGGCATAAGGCCTGCCTTTTTCGAAGGGCCGCCTTCCACCACTGATATCACGTGCACAGTATCATTATAAATATTGAAGGCCACACCAATTCCATAAAATCCGCCGGCGATATCTTCATTGGCCAGTTGCAGAAGCCGGGCTGGGATGTACTGGCTATGAGGGTCAAGTTGTGAAAGAATGCTTATGATGGCTGAATCTGCGAGCTGTCCAACATTCACAGAATCAACATATCGCCTGGAAATAAGATCAAGTATTTCGTCCACCGGCTTTCGTGTTTCCACGTTAAAGAACTTCTTCGCCGGCATGCTGTCACGCATTTTATATCCAAGAAGCATACCTGCCACCATAGATAAGCTGAACAGAAAAGGAAGCCATGCTTTTATCTTTTTTTTCTCCATCTCTCAATTCCGGTTTGATAATTATGCGCGAAGGTAATTTTTTACCGTCAGTCCCATGAGTTTCGAACATAAGTTTTACCTTAACACTAACGATAATTCACACGAAATGGCAGGCATTCTTATCGCAGACAGCGGCTCCACAAAAACTTCCTGGTGCTATATTCAGAACGGAAAAAAGAAGAAAGCTTCTACCCAGGGGTTGAGTCCCTACTTCCTGTCGGGTGAACAGATCTCACAGGTAGTTAATACAGAACTGCGGGGAGTGATCAGGAACCTGGAACCAGATGTTGTTTTCTTTTATGGCACCGGGTGCGGCCAGGCAGAAAACAGGAAGATCGTTAACAAAGCCTTGCAAAATTGTTTCCCTGGTTCAGAAATAAAAGTAGATCATGACCTGATGGGTGCAGCGGTGGCATTATGCGGGCATGAAAAGGGAATAGCCTGCATCCTTGGAACGGGGTCTAATTCATGTTACTTTAATGGAAAAAAGATCCTTAAGAATAGCCCTGGGCTTGGTTTCATCCTTGGTGATGAAGGCAGCGGGGCTTACCTGGGCAGGAAGATAATTCAGTATTATTTATACGGTACATTCGAGCCCGACCTGATGGACCGGTTCAATGCAAAATTCAATGTTTCTTCTGCCGATATACTAAACGCTGTGTATAAGCAGCCTCTGCCTAACAGGTACCTGGCCGGTTTTGTGCCCTTTTTATCGGAGAACCGCGGTCATTTCATGATAGAGAACATTATTGAAGATGGCTTCAATGATTTCTTCTTTAATCACATTTATAAATACAGGGAAAGCTGGACCAGCCCTGTGCATTTTGTGGGAAGTGTGGCTTATGTGTTCCGCGACGTGCTCTCCGACCTGTGCCATTCGTACGAGATCCAGTTGGGCAAGGTTTTGAAAGACCCAATGGAAGGTCTGATCAAATTTCACCAGTAAGGTATGAAGGTAACAGAGCAAGCTTCAAACTATGATGGGCTGGAACACTGGCAGGTCTTCGATCTCCTCACGGCGATCAACCGGGAAGACCAGTTGGTTGCGTTTGCAGTTCAGAAAACGATCCCGGTACTTACTGAAATGGTAGAGGTGATCGCAGACCGTTTGCTTGCCGGCGGAAGGCTTTATTACATAGGAGCCGGATCAAGTGGCAGGCTGGCTGTTGTGGATGCCAGCGAAATGCCACCTACATTCGGGGTGGATCCCAGTCTTGTACAGGCAGTAATTGCCGGTGGAAGTAAAGCTATGACCTCAGCGGTTGAATTCGCAGAGGACAATGAAACGCAGGGATGGGAAGACCTGGTAAATGTGGGGGTAGACAATTCCTGTTTTGTTTTAGGCGTGTCTGCCAGCGGCAGCGCTCCCTATGTAGCCGGGGCATTACGGAAATGCCGTGAAACCGGTATTGCTACCGGCGCGCTTGCCTGCAATACGGGATCCCTTATTGGCAGCATTGCAGAGCACAAATTAGAAGTAGTCACAGGTCCGGAATTCATTACAGGCAGTACACGAATGAAAGCGGGGACTGCTCAAAAGATGGTATTGAACATGATCTCTACCACGGTCATGATCCGCCTGGGAAGGGTAGAAGGAAACCGGATGGTTGATATGCAGCTTACTAATCAAAAGCTTGTTGACCGGGGGGCAGCAATGGTGGCGCAGGCTGCAAACCTTACTGCAGATGAGGCCAGGCAGGTATTACTAAAGGAAGGTTCCGTCCGGAAAGCTATAAATACCCTTCGTACAAAAAAATAATATTGGACGCATACACGGATTGTACTATATTAGACTTCCTAATTCTCAATCAAATTTGCCACTTATGAATCTCAGAATTTTACTTACATCTGGTGCTATTTTATCTTCAGTTTGTCTCCATGCACAGGAGAGGAATATGGCTTATGCTATCACTGGTGATGGCAATAATGATTTTATCTGGATGAACATCAGGCAGGTTGACCTGAATACCGGCCAGGTAAAGAATACGGTTTTTGAAAGAAGTAAGACTGAGTATACACTTACGGATGTTAATTCCCGTAAGTCTGTGGATCAGTCTGCCATTGTTAATGGTAATATATTCTCCAGCGCAGATTATCCAACTTCAACATATGTAGCAGCGGCGGCGTATGATAATCGCAGTAACAGGTTATACTTCACTCCAATGCGGATGAATGAGTTGAGGTGGATGGATATGAATGTAAAGGGTACTCCCAAATTCTATACAATGAAGGTTGATGCATTTCAGCCTGCTATTCCCAACGATGAATCAAAACATATCACCAGGATGGTGATCGCTGCCGATGGTTTCGGTTATGCAGTAACCAATGATGGTAATCATTTGTATAGGTTCACAACGGGAAAAGTACCTTCTGTAACAGATCTTGGAAATCTTATCGATGCTGAAGGTAACGGCCAGGTCTCTGTTCATAATAAATGTACAAGCTGGGGAGGTGATATGATCGCCGATGCTTTCGGAAAACTTTACATCATTTCTGCTAACAAGAACGTTTTTATGGTTGATCCGGCAACACGGGTCGCTACTTTTAAGGGAGCTATCAGTGGTTTGCCTGCAGCCTATACAACAAATGCCGCAGCTGTTTCACCCGATGGAGACATAATCGTTACCAGTGCAAATTATTTCCAGGGATATTACAAGGTTAAATTAAGCGACCTTTCAGCAGTGAAGATGGAAGGATCTGATGCACGTTATAATGCAGCTGATCTTGCTAACGGCAATCTTCTGTTGGAAAAAGAGGCTGCGGCAAAGAACAGGTTTGATGTGAATAATGATCTGCCTGCATTATTTGCTGATGCAGATTCCAGGGTATATCCAAACCCGGTAACCAATTCACAATTTATGGTCAGCCTTTCCGGGTTCAAGGATGGCAGGTATTCTATCGTGCTTACGGATGTTACCGGCAGGGCGCTTCAAACAAACACCATCAAGCTTACAAAAGCTAACCAGGTTCAGCAGGTTAGTATTGCCAACAAGCCCGTTAAAGGGATCTATATGGTTAAAGTGGTCGATTCAAAGAATGCAATTGTGCATACAGAAAAAATAGTGTTGGAATAATTTTCTATTATTTTGGGTTAATAAGTCGGAGGTTGCCACCAGGCAGCCTCTTTTTTTGTTAATCATCTTCTGTGCTGCAATAGTTGAAGCGAACGGTAATATTTTTGCAGCATCACAGGTATGCAGGACATTGAGCCATTTTATAACTGGAGACATTTGTACGTTGCCGAGGAGGATGAGCAATCGCCCTTCTATGGCCGGCAATACAGCGAATTTGAGTACAGTCAAACAGTCTATAATTATTATATACATCCCCAGTGGGATGAATTCGGTTCCCGTACACTTTACATGAAGATCCTCTTTGCCGATTATGAGAATGGCTTTGCAATTATTGAGCTTTTAGGAGAATGGAATGATGCAATAGAGAACGATATCATGACCCTGCGGAGGGATATCACCGATCAATTGTTCCACCAGGGAATAACAAAGTATATTTTCATTGCTGAAAACGTCTTGAATTTTCACAGCAGCGACGACAGTTATTATGAAGAATGGCATGAGCAGCTTGAAGATGATCATGGATGGGTGGCGATAGTAGATATGCCACAACAAACCCGCCACGATTTCCTTAAAGCAAGGTTGACAAATTACATTTCTCTCTTTGATCTTCCTCAATGGCGCACCCTAAAACCAGAGGTGATCTTCCAGATGATAGATCATGAAATGAACATGCGGCTCGGATATTAATATATTCCGGAAAATTCTACTGCTTGTTTTTCTCTTATCGTCCGTATTTTTGCACCGAAATAATTTCAAACTACTGCAGACATGACCTGGAAACAGTTTTTCTCCTCTTCGATCGGTAAAAAAATCACGATGGGCTTTACAGGGCTATTCCTGATCCTGTTCCTGATCATTCATGCCGGTGTAAACTCCGCAATCTTCCTTAATGATAACGGTGAAACCTTCAACACGATCGCTCACTTTATGAGCCATAACTGGATCGTACGTTTCCTTGAGATCGGTTTGTTTGCAGGATTACTTTTGCATATTATTCAAGGTTTGATCGTCTGGAAGCAGAATCGCCAGGCACGACCCGTAAAATATTATTCGAATAAGCCGGAAAGGAACAGCACCTGGTATAGCAGGTCCATGGGAATTCTTGGTACGTTACTTCTATTGTTCCTTATCATGCATATAAATCATTTCTGGGTTGGAACTAAGGTTGCGTTGTATGGAAGCAATGACGACCATAATTTGTATATGGAAATGCAGGAAGTATTCAGTAACCCACTGGTGGTAGTACTTTATATGGCAGGGCTTGTTGCATTATTCTGGCATTTGCTTCATGGGTTCCAGAGTGCTTTTCAAACATTTGGACTAAACCATAAAAGATATACTCCGATCATCAGAACAGCTGGAATTCTCTATACGGTCATCATAACTATATTATTTGCCCTGATGCCGCTTGGGATCTACCTGGGCTGGATATCTTAATTCAATTTAAATTCTCTGATATGTCATTAAACGCCAAGATTCCACCAGGAGAAATGAAGGATAAGTGGAATGATTATAAAGGGCATGTTAAGCTGGTAAACCCCGCGAACAAAAGGAAGATTGAAGTGATTGTTGTCGGTACAGGCCTTGCAGGCGCATCGGCTGCGGCATCTCTTGGTGAATTGGGATATAAAGTCAAAGCCTTTTGTTTCCAGGACAGTCCGCGCCGTGCACATAGTATTGCGGCACAGGGTGGTATCAATGCGGCTAAGAATTATCAGAACGACGGTGATTCTGTATTCCGTCTTTTTTACGATACTGTAAAAGGTGGAGATTACCGTGCGAGGGAGGCAAATGTGCACCGCCTTGCGGAAGTAAGTGCGGCCATCATAGATCAGTGTGTTGCACAGGGTGTTCCATTTGCACGGGAATATGGAGGATTGCTAAGTAACCGTTCATTCGGGGGAACCCAGGTTCAGCGCACTTTTTACGCAGCAGGACAAACAGGACAACAACTTCTTCTGGGAGCTTACAGCGCTCTTGAAAGGCAGGTTGCACTCGGTAATGTAACTATGTACAACCGCCATGAAATGCTGGAAGTTGTTGTAATAGATGGTAAGGCCCGGGGGATAATTGCCCGGAACCTTGTGACCGGTAAACTTGAAAGACATTTCGGGCATGCTGTACTTCTATGTTCGGGAGGTTATGGTAATGTTTTCTACCTGAGTACAAATGCAATGGGAAGTAATGTTACTGCTGCCTGGAAAGCACATAAGAAGGGTGCATTTTTTGGAAATCCATGCTTTACGCAGATCCACCCAACATGTATCCCTGTAAGCGGCGACCACCAGAGTAAGCTTACGCTTATGAGTGAAAGCCTTCGTAATGACGGCCGTATCTGGGTTCCCAAACAAAAGGACGATCCGCGTAAAGCAGTTGATATTCCTGAAGAAGAAAGAGATTATTATCTTGAAAGAAGATATCCCGCGTTCGGGAACCTAGTGCCACGCGACGTAGCTTCCCGTGCTGCAAAGGAAAGGTGCGACGCAGGTTATGGTGTGGGAACAACAAAGATGGCTGTGTACCTGGATTTTGCAGACGCGATAAAACGGTATGGCCGGATCGAAGCAGGTAAGTCAGGGAATTTTAACGCAGATGAAACAACCATTATAGCATTAGGTAAAGAAGTTGTGCGCGAAAAATATGGAAATCTTTTCGAGATGTATGAAAAGATCACCGGTGAAAATCCCTACGAAACCCCAATGCGAATTTATCCTGCTGTGCATTATACAATGGGAGGGTTGTGGGTGGATTATGAACTTCAGACTACTGTACCAGGACTTTATGCACTTGGAGAAGCGAACTTCAGTGACCATGGCGCAAACAGGCTTGGCGCATCCGCACTGATGCAGGGCCTGGCGGATGGATACTTTGTAATTCCCTATACTATCGGAAATTACCTGGCAGACGACATCAGGACTCCGTCAATACCTACCGATCACCCTGCTTTTGTTGAAGCCGAAAATACTGTTGCAGAAAGGATCAACAGGTTGATGAGCATTAAAGGCGGTCAGTCTGTTGAAAGTTTTCATAAACGCCTTGGAAAAATAATGTGGGATAAATGCGGTATGGCCAGGAATGAAGCCGGCCTTAGGTCTGCAATTGAGGAGATCAGGGAACTACGGGCTGAATTTTGGCGGGACGTAAAAGTTCCGGGAGAAATCGAGGAAATGAATCCCGAATTGGATAAAGCAGGCAGGGTAGCTGACTTTCTGGAACTTGGTGAACTGATGTGCATTGATGCCCTGCACAGAAAGGAAAGCTGTGGAGGTCATTTCAGGGAAGAAAGTCAGAGTGAGGACGGAGAGGCACAGCGTGATGATGATAATTTCAGTTTTGTTGCCGCCTGGGAATTAAAAGGTGAAGGAAATTGGGAACTACACAAAGAAAAACTCACATTCGAAATCGTTAAACCAACCCAACGAAGCTATAAATAAGCTTTGTGCAAATACAGCGCATATGGAACATTATCATATGAACCTGGAGCTGAAAGTATGGCGCCAGAAAAACAGTAAAACAAAAGGCCAGTTTGAAACCTATCAGGTGAAGAATATTTCTTCGGAAATGAGCTTTCTTGAAATGTTCGATGTGCTTAATGAACAGCTGATCGGGGAAGGAAAAGATCCTATAACCTTTGATCATGATTGCCGCGAAGGTATCTGCGGAGCGTGCAGTATGTATATTAACGGCCAGCCTCACGGCCCATGGCAGCGGAATACAACCTGCCAGCTTCACATGCGTGCATTTAAAGATGGCGATACCATTGTTGTAGAACCATGGAGGAGCACTGCATTCCCGGTCATTAAAGATCTTATGGTTGACAGGGATGCTTTCGACAGGATCATCCAGGCCGGTGGATACATCTCGGTGAATACCGGTAATGCAGTAGATGCAAATGCGATCCCTATTGATAAAGCTGACGCTGATAAAGCTTTTGATGCTGCAGCATGTATTGGTTGTGGCGCATGTGTTGCCGTATGCAAGAATGGTAGTGCCATGCTTTTCGTTGGTGCAAAGGTTAGCCAGCTTGCCTTACTTCCACAGGGTGAACCCGAAAGAAGAACGAGGGTATTGAATATGGTTGCACAAATGGATAAGGAAGGATTTGGTAATTGTACTAATACTTATGCTTGCGAGGCCGAATGCCCTAAAGGAATTTCTGTTGCCACCATTGCGCGGCTTAACCGTGAATTCCTCAATGCAGGAATGTCATCCGAAGATTAATAACTGATTTAATAATTGGAATGGCTGCCCCAGGGGCGGCCATTTTATTTTATTTGAAACTTTCCCCTCACTGTTGCTGCAACAATAATCTAATAGTAAATAGCGTATTTTTATTTTATATCAGCCATCTCTTCTGAAGATTGACCAGGTATTTCATATATCTTACCATTATCCTCTGCTTCAACCATGGGATCTCCATTGCACAGGAACGGCCATGGTCAAACCTCCGGCAAGTCGAGATCCGGCCTGTTGCCGGTACCCAGGTACTCGATACTTTCAGTATTGCGCCCGGCTCTTTCCTTCTTCCGGGAGCAGATCCATCTTCATACAGGCTCGATGAAGTTGCCTCAACATTTGAATGGATCAACGTGCCCGTCGTTTCCATGAAAGCATCATTCAGGGTTTTCCCGATAAAACTCAATGCAGTAAAACGGCGAATGGATTATGACAGCATCCGGTATAATTTCCTGGCTGAACAGCCAGTAGTATCACGCGCATCCGGCAGCGTGAAAAATTCCGTATTTGATTTTGGGAGCCTTGAATCAAGAGGTAGCTTCGGCCGGGCAATCTCATTCGGAAATAACCAGGATGCCGTTGTTAATTCCACAATGAACCTTCAACTTAATGGTTACATTGGTGACAGCCTTGAGATATCTGCTGCAATAACTGATAATAATCTCCCGATTCAGCCCGAGGGAAATACGCAGGACCTTCGTGATTTTGACCGCATCTTTCTCCAGGTTGGCAAAAAGAACTGGAAGGCAAGTTTTGGAGATATTGATCTTCGGCAAAGCAGGAATTATTTCCTGAATTTTTACAAAAGGTTGCAGGGTGCTTCATTCGCAATAGAGAATAAACTTTCACCAACTGTTTCTAATAGTCTTTTGGTTAGCGGTGCAATCGCTAAGGGAAAATTCACCCGGCAGGTCATCACCGCCCAGGAGGGCAACCAGGGACCTTACCGTTTACGGGGCGCCAACAATGAATTATATTTTGTTATCCTGGCCGGAACCGAACGTGTATTCATTGACGGTCAATTAATGCAACGCGGCGAAGACCAGGATTACGTAATAAATTATAATACTGCCGAATTGAGGTTCACACCAAGGCGAATGATCACAAAGGATCTCAGGATCCAGGTTGAATTTGAATATTCGGACAGGAATTTCCTGAATTCGCAGTTATATCTCAACGACGAAATTAATTTTTCGAATAAGCTATTCCTGTCTCTTTCTGCCTATTCCAATATGGACGCGAAAAACAGCGCTATCGACCAGGACCTGGATGCTTCGCGGAAACAATTTCTTGCAGGGATAGGAGATAGTATACAAAATGCATTCTATCCAACTGCGATGTTGGATACGTTTGCCACAGGTAAGATCCTTTATAAACGGATAGATACGACATACAACAGCATTACAGATTCTATTTATGTTCTCTCGAATGACCCGGCCGACACGCTGTATGCTTTGTCGTTTTCGTATATGGGCCCGGGTAAGGGAAACTACAGGCAGGTGCTGAATGCGGTGAATGGAAAAGCATTTGAGTGGGTTCAGCCAGGTCCGGGAGGTGAAATGATGGGCGACTGGGAACCGGTAGGACTCCTGGTAACGCCTAAAAAACTCCAGATGTTTGCGATCGGTGCTGATTATCACATTACGAAGAGAACATTGGTCCAGAGCGAAATTGCCATGAGCAATTACGATATCAATCTTTTCTCCGGGAAAGACAAAGGCCAGGATAAGGGCTTTGCAGCAAAATTCAACATCCAGACAAAAGATAATCCCTTCATTTTATTTGGAAGAAGGAAGCGGTTTGCTGCAGGAGCAGGTTACGAATTCGTAGAAAAGAATTTTCAGCCCCTTGAACGTTTACGGAATGTTGAATTTCTTCGCGACTGGAGTCTTCCTTTTGAAACTGGCAGGGCTGATGAACACATACTTCATTCATCATTACAGGCAAGTGACACCAATAGTCATATTCGCTATGAATTAGCCAATTACCGCAGGTCTGATAGCTATTCAGGCTTCAGGCATTTATTTGATCAGTATTATGAAAGAAAAGGTTGGAGGCTTGTTTCCAGGATAAGCTATATGAATTTCAATTCTGATTTTCAGAAGGGAAGTTTTTTCCGGCCTTCGGCAGACCTTAAAAAGATCCTGCCTTTCCGGAATATCAGTGTTGGAGCAAGATTCTCGGGTGAGTACAATGAATTGAACGATAATGTTGCCGATTCTTTATTTGCGACCGCTTTCGGATTTTCAGTTTATGAAACCTATATCCGGTCCGATGAATCTAAACCAAATAAAGTAGGATTATCCTATGCCGGGCGAACAGATCTTTTGCCTTACAATGGTAAACTTCAGCGGGCTGACAAAAGCGACAACTTCAACCTGTTTGCGGAGTTTTTGAAGAGTGAAAAGCACCAGGCCCGATTAAATGCTACCTATAGGAATCTAAAAGTAATCGATCCGTTGATCAGCCGTCAAAAAAGTGATGAAAGCGTGCTGGGCAGGATTGAGTACTTTATAAATGAACTGAAAGGACTTGTTTCAGGGAACTTCCTGTACGAGGTGGGAACAGGGCAGGAACAGAGAAGGGAATTCGCTTATGTTGAAGTGCCTGCAGGGCAGGGTGAATATACCTGGAATGATTATAACAACGACGGGATCCCTCAATTGAACGAATTTGAAGTAGCAATTTTCCAGGACCAGAAAAAATACATCAGGGTGTATACGCCTGGTTCAGCCTATGTAAAAGCAAACTACCTGCAGTTCAATTATGCTGTGAACCTGGATCCATCAATATTGCTTCAGAATAGAAAGGGCCTGGCAGGAATTCTTTCTAAGACAAGTACCTCTTCTGCATTACAGATTAATCGTAAAACCATAGCATCGGGAGGATCAGATTTCAATCCTTTTAAGCAATCCATACAGGACACAGCCATTGTTTCGCTTTCTTCCTTTTTCAGTAATACACTTTATTATAACCGAACCAGCAGTAGGTGGGGACTGGAAGCTACCCATAGCCGGTCGTCTAACAAAGCCTTACTTGCTTATGGATTTGAAAGCAGGAGATTGGAGAATGCCCTGGTAAAGGGGCGTTTTAATTTCAACCGGAGCATCATTACCCAGTTAGGTTTGCGGCATTTAAGAAATGATCTCCAGACAACAGGAAGCAGTTTTGAGAACCGCAATTACAAGATAAGACAGGTAGGGGTGGAGCCCTCAATAACCTACATATACAGATCAACCTTCAGGGCCGGGTTGACCTATACTTATTCAATGAAAGAAAACAGGATCGATTCCATGGAGTCAGCAGTGAATCATGACCTGACCGCCGACCTTAGGTATAATGTGCTATCAAGCAGCACTTTAAATGCACGGCTCACTTACAACCAAATAAATTATAAAGGATATCCGGGGTCCCAGAACAGCACTGTGGGTTACGTATTACTGGATGGATTGCTGCCCGGTCGTAACTATTTATGGAATATTGAATTCACCCGGCGGATAGCGGGTAATATTGAATTGAGTATGCAATATGAAGGAAGAAGGCCTTCCGAAGCCCGCACCATCCATACTGGCAGGGCGGCGATACGTGCTGTGTTCTGATATTTGTTTAATAGAAAAAGGGCTGGAAATTATCCCAGCCCTTCTTATGACCATGAAAGTATCATTTAGGAAAAGATACCACCTTTCTTAAGAGGCCTGTATGCTTCACCAACTTTAAATCCATTGTTATAAACTTCGATCCTGTAGGTTCCTGAATTGAACCCGGCAGCTTGCTTCCAATCGAAAGTAACGGTCTGGCGTTTGTTCTGAACGTAGTTCACATCAAGCTTTTGAGTATATATCTTTTCCTGGCCTTCCCTTGTATTAAATATACCTGAGCCAAGAGCTTCAACTGCTATCGGAGATCCGTCAGGGCCAGTGATCACCACATAGATCTCTTTATTACCAGATTGTGCGATCATGTTTTCATCAAGATCAAAGGAGATACGAAGCTTATCAACTTTCTTTGCAGTAGAGGTGGTCTTTTCCTTTCCACCGCTTTTTTCGTTGATACCAACAATGCTGAAATTAGATGCATGAAGTGTTGAGCCGACATCTATCACATCATCCCTTTCTTTAAGAACAACGCGGGCTGAGTCATATTCTTTAATAACCCTGTCACGCTCCTGGCTGATGATGAACTTTTCCTGCGTAAGCTGCATTTTTTCTCCCTGTAGGATCTCGATCTGGTTTTTATAACCTTCGATATCTCCATTCAGGGAAGCAATTAGCCTGCGAGCTTCATTAAGTTCTGATTGTGTTGCATTTTGCTTGTTCAGCAAAGTCTGGATCCTTGAAGATTTTTCCTGGATCTCCTGGTCCTTTGCAGATATTGCACTGTCCTTACGGGAATTTGCTGTCTTCAGCATATCATACCGCATGGTTGCATCAGCAAGCTCTTTCTGGAGCTCATCCCTTTGCGTTGCTGTTGATTCTATTATTGTTTCTTTTTGAGCAAGAGTTTCCTTGGTATTATTCTTATCCCAGATAATATATCCCCAGGTTCCCAGTAAAGCTGCTACAAGTACCCCGGTTAGAATACCACGGACATTATTTTTTTTAGTCGACGAAGTGGTAGTAGTTGTGGTCGTCGGCTTTTCTGCTTCAGGAAAGTTTTCGAATGCCATAGTGAACGGTTTTTCTAATTAATAATTGATTTAAGCGCAGTTACCAGAGGTTAAGTGAGCTTTTGAATTTTCGCGTGGATTTTCCAAAACTATGCCAAACTAAGGTTGTTAATTGCATATTAACACTAATTGGATTTTAATTAGTTTGCGGTTATTCTTTAGTAATGAGTGTTGAAAAGATAATAAATAACTGGAAAAAAGGTGTTTTCAAACCTGTTTACTGGCTGCACGGAGAGGAAGATTTTTTTATTGACCAGGTGATGCAGTATGCAGAACATCAGATACTTAATGAATCGGAATCTGCCTTTAACCTAACCCTTTTTTATGGACGTGATGCTGAATGGCAGGAGGTAATGAATGCCTGTAAGCGCTATCCAATGTTTGCGGAAAAACAGGTAATTCTTCTTAAGGAAGCCCAGCAAATGAGGGACATTGAGAAGCTACAACCTTACATTGAAAATCCTCTTGCCTCAACCATTCTTGTAATAGGTTACAAGGGAAAGACCTTTGATAAGCGTAAAGCATTCTGGAAGGCACTGGATAAAAATGCGGAGATACTTCTTTCCAATAAACTCTTTGAAAACCAGGTTGCGGGTTGGATAAAAGACCTGGTTAGTTCTTCCGGGTTAAAGATCTCCGGCAAAGCCGTAACACTCCTGGAAGATCATATTGGAAATGATCTTTCAAGGATTGCGAATGAGATACAAAAGCTTACGATCAATCTATCAGGGGATACAATTACAGAGGATGATATTGAAAAGTACATTGGTATCAGTAAAGAATACAACATCTTTGAATTGTTGGGAGCGATAGCAAGAAAGGACCTCGCTCATGCCATCCGCATCCTTAATTATTTCGAAGCTGATCCAAAAGCAGTTCCGATACAAATGGCGCTCCCGGCTTTATACTCCGGGATAGGAAAAGTGCATTCTCTTTTTTCATCCGGGGATTTTTCCGATGCTGCCCTGAAACCTGTTTTTTTTAGAAGAGACAGTATTATGCAGGCCCAGGCTATAGTTTCCAATTATGGTTATGAAGGAGTGGAGAGATTGATCCTGTTGCTGAACCATTATAATTTAAGATCTCTTGGGATCAATGACCCGGGATCCGGTAGTAGTTCCCTGTTAAAAGAAATGGTGGCTAAAATGATCCTTGGTTGACAGAGAAGAAAGCCTTCGTTTCTTGCCTGTCATTAGCAAGCTGTGCTTTTAACGCTTCTATACCATCAAATTTCCTTTCATCCCGGAGCCTTTTGTAAAAAAGGATATCCAGGTTTTCATCATAGATCTCTCTGTTGAAATCAAGGATATGCACTTCTATCACCCGGCTAGTTCCATCGACAGTGGGCCTGTACCCTATATTCATCATCCCTGGTAAGAGTTCATTATTGATCACAGCTTTAACTGCATATACGCCATCTGCAGGTATAAGCTTTTCACGATGCACCTCCAGGTTTGCTGTAGGGAAACCAATTTTACTTCCCAGTTCATTTCCATGTATTATTTTGCCACCTAGCCTGTAATTATAGCCTAATTGCTGATTTGCCAGTTCCACCTCTCCCATCTTCAGCGCTTCCCTGATTTTAGTGCTGCTGATCGTGATCTTTTCAACCACGTGCCCCGGAATTTCTTTTACCTTAAAACCTGCAATTGTACCTTCCTCTTCCAGTAAATGGTAATCACCTTCCCGGTTATTTCCAAACCGATGGTCGTACCCGGTAATGATCACCGAAGGATGAAACTTTTCAATTAAAAAGTTCCGGACAAAATCCCGGGCACCCTGGGCAGCAAATTCTTTATCAAAATTTATTGCGACCACGTTATCAACTCCTGCTTCCTCAAGCATTTTGTATTTTTCAGAAGGAGTCGATAATAAGGATATCACCGGGTGGGAAGATAATATATGCCTTGGGTGCGGTTCAAATGTGATCACAATGGATTCGCTGCCTTTCATTTTCGCTTCGGCAACCAGCTGGTCCAGAACCATCCTGTGGCCAAGATGAACCCCGTCAAATGTTCCGATTGTTATTACCGGTCGGTTGAACGCGGGCAGCTTCGTTATATCCTTGTAGAGATTCATTGAAAGGTGCAAATGTAGTTGATAATTGAAAATGGAATATTTGGGCTCTGCCTGTAGTTTTGCAGCTATGAGTCTGTATAATAAAAGAGGAGTTTCTGCCCAGAAGGAGGAAGTGCATAATGCTGTAAAGGATCTGGATGCAGGGCTTTATAAAAATGCATTTTGTAAAATATATCCTGACTACCTTGGTAAGGATCCGGAATTTGTGAATGTTATGCATGCAGACGGTGCCGGAACTAAAAGCATACTTGCATACCTGTACTGGAAAGAAACCGGAGATATTTCTGTGTGGAAAGGAATTGCAGTTGATGCAGTGGTGATGAATCTCGACGACCTCTTGTGCGTGGGTATTCACGATAATATTGTTTTCAATTCCACAATAGACAGGAACAAAAAACTGATCCCAGGTGATGTGCTGAAGGAGATCATTGACGGCACGAACGAATTATTCCAAAAGCTCCGCGACTTCGGCGTAAACATTCATTACCTGGGTGGTGAAACTGCGGATGTTGGTGATGTGGTAAGAACAGTTGCAGTGAACGGTACAATGGCCTGCAGATGGCCAAAAAATAAGTTGATCACTAATGATAAGATCGCTCCAGGAAATGTGATCGTGGGATTGGCTTCTTTCGGCAAATGCAATTATGAAACAGAATATAACAGTGGTATAGGAAGTAATGGTCTCACAAGCGCCCGTCATGATGCATTATCCTCCCATTATCGCGAAAATTTTCCTGAGACCTTTGAGCCTGCCCTTGAAAAGGATGTGACTTATATTGGTGCATCCCGTATGACAGATCCTTCCGGCGTTGAAGATCTTCCCGTAGGCAAATTACTTTTATCCCCAACCCGGACATTCGCACCGGTTATTTCAGGATTATTGAAAGAGGATCATCAAATTCACGGGATGATCCATTGCAGCGGCGGAGGGCAGACCAAATGCTTAAAATACCTGCCCGGCAATATGCGCATTGTAAAAGATGCACTTTTTTCTCCACCACCCGTTTTTAGCCTGTTGCAAAGGAACAGTGGCAGTTCCAACCGTGAAATGTACGAAGTGTTCAACATGGGAACCAGGATGGAAATATACTGCAGTGAAGATTATGCAGGAAAGGTAATTGAAATGGCAGAAAGGTTCAATATTGGTGCACAGGTAATCGGTAGGGTTGAACCCTCTGATAAAAAGGAGCTCAGGATCGTTCTTCCGGAGGAAACACTGGTATTTTAGGCATTAATCTTTATTTCACTCCATAAGCAAGAGGAACTCGGATCAATCCCATAAATTTGTAGCAATCCATTCAAGCCATGAGTCAGTCAATAATAGAATTAAGAAACGTAAATATATACCAGGGCGACAGCCTGGTATTGAGTGATGTGAATATCAGCCTGGATAAAGGTGAATTCGTTTACCTCGTAGGAAAGACCGGAACAGGTAAAAGCAGCCTGTTGAAAACCCTTTATGGAGACCTCGAATTGAAGGAAGGGGAAGGATGGGTAGTCGGTCACGATCTCCGTAAAATAACCTGGAAGACCGTTCCGTTCCTTCGCAGGAACCTGGGAGTTGTATTCCAGGATTTCCAGTTGCTGACTGACCGAAACGTAAATGAAAACCTGAAATTTGTTCTCAAGGCAACAGGTTGGAAGGATGAAAAATTAATGAACGAGAAGATTGCGGATGTTCTTGATAAAGTGAATCTGAAAACGAAAGGATTTAAAATGCCTTTTGAATTAAGTGGGGGAGAACAGCAACGTGTTGATATTGCAAGGGCGCTTCTCAATTCTCCAAAGCTCATCCTCGCCGATGAACCTACCGGAAACCTTGATCCGGAAACCAGCGATGAGATCATGCAATTGCTGTTTCATATCAGCAGGGATTACAATACAACTATCCTCATGGCCACCCACGATTATATCGTGATCAATAAATTCCCGGCAAGGACCATTAAGACTGAGAAGGGTAAAGTTTGGGATAATGCTAGTATAAATATGCTATAAGTTTTTTAGCACCGGTAGTGTTATCATAAGTTGAAAGGAGGACCTCTTGCCTTTTATTGATCATTTCTGTGCTGAAAGGAACTTTCATCAATTTATCGACTTTGTTTCGCCATTCACCTGCTTCCGCGATCTCGCAAATTCCTTCCAGGCCTGAACCTGCAACACCCTGAATATTTGTGATACAATGTCTTCCATTGAACAGGGCATTCAGAATTTTTAATTTAACTCCTGTATGATTGAACGAAGGGAGAATATTGATATGAGCATTCCTGATAAGCGCCTCCATTTTTTCTTCGGAAGGATTAGCAACTAACCTCGCGCCAAGTTTTCCCGCCAATCTTACTAATCTTCCCGAAGGGTCTTTCCCGGCTATGACCAGGTATTTCGGATCAATGGATTCCAGCACCATGATTGCCGCTTTCTCGTTCTCATTTATAGCCAGGTTGCCATGATAGAGATAATATGAACCGAAACCCTCTTGCGCAGTTAGTTTCCAAGGATGAAACACAGGCAGGAACTCACACCCGGCTCCAAATTCCTCCCTGTAAATACGGCAATCCTCCTCACTTACAGCAAGAAAGAAAGCCTTGCCGGAGATGGCTCGTTCATACTTTTGTAAAGATTCTGCTTCTCGCTTGTAATAGATCTTCCTGATCCCTTCCTCCAGTTCAAACAGCCTGCGGTAATAAACATGCTCCACATTATGCAGGCGCACAACCATTTTTCTGTTTTCAAATTCAGCATCCGATAACAGCGCTGTACAATGGATCCCTTCGAGTAGAATTGGATAATCATCTTCCAATAATCTTTTCCTGAGTTCATCGCTGCTGCGGGAACTAACAATATAAGGCAGGTTCAGGGAAATTTTCTTCTTCCTTTTGTAATAATGCACGCTTTCGCACAGATCCTCTAATTCTTTATGATGGTTAAGTCCGCCCTTGTAAAAGCAATGGAGATTAATCAGAAGCCCCATGCCGGACAATGTCCTGATCTTATAGTACAGATCCATTAACCCTCCATGATGTGCAGGCCATGGAATATCATGTGCAATTATATGTAGATGTTTATTCAATAAATTTTGTTGTAGAAATCCACGAGCAGTTTTTCTTCGTTCTCCCAATTCAGTTCAGCGCCTGCTGTTTTACAATTATTATGAAGTCTCATCCAAAGTTCAGTATCAGTCAACAGCATGTTGATCTTTTCTGCCAGCGCTTCCGGGGAAATATCTTCAGTAAGAACTGCCACATCATAAGTATCGTTAATACTCCTGTACACCGGATAATCCACGCAAACCTGGGGTAAACCTGCCTGGATATAATCAAAGAAACGGTTTGCCAGCGACATATAATTACTATGGGAATTCTTTTCAAAGATGGTTATACCTGCCTTTGCTGACAATGTTAGCAGTTTTAACCTGTCGGGACTAACCATACCAGCCAGTTCAACTTTGTGGGCAACATCATTGCCGACAATAAGCTGCTTTAGTCGCTCCATGAAATTTCCATCCCCTGCAATTACCAGTTTAGCATCTATCATTTTCATGGCAGGGATCAAAGTTTCAAAACTTCTGCCTTCGTTTACTGCTCCCTGGTACAATATATAATCGCTGCGTTGACTTCCCGCTGTTTGCCTGGATTTAAAAGGCACATTCCTGATAACCTCGTAATTGACACCATACATTTTTTTAAATTCCTCAGCAATAGGTTGGTTTACGGTATAGCCATAGCTGAATTTAGGTACGGTTAATTTCTCTATCCATTTCCATATCCTGTAAATAAATGGCCGTTCAACAACTTCCTTCATTTCACAAAACAGTTCATGGGCATCATAAACCCTTTTTGATTTTTTTAAAAGGGATGCAAAGTAAACAGGCAGGATGGTGTCAAGATCAATAGCACATAAAATATCGGATCTCCTGGTTAACAGGTAAAGAAAAAGCCGCATATTATATTCCAGGTAAAACAGGGGGCCTTTATTTATGAGACAGGAGAAACGCTTTTGCTGGTATGATCTTTTCTCAAGCATGCTGCTGCTTTTTAGCCTTCTTCCTACCAGCGTTACATTATAGCCATTGTTGGCAAGGGTAGTGCAGATCCTCATCATCCTTTGGTCATAAGTGAGGTCATTGGTTACTGTTAAATAAATGACCTTATTACCCATGGTTCTTTGCTGCAGCGTAGATTTTTTCGATTATTTCCACCGTTTTCATGCCTTCATATGCGCTTGCGAAATCTGTATCGTTCTCTTTTATGGCTCTCACAAGATTTGCATAAACCTTATCATGATTACTCATGCTGCCCTGGTAGAAGCCATAGGCGTTTGCAGGATTTCCTTTCGGAATGTTCTCAAGATTACCTGAAGCAATATTCTGGTATTCCAGTTCATTGAGGTACTGGCCCCCGATCTTCACTGTTCCCTTTTCGCCAAAAACGGATAGTGAGCCTTCCATGTTCTGCAGGTGGCAATTAACAGTATAATTCATTGTTCCTATTGCGCCATTCAGCATTTCAATTATCGCTACACCTGAATCCTCGATCTCGATGGTGGGGTGGTGAAAGTTTTCAGTGAATGCCTTTACTTCCTTCACATCGCCCAGCAGCCAGTATAAAAGATCTATGAAATGACTGAATTGAGTGAATAGTGTTCCTCCATCAAGCTGTTTTGTTCCCCGCCATGTATCATTATAATATTCATTTGGACGGTTCCAGAAACAGTTAAGCTGGAAGGAAAAGATCTTACCTAATCCATCAGAGTCCAGTAATTTTTTTACGGCTTCAACAGGTGGGTTATACCGGTTCTGTTTCACAACAAACAACTTCATGCCTGCATTGTTGGCTGCCTCTATCATTCGCCGGGCATCCGAGGAAGAGATTGCCAACGGCTTTTCGCAGAGCACATGTTTACCTGCATTTAAACATTCAATGGCATGTTCCGCATGCAGGCCATTAGGAGTACAAATGCTTACTACATCCAGGTCAGGCTCCGAAAGAAGCATCTGAGCCAGGGAGATATAATGCCTTCCGCCGAATTCTAAGGACAGGTCTCGGGCATTCTTTTCATTTATGTCGCACAAGGCTATCAGGTTGCCGTTATTTATGATATGTTCGGCATGCCTGTGCCCGATCCGCCCACAACCCACGATACCAAAATTCAGCTTTGACATATTCGATCCGGTTAATGATTCTGCTCCTGCAAAAGTATCGTTATAATATTACGCCGTTCAAATAATTGGCTGATCATTTTTCATATGTTTTATCGATCTTCACTACCCAAAATTGAGAATATATGCTGAGGATTACCCAATTGATCTGCCTTATGGCAATTTCAGTTTTTACAACAGCGCAAACGAAGCTTGTTGAAAAAGTTACCAAAAAATCTGACGAGATCGTTATCCCCTTTGAAAAGTATGTGCTTTCAAACGGGCTGACAGTTGTGGTTCATGAAGACCATTCAGATCCGCTTGTGCATGTTGATGTAACGTATCATGTTGGTTCAGGAAGAGAAGAGATAGGGAAAAGCGGTTTTGCCCATTTCTTTGAGCATATGATGTTCCAGGGATCGGATAATATTGCCGATGAACAACACTTCAAGATCATTTCTGATGCAGGTGGAACCCTGAATGGAAGTACCAATAAGGACAGGACAAATTATTACCAGACCGTACCAAGTAACCAGCTTGAAAAGGTACTGTGGATGGAAGCTGACAGGATGGGTTTTTTCCTTGATGCGGTAACCCAGCAAAAGTTTGAGATCCAACGATCCACTGTAAAAAATGAAAGGGGACAGAATTACGACAACCGGCCTTATGGCCTGCTGGGCGAAGTAACAGCAAAAAATCTTTATCCCTACGGGCATCCCTATTCATGGCTTACAATAGGCTACCTTGAAGACCTGGATCGCAGCAGTGTTGATGACCTGAAAAATTTCTTCCTTCGCTGGTATGGTCCTAACAATGCTACGCTGACTGTTGGCGGAAATGTAAAAGCAGCTGATGTAGTTCGTTTGGCTGAAAAATATTTTGGAAGCATACCAAGAGGACCTGAGGTTTCTTCTGTGAAACTTCCAGCAGTTCAACTTACAACCAACAGGTATGCAAGCTATGTTGATAATTACGCCCGCATTCCGCAGTTAAGGATTGTATATCCAACAGTACCGGATTATCATGAAGATATGGCAGCACTGGCATGCCTGGCGCAGGTTCTGGGCAGCGGTAAAAACTCGGTGCTTTACCAGCAACTCGTAAAACCTCAAAAGGCCCTCTCGGCTTCTGCTTTCAGTTCGTTAAGTGAACTCGCAGGTGAATTTATATTCAGCATTACGCCTTATCCGGGTAATACCCTTACCGATATGGAAAAACTGGTAGACCAGGCGTTACTTGATTTCGAGAAGCGCGGAATTCTACAGGATGATGTTGACAAATTCAAAAGCCAGAATGAAAGCAGGACTATTAACAGGCTCGCAAGCGTGTCTGGAAAAGTTAGCCAGCTGGCGGCATTCCAGACTTACCAGGGAACCCCCAATAAGATAGGTGAACTCCTGGACATGTATAATAAAGTGACCCGTGAAGATGTAATGCGTGTTTACAATAAGTATATAAAAGGAAAGAACAGGCTGGTGGTAAGCGCAGTACCGAAAGGAAAGGAAGATCAGAAAGCTGCACCGGATAATTATGCTGTAGATCCGGCTGGGTATAAATCACCGGATTACGGTTATGCTGGTTTAAAGTACACAAAGCCAAAAGATAATTTTGACCGTACTGTAATGCCGGCTGCAGGCCCAAATCCTGTTGTATCCGTTCCTAAACTATGGACTGGTAAGCTGAAGAATGGTTTTGCATATATCGGAACAAAGAATGATGAACTGCCGGTGGTGAACCTTTCAATCTATTTAAAAGGAGGGAGACTTCCTGAGGCTAAGGATCTTTCAAAAGCAGGACTTTCTAATATGTTCGCTTCAATGATGAATGAAGACACAAAGAATTATTCTGCGGAGGAATTCGACCTGGAACTGGAAACCCTGGGTAGCTCAATAAGAGTTGATAATTCCACCGATGCTACTGTGATATCTGTATCATCCTTAACAAAGAACCTTGACAAGACGATAAAGCTTCTCGAAGAAAGAATAATGAACCCGGTGTTCAGGGAAGAGAGCTTTAACCGCATCAGGAAACAGCTTTTAGAAAATATAAAGAACAGCAGAACATCTGCAAGCACAGTGGCCAGCAATGTGTATGCTGCACTGAATTATGGCCAGGGAAATCTTTTTGGTCTACCAGCGAATGGCACCACCGAAACGATCAATAATCTTACTCTTGATGATGTGAAGAATTATTATCGCGACTATATCTCATCTGATGGTGGACGAGTAGTTGTTGTAGGAGATGTTGACGAGAAATTCATACTGCCAAAACTGGCTTTCCTGGATAAGCTGCCAGACCATAAGGTAACTTTACCGGAAGTAAAGACCGCTTTACAACCTGCGAAGACAAAGATCTACCTGGTTGACATTCCCAAGGCTGCCCAAACAGAATTCAGGGTGGGCCATGTAGTTCCGCTTCGTTATGATGCAACGGGGGATTATTATAAGTCCACACTTGCCAATTATAACCTGGGGGCTTCCTTTAACAGCAGGCTGAATATTAATTTAAGGGAAGACAAAGGCTGGACCTATGGCGCGAGAAGTAATTTCAATGCTGATAAATACACCGGCGAATTTACTTTCTCAAGTGGTATTAAAGCAACAGCAACAGATAGTGCCTTAACAGAGGTGCTTAATGAGATCACAGGATACCTGAAGAACGGGATAAAACCGGACGAAATAACGTTCATGCGTAACTCTATCGGCCAGGCAGATGCAAGGGCTTACGAAACAGGTTCACAAAAGGCTGCTTTCCTGAACAGGATCGCGCAGTATGGTCTTGAACATGATTATGTAAAGAAGCAAATGGGCATCCTGAACAGTATGTCAAAAGCTGATATTGATAAGATCGCCACAAAATATATCGATCCGTCAAAGTTGAATATTGTTTTGGTTGGGGATAAGGAACTGATCAAACCAGGTCTTTCAAAACTTGGCTATGAGATTGTGGAACTGACCGTTGATGGAGTTCCGGTCCGGTAATTGTTTAATTAAAATACCTAAGCGGCTTCGGGCCGCTTTTTTTTAAATCTGGGTTCATGAAGAAGTGGGTTACGGCAGTATTATTATTATTTGTTCTGAATGTATTTGGGCAGAAGGAGGAATTAAGGGGGGCCTGGATCGCCACATATACCAATATTGATTTTCCTGTAAGAGGTCAAAGTCCCCAACAACAGCAGGCTCATTTCATAAGGATCATTGATGCTCTTGCCAACAGCGGATTTAATTCTGTTTATGTGCAGGTAAGAAGCCAGGCCGATGCAATGTATCCAAGCCCATTTGAACCCTGGTCGGCCGACCTCACCGGTATCCAGGGCAGGGCACCGGATCCTTACTGGGACCCTCTGCAATTCATGATCGAGGCTTGCCATGCACGAGGAATTGAATTTCATGCATGGATAAATCCCTACCGCGTGGCAGGAAATTCTGCTAATCTATCTTCTGCAGCTCCTAATCATATCAGCAGGACAGAGCCAGGATGGTTATTGCGTTATGGAAGCCTGGTAACACTTGACCCGGGAATTCCCGCGGTACGTGATCATATTATAAAGGTCGTTTCAGATATAACCAGGCGATACGATATTGACGGGATACATTTCGATGACTATTTTTATCCCGATCCCGCCGTGAATGATAACAGGACCTTTACTACGTATAACCGGGGATTTGTAAACAGGGCCGACTGGAGAAGGGATAATGTTGATCTCTTAATAAACGAAGTTTCCAAACAGGTAAGATCAATTAAGTCGTGGGTAAAGTTTGGTGTTTCGCCGTCGGGTATCTACCGCAACAGCAGGGACTATTCTGTAGGTACACCAACCACCGGCCTCGAGCACTACACGTCTCTTTATTCCGATACCCGTAAGTGGCTTAGAGAAGGCTGGATCGATTACCTGGAGCCGCAAGTCTATTGGTCTGCGCGCCAACCCGGGGCTCGTTTTGGTGATATCGTTCCCTGGTGGAACAGCATTGCCGGAAACAGGCACATGTATATTGGCTTAGCAGCCTATAAGGTTGAAAGAGGTGGATCATATGGATGGTCGGATCCTTCTGAATTGCCTTCGCAGGTATTATTTACACGTCAGCAAGCCTTAGGGAACATTAAAGGCCATGCGGTCTATAATACATCATCTATCCTGGGAAACAATCTTGGACTGTTCGATTCATTGAAAAGGCTGTACGCCAAACCCGCAATCGTTCCGGAAATGCCCTGGCTCGATTCGGAAAAACCTTTAGCGCCTCATGCTTTAGCAGCTACGCTGGAAGGCAATGTGGTTATTTTGAATTGGGAATTGCCAAAGCAAAACTCTTTAAAGAATGCGATCCGGAAGATCCTGGTATATGCTTCAGATTCACCTTCGATCCATATCCAGGATCCTGAATCGCTCATTGCGGTTCTGCCTCCAAATAATAATTCCGCAACGCTCGTTAGCTCCAGGAAATATTTTGCCATAACCGTTATCGACAGAACCTCCAATGAGAGCGGGCTTTCAAACACAGCTTCGCCCGGAGTTGTTTCAATACCGTTCACGCTTGTTGATTTTACGCTGGAAGAAAATGAATCTTCAGGTAACAGGTTATCCTGGCAGGCGGCAAATGAATTGTCAATTAGTAAATATGAGATCGAGAAAAGTGTTGCCAACGGACCGTACAGCCTGCTGGCCTCTGTAATCCCAGGGAAGGGCAGTGGGGTTTTAACCTATTCCTACCTGGACACTATGAAGATCGAAGACCTGGTGGTGACCTATCGATTAAGGATCATGGATACTACAGGGAACTTTTCTTACAGTAAACCCTTGTCTGTTTCTTCAAAAACACCCTCTGTAATTGTCAGTGTACCGGTAGTTCCTGCCGCGGAACCGGTTAAAAAAGAGGAGAAAATCTACGTAACATACCCCAGGCCGGTAAATGCAGGAAAACCGATCATGCTGATAACAAACGACAAGGGTGATTTTACCTATACTCTATATGATAATTCAGGGACCAAGGTAACCTGGGGCAAGATACGGTCACCTTATAAAGGTACAAGGGTGGCCTTACCCGGAACAGCCTCATTACAAAAAGGGTATTATCTCCTCGAGGTGGGACCTGAAAGCGATCTGCAGAAGATCAGGATTGATATAATGTAAACCCGGACTCTTCCCAGCGCATCCGGAAACAGTTCATGGCAGTGACTCCCAGTTTATTCATTAGCCTGTAATTTACCACCACACCCACCGCTGCACCTATAACCGGAACAAGCTGAGCGATCTTGGCCAGGTCGATATAATCGCGATATTCCTGCTGAAACCTGCGCCATTCAAATTCATTGATGTTTGCCGGAAGGGTTTCCAGTTTCTGGTTCCAGTTCACAGTTTCCCGGAAAACATTATTCCTGCGCTCCTGGCTGCTGAAAGCAAGCTGAAATATATGGAGCAGGTACAGTCTTTCCCTGTAGTCCCTGGTATCATAACCATAGTGAGCGGCTATATCGAAGAGCATCTTCATTTTTGTGGCCAGCAATACCGGGAATTCAGCCAAGGCCAGCAGAAAGCCTCCCGCACCGGCAATTCCCCCCTCGGCAGCTCCCGTATTTTTATACACCTGCATCGTATCAAGCACCTTTATTTCCCTGGTTTCCAGCGAAGAATGTTGCAGGGGTGGCGGACTTATATAGGTAGCACCGGTAAGAACACCCTTTACCATTTCTCTAATGGCAGCTGAAATGGCAACATGTACCTTTTCAGGGATGAGGGAATTCAGCTTTCCCTGCATCTTCATGGCCAGTTTGGAAGAAATGCCCGGCCGGGCCTGCATTTCCCGTTTCCATTGGGCAAGTTCTGTTAACACTCCATGTTCATACCGGTTCATTGTTCAGGATTAACGTATTACCATATGTATTTTTACCATCATTGAAAGAAATTTCTTACTTTTGCACCCAATTAAAATAAAGAAATTAAAACACTGGTTTTAAAAAAAATCGAAATGCCGTATTTAACAACTGAGAAAAAGTCGAACATTTTCGCTACATATGGTGGCAATGCGACCAACACAGGTTCAATTGAAGGTCAGATTGCCCTTCTGACAGAAAAGATCAATCATATTTCAAATCACCTGAAAGGTAATAAAAAAGATTTCTCTTCCCAGAGAGGTTTAATGCAGATGGTTGGTAAGCGTAAGCGCCTTTTAACTTATTTAAGCAAGCACGATCTTGCGGGTTACAGAAGCCTGATTGAAAAACTGGGGCTCCGTAAATAATTTGAAACGTATGTAGTATGAATATTCCCAACCTTCATTAGTTGGGAATTATTCTTTTACAGCCAACATTCACAGGTCGTTTCCCGACCGTAAAATTTTATCCAATGGCTTTACAAGCAAAAACGATAACCTTCGATATCGGCGGTGGCAGGAATGTTACCATCGAAACAGGTAAAATGGCCCGCCAGGCCGATGGCGCCGTTATAGTGCGCCAGGGAAATTGCGTACTGCTGGCAACAGTGGTAGCAAACAAAGAACCAAGGGAAGGGCAATCCTTCTTTCCCCTTTCTGTAGATTACCAGGAAAAATTCGCATCTGCCGGACGGGTACCGGGTTCTTTCTTCAAGCGCGAAGCGCGCCTCAACGATTACGAGATCCTTACCTCGAGGTTAATAGACAGGGCCCTGCGTCCGCTGTTCCCAGAAGATTATTTCTGTGATGTGCAGGTACTGGTTTCCCTTATTTCTTCTGATGAAGAGGTGATGCCGGATTCACTGGCATGCCTTGCAGCCTCTGCTGCTCTTGCAGTTTCTGATATTCCCATCCAGGAGATCATTTCCGAGGTGAGAGTGGGCAGGATCGAAGGAAAGATGGTCATCAATCCAACCCGTTCTGAAATGGAGAGGTCGGATATGGAATTCATCATCGCTGCCACAGAAAAGAATATCATGATGGTGGAGGGTGAAGCAAAAGAATGCCAGGAAGAAGATCTTATCCAGGCCATCGAAGTAGCTCACGACGCGATCAGGATCCAGGTTAATGCGCAGAAGGAACTTCACCAGCTGGTTGGTGCGCCTGCAAAGCGTGATTACACCAAGCCTTACAGGAATGAGGAACTTAACCAGAGAATAATCGGTTATGCAAAGGATAAGATGAATGCCATCGCCTCTGCTGGAACTGCAAAACATGAAAGAAGTGATGCTTTTAAAGCGCTTCATGAAGAAGTGGTGACATGGTTGGGAGAAGAACTTCCTGAAGAAGACAAAAAACTGATCGGTTTTTATACAGGGGAACTTCAATACCACGTGGTGCGCGACATGATCCTGGATAACGGAAGAAGGCTCGACGGAAGAGGTACCGAAGATATCAGGCAACTGGATATGGAAACCGATATCCTGCCCACACCTCACGGATCAGCATTGTTCACCAGGGGCGAAACCCAGTCGCTGACTACGGTTACGCTCGGCACCCCGCTGGATGAATTGCTGGTGGAAAGTGCACACAAAAGTGATTATACCAAATTCATCCTGCATTATAATTTCCCTCCGTTCTCAACAGGCGAAGTTAAAATGATGAGAGGTGTTGGCAGAAGGGAGGTTGGTCATGGAAACCTTGCAATGAGGTCTCTTCGTCAAATGATGCCGGGTAATGATTATCCATATACTGTAAGGGTAGTTAGTGATATCCTGGAAAGTAACGGTTCATCAAGTATGGCAACCGTTTGCGCAGGTTCCCTTGCCCTGATGGATGCAGGTGTTCCGTTGAAGAAGCATGTTAGCGGAGTTGCGATGGGCCTTATTAAAAAAGACGACAAGTTTGCGATACTGACAGATATACTGGGTGATGAAGATCATCTTGGTGATATGGACTTTAAAGTTACCGGTACACGGGAAGGTATCTGCGGTGTGCAGATGGATATAAAAGTTGACGGACTTAGCATGGATATCATGAGGAAAGCTCTTCACCAGGCACGCAACGGCAGGCTTCATATTCTTGATGCGATGTATGAGTGCATTGAAGCTCCACGTCCTGATGTTAAACCTCATGCACCAAGAATGGTTAAGATAAATATCGATAAAGAATTCATTGGTGCTGTGATCGGACCAGGTGGTAAAGTGATCCAGGAGATTCAGCGCGAAACCGGTGCAACCATTAATATCGAAGAGGTTGACAATGTGGGCGAAGTTTCCATCTTCTCTAAAGAAAAAGCTGGTCTCGACAGGGCTCTTGCATGGATAAACAGCCTTGTTGCCGTTCCGGTGGTAGGCGATACTTATGAAGGAACCGTGAAGAGCATTAAGGAATTCGGTGCATTCGTTGAATTCCTGCCGAAGAAAGAAGGACTTCTGCACATAAGTGAAATAAGCTGGAAGCGCCTTGAAACCATGGAAGGTGTGTTTAAAGAAGGTGATAAAGTGAAGGTTAAACTGCTTGATATTGATCCCCGTACCGGGAAATTCAAATTGAGCAGGAAGGTTTTGATGCCAAAGCCTGAAAGACCTCAGCCTGCCCAGCAACCACCAAAAACAGAACAACCTAAATCTGAATAAAACTAAAGCTGCTTCGGCAGCTTTTTTTCTTTTTATCGTGCGATACGTAAAACTCAGTTTTCATAAGCTTAATGATCTTCAGAAAGAGATCGCAACTGCCTTGCTTGAAACAAAGGGCGCCTATAGTTTTGAAGATCTTCCGGGAATTTTTTCCGCATATTTTTCAGAAGAAGACCATGATGATGCAGACCTGTTACCCATTTACGGGATGATAGGCAGTACCCCGGCTAAAGAATACATCGAACATGTGAACTGGAATGCCATATGGGAATCTTCTTTTGAACCGGTGCTTGTGCCTGGTGCGCAGGGAAATGGGATTTATGCAGTGATCCGCGCTCCTTTCCATGAAAATGATCAGGCATGCAAACATGATATAGTGATAACTCCCCGGATGAGTTTTGGAACGGGGCATCATGCAACTACATTTTTGATGGCCAGGGAGATGTCGTTACTTAACTTCAGTAATAAAAATGTTTTTGATTACGGAACAGGAACAGGAGTGCTTGCAATAATTGCCAGCCGTGAGGGCGGAATTGTTACCGCGGTGGATAATGATGAGAATTGCATTGAAAATGCTGCAGAGAATTTCATGGTCAATAATTGTAATATCACTTTAAGAAAAGAAGGTACTGTAGTTGCGGTGAATGAAGTGGATATCATGCTGGCGAATATTAACCGTAATGTTATACTCGACCAGCTTGACAATATTTACAGGGCGCTGAAACCCGGTGGTGTAGCGCTTTTCAGCGGAATGCTGGCCGCTGATGAAAACATGGTGATCCCTTTATTTACCAGGACCGGGTTTAAGATCTTCCGGTCAGAATATAAAGATCAATGGTGGATGCTTCACGTTACCAGGTAGTAATAACACTACAAACATTAAGCATCGTTTAGCAGGAGGGGTACAATGTTTTTTGTAACTTCGGCGTTCAACTTCAACACAACCTAAAGAAACGAATGAAAGAACTGGCTTTAATTGTAGTTGCATATTTGATCGGATCCATTCCAACGGCATTAATTATCAGCAAAAGATTCTTTGGTATTGATATCAGGGATTATGGCAGTGGTAATATGGGCGCTACCAACACTTACAGGGTGCTGGGTTCAAAATACGGTACCATGGTGATGGTTTTCGACATTATTAAAGGTATCCTTGCAGCATCTCTATTTTCATTTCTTCCATATTATTTCGATCATGAGGTTGCGCGTATAAACCTGATGATAGGGCTTGGTCTCGCAGCAGTTATTGGCCACATGTTCCCGATCTTCGCTGGCTTCAGGGGTGGAAAGGGTGTGGCAACGCTTTTCGGGATGATATTAACCCTGCAGCCTGTAATCGCTGCAACCTGCGTTGGGGTTTTTCTTCTAGTACTATATCTCACCCGCTATGTATCTCTCAGCTCAATCCTGAGTGCCTTAATGCTTCCTGTCTGTGTTTTATGGATATGGAATGAAAACGAGGTGATGTACAGGGTCTTCGCTTTGCTGGTAGCTTTGTTGGTGATCTTCACCCACCAGAAAAATATCGGCAGGCTTCTTCGCGGAGTTGAAAGCAGGATGCCTATAATGAAACACCGCGACCGCCGAAAGGCCCGCCGCAGAGGTGAGCAGGAGTAATATTCACTTTTCTTTTTCAATATTGGTATGTCAATTGAGTCAAAGGGTACAAAACCCCTTTGAAAAATGAAAAAGATAATTCTACTCTTCAGCATAGTACCGGCATTCATTGCCTGTAGCACAAATTCAATAACCGGGCGGAGCCAGCTCTCCCTTTTCCCGGAATCGGCCCTTCAACAGGAAGCAATTCAGCAATACCGGCAGTTCCTTAGCGAGAATAGGGTGGTAAGCGCAAGTAATAACCGCGACGCCGAAATGGTAAAAAGGGTGGGTAGCAGAATAGCTTCAGCCATTACCACTTATTACAGGAGCCAGGGTCTCGCAAGCGAGCTCGACGGTTATAAATGGGAATTCAACCTTGTTCAGGACAACCAGGCTAATGCATGGTGCATGCCTGGCGGTAAAGTTGTGGTTTACACTGGGTTACTGCCAATTACCCAGAATGAAGCCGCACTGGCCATTGTTATGGGACATGAGATCCTACACGCCGTTGCTAACCACGGGAACGAGAGAATGAGCCAGGTTGCTGTTGCCCAGGGCCTCCAGGTTGCCGGGAACGTATTCACCCAGCGTAATTCGCAGGCTAATGCCATCTTTAACAACGTGTTCGGACCGGGAGCTACTGTTGGCGTATTGCTGCCTAACAGCAGGAAACAGGAGCTTGAGGCAGATCGTTTTGGACTGATCTTCGCGGCAATGGCCGGATATAACCCCAGGGAAGCGATCCCATTCTGGCAAAGAATGGCTAAGGCAAGCCAGGGTAATAAACCGCCTGAGTTCCTTTCTTCCCATCCTGCAGATAACAGCCGGCTTCGGAAACTGGAAGAATATATGCCTGAAGCACTTAAGTATTATAAACCAAGAAAGTAAGATCCAAAAAGTAACCAAACTAAGGGTAGCATTGCTACCCTTTTTTGTGTAAAGCATTGTTATTCAATTTTAGTTGTAACATTTCCCCGGAAAACGCCCGGAATTGTTACAAGGGTTGTAACATCTTTACAAAATCCGCAGGTGTTGTTACAAGGGTTGTAACAATTTCCCAAAAAACCAGCGGGAGTGTTACAAAATAGCCTGGGGGTCAGCCTTTTTGGTAGCCAGGATCAATATAAATTGCAAAAAGCTCGCTCCCTAGCCGCTAATTGCTTAACTTTGCACCCTGCTTTCAGCCTTACCTTACAACTGCAGTATTTAAAAAACAATTTTTGATACTATGGCAATACAAACGATCCCGGAAAAACTCCAGTTAGGTAATGAAAAGAATATCCTTATCCAGGGTCTTCCTTCTTCAGTAGAGAAACCATTTTCAAGGATCAATTATAACAAGAGTGTTACCCCGCTGTTGCGTAGCCGTAAAATTGAATTTGCCCTGATCTTCGCTGTAAATGAACCCCAACTGGAGTCTATTATGGCCGATGTTGTGCCTGCGCTGAACGAGGATGCAAGGTTATGGGTGGCTATTCCAAAAAGCACTTCTAAAATATACAGTACCCTTTGCCGTGATTATAACTGGGAGATCATGTCCCGCTTTGGATTCTGCTGTGGCGAACAGATCGCTCTCGACAGCGTCTGGTCTGCTATCAGTTTCAACAGGGAAGATGTAAAGCCTGTGGTGAAGAAAACCAGGAAGGTTGCAGAACTTGCCTAGTTATTTATATATCACTGTTCCTACTTTTTTAGTCCATTCCATTTCAAGCTGCTTTAATTCCATCTGGGTTTGAAGCAGGAATTGCTGATCCGCAGGATCTGTAGAACGCTCCAGGTCACGCAGGTTCTGTTCGATCATTCTTTTCAGCTTACGAAGTTTAAGATAGTGAAGGGTGGAGTTGACCTCTTCCCGGAAAAGGTCTTTACGTGTAAGGATCTTTCCTTCGAAATACTCTTTCCAATAGGGACTAATTTCATTATTCACCTCCATTAATGAAACGACGAGGCTGCTTGTTGCATGGTCTTCGCTGTATTGAAAATCGAGTGCGGTGGGTTGCTTCCCTTCTTCATAAAGTTTCCTGTAAGTGCCGATCAGCCCTGCAAGCTGCCTGTTATCCATTTCCTCCAGTAATTCGCTTTCCTCTATTTCAGCAAAAATTAAATCCGCTGTTTTTTTCTCCTCATCCCAGGGTTCGAGCCCGAATTCCAAAAGGCTTCTCACGAGGGCACGCTCATGCAGTTCATCCTGGTTGAAAAGAGAAACGGTTTCCAGGTCTTCAGCAGGAGTTTCCACCTGCTCCACTACGGGGGCGGGTTTTCTTCCTTCCAGCTTGTTCAGCTTTTCGCGAATGAATTTATTAACAAGATTATTGAAACCTGATTCATCAACTTTCAGCATCTCGGAAACCTGGCGCACATAATCCTGCCTTTTTGTGAAATCTTCGGCCCGGTTTATCCTGCTGATTGTTTCTGCCACCTGGTTCACCAGTGCAGATCTCTTTGTTGTATCGTTCCCGCTTTCATTCAGCGCTATCTCCAACTGGAAAAGGATGAAATCCTTTTTATTCTCTGAAACGAACCGCGAGAATGCTTCTGCGCCGATCCGGTTCACATAACTGTCGGGATCTTCTTTATCAGGGATCAGTATAAGGCGAACATTGAGACTCTCCTCAAGAGCGAGATCCAGTCCACGCATAGCCGCCTTAATTCCTGCACTGTCGCCGTCATAAATAATAGTGAGGTTGTTCGTGAATTTTTTGATAAGCCTCAGCTGGTCGGGGGTTAAAGAGGTGCCGCCACTGGCCACAACATTTTCAATTCCTGCCTGGTGAAGACTAATTACATCCGTATATCCTTCCACAAGTAAACATTCATCTGCCTTATCTATGGCCTGGCGGGCAAAATAGGAACCATACAGGATCCTGCTTTTTACATAGATCTCATTTTCCGGAGTGTTGATGTACTTAGGAGCCTTATCACTGGAGCCGATAAGGCGGGCACCAAACCCTACAACCTTCCCGCTCTGGTTGTGAACCGGGAAAATGATACGCCCGCGATAATTATCATACAGCGATCCATCCCTTTCCGACGTAAGGCCGCTTTTAAGAAGCAGTTCTTTGTTGTATTGAGAAGAGATCGCTGAATGGGTGAATTCATTTTTTCCTCTTGGATTGAAGCCAAGCTGGAATTTCCTGATAATGTCTTCCCTGAATCCTCTTTCCTTAAGGTAGCTCAGCGCAATATCCTGGCCTTCGTCAGTCTGAAACAGTGCGTTGCTGAAAAAATCCCTTGCATAGGTATTCAGGATGAAAAGTGAGTCGGATACCTGCTGTTGCTGTCGCTGTTCCTCTGAAACTTCCGTTTCCTCTATTTCAACATTATAATGTTGGGCAAGCCACCGGAGAGCTTCCACGTAGCTGTATTTCTCGTGATCCATGAGAAAACCGATGGTATTCCCACTCTTGCCGCAACCAAAACATTTATACAGATCTTTAGAAGGAGAAACCGTGAATGAAGGGGTCTTTTCATTGTGAAAGGGACAAAGACCCAGGTAATTCGCTCCACGCTTTTTGAGCCGAACAAATGATCCGATGATCTCTATGATATCGATCCGGTTCTGTATCTGTTGTATGGTATTCCTGGAGATCATCAGCCTGCAAAATAATTCATTTTAATCCGGAACTAATAAACAGTTCCTGCTGTTAAAATTGAGCAATACTGCTGTGGATTGAATATCTTTATGCCTTCAAAATCTCAATTATGAAGAAAATTTTCCTGGGGCTTCTTTTTATCTCTTTTATTGCCCCGGCGTTCTCGCAAACCCTTGAACAGATCGCAAAACTGGTTGATGCTAAAGATTATAAAGGTGCGCGTACAGCAATGGATAATCATATGGCAGTGCAAAAGAACCAGTCAAACCCTGAATCATGGTATTATAAAGGCTGGGTATACAATGCAATGTCGTACCAGTCCATCGTTCCTGAAGAACAGATGCAACTGAAACTTGAGGCCTATGATGCTTTCCGTAAGAATCAGCAGCTTGATGGCAAGGATATCAGGATGAAACTGGAGAACTACCGCAGCTACCTTGAATTATATTTTGGGCTTTATGATCTTGGAGCCACCTTCTTCAACGATCGTAAATATGATTCTGCCTTCAAGGCATTTACCAGCGCTCTCCAGGTGAAGGATTATATTCTTTCAAAAAATTATACGTACAATGATGCCAAGCTGCACAAGTTGGATACTGCTCTTGTTATGAACAGCGCTATATCTGCTATGCAGGCAAAAAAGGAAGATGTGGCCCTTCAATATTATAAGCAGCTTGCTGATGCCAGCGTTTCTGAATCCACTTATGAAGAGGTTTACCAGTTCCTTGCTGAATATTACCTGAAGAAGAAGGATGATGCGAATATGAAGGCCATACTTGATAAGGCAAAGAGACTTTATCCAAAGAGCGAGTATTGGGCTGATGTGGAAATGAGGAGTGTTTCCGAAGGTGGGGATAAGGATGCCATGTTCGCCAAGTATGAAAGCATGATGGCTGAGAACCCGGATAATTTTGCTCTTGCATATAACTATGGGGTTGAATTATTCAACAGCATTTATGGAAGGGATGCAAAACAGGGAGATAATACAGCGGCCAAGGCTAAACTCACTGAAGTGTTGAAGAAGGCCATTGCTCTGGATAAGGGGAACGATGCTACGATCCTTATGACGAATCACCTGTTTAATGCAGCGTCCGATCTTAGCATTGAAGCAAGCACTGTAAAAGGTACCAAGCCGGAAGATGTAAAGAAAAAGAAGGACCTGACTGCCGCTACAACCAAGGCTATGGATGAATTCATTCCTTACGGCGAATCTTCGATCGCATGGTTTGAAAAGCAACCTTCACTAGACCCTGTTCAGAAAGCCAACTACAGGATTGTTCTGGGATACATGAGCGATGTCTATAATTTCAAGAAAGACCCTAAGAAAGCAGAAGAATTCGATAAGAAGAAAGCTGCAGCGAATTAATAGTAAGGCCGGGTATTCCGGCCTTTTTTTATGGTGCTTTTGTTTTCAGGAATTGCTCCATGAATTTTAATGCTGCCTTTTCAGTATTCTCCCTGTCTGCGGGGTTACCGGCTTCGTCATAGCTTTCTTCTACTTTTCGTACGGGGAACATGGCGGTTACTACAGTAACGCCCATTTTCCAGAGCGTGAATTCGAGCGAAGTTAATACCTGCGCTCCGCCGAGCATCCCGCTGGAAACCGAAACGATCCCTACGGGTTTGCCTCTCCATTCTTCATATAGAACATCTATCACATTCTTTAGGCTTGCAGGATATCCTCCATTGTATTCCGGGGTCACGATAATAATTCCACCAGCATTCCTGATCTTGTCAGCAAACTCCTTCAGTCCGTCAGGGAATATCTCCAGGAATTTCAGGCGCTCTTCAAAAAGCGGGAAGTTGTATTCTTTCAGGTCAACGATCTCAGGGTCACCAATGCCTTCCCGGCGAATGAGATCATAAAAGAACCGGGCCACCCTGTCGCTCTTTCTTCCCTTCCGGATGCTGCCTATCAAAATGATAATTTTCATGATTTCGGGCCAATTATATATTTATTTTCCAACTAACATCAAATTTATTGCCTCATTGTTCCGCCAATTTATTTTTTGTGGGCAAACTGTGTATAATTCCGGTGCGTTGAAGGGGCTGAAACCTCACGTGGGTGCGGGTATTGGGGTATATTTACTTTTGAAAGTTCAATGAATAATTCAAGGCGAACTGCAATTCAATTTTCCTTCGGGAAAGAATGAATTATAAATACTGTAGGTTTGCCGCCCCAAAAATTTAAGAAGTGCGATTAAAAAGTCTGGAGATAAAAGGTTTTAAAAGTTTTGCTGACAAAACCGTACTGAATTTCGATGAAGGGATCACCGGCGTTATTGGTCCGAATGGTTGCGGGAAGAGCAATATCATCGACAGTATCCGCTGGGTGATTGGTGAACATAAGATCAGCAACCTGCGGAGTGAAAACCTGGAAAGCCTGGTTTTTAACGGTAGTAAAAGCAGGAGCGCAAGCGGGCTGGCGGAGGTTAGCCTCACCTTTGAGAATACCAAGAACCTGCTGCCAACCGAATTCAATACAGTTACCGTTACACGTAAGTACTATAAGAGCGGGGAGAGTGAATACCGTCTTAATGATGTAGCCTGCAGGCTGAAGGATATCCATAACCTTTTTATGGATACCGGCATCAGCACCGACAGCTATGCCATTATTGAACTTGGAATGGTTGATGATATCATTAAGGACAAGGAGAACAGCCGTAGGAAAATGCTGGAGCAGGCGGCCGGGATCACGATCTATAAAACAAGGAAGAAGGAAGCAAAACTTAAACTGGATGCAACTGAGCAGGACCTTGCAAGGATCGAGGACCTTTTGTTTGAGATCCATAACCAGTTAAAAACGCTTGAAAGCCAGTCGAAGAAAGCTGAAAAGTATTTCGAAATAAAGAAGGAATATAAGGAGATAAGCATTGAGCTCGCCAAGGCTGCACTGGAAGGATTCAATATTACCTACCGTACGCTTAATGAGCAACAGAAAGAGGAGGTAGATAAAAGACTCGAACTCGAATCCGCTATTGCACTGGAAGAAGCTGCCCTGGAGCAGGAAAAGGTAGCTTTCGTAGAGAAAGAGAAAGCCCTTCAGAACATGCAGCATGCCTATAACGAGATGCTGGATAAAGTAAGGTCGAAAGAGAATGAAAAGAACCTTGGTACACAAAGGCTTCAGCATCTTAAAGAACGCAAGCAGAACCTGGATGATTTTATTCAAAAGGCAGCAGGGCAATTAAAAGGACTTAATGAGAGCATCAGTTTTACTTCTACCCAGATAAAGGATGAGCAACAGAAACTGGAAGCCTTTGAGTCCAAAATAAAGGAGCTTAAGGAAACCGTGGAGAGCAGGAGAGTGATCTTTGATGAAAAGAGAGGTACCATTGATGTTCTCCGCAGGCAAAATCATGAATTACAGCGCAGCCAGTTTGATGCTGAAAAAATGGTTGCTGTTGCGGATACGTCCATCCAGAATCTTCAGCGTGCTATAAGCCAGATAAGTGAAGAGCAGGAAGCACGCAAACAACAACTGGAACAACTTGAGCAGGATAAGAAAATCAGGGAAGAAGAACTGAACAAACTCAAGGAGGAGTTAGCCCGCCTGCAGGAAGAACATGAACAGCTTAAGCAGCAGATTTTCGAAAGCCAGAACAATCTTGAGAAATTAAGAGCTTCACTTGCAGAAGAGAACCGTGTTCTTGATTCAAGGAAGAATGAATATGACCTTTTAAAGAGCCTTGTGGACTCAATGGAAGGTTATCCTGAAAGCGTGAAATTCCTTCATAAGAATAAGGACTGGAACCATGAGGCACCTTTACTTTCTGATATTATCTATGTACAGGAAGAGTACAGGGCGGCAGTTGAAAATGTTCTTGATCCATACCTGAACTACTATGTGGTGAATAACCTGCAGGAAGGATTGCAGGCAGTTCATCTTCTCGATGACAATAAAAAAGGGAAGGCAAATTTCTTTTTACTGGATAAGTTATCTCACAATGAACCAGCACATCAACCTGATGGAACCATCCCTGCATTAAGCGTTGTTGAAGTGGATAAGGCCTACGAAAAGCTGGCAGCACATCTTCTTGGAAATGTCTTCATTGCAGATAATGAAGAAGCCCTGGCCAACAGCAATGGAGCCATTGTTCTTGAACGTTCCGGTAAATATGTAAAAGGAAAATACACACTTACCGGTGGAAGCGTAGGGCTGTTTGAAGGAAAGAAAATAGGAAGGGCGAAGAATCTTGAGAAAATGCTGGAAGGCATCAGGTCGCAGGAAGTAGTGGTATCGGAACTAAAGGAAAAGATAAAGGTCATTCACGATGAGGTTATCAATTATAACAGTCGCCTCAAAGAAAATGTGATCAACACTACCCAGCAGCAGATCAACCAGGCTACCAACCAGGTATTTGCTTTCCAGAACAAGATCGAGAACATCAGCCACCAACAGGCAGCTTCTGCAAAGCGTGTGGAGGATCTTGAAAAGCAACTGCAGGAAAGTATGGGTTCGGTAGAAGGAAAGCGTAAGGAACTGGAGGAACTGAACCAGAAACTGGCAGAACTTGCAGGGAACATCAATGTTTCAGAACAGGATTATTCCGCTGCCGAGCAGGAATACAACACCGCTAATTCAACCTATAATGAGAATAATATCCTCTTTCACCGCCAGCAAAGCAAAGTGAATTCACTGAAGCAGGAACTGGAATTCAAATCGAACCAGCTCAAGGAACTTGATCAGCAGGTGGAAAGCAGCAACAGCCAGCTTGCCGAAGCAGTAGAAAGTATTGCGAAGACCCGGGAAGAACTTACGGCAACAGAAGAATTACTCATAACCCTTCTTAAAGGGAAGGAAGAAGAAGAAAAGAAACTGAACGAGGCCGACCAGGCATATTATAATCTTCGTAATGAGCTTACCGCCAAAGAAAACGAACTTCGCCGAAAACAAAAGTCAAAGGAAGGAATCGACATTTTACTCAATGAAATAAAGGACAAACTTACTGAACTGAAACTTCAGCTGGCAGGTATGAAAGAAAGGCTGAGCGTGGAATTCAGGGTGGACCTGGATGCGATCATTGACGAACCCCGTACCTCGGAAACTCCGCTTGAAGAGCTCCAGGAAAAGAGTGAGCGAATGAAGAAACGGCTTGAGAATATGGGCGAGGTGAATCCGACGGCTATTGAGGCTTATACGGAAATGAAGAAACGTTATGAGTTCATCCTTGAACAGAAGAACGATCTTGTGACCGCCAAAGACAGCCTGATGCAGACCATCCAGGAAGTTGAAGCTACGGCAAACCAGCAATTCCTTGATACGTTCAATAAAACAAGAGAGAATTTCCAGAAAGTATTTAAAGCGCTGTTTTCAGAAGAAGATACTGCTGATATGATACTGGTGGATCCTGAAAATCTTGCTGAAACAGGTATTGACATTGTTGCAAAGCCAAAGGGTAAACGTCCCAGCAGCATAGGCCAGCTAAGCGGGGGTGAGAAAACACTCACTGCTACGGCGTTGTTGTTTGCTATTTATCTTATCAAGCCAGCTCCATTCTGTATCCTGGATGAGGTGGATGCTCCGCTTGATGATGCGAACGTGGGCAAGTTCACCAATATGATAAAGCAATTCAGTGAGAACTCACAGTTCATCATTGTTACCCATAATAAAATGACCATGAGTGCCGTAGACGTGATCTATGGCGTTACAATGCAGGAAGCCGGTGTAAGTAAACTGGTGCCTGTCGACTTTAGAAACCTAAACTAAACTGCAATGAAAATTCTAGTAACTGTGATCTGCCTGATGGCATCAACTTTTGTATTTGCCCAGAATCGCGACAGTCTCCTTGTTCAGATGGCGCGCGAAACCTGTATGGAGATTAAATCGAAAGACTTCAGCAAGGTAAGTGAAGAAGACCTGGAAATGGAACTCGGTATGGCAATGATGCCTTTATTTGCCAAGTACAGCAATGAGATAAGGGATGTATTTAATGTGGACCTGGGAAACCAGGCTGATGTTACTACGTTCGGGCAGGAGATTGGTATCAGGCTTGTTTCTGAATGCCCTGAATTCATCCAGATCTTTGCAGGCAAAAAGAATGGAGGCGCTACAAAGATCACGGCTTCAGAATCCAAAGTGACCGGAAAACTCCAGAAGATCGTGGATGGGGAGTTTACCCACATCCTGGTGAAGGATCAACGTGGCAAGATCGAAAAGCTTTGGTGGTTCGATTATTTTGAAGGTGCTGAATTACTCCTGGATAAGAAGAACATTGACGGGAACTTTACTGTTACCTTCACTGAGAAAGAAGTTTACAGTTCAACCCTGAGAGATTATGTGAAGATCAGGGTGATCACCGGCATCAGGAAATGATATGCTGCGCACCATACTTCTTTTAACGGCATCTAACATATTTATGACCTTCGCGTGGTATGCGCACTTGCGTAATACCACGTTTCCTTTATGGAAAGCGATAATACTTTCATGGTTCATCGCTTTCTTCGAATACGTGCTGATGGTACCTGCTAACAGGATCGGCTATACCAGCGGTATGAACGGCTTTCAGCTGAAAATAACGCAAGAGGTGATCACGATAATTGTTTTCACCATATTTGCTGTGTATTATCTCAAAGAGCCATTCCACTGGCGATATCTTGCCGGGTTTGCATGCCTGTTGGGTGCAGTGTTTTTTATGTTTAAGAAATGATCAGGGAAGTAATTTGCCTATCCTCCCGCCTCCACCGGCGAAGTATACAGCATTTCCTTTCTTTGCCTTTCGAACCACGTGAAATCCTTTATCAGTTATCTTCCTGAAATTATTTCCTCCATCTGTCGAAATATCCGCACCGTTCAATCCACAAGTTACCCAACGGTTCTTACCAATGTATTCGATACAACTTCTGTAGCCTGAGGGAGGGTTTTTGGGAGTGATCCAGGTTAACCCGGCATTTCGGGTAAGAAAACAATTGCGGGTTGTATCCTCTGCGTTATTAAAATCTCCTCCCGCTACCATAAATGTCTTGCGGTTTTTTATCGCTATCGAATTGGCGCCGGTTGTCTCCTTTCCCTGGATTAAAGGGAGAGGTATCTTTTTGTCGCGCCGGATGAGGTTTGATACAAGCCCGCCGGTAATAAAAACTGCTTCCTGCTTATCAAGCTTGCGGATATTGGTTCCGCTTGCGGCAAAGCAGGCCTCACCGCTGTCGGCAACCGGGTAATTCACTTCGGGGATATCCTGCCAGGTTTTACCGCCATCAAAGGTACGGGCAATGAAAAACCTGTTATCTATGGGGTCACCTATAACAATTCCGCTTAATTCATTCCAGAATTCCATAGCATCGAGAAACATTCCCTTTTTACGGTTCTCATAGGTGATCGTCCAGTTTTCTCCGCCATCTACGGTTCTTAATATATAGGCAGGTTCCGCAATAGCCATGATCACTGCGGTCATTTTATCAAATGCTTCAATATCCCTGAATTCTGTCTTTTCAAAACCTTTCACCACATGCCATTGCCAGGTGTTGCCGCCATCAAGGGATCTGCCAACAGTTCCTCCCGATCCCGAAACCCAGACGGTATTATTGTCAACAACACTTAGGCCGCGGAAAGAGGATTTTGTTCCTTCGGCCAGAAGTGTGACCTGCTGTGCCAGGGCAGAAGCAGGAAAAAGAAGAGCCAGCAGCAGTTTTCTCATAAGCCTTACAGGTGAATGTTTATCATTAATTTTACCTCTTTAAATTTACGACTACTGCATTAAATGAGTTATAATTATTTACCCCTCGACAGCAGCCATACCGGATTTCAACAAATACGAAATCTTATTGAGTATCGCCAGCTTGTATCCATTACATTTAAAGCCCACGAGGCAATTTTAAAATGCAGGGAATACCTCGATCAAAAAATGGAAAGCCCGGATGAGCTGGTTTATGGCGTTAATACCGGCTTCGGCTTTTTGCAGAATGTGCGGGTTGAAGCTGACCAGCTCGAACAGTTGCAAAAGAACTTACTGATGTCCCATGCATGTGGAATGGGAGAGGAAGTTCCGGAAGAGATCGTAAGGCTGATGGTCATGTTAAAGATCAAATCACTCAGTTACGGCTATTCAGGAGTGCAGATCGAGACTGTGAAGCGCCTCATGGACATGTATAATAATAACGTACTTCCTGTTGTATATACCCAGGGTTCTCTTGGAGCCTCCGGCGACCTTGCTCCTCTCAGCCATCTTACCCTGCCGCTTATCGGAATGGGAGAAGTAAAATTTGAAGGAAGGAAGGTACCTGCTGCCGAAGTGAATGAAAAGTTCAAATGGAAACCAATAAAACTTCAAAGCAAGGAAGGGCTCGCGCTGATAAATGGCACCCAATTCATGAGTGCCTACGGTCTTTACCTGCTTGTTGAAGCAGAGCGACTAATGGCATGGGCCAACGTTATTGCTGCTTTAAGTATAGATGCCTTTGGATGCAGGCTTGATCCATTCGATCCTTTGATCCATTCTATACGTAGTCATCCTGGTCAGAAGCAAACAGCAGCTTTAATTACGGAACTTTTGAAAGGAAGCGAACTATCCGGTAAAAAGAAAGAACAGGTACAGGATCCATATTCGTTCCGATGCATACCACAGGTGCATGGGGCAAGCAGGGATGCGTTAAATTTTGTTCAGGAAGTCTTTATTCGGGAGATAAATTCAGTAACCGATAATCCGAATGTTTTCCCGGATGAGGATCGTGTGATTAGTGGTGGCAATTTTCATGGACAACCCCTGGCCATATCTCTCGATTTCCTGTCTGTGGCTCTTGCAGAATTGGGAAGTATAAGCGAACGAAGGACCTACCAGCTCATAAGCGGCCAAAGAGATCTGCCTCCTTTCCTGGTAAAGAATGCAGGTTTGAATTCGGGTTTTATGATCCCTCAATATACTGCAGCCGGTATAGTAAGTGAGAACAAACAATTATGCACTCCATCTTCAGTAGATACCATTCCTTCTTCCAACAACCAGGAAGATCATGTTAGTATGGGCGCAAACGCAGCTACAAAAGCATACCGGGTTCTGATGAACCTTGAAAAAGTGCTGGCAATAGAGTTGTTAACCGCTGCCCAGGCCATCGAGTTCCGGCAACCTTCGAGGTCTTCCGAAAAACTGGAAAGCATGATCTCCGCGTTCCGGAAGGAAGTTAGTTTTAATGAAGCCGACCGTGTGCTTTATAACGATATGAATAAGGCAGTTGAATTTTTAAGAAATCATTCATTAAAGAACATTGTTCAATGACCACTGATACAATTTTAAGAACGCCGACTGGCAATAAACTTAATTGCAAAGGATGGGTTCAGGAAGCCGCGCTTAGAATGCTCCTTAATAATCTGGACCCTGAAGTTGCGGAACGTCCGGAAGACCTGATTGTTTACGGGGGGAGGGGAAAAGCCGCAAGGGACCATGCTTCCCTTGAACTTATAATAGCTGCATTGAAAGACCTCGAGGAAGACGAAACATTGCTGATTCAGTCGGGTAAACCGGTTGCGATGCTTAAAACGCACAGGGATGCACCAAGGGTTTTGCTATCCAACTCGCAGCTGGTGCCAAACTGGGCAAACTGGGAGCATTTTGATATGCTTGAAAAGAAGGGGCTTATGATGTATGGCCAGATGACTGCAGGCTCCTGGATATATATCGGCAGCCAGGGAATTGTGCAGGGAACATATGAAACTTATAGCGCAGCAGCAGAAAAGCATTTTAACGGCTCGCTTAAAGGAACATTGAATGTTACTGCAGGCCTTGGCGGAATGGGAGGTGCTCAACCTCTCGCAATTACAATGAATGAAGGAGTGGCATTGATCGCAGAAGTGGAGGAATGGAGGATCGATAAGCGGATAGAAACCCGTTACCTCGATGAAAAATTCACTGATATAGATATGGCTATTGATGCAGCCCTTGAGTATAAGCATGCAGGCGAAGCAAAAAGCATCGGTGTACTTTGCAATGCTGTGCACTTACTGCAACGCTTGATTGAAAGAAATATAGTACCGGATACCTTAACAGATCAAACCTCGGCACATGACCCGTTGATCGGTTATATTCCTCATACCCTATCCAATGAGGAAGCTAACTCGCTTCGAAACTCAGATCCTGCTAAGTATATAGATCTAAGCTATTCAAGCATGAGGCTTCACGTAGAATTGATGCTGGAATTGCAGAAACTCGGGGCCATAACTTTCGACTATGGTAATAATATAAGAGCCAGGGCGAAGGAGCGCGGACTTGAGAATGCTTTTGATTTTCCTGGATTTGTGCCTGCCTATATCAGGCCATTGTTTTGTGAAGGAAAAGGACCTTTCCGTTGGGCTGCCTTAAGTGGCGACCCGGAGGATATCAGGGTTACAGATGAAGTGATGATGGAATTGTTCCCGCAAAACAAAGGAATGATACGCTGGATAAAAATGGCGCAGGAAAAGATCGCGTTCCAGGGTTTGCCTGCACGTATTTGCTGGATCGGGCAAGGTGACCGCGAAAAAGCCGGCCTCGCCTTTAATGAACTTGTCAGGACCGGTAAGGTAAAGGCACCGATCGTTATTGGCCGCGACCACCTGGATACCGGGTCTGTAGCATCGCCTAACAGGGAAACAGAAGCAATGCTGGATGGTTCAGATGCTGTTGCAGACTGGCCAGTCCTGAATGCCCTGGTAAATACCGCCGGTGGGGCTTCCTGGGTTTCATTACATCATGGCGGTGGAGTTGGAATGGGATATTCTATTCATGCAGGCATGGTGATAGTTGCAGACGGTACTGAAGCCGCTGCAGACAGGCTTTCCCGTGTGCTACGGAATGATCCGGGAATGGGTGTGATCAGGCATGCTGATGCCGGATATGAATCGGCGCAGGAAATGGCTAAACTTCACGGCCTTGATATCAGGGAAAGACTAAAGACTTTTATCTGATAATTGATAATACCGGAACTCATGACCAGGCTCATAATTCATGTTGGCCAACTGGTGTACATTTATAAAAATTTCAGAAATGAAGAAATTATTTTTGATCCTGCTTTGTTTTGGTGCAAGCACTGCCTTTGCGCAAAAGAAGAAAGCTTCAGGCGCCATTGATGCGACTAAGCCTGTAAGCACTGTTGAAGTTTCGTGCGGGCAATGCCAGTTCAAACTTCCCGGAGAAGGATGCGACTTAGCTGTTCGAATCGGAGAGAACTCCTTTTACATTGACGGAACCGGCATCAATGATCATGGAGATGCGCATGCCAAAGAAGGTTTCTGCAATGCAGTAAGAAAAGCAGAAGTACAGGGTGAACTTGAAAACGACCGCTATAAGGTAACTTATTTCAAACTTTTGCCCGCAGCGAAGAATTGATTATTTCAGGAACCGGTATGTAACCTTGAACAGGAAACTGTTCCTGACATTGCCTGTGAAGGCATTATCGATCAGGCTTTGGAAGACAGGCGTGTCGAGCTCTCCAAATGCATCGGAAGTATTTCCGCTTGCCCACACAAGGTACATTTCTGATCCCGGGCGGTATTCCCAGCGAAGAATGAGATTTGAGCGGAACTGCACGAAATTGAAATCAGGCTTGCCAAAGGAATAGTCTACATTTCCATCCCTGTCTTCATCTACATTATAAACTCCTGCAACATAGCTTATCTGGTCATCAGTGAACTTTGTGAACCTGGCATCGTAGTCTTTTGCCAGTGGTGCCGACACCCACCCGAAGTCCTTGTATAATGGCCGCGTAATAAATGGCTGGCCATAGAACTGGATGGTGAAATCAGGGGTAATATTATAGCTCATACGACTTGTGATCCTGATGGTCTTTTGTTCCACCTTACTTACGATAGAGCGTATGGTGCCATTGTAGTTTACGTTATCTACGTATTGATCCTGCCTTCTAACATAATCTTCATAATTAGCACTCAGGCTTATACTCATTGCATCCACAGGGATCACCACAAGAGATGCTCCATAACTTTTGGTACGCATCGCATTGTCAAAGCCCCACCAGTTAAAGATGCTGGCACTGCCATAAACTTTCTTTCTGGAATCTGTACCTATGCCATAGTTCCATCCAATTCCGGGTACCCGGCGTACCGCCCCTGCTCCACGCAAAGCAGTATTGGATATATCATAGGGATTCCAGGTTAGGCTTGTACTGGTATTCCAGTTATTTCTGAACGTGGCGAAGGCGTTAACATTAGTTTGCTTATAGAGCATCTTTCCTGAAAAATCCCATCTCAGCCAGTGATTATAATTGATCCCGGCATTTCTGAAGACGGAGAACTGGCGCTGAAAGCGAAGGCCTGCCCAGGTAAAGTGATTTATTTCGTTCGAATTGTTCATAAAGCCGATATCATTCAGCTCCAGTTCGGGCGAGCGCATAGTAAGGCCGGTTTCAAACCTGAAGACCTGGCCCAGTTTCCCCATTTTTCCACCACTTTTACCAAACCGGAAGGTTCCTCCGGTTCCTGTAAGCGAGGTACGGTTAGGGTCCAGTTCAACTTCTGGCGCATCCGGGCGCTGGAATAGGTGAGTGATCGAGCGCTGGGTATTCAGAATGGATTCCTTACTTCCATTCACATTGCTGAAAATGAAATTTCCACGAACGTACCATGTCCTGTTCTTCCAGAAATGTGTCACATCAACACCGCCACTATAAGCGCTGCTGTGCAGCATATGGGAAAGATATTTCTCCCTGTTCACTGCAGTAAAAATGCCGCCGATAACGGTGTTCCCCTCATTAATATCTTTCTGGACCCGGCTTACAAAGTAGCTGGTAAGGGGTTCCACAATTTCCTTGGTTCGCTTTCCAAAACTGTCGATGGTTGCCCGTTCACGTTCCGTAATGCTTTCCAGTACACCTATACTCCAGCCACTTTTAGTTTTACCGCTGAATTTGGCTGCACCAAGGATGGTGGTATTTTGAGGATGATCTACATATTCTCCAGTATTCACACCCGGGTAACCATGGGGTGACCCCCCGATCCTCCTGGAATAGAAAAGCAGGTCGGAATCATAGTCTCCTCCTGCAGCGGATCCCGTAACCTGGTAATTGAAAATATTCCTGCTTTCAATAAAGAAAGGCCTTCTTTCATCAAAGAAATTCTGAAAACCATCTATCCTTACCTGCGAAGGATCAGCTTCAACCTGGCCAAAGTCGGGGTTAACGGTAAAGTCAAGAATTAGATCATTCGTAACGGCAACCTTTCCATCAAGTCCTCCACTTACGCGGGTATCGAATCCGTCAGCAAAAGGATTGCCCGGCTGCTTTGGATAAGCATCGGTTTGCACTGTGAAGTAGGGCGCTATTTCAAGCTGTCGGTGAAAAGGAATATCATTAAGTCCATTTAATTCCGCAAAGGCGCTTACCCAAACGCCTGAATTTTGTGGAATATACTGGTAGATTGATCTTTCTTCCTTTCTGAATATTCTTCGTTGGACCTGGAAACCCCAAACTTTTTCCTTTTCATTTCCGTACCGCAACTGGCTTAAAGGAATCTTTATTTCCGCTGTCCAGCCTTTCTCATGGATGTGCGTCTTCGCATACCAGATGGGGTTCCAGTTCCCATCCCAGTTATTTCCATTATTGGAAACGAATTCATCTCCCCGAACACCGGAGGCTGAAAGGGTGAAGGAAAACGCAGTAAGGTTATCATTGTAACTGTCGATATTAATTTCCACCCAATCGCCGGGAAAGTCGTCCCTTCTCCCCATACGGTTGCTGATGCTGTCCGGGGAAATATCGATACAATCATAAGCCACATAAAGAAATTTGCTGTCGTACGCAATTTTAAACCTTGTGGGCTGGGATGGAGGCTTACCTTCATTCGGCTGGTTCTGAATAAAATCGCCCGCCCAGTCAACATTATTCCAGGCATCTTCGGTCGGGATCCCATCAATGTTGATAGATCCTTCCTGAACGGGTTTGGTGGTATATTTTCTCTGAGGGATTGTTGTGTCCTTTTGAGCAAAAACTGCAGAGCTAAAGCAGATAGTTAATAGAAGAATAAAAATTCTTTTCATAGGGCAAGAATAATAATTCAAATATCAGTGTTTCAGGGAAACATCATAGGCGGCAAAAAATACTGGATAGCTGGCTATTAGGTATGAAAAGCACAAAATTCATAGAACCTTACACATCAATGGCAAAGGCTTTGCAATATTGAAGGTAAAATATTCATTATGGCACACGATAACAAAAATCACGAAGACCGGAGCAACAAAGAAACGGCGCCGGTGAAACCTGAAGAGGAAACGCTTAATACTACAGACCCTCAGAAAAATATGGAAGGGCCGGTATCTTCATTGATGCATGGCACCGGCCATAAATTTGATACAAATAAATCAAAGGAAGAAGCAGACCGGGAAAGAGACGAGCATATGTGATAACTTTCTGGAGATCTGGATACCGGCTGGAATTTCCAGCCTTTTTTATGTCCATTATGCATCAATTACCTGCAGCATTCTTTCTTACTAAAAAGAGATGCGATAAACCTCAGTATTCTGCCAATTACCTGCATAATGCAAAGTTACTTAACTGGCTTCCCGGGGGCGTTCTTGTATTGAAATTTTACCGAATTATTAGATTATGAACACCCGTAAGATGAAGCCTTTATGCTAATTTTGCCCCCGGAATCAAAAAACTAAATTTTAATAAGAAACAGATAGTTATGACGACAGTTGGTAAAAAATTCCCTGGCATTAATGTGAAGGCCATCGATCACATGGGCGACACTTTTGAAATGAATGTTCTTGAGAAAGCAATCCAGGAAAAGAAAAAGATCCTGTTATTCTGGTATCCAAAGGATTTCACCTTTGTTTGCCCTACTGAATTACATGCCTTCCAGGAGGCCCAGGAAGAGTTTGCAAAGAGGAATACCCTCCTTATTGGTGCAAGCTGTGATACCGCCGAAGTCCATTTTGCATGGTTGAACACCTCGAAGGATAATGGTGGAATTGAAGGAGTGACTTATCCATTGATCGCAGACAGCAATCGTAATCTTGCAGGTGTTTTGGGTATCCTGGATGCCGAAATCGTGGGAATGGATGAGAATTCAGGAGCAACATTACTGGAAGGTGATAATGTTACCTACCGTGCTACTTATCTTATAGATGAAGAAGGCACTGTGGTTCATGAAAGCGTTAACCATATGCCTATAGGACGCAATGTAAATGAATACCTGCGCATCGTTGATGCCTACACCCATGTTCAAAAGCATGGCGAGGTTTGCCCTGCAAATTGGGAAGAAGGCAAAGAAGCCATGACCGCTTCGCGCGAAGGTGTTTCTGAATATTTTTCTACAAACTAAAACTTTGGGTATGTTGATAGAACTCGAACAGGATAATCTTGCAGAGATCATCGCAAACAATGAAACTGTTATTGTACAATACAGTGCGGGATGGTGCGGAAACTGCAGGATAATGAAACCTAAATTCAAAAAAATGGCCGGCGAAAATGAGAAGGCCGTATTCGTTGTAGCCGATGCTGAAAAATTTCCGGAATCAAGGAAGCTGGCTACAGTGGATAACCTGCCAACATTCGCAGCATTTTCAAAAGGAAGCCTGGTGAACCAGGTTCAGACAAATAAGGCTGAAAATCTAATAGAACTGATAAATGCGGTTACCAATAATTAAGCACCTGGTGCAATTCGCCTCAGACAGGGATGAGGACTACCTGGAGGAAACCCTGGAAACCCTCGAAGCCCTTGCGGAATGCGAATCACTGAAAGATGAAGAGCTTGATGTGCTGGGCGAGTTCATCTCCAACTTTCATGGAGCTCTTGAGGTTAAAAAGCTCATGAATGAAGGGGAAAGCCGCACAAATGCCATGAATAAATTCATGGAACGTGTAAAAGGTTCCATAGACCGATAAAATCGAAAAGCAGGATCACTTCCTGCTTTTTTTAATTTGAAATCATGCTTTGTATCCAGAATAACTGCACTGACCCTTATTTAAATATTGCTACGGATGAATACATTTTCCGGCATATTGAGGAAGACTGTTTTATGCTATGGCGAAATGACAACGCTATTATAGTCGGCAAACATCAGAATACTAACGCCGAGATTAATCATGAATATGTGAAACAGCAAAATATTCATGTAGTGAGAAGACTGTCTGGCGGTGGTGCGGTTTACCATGATATGGGCAACCTGAATTTTTCCTTCACGCAAACTGGCGAGGACTCCTCGCTGATGGATTTTGAGAAATATACAAGGCCGATCCTGGAAGTATTAAACTCCCTTGGGGTTAAGGCAAAATTTGAAGGCAGGAATGATCTTACTATTGACGGAAAAAAGATCTCCGGTAACGCAGAACATATTTTCAAGAACAAGATCCTGCATCATGGAACCCTGCTTTTCAGTTCAGAAATGCGTAATGTAAGCGAGGCGCTCAGGATAAATCCCTTAAAATATATAGACAAGGCGGTAAAATCGGTTCCCAAAAGAGTAACGAATATCTCTGAACACCTTTCTGAGCCTATAACTATTGAAGAATTCACCAACAGGATCATGGATCATGTTCTCAGAACTTTTCCCGGTGCAAGGATTTATGACTTTACAGAAGCTGATAAAACCAAAATAAAGGAGATATGTGATTCACGATATGCTACACATGAATGGAACTACGGTTATTCGCCGGACTATGCATTTCGTAAGGGAATACGAACCCAGGGAGGAACAATGGAAATAAACCTTGATGTACATAAAGGAATGATCCGCGACATTAAGATCTTTGGAGATTTTTTCAATCATAAAGATGTTTCCGAAATTGAAAAATGTTTAACGGGCATCGCGCATCATGAAGGTGCTATTAGAGAACGCCTGTCATCCTTCCATATAGATGATTATTTCCGCGGGTTCACCATTGATGATATTCTCGCTACCATGTTTTAGAATTCCCCAACCCATCCGTGGGAACTCTATTATTTCCTGAATTTCAGCCCGTTATATCATTGGCGCAATTTTGGATTCATCCTCATTATAAAGCCCGTAATCAGGTTATGAAGAGGAATGTAATTGCAATCATACTTACAGTATCAATCAGTTTATTTATCAGTGAGGCACATGCACAACAGGTAAACCTTAAGAAGGCAGAAGAATACGTGCGTATTGAAAAAGATGCACTTCGTTATGCTGTGAATAGCCACCCGACACTTGACAGCAATCTTGTAAAACGTTTGAACAGGTTTATTGACGTGGAAGTGGACAGTATCAGGCGCCGCCTGGTCACTGCAAGAAAGCTTCCGCAGGATGATAAAGTGAAGGGAGTCCGAAGCCTGGAATATGTTATGAAGAACATTAAGGAAAGACTGAATGTGAACAAACTTGATCTTTACGAGATCCCAAATGCGCTGGAATCATATAAGAAGGTTTTGCATTCCCTTATGTTCAACCAGGATTATTTGGCAGAAGTGAAACCCCTGGGCGAACAAAGCACCAGGCTTATTGCAAATACATTCTGGCAGTGTAAGGAATGTAACATGCTCGATGACCTTACAACTTATAAAAGGATTGCTTCTGCGCCAGACTTCATTCTCATAAACCTGGAAAAGAATCCGAACATATATTTCAGAGATTCCCTGCTGTTCATATCTGCCTCCGCCAGCCCGGTTAAAATGATAAACTATTTGCGTAGTAATGATAATGAACTTACCAGGATATTGAAAGGTCACCATAATCCATATGTGCAAAAGGTTGTTTCACTTTCAACTAATAAAAATGCGGATGATCTTTCACCCTTCATCAAAGAACTTACAGAGGGTTCGCTTTCTGAAGAACAGATATTGAAAGAAAGGGCCGATGTGAACAGGTATTTTGCCTTGCTTGTAAATACAATGCGTAACCGCACTGATCAAGGTTCAGTGGAGCAGGGTTTTCATGCTGCGATGCTTAACGCAATTAAAGAGAAGTCTCTTTACTTCTATGTACGTACAATTAATGATCTTCATGATTCACCTGATGCTGAACGGTTTGCTTCTGTTAAGGATCTTCGTCCCCAGGATATTTATTATCTGATTGTTACAACCGGTGAGGAATTGTATACCTCCAGTTTTCTAGGGTTATATAAGCGTATGATGGACAAGCTTAAAGGCAATTCCTCAGACGCTATTTTCACCCAGGTGAATTATGACCAGTTCCATAAGTTCATCCGACTTGCTTCCAACTATAATGTTGTTCCAGATTTCATGAGCAAGATGGAAAAGCCTGTGGCAAGAAAGTTACTTAACAGGTTCATAGGCAATATTGAAACGAACACCAAAACCGGGCTTGAACGCGCGATGGATGTGGCTGATCTTTTCACTGGGGTCGTAGAATTCCCGGAGATAAACAAATGGGTTCACGATGAATTGAAAGAAAATTTCTCCAGGGTAAAACAAAACCAGCAATACTTTGGTTCAAGGCTTTACAGTATTCTTCTTGATCTTTATGACCTGGTGCAAAAGGAAGATCCTGGTCATCCTTTATGGACATCGTTAGGAAACCATGAGCTACTTAGTTACGACAGGCTCAAGAATAAGAACGGTAAGGTAATTCACCAGGTTATGTTTTATGGGGATAAAGATGGGATAGCATCCTATCAGAGCTTTATGAACTTATTTTCGGATAATTCAATATGGGAAGTACAGAAAAAGGAACAGTGGACAGAGATCCGATCGCGTACGGGACAGCCGGTAGAACTATATGCAAACCTGCCATTGAGTAACGAAGAAGCAAAGGATATCCTGGCACAAAAAGCGCTTGCAGCCTACCTTGATAAAAATGATATTCATCCTGCAATCCTGATTCATCGTGGACACAGTTACCATCTTAGTAATACTTTCGAAAGACTGCAGCCATCAGTAAAAATGGTTCTGCTGGGATCTTGCGGAGGGTACAATAACAATCTAGCTATTGCGAACTTCAGTCCTGATGCCCAGGTGATCGTTTCCAAAAAAGTGGGTTCTAAACATGTTAATGATCCAATGATCGCGGTGATCAATTCCCGGCTGTTGAAAGGGGAGGACATAGTATGGAAGGATGTATGGAATGACATCACACGCAGGCTTCAGAAGGATGCTTTCGCTCTTTCCATGTTCAACGAATACATCCCCCCTGCCAAAAACCTGAACATCTTCGTTCTGAAATTGTTCAATCAAAACACAACTGCAGCGAGATACCCTTAAACTTTCATTATCAAAAAATAAAAAAAGTGTGCCTCATCGGGCACACTTTAAATTTAAATATGGTGTAATTATTTATATAACGGGACTATCCCCATATTATAGAACATGAAGCTCCATTTATCTTTTTGTTGATCTATCGTTTGTTTTGTGCTGGTACCGGCTCCATGGCCAGCTTTTGTCTCAATCCGTATTAAGACTGGATCAGTTCCTGTATGATTCTGCTGAAGTGTTGCGGCAAACTTGAATGAGTGAGCAGGGACTACGCGATCATCATGATCGGCAGTGGTAACCATTGTAGCAGGATAATCTGCCTTTTTTAAATTATGCAGTGGTGAATATTTGTACAGGTAATCGAACATCTCCTTGCTTTCTTCAGAAGTTCCATAATCATAAGCCCAGCCTGCGCCGGCAGTGAACTTATGGTATCGGAGCATATCTAAAACACCCACTGCCGGAAAAGCGACCTTTGCTAATTCCGGGCGCTGGGTTATTACCGCTCCTACAAGAAGGCCGCCGTTACTTCCGCCTTCCAAAGCCAGGTAATCGCTCGATGTATATTTATTTGAGATCAGGTATTCAGCAGCAGCAATAAAATCATCGAATACATTTTGCTTTTTTGTTTTAATTCCCTGTGTATGCCAATCCTTACCATATTCGCCACCCCCACGAATATTAGCCACGGCATATATACCACCATTCTCCAGCAGAATTACGTTAGACGTACTGAAAGAAGGGGTAAGTGAAACATTGAAACCGCCATATCCGTAAAGTAAAGTTGGGTTGGTGCCGTCCAGTTTTAAGCCTTTCTTATGGGTAATGATCATCGGGATCTTCGTTCCATCCTTTGAAGTGTAAAATACCTGCCTGGATTCATAATCCATCGGGTTGAATTTTACTGCTGGTTTCCTGTATAATTCTGTTTTACCATTATCAAGTTGCAACCTGTAAATGGTAAGTGGAGTGGTATAGCCTGTAAAAGTATAATAGAGATCAGTATCATCTTTTTCGGCATAAAACCCTGATGCGCTTCCAAGACCAGGAAGTGAAATTTCCCGGATCATTTTGCCATCCAGGGCATGCTGGAACACTTTGCTTACCGCATCCTTCATATAATGAACAAAAAGATAGTTTCCGGCAGAACTTGTCCGCATTACTTCCGGTTTTTCAGCTATCAGGGTCTTCCAGTTCTTTTCTGATGGATCTGATATGGGCGCAATTACCAGCCTGTTCTTAGGTGCATCCCTGTCAGTCTGGATATAAAAATATTTATCATCCGTGCGTAATACACTGTGAGAATTTGTCATGTCTGTTACTAACGGCATTACCTGCGCACCAGGCTTTGTAAGATCAAGGTAATATACCTCTGATCCATATGTTGCGTTCGCTGCATAAATGAAAAGCCATTTCTGGTCTTCACTTACTCCACCGGAAACATACCTGCGCGGCGTTTTTTCTCCGCCAAAGATCAGTTTGTCTTCTGATTGTGGGGTCCCAAGCTTGTGATAATATAAGGCGTGTTGGTTTGTAATTCCAGATAAAAGACTCGCTTCAGTAGGTTTGGGATAGGTACTGTAGAAAAATCCATCGTTATTTTTCCACGAAGCACCACTGAATTTCAGCTCAACGGTATCACCGATCTGTTTTTTTGTTTTGGTTTCTATGATAACCATTTTCTGCCAGTCTGATCCGCCTTGTGAAACCCGGAATGCCAGCAGGCTTCCATCTTTTGAAAAATTCATTCCGGACAATGATGTGGTTCCATCTGCCGAGAAAGTATTTGGATCCAGGAAGATCTCAGGTTCTCCACCGGATTTTTTCTGCCTGTAAATAACGGACTGGTTCTGTAGTCCTGAGTTCCGGCTGTAATAGATATAATCTCCTTTTTTAGTTGGCGCAGAGATTTTTTCATAGTTGAAAATTTCTTCATAACGCTTACCGATTGCTTCCCGGAACGGAATTTTATTCAAGTAGGCCTGTGTAACCTGGTTCTGGGCTCTAACCCAATCTGCAGTCTCAGGGCTGCGGTCGTCTTCAAGCCAGCGAAATGGATCTTCGACAGCTGTTCCAAAATAAGTATCCGTAACAGGTTGCTTGTGGGTTTCAGGATATTTCATCTGTGCAATGGTGATGGTGGAACCTGCAGCCAGGAGCACCGATGTCAGTAATAATGTTTTGGCCATGAAATAAAATTTCACGGAAATTACTCAAAACATCATAGAAAAAAGAAAGCGCATCCCAATATTTGAGTTGCGCTTAATTCCCTGGTGGAGTTTCTGTTTTAACACCCGGTGCCTTCAATGGACTTGCAAAGCTGCTCCCTCGTGAACGGTTTTTCGAGGAAAACATCTGCGCCATTGGCAAGGGCAATATCACGAGCTGTGGCGGCATGAAATCCGGAGATCATCACAATACGTGCATTAGGATTTAGCTTCCGGATATGACTTATAAAATCAATGCCAAGACCATCAGGTAATTTATTATCAAGAAGAATGATATCAGGATTCTCATTGTCGAGGAATTCCCTGGCTTTTGAAAGCGAATTTACATGTTCGATCTCTGTTTCATCGCCATTGAGAATGATATTCAACAGGAGGCAAATATCTCCTTCGTCTTCAATGATGAGGATCTTTTTCAGTTTCCTGGCTGCGGGTGCTGTTTGACTCATATTGGTAAGTTTAGGAAAGCTATGCAATTATGTTACCAGAATTGTTCAGTATGGAATTTTTCCAATTACTGTGGTTTTTTATTCCCGGTAACCTAATATCCGACAATTTTCCATAACCCGCAAACCGGAAAATTAATACGCTGAAGCTGTCCACTTCAGTTTATAGGTATCACATCCCATATTATTTATGGCCATGCGGAAGTTGCCGGAAGCAGAGGACCCTTTAAGATCAGCCTCCAACTCAAACCACCAGGCTGTGGAACCACCATCAGGGGGTTCGGTAATATTGCCTGAAACCCTATTATTTTCAATAGGAAAACTTCCATCCGGTCCGGCCAGCATCGACTCCAGGCGACCATTGCATCTCCAGTAACCTTTGAATGTCAAATTTTCCAGTCTCTTTCCATCCTGGGATATATTAAAAAAGATGGAATCTCCCTTCATGCCATTGGAGAAAGTTCCGCGAAACTTCCTTGATACGGTTTCTGAGCGGGAATCTTTTTCGGAATGATTTTGCAGGGGTTTATTTTCATCACTGTTCTTTGCTGAACAGGCAAGCAGCACAAATGCTACATATACAGGTAAAACTTTCATAAGCTTAGTTAATGTTTGCAAATAACAATGATTACAATTACCCTCAAATAACTACTCATAGGTAATATAACGTTAATCAATCCTGTAAATACAATTTATGGTATATATTTACCAGAACCCATAAAAACAGAAGCACCTGCATGGCATTTATTGATATCGTATTACAAGAGCCTTCTTATGGCTGGAAGAATGAAAAAGGCGAATTGGTCGTTCCTACAATTAAACAATTATTTGATGAGGCTTTCAGGCGTATCAACATATTCAGGGATATCAGGAACTGGATCTCGTTAATGAGCTGGTTAATGGCTACGCTCATGTTGCCTTTCCTATACCTGTTCATTACAGAATATTTTACCTGGAAGCTGGCTATCGTTTTCCTGTTTTATGCAATGATCGTTATGGGAACCCACGGAACCATTTGGTTTCACCGTTTTTGTACGCACAACGCTTATACGTTTAGTCACCCGCTCTTCAGGTTTATCACTCAAAACCTGGTAATCAAGACCTTCCCGGAAGAGATATATGTGATCTCACACCATGTTCATCATGTAAAATCAGACATGCCGGGGGATCCCTATAATCCAAAGGGAGGTTTTTGGTACTGCATGCTGTCTGATGTAAATCATCAAAGTATCAGCAAGGATCTTGATGAAAAGGATTATAACCGGGCAGCTCATTTTATGCGGAACACAGGAGTAAGCATTAATACGTATGAGCAATATAAGAATAGGGGATCAGTGGTGACCCCAACCTATGCAGTTCTATCCTGGATCGGGAATTGGTTATTTTGGTATGCTGCATTCTATTTTATTGGTGGTCATGCCCTGGCAACAACTATCTTCAGCGCAGCCCTTGCCTGGTTTATATTGGTTCGTGCCTTTAATTATACAGGTCATGGAAAAGGAAAGGAAATGCATAAAGAAGGGATTGATTTCGACCGCAGTAATCTTTCAATAAACCAGTTACGGCCAGGCCTGTTCGCTGGTGAATGGCATAATAACCACCACCTGTATCCAGGCAGTGCCCGCGCAGGGTTTCTTTCCTACCAGCTCGACCTGGCCTGGATCTACATTTTTTGTCTGAAAAAGATTGGCGCCGTTTCTTCCTATCATAATTCGCATAAGGATTTTCTTCGGAAACATTATTCCAATAAGCCGCTTAATATTCGCGGGCAGGAAGAAAGAATGTAATTATAAGTTAGACCTTAAGGGAGTGGAATTATCTTCTGCAATGTCACGTTCATTGTCGTTTGACCATTGTTGAAGCGCATCCCTGAAGGTACTGTGTTTTTCATCCTTTTTCTTATCCTCATCTTTCACAGGTTTCTCTTTTCCAACGGGTTCATCTTTTTTGGTATGTTTATCGTTATAGCTTCCCCCGGCTTCGTCCCTGGCATTACCAGTAATGAAATAGCGTTTCATGATAACTGTTTTATTTCATGAAATACGACAAAGGTTACGCCAGATTTAGAAGGAAAAATTTTGATCAATGAAAACAAATTCAAAATCACTCTCGATAGTTGCCCTGTTGTGTTATATTCTTATGATCATCATGAATATATTGGCAGTAACCCAGCCGTTGAATGGGGTTGAAACAGGTGCTGTAAGTGACCGGTTCTATAATTTATTTACCCCTGCAGGCTTTACTTTTTCGATCTGGAGCGTTATCTATACTCTGCTGTTAGCTTTTGTTATTTCGAGAATAGTGTATGCTTTCAGGAATGATAACAGGGCTGAACCCCGGGTTCTTTCTTATTTTATTATAAGCTGCCTCGCGAATGCTGCCTGGTTGGTGGCCTGGCATAACTTTCAGTTATGGATAGGAGTTGCCATAATGTTCCTGCTATTGCTTAGCCTGATAAGAGTTCATATTAAAGGCAGTTTGCCACGTCCCTTTAAACCTGTTGGAGAGAAAGTTATGTTCGATATCCCTTTCAGCATATACCTGGGATGGATAAGTGTTGCAATTATTGCTAATGTCAGCGCAGCCCTGGTTCAATCGGAAATTGATCTGGGCGGCAACGAAGAAACGTGGGCAGTGATAATGGTTATTGCGGCTGCATTGCTGGCTTTATTATTAGGAGTCTGGCGCCGGAACCTGTTTTATGCAATAACGATTTGTTGGGGATTATTTGGGATACTGAAAGCCCGGGAGCAGGAAGGAGAGACCCTAATACTCGAAAAAGTGATCCTTGCAAGTATCGGTACTGTTCTTTTATTCGCACTGATCAGGGTGTTTACTTCTGCGCGTAAACATCGAGAGACTTGATCCTTTTCTTATATTGTGAAGGAAGGAGTAATTCTTTTGCAACATTATCCAACCCAACGACCCTGCCTACCTTGTAGCATGACAGTAAAAAGCGCATCAACAATGGGTCTTTCAACCCGGTAAGTTCTTTAACCCGGGGCGGGACCAACATTGCCTGGGTTCCCCGCAGGATCCTGTATCGAAAATCGCCAAGATGTTTTCGGTATTGCAGGAAAAGGTCGTCAGTAAAGGAAGAATGTGCAAGGTCATTCTTCATATGTTCTTCACGCATTTTACAGAACTCATCATAGTTGTTGGGAAGGCCCCTGAGTTCCATTCCGATCCCGACCCTGTAAAAAACACTGAACACCTCTTCCTTTTCGGCGACAGAAAGTTTCCTATGTAAAAGTTCAAATGCACTTATGGAGTAGCCGATCAACATGAATAGTACATCACGGTAAGCCCAGTCAGGTATCTTAAAACCTCGGGAGTTTTCAACAGACGTATGAATTGAAGATATTCTTTTGATGGCTGCTTCTGCCTTTTCCTGGCTTGAGAAAACGATCAGCCGGGCATATTCTACTGTTGAAAACAGTCTCCCTATCGGGTCAGACGGTAACCTGCCGGTGTAATAGAGCCAGTCTACAGCTTTATTCAATGCAAATTCCGCTGCTGATCCGGCAAAGATCACCAGGATGGTATCGCTGCTTCCCCAGATGCGCCTGACTATTGATTCTTCTTTTACGAACTGCACCTTGCAAATTTATGGCAGATGCTTTACCGGGTTCCGGAAGATATAAGTGCTCCTTTGAAAATATTATTATGATGATGAAGTCATGAGGGGGTAATGGTATTACAATCTAGATCCCGGAATTATCGATATACTCATTCTTTGATTCCAGTGATTTGCGGAAGAGTATCCGTAACAAGCCGAAAATGGATACCCATGCATTGATATACGCCAGGAAGAATAACGACGCTCCCATTATATTCAATACAGGAACCATAAAACCGGTATAACTGAGGATCCTGTCATTTATTATATCCTCCTTATGCAACAGGAGATATTTCATGAGCGATGCGATAATGAAACAAAGTGCACTGAGGAAAAGGTTTTCTCCATGCCTGTTCACTTTGTAAAGATCCTTCGTATCCTCCAGTTCTTTCAGATTTCTTGCCCAGGCAAAACTTACTGAGGCACATCCTGCGAAGATCGCAAAGCCTGCATTGGTGAAAGAGGTGGTGTCATATGAAGAACGACCGAACGTAAAGATGATAAAGATGGCTCCTGCAAGAAAAATGAAAAGCAGGATGATCCCGAAAATTATCCGCACTATAAACTGCATCCGCTGGAAATTTCAGGGAAATTAATACTCTTTTGGTATCTGTGTGTTTTTGTCAGCGGCCAGGCTTATAATCGAAATACAGCACAGAGTTTTGTTTAAGATCCTGGCCGGATAATAATTCATACCGTTGTTTACCGGCCGTAACAATTATTATGGCTGTATTTGGCGGGATACTTCCAAGGTTGTGGGCATAAAGGAGAAGCTCATTATTAGACCAGGATTCATTTAATTGTAGTTCAAGTTCTATAGGGCTTTCCGAAAGCAATTGCCTGTCTACAATTAGTTTATCATTAAAGTAGATACTTACCGTATCTCCGTCAACAACACCATTATCATAAACCTTGATCTTAATTACCGGAACATCCACCTCAATTCTCCTGATCTCTTTATTTGCTCTTGTCTTATATCCGGGTGATGGAACGGAAGGCTTTGCAATTGCAGGAGTATCTTTCTTCTGTTCCACTTTTTTAGGCGTTACAGGCTCCGTCTTTGGTTTGGTGATTGGTTTCGGTTCTTCCTTCTTCACTGGCGGAGGCACAGGCTTCTTCGGTTCTTGTTTTTTTGGCAGCGGGGTGGGCACAGTTGGCTTTGGCGCTGGCTTGCGAATATCGGGTGTTTCACAAACAGGCATTCCGTCAGCAAGCGGCTTCGGTGTTTTGCTTACCCTTCTCAAAATGATCGGGGTGGAACCTCCCATGGCCATCATGTTCATGAAGGCCGATTTTGTAGCAACTATTCCGCGAAGTACAATTTCGCCCTTAATGCGTTCCATCCGAACCTTTAATCTTATAAGTGAATGTGATCCGCTGTTTGAAATGAATTTTGTTCCGGTGAAAGTATAGATCCTTGATTCGCGATCATAGGTGCCGGTAAAGTAGGCACGGCAAAATTGCGATCTGTCATTCAGGAAATGATCATAGGTATATCCGCATAGCCTGCCATTCTTTAACTGCACGTTCAATTGCAGTTTTTCATGGTCCATTATTCCTTCCCAGCTGCCTGTAATACCCTGGGATGTCGCGTTCAGGAAGGAAACAGTTAAGAGGGTGAATAGTACATTTCTGATCATGAAACCAAATTAAAAAAGACAACTTAATCTTCTGTTCCTCAGGTCCATATTAACTGCCATTTAACCAAAAAAATACCCATGTGGGTAGGGTGGGGATTAATAACTACCAGCTTACTTGCTTTACGGTGATATAATACGTATATTTCTTATATGGGAAACAAAAAATCAAAGCCAAGAATGATCGGCCTCCTGGTTGGAGCCGCTGTTGGAGTTGCTATCGGATTTGCCCAACGTGAATACATTGAACATAAACTGAATGGTGAATTTGTTCATGTTCTGAACACGTTAACGCTTATCCTTGCCTCTGTAACGGGCTATTATATTGGCAGACTTATCGACAAGCGCCGCAAGCCTCAAACAGGTTACTGATACCTTCTACTACAAGGCTCGCCTATTTCGGGGTTACCCCGAACAATTCCGTATCGGCCTTTCTTAACGTAATCTTACCAAATACTGGTGTTTCTTTTTGGTCTATTAAGTATCTAAGAAATAAACCTTTAATCATGAAAAACAAAGGTACATTTCAGGAAATACTGTTATTCACCAATACAGCTTTTGCAGCACGCGAATGGGCTGTAAAAGACGGTGCAGGTAAAGACCTCACCCAGAAGCAAAAACTGGAAGATGCCTGCTGGAATGGAATAATTCCCGAACTTTTGCCGGAGATCTCGGAGGTAGCCTATGATAAGAAACTTATCCTGTGGCAGGTAAATTCCGCGGCAAACTTCCTTGATCTGAGATTCTCTTATGAACCGGAAGCTGTTGAAGCCGGATCCTCCATAAATCCGTACCTCTTCGCAGAAACTATGCATGAGAACTAACAGTATGGCCACCCTGATCAAAATCACTCATTGTGAATGACTTCCATCATTCCTGCTGTGTTTTAATTGGCATAATTTTACCATTGAAACAATAAAGCTAAATCAAAGAATCATGGACGTAATCATTCAATCACTGGGATTCACAGCTAGTGAAAACCTTAATGCATTCATTACAGAAAAACTCAACAATCTTAAAAGTGATGAGATCATAAGAGCTAATGTTACCTTATTCAAGGGTCCTGCTGGTGCACCGGAATCTGATTATTGTGAAATAAGACTGGAGGTTCCTGGGAACGATCATTTCGTAAAGCGGAACGGGCAGTATTTTGAAACAGCAGCATCAGAATGCATCGATTTACTGGAGCAAATGATCCAGAAAACGAAAGATAAGGCAGTACAGCGCAGGCAGGCCGAGGCTACCGAGATCCAGGATGCTTTGCTTGAAACTCCTGATGATGAGGTTGATCTTGAGGATGTTGTGAAATAATTTTGGGCATCAAAAAAAAAATGTGTCAATTATTGACACATTTTTTTTGACATAATAATTATAAATTTTTCCCGGCATCTTGTTTTTCGACAATATCACTGCCGTGAAGTTTGATGGATTCGCGGTTCTTCCTCATACGCATATTCAATATCTCTACCAGTAATGAAAATGCGATCATTGTATAGATATAGCTTTTACTGATATGCTGGTGGAAACCTTCAGCTACAAGCATAATTCCTATTGCGATCAAAAAGGCCAGCGCCAGCATTTGAAGGGTAGGATTCCTGTTAATAAACTTACTTATTGCTCCCGCGAAAAGCATCATTATGATGATGGATATTACTACTGCTATGATCATGATAATGACCTGGTCAACAAGACCGATGGCGGTAAGTATTGAATCAAATGAAAATACAGCATCGATCAAAACAATCTGCATGATCACTGAACCCAATGTAGCATACACTTTCTTTGCTCCATGAACGGGTTCATCTTTCTGCAGCTTGGTGTGAATTTCCAGGGTGCTTTTAAAAACCAGGAAAATACCTCCTGCAACCAGGATCAGGTCTTTCCAGCTTATACCGATGGGCCCGTTCTCATCCTTTATAAATGGGATGGAAAATAAAGGCTCGGTAAGCTTCATGATCCAGGTAATGGTGAGAAGCAACAATACCCTGAAAACCATTGCCAGCATTAACCCAATATTCCTGGCTTTGCGCTGTTTGGATGGTTCCAGTTTGTCGGATACGATTGAAATGAAGATGATATTATCAATACCCAGAACGATCTCCAGGAATGTAAGCGTAAGCAGGCTTATCCAGATCGACGGGTCGGAGAAATCGAGGAACTCCATATTCTATTTGAGGTTAGATTTAATATTGAACGGGTAAAGTAGTCATGTTACCATTGAAAGAGATCGGGTCACGGAAATTGCTTAATACCTCCATCGTAGCGCGGCCATCTGCCTGGATGGTCAATTGAATGGCACGCACAAAACGCTGGTCATTCACTTCTATATTGATATCCATCTTTTCCTGTGTGCTCTGATGGTTGATCTTGAAACGGGTTGTGGTGAACCGGATACCGCTTTCATCTGTTCCCGGGATGGGAGAAGTGTGTGAAACCCCGATATAAGGGAGTTGCGCAAATAAGGTATCATTCCTAAGCATCAGGTCATTGTTGCCATCTAAAATACGGGCTGTTCCCCTTGAAGGCATCACATTCGTTGCCACAAACCTCCAATTAAGAGGATTAACTTCCGAAAGGCTGATCTGCCTGGTATCATTGGTTGGATACATTGATGGCGAGCAGGAAATTAGGGCAATTGCCGCAAAAAGAATGATAACTAAATTATTGATTTTCATTGCTTATGTATTCAAACGTGAAACCAAAGTAAAAGAATCTAACATTAAGAACCTAAATTTGAATAGCAGGCCTTAATATTAGCTTATGGTAAAATATCTACTTACACCTATATTTCTTTTTACTTCATTAATCCTTACAGCACAAATCACTCCAACTACTCAGTGGGCATGGCTGAAGGGAAATAATGCGCTTGACCAGGTTGGAGTGTACGGAACCCAGGGTACATTTTCTTCTTCAAACAGGCCAGGAAGCAGGGATGGGATGGTTTCCTGGAAGGATGCCGGTGGCAACTTCTGGATCTTTGGCGGGAATGGTTATTCTGCCGGACCGCGAGGATATCTCAATGATCTCTGGAAATATGATGTCAACCTGAACCAGTGGCAATGGGTTTCTGGTGCAAATACTATTGATGATCCGGGAGATATATCCGTTTTTGGCAGTCCTGATGCCGCGGTTTACCCCGGTGCACGCCGATATGCAACTGCATGGACCGACCAGTTGGGACGTTTATGGCTATTTGGTGGGGAAGGCTTTACACCCAATGGTTTTGGTATGCTGAACGATCTCTGGATGTTTGATCCGATTAGTAATCTGTGGACATGGGTAGGAGGAAACGAGAACCCAGGCCAATTCACTGAATTTGGTGTACAGGGACTTCCTGATCCGAGTAATATGCCCGGGTCAAGGTACGGTGCAGGGTCCTGGGTGGATACAGCTGGTGATCTTTGGTTGTTTGGTGGACTTAGTTATGATGATCCGACACCTTCCTATTCAAATGAATTATGGCACTATAATATTGTTTCGGGCGAATGGACCTGGATCACCGGCACTTTTGTTTTGAATACAGGTGGAACCTATGGATCCCAGGGCATTCCTTCCACCGGAAATTCACCAGGTGCCAGGATGGATATGGCAACATGGACCAGCAATTCAGGACGCTTATATCTTTTCGGTGGCTATGGACTGGATGATAATTCTGGTGAAGGGGCGATGAACGACATGTGGGAATATAATATTAGTACCGGGGAATGGACATGGCGCAAGGGGGATAATATTGTAAACCAGGTAGGAGTTTACGGGTCGCAGGGAGCTCCTGCATCTGGTAACACACCGGGTGCACGATTCCAGGCCAGCACCTGGAAGGATGCATTTGGAACCCTTTGGATGTTTGGTGGAGATGGTTATGGAAATGCCGCACAGGGATTGTTAAGCGATCTATGGAAATATGATGAAGTAACGCACCGCTGGACATGGATAAAAGGGGATGGGGTTCCCGACAGGAGTTCGGTTTACGGTACACAGGGGGTAGCTTCACCAACAGCCCGACCCGGGGGAAGACGAAGCAGTGTAACCATGGCTGATGCAGCAGGGAATATCTGGCTCTTTGGAGGCAACGGATTTGATGCAACCACCAATACCGATCTGCTGAATGATCTCTGGAAACTGGGTTCTTTTGCACCGGTCCCTGTTTCAGCCCTGGTTCTTGATGCACGCCTCGAAAATAATACTGTCAGGTTGCGCTGGCATACCCTGAATGAAAAGAATACAAGCAACTACATTCTTCAGAAAAGCCATGACGGGATAAACTTTTTTAATATTTCCTACGGTGAAACGATCGGGAACTTTGATGGAAGAACAGAATATTCCGGCGCTGATGCTCAACCACGTACCGGTATGAACTATTACAGGGTGGCAGTATATGATATAGATGGGAATGTAACATTGAGTAATGTTGCCGCCATCGATTTTTCCGATGTGAAATTTATACTATATCCTAATCCTGCCACAAGTTTTGTAATTATCGACAGGGGCAGCACAGGAGGTTCCTACAGAATTTCATTATTTGATCTTGCAGGAAGAAAAGTGATGGATACAAATGGAACAGGTATCGGCTACATAAGGCTGAACCTTTCTGCGATTAATTCAGGTACATATCTCTTTAGGTATACCGCTGATGGCAAGGTGATAGATAAATTGTTAGTAGTTAATTAATTTCTTCCCATAAATAATACTAAAGGCCTGTTCTAACAGGCTTTTTGTTTTTGGAGGAACGGTCACTTTGATGGACATTAACTTTGCTTCATGTTTGCAAGGATTGGAAAAGAATACCAGAATTTCTTTAATGGCAGATTCTTCGCCGAGGGGGTACGCGTTACCGTAGGGGTGGTATTACCTGCCTTTACCGGATCGTGGATGGGAAGGCTTGATGAGGGATTGGTAATGAGTTTTGGTGCCTTATGTGTAAGCATAACGGATCAACCAGGTCCTGTAAAGCATAGATTGAATGGCATGATGGCGGGCCTGCTCCTGTGCGGCCCCGTATCCCTGGTAGTGAACCTGGTTTCACCTTACCAATTCTGGATGGGCGTAATGCTTGCCTTTGCCGGTTTTCTTTTTTCCATGCTTGCTATTTATGGTAACCGTCTTACCTCTATCGGCGTGGCTTCACTGGTGATAATGGTTTTGAGCATGCAATCTGAACTTTCAGCCAGCAGTGCACTTAAAAATGGAGGGTTATTGATGCTTGGAGGTTCATGGTACATGGTATATAGCCTGATCCTTTATCGCCTGAGACCGTATAAATTTCTTCAACAGTTATTGGGCGACCTGGTGATAGGCGTGTCGGGTTATCTGCGTACGCGTGGGCAATTCTATTCATCACCTGAAAATATTGATGCGATCTTTAAAAAGCTGGCTTCTGAACAGGTGGAGATTGAGAAGGAACAACAGATGCTCAGCGAGATGATCTTTCGCACACGAGCCTTCTTAAAGGAAAGTACAGTGTACAGCAGGGCATTGTTGAATATTTATGTGAATGTATCGGACCTGTTTGAATCGATCATGACAACTTATAAGGATTATAAGATCATGCACGACCAGGTTGGGCATACCGGAATACTGGAGGGTTTCAGGGAATTCATTTTTCTTTATGCAGATGCACTCCGGGAAACAGGTGTTGCCTTGAAAAGTGGCGAAAGAGCAGTTGAGAATGATGAACTACCGGAGAAACTAAATGCTCTGAGAGATCATTTCGAGGAGCTGAGGAGAACAGAAATGAAAAATGAGCATGTTGAAGCATTCATAAGCCTCGGAAGGATCCTGCGGAATATGGAAGAGATGCTGGAAAGATTAAGATCAATTCAGTATTACTCCTCATATGATAAGAAGATCATTCGATCAAGAATGCCTGAACTTTCATCACTGGATTATGTAAAGCAGCCCGGTATCAGCCCTGCACTGTTCCTGAACAACCTTAACCTGAACTCAAATGTATTTCGGTACTCTCTTCGAATGGCCATTGCGCTTGTAGCGGGCTTTATTATAGGCAATGCCTTTGATATCGGGCATAGCTACTGGATCCTGCTTACAATAATCGTGATCCTGAAGCCAGCTTACAGCTTATCGAAAAAAAGGAATCGTGACAGGCTGATCGGAACCCTGTTAGGATTGATTTTAGGTATATTGATACTCATTTTTATAAGGGACCAGAGGTGGGAACTGGTCATTCTTATAGCCTGCATGATCGGTTCGAATACATTTGTTCGGACCAATTATTTTATCAGTGTGTTGTTTATGACTCCATACATGCTGATCTTTTTCAACCTGTTATTCCCGGGGAATATTTTAGAGGTTATTACAGACAGGTTGATTGATACAGCGATCGGTTCCGCAATTGCTTTTGTGGCCAGCCTTTTCATTGCGCCTGTTTGGGAGCATATAAATATCAAAGCCTTAATGATAGAATCGCTAAGAAAGAATAATGCTTATTTTACTATCGTTGCACGGCAGTTCCTGGAAAGGGTTGATCCTGACATGTCAGGTATCCGTAAAGCTAAAATGGAAAGTCTTGTTGCCCAGGCCAATCTTGCGGATGCTTTCAACAGGATGCTTTCTGAACCAAAGCGGTTTCAGAAGGGGATAAAGCCACTCCACCGTTTTGTGGTACTTAACCACACTTTAATGTCTCACCTGGCAAGTCTTTCATATTTCCTGCGCACCAATTTTTCAAATTATAGGTCCGGTGACCTGCTGCCCGTAATAGAGAATATAAAAGCATTCTTCAAGAATGCCGAGAACTGCCTTGATGGTAACAGCGCTAATAATCTCAACCCCAATAAAGGACCATTAAAGGCGATCAATGCCTATGCAGAACAATTACTGGAAAAACGAAAGGAGGAAATAAATAATGGTTTGCTTGAAACCAGCACCAAGCGTCTACTGGTAGAAGTGAAGTCGATCACCGACCAGTTCCATTATATCTATAACATAGCTTCTGCCCTCCAGAAAAACTGCATGGAAGCCCAGGCTGCAAATAATTAATAATGAGACTGAAGCTTCCTTACCTTCTTGCCGCATTGATTTGCTCCGGTACAAGTACCTGGTAAGTCCTTCCACCAGGTACCACCAGGTTCTTTTCCCTCATCCAGGGGTTAAGTATCTTCAACACCTTATAATTTGTGCCATGCTGTTTAGCAAATGCAGGCAAATTTTGGATGCTGGAACTGACCTCAATAGACCTGGTATTATGGGGACTATATTTATCTCCCGGCTGTATCTTATAGCCTAATGCGTCTGCATTCTCGAAAAGATATTTAAAGGAAAGTATCCTGAAAATATAATTGTTGGTCTCTTCAGGGAGTTGGAGGCTATAATAGTCTTTTGTGCCCTGGTGAACCGCCCTTGAATTGTAACCTGCTTTGCCGCAATTGTATGAAGCCGCTGCTGCGGTCCAGCTGCCAAATTGCGCGTAGGCTTCCTTCAGATATTTGCATGCGGCATCGGTGGATTTGAGAACATTATACCTTTCATCCACTGAATTATTTACCGCCATTCTGTAGCCCTTCGCAGTTTCGGGCATGAATTGCCAGAAACCTACTGCACCTGCCCTGGAGGTGAGATTTTGAAGATTACTTTCTGCAATAGCCAGGTATTTAAAATCATCAGGAACTCCATGAAACTTCAACCTTTCTTCGATCATGGGAAACCATCGGGTTGTAAGTTTCATAACATTCAGCATGGTGCCTGTCTGGTAATAGATCTGGGTAAAATTCCTGTCGAAATATTCCCATATCTCAGGTCTTTCCAGCGGAACATTTTCTCCGGCAAAGGAAAAGCTGTCCGGGACCTTTGGTACCTCCCAGTGGTTGCCTTTGATGTTTTCGATTCTGTTTTTGTTCCTAATTCCCTCCTTTTTCAATGGTTTGTCAAAGCCTGTAAGCAGGAATATTGCAATTGAGGTCAGCATTCCAGCGATAAAAAGAGAGGCAGGTTTCAATATTGATTTCATCGCAGTGTTTTCCCTTAGTGCTGCAATAAATCAGCCAGTGTGGATGATCTTTTTCAAAGGCACGGTTTGTGCATGAGCCTAAGAAAAACATTTATGGATAAGGATAAGAAAATCGCAGCAATAATTTTTGGCGCAGCAGCAGCCCTTGCTCTTTACAAATTCTTTCAGATGCCAAAAGAAGAAAGGTCAGAGTTAATTGCACGGTTGAAACAACAAACTGAACAATTATTGAATGATGCAGACCATACGGTTGAAAAGGTTCAGCATTATATGTCACAGATGTCAACAGGACAATCTGTGGATTGGTTCGATAAATTCTACCTGGTCCGTCAAATGTTCAACGAATTCTATAATGAGCCTCTTAAGGCATCCGGTCATACCGGAAACGTTCAGCACGGATAAGAAAAAGGCGTAAGGAAATCTTACGCCTTTCTTATGTAACCTGGTTCTTAAGGAAACTTTCAATAGCGGAACAAGGTATCATGAACGGTTTCTTGTCTATTATAATATTCAGATCATTCCCATTTACTGTATAAGATCCGGCAATTGAATTACCAAATACAGAAACACTAAAACTCCCGGAGTTAAGGTCTCCATTGAATTCGCCACTTTGGCTTTCTACTGCCTTTCTGGCTTTACCTAAAATAGTTTCAGGATCTCCTGAGAAAGGAATATTGAAATTACAATCAGCCATAAAAAAGGTTTTGGTTAAAAAAAATCACTCATGCAAATCTACATGAGTGATGTGTAAATGAACGGAACTTATATTGGTTTATTGAACCCTGCCGTCCTTTTTATCTTTAGATCGTCCAATGATATAACCACCACCGGCACCAATAACACCGCCGATAATTGCACCTTTAGCGTTCTTGCCAATAACAGCACCGGCAGCTGCCCCGGTTACACCACCAATCACTGCTCCTTTGGCTGCTTTACTCCATCCTTCTTTTCGTGCTGGTGCTGTAGCCACTGTTCCTGAAGAGGATGTTCCTGAGCTAACTGAAGAAGACCTTGTGGTCGTTCTACGCACAGGAGCGGTTGATGTTCTCCTAACAGGCGCAACCGCCACAGGAGCTTCTTCCACTGCTATAGCAGTATCTGCTCTCAGATTACTCATATAAAGGCCGGTTGTATCGGTGAGAAATAACATTTCACGCTGGTTGTCTTTCTTTTGGCCGCATGATGCGAGTATTGAAACCACACCTACAGCAATCAATAATCTTTTCATGATCTTAAGTTTTTGAAAATCTGCTAAATGTAAAATTTGAGTCTTCATAGGTTATAAATTTCCCACCTGTACTAAAAAAATTGTGCCACAGTAGTACCCACTAGTTTAAAAAAGGTTAAGGAAGCGGAATAGGCAATTCATGTTGGGGAGTTCCATCTTTAGCGCTTGATTCAAAGAGGATTAGGTGAGGTGTGGTATTCTTTTCTTTGTTAAAGTTGAAGCGGAATTCAAAATTGCCGAACTCAGGAGCTCCTGCATCGGTCATCTGGAAGCCTTTTTTTAATTGATTGTGCCCATCCTCAACAACCCATGATAAAACCCCCTCAAACACCTGGGCCTTTCCTTTAACACGGTAACTCTCATCAATTCGTTCAACTATTACATCCTGGAATCTGGAATTGCTATAAGGGCCCGTTTTGATGGATTCGACGGATTCCTGTTTTTCCTGTGAGGAATCAGGGGTTAAAATGGTTGGAATTACAGTATCTACCAGTTGCGAATCTTTCGCAGTGATAACCGACATGTTCTTTTTCCTTTCACTTGAACATGCATAAAAAAGGATCAGGATCAATATGATTCCCAAAGGTCTCATAGTAATGGCAGAGGCAAAGTTCGTACCAGCCAAGATACTTTAAAAATTTCAGTAGGCATAGATATTATTCTACGAAAAAGACGTTTACCGATGACTTTTTTGCATGTTTGGGAAATATAATTTTGCGTCAATAATTATCCAACGATCCGATACCTCTGAAACCGGCGATCCAATGCCTAAAAACCTTTTCGTAAAACCGGGAAGGTTTTTTCTTTTAAAACTACTACGTGTAACCTGAAGAAAATACTACACGGACCATTCTACAAATAATTCATATTTGCAATACGAGGATCCCCGTTTTAATTCCAATTCACATCAATTTAGAACCTTCGGTTGCCGGAGGTTTTCTATTTATAGTATATCCCAATAGCAAGGCTTACCGCGCAGATAACGAAAAGAATGATCATCAAGGGAAGAATGAACCGGATCCATGCTCCAAAACCAGCTTTCACAATAGCCAGGGAAGGAAGAATCAGGCCGGTAGGAGATATAAATCCCATAATACCCATTCCATACAGGTAGGCATTTACTATTTCCCTTCCGGGAACGTCTGCAAAATAGGCGAGAGATCCCATTACCGGCATTGTAAGTACGGCCATTCCTGAGGAAGATGAAATAAACAGGGAAAACACCATATACAATACCATTAAGGAAAGAATGAACAGTACAGGTGGCATACCCTCTATCATTCCTGCTGCAAAATAAACTATGGAATCACTAACATTGCCTTCATTCAACACCAGGGTAACGCCCCTGGCCACGCCAACAATCAATGCTACACCCAGCAATTCTTCGCAACCTTTAACAAACCAGGAGATATAATTCTTTTCCCCGGTTCTTCCAATGAAAGCCATCGCCAATGACGAAGCCAGGAAGAGAGCGCTCATTTCCTCAAGCCACCAGCCACGTGCAACAACCCCATAAACCATCACCACGAAAGTGATGAGGAATGTAGTAACAAGCAGGTTCCCGTTTTTGCAGATCCTGTTAGCCGGTGCTGGAAAAACTGAATCTCCGGTCTGAATATTTAAGGTGGGATCACGGCGTATCTTATTAGCATACCGGACAAAGTACCAGACAGCAACAGTAGTGGTGACAAGGAACATAATTATTCGTTGCATAAGTCCTTCAGACCAGTCGATACCCGCTGCATTGGATGCTATTATTGTTGAAAAAGGATTGGAGAAACTGGAGAGTGTTCCTAACTGTGTTCCGGCAAAGATCACCGCAACAGGCAATAATACATCATAACCTGCAGCAAGAAAGAGCGGAACAAGAACCGCATAGAATGCCAGTCCTTCTTCTGCCATTCCGAAACTTGAACCACCAAAGGAGAAAAGAAAGGTGAAAAGAATGATCAGGATAGATTCCCTTCCTTTCAGTTTTACCGACAATGCAGTCATTGCCGCCACCAGGGCTCCCGTCTGGTTAAACACATTCATAAAGCCCCCTATGACCAATATGAAAAGAATTACATCTATAGATTCATATATACCTTTCACAGGAGCTTTGATAACTGCCACCAATCCCTGTCCCGACCGATCAAGGGCCCTGTAGGTGCCAGGAACGGACACCGGTTTGCGAATACTTCCGGAGGAAAATTTTTCAACAGGAACCTTTATACCCAGTGAATCCAGCGTGGCTTGTGAAAATGGAAGGGTTGTATCGCCGGCGGGCCCTGAGAAAATAAAGCCTTCATTATAGGTAAGAGTGCTGTATTTTCCTGCAGGTATCAGCCATGTTGTAATGGCTGCTATTACCACCACCACCATAAGTATGGTGATCGGGGAGGGCAATTTCATTTTCATTCTGCAAGTATAACAGACTACATTTGAAATTCACAATCAAATGAAAGCAGCGAGTCTTAAAGCGATAAAAACAGCCCTGGAAGAACTTCCGCATCAAACCCTGGTTGATATATGCACCCGGCTTGGCAGGTTTAAGCTGGAAAACAAGGAACTTCTTACCTACCTGGTCTTTGACTCATCAGATGAACAAGGCTATGTAAATGCTGTCAGGGAAACCCTGCACCCGCTATTCACCGACGCTAATGTGAAAAACCTTTATATCCTAAAAAAGAACCTGCGCAAAATTATCAGGACCGCGAGCCGGTTCATAAAGTATAGTGGGAATCCGGAAACGGAGATCCAGGTTCTACTTTACCTTCTTGAAGAAATCAGGGAACTAAAGATCGACCTTACAAGAAGTCACCAACTTTTGAAATTGTATTCGGTACTTGTTTCAAAATGCCAAAAAACAATCAGTTCTCTGCATGAAGACCTTCAATACGATTACATGAAACAGTTCCGTTCCGTGACCGGGGGATGACCAAACGATTTTTTTCGATACTTTGCCGCATAATTGACCATTGATGTCTCCACTAGATAAATTTGCAAATATCTTCTTCATTGGTGTGGCCGGTTCCGGCATGAGTGCCCTGGCTCAATACCTGGCTGCATCAGGAAAGGTGGTGAGCGGAAGCGACAGGTACTTCACGCCGGGTTCATTTAATAAAACCAGGGAACAGCTTGAGGCAGCAGGTATTCGTTGTTTTCCGCAGGATGGAAGCGGCCTATCGGCAGAAACTGACCTGGTGATAGTTTCCACAGCCATAGAAGATACGGTTCCGGAAGTGGTAAAGGCAAAGGAATTGTCGTTGCCGGTAATAAGAAGAAGTGAACTTCTTGCCTATATCACGCAAACTAAAAGAACTATTGCAGTTGCAGGCACCTCTGGAAAGAGTACCACAAGTGCTATGTTATTTGATATTCTTCGAACTGCCGGGTTAGGACCGGGCATTATCAGTGGTGCAGGTTTGATCAGTATCATTGAACAGGGCAGGCTGGGAAATGCAGAAATGGGGGAAGGCGAATGGCTCATTATTGAAGCGGACGAAAGTGACGGCTCAATTGTACAGTATAGACCATCTATAGGGTTATTATTGAATATTGACAAAGATCACCAGGAAATGGAGGAATTGATAGGTCTTTTCACACAATTCAAACACAACACAACAGGAACTTTCATCGTAAACCAGTGTAATTCCTACAGCAAGGCATTAAGCGAAAATAAAGAGCTTGATTTTTCTCAGTGTGAGGAGCAGGCCGGATATTTATGTTCTGAATTCCTACAACAAGGCTTCCAGATCAGGTTTAGAATCAATGGAGTGCCTTTCAGAATGAATTCCATCGGCAGGCATAATATGGAAAATGCTGTTGCAGCTGTTGCTACTGCATGCAGTATAGGGGTGGATCTTGAAACATGTGCAAAAGCCCTGGAGAATTATAAAGGCATCTACAGGAGAAACCAGGTACTTGGCAGCGCAGGAAAAATGATCGTAATTGATGATTATGCTCATAACCCTGTGAAATGCGCAGCAGCAATAAAAGCCTGCCAGCCTATAGCACCAAAGGTTATCGCATGGTTTCAGCCACATGGATATGGACCTACAAGGTTTTTAAAGGATGATTTCATTAAAGAAATTTCTGGATCTCTTAGGTCAGAAGATGAGATATGGATGAGCGAGATATTTTATGCAGGAGGGACGGCCGAAAAAAATATTTCCGCAAACGATCTTATTAAAGGCATATCTGCGACTGGCAAAAATACCCGGTTCATTGAAGACAGAAATGATCTATACAAGCACCTTAAGGACATGGTTCAGGAGGAATGCGTCCTGCTTTTGATGGGTGCCCGCGACCCGGGACTGGAGAATTTCACAAAAGATCTTTTTCATCAACTGCGATCACATGAAAATTCTGATTAAGAATATCAAATTACTTGCAGGAATAGATCCGCCATCCGTTCCTTTTCGCGGAAATGATCTTGCCCGGCTAAATACTATCGAGAATGCCTTTGTAATTGTGGAAGAAGGAACGATAACTTCTTTTGGTGGCATGGACGCTCTCGATATGGAATATCCTGAAATCCCTGAGAATGTTTATGACGCATCCGGTCAATTCGTATTGCCCTGCTGGTGCGACAGCCATACACATATTGTATTTGCCGGAAGCCGCGAATTGGAATATGTAGACAAGTTAAAAGGACTTTCTTATGCCGAGATCGCTGCAAAGGGCGGTGGCATCCTGAATTCTGCGCGGGCGCTTAATGATATGCCGGAGGATGACCTGTATTACGCTGCATTAAGGAGACTCAATGAGGTAATGCAAATGGGTACAGGAGCAATCGAGATCAAAAGTGGTTATGGATTAAGTACCTCAGCGGAATTGAAAATGCTTCGTGTAATAAAAAGGCTTAAGGAGAATACCGGGATGCTTATAAAAAGCACTTTCCTCGGAGCACATACGTACCCTGAGCAATTCAGGAATGATCATGAAGGTTATTTAAGGATGATCGAAAAGGAAATGTTGCCTGCCATTGCTGAAGAGGATCTTGCCGATTATATTGACGTTTTCTGTGAAAAGGGATTTTTTTCACCGGAGGAAATGGTACGGATCTGTCGTACTGGTGCTGAATACGGGCTAAAACCAAAACTTCACGTAAACCAGTTGAACAGCATTGGAGGTATAGAAGCTGGAATGGAAGCTGGCGCTGTTTCTCTCGATCACCTTGAAACACTTTCGGACAAGGAGATAGAAATGCTCGGACAGTTTGATGGCATATGCACTTTGTTGCCTACTGCTGCATTCTTTCTCCGAATGGGTTTTCAACCCGCCAGGCAGTTGATTGATTCAGGAGCAGCAGTTGCACTTGCATCAGACTTTAATCCAGGTTCTTCTCCAAGTGGTAATATGAACCTGGTAGCCTCACTGAGTTGTATCCAGATGAAGATGCTGCCGGAAGAGGTTATAAATGCAGGAACAATCAATGGTGCTTGCGCCATGGAAGTAGAAGGTGAAGCAGGCAGCATCACCGTTGGTAAGAGAGCTAATCTTATCTTCACGAAAGCAATTCCTTCTCTTCCATACCTGACATATGCCTTCGGCAATAATAACATACATAAGGTAATGATCAACGGAGAATTTATCAGTTAAAAAAATATTCAGATGAAACTAATCGAATGCGTTCCTAACTTTTCCGAAGGCGTGGATATGGAAATTATTGGAAGCATAACTTCCGAGATCGAAAGTGTTCCTGGTGTAAAACTGTTGAATGTAGATCCGGGAAAAGCTACCAACAGGACTGTTGTAACTATGGTAGGAGATCCGGAACTTGTTATTGAAGCTGCTTTCAGGGCTATAAAGCGGGCAGGCGAACTTATCGATATGTCTTCACACAAGGGAGAGCATCCAAGAATGGGAGCGACTGATGTTTGTCCATTAATTCCAATTTCAGAGATCTCAATGGAAGAGACAGTTCAGTATGCAGAACGGCTGGCAAAAAGAGTAGGTGAAGAACTTGGTATACCAGTTTATTTATACGAGGAAGCACAGAAAAATAAATCCAGGAGTAACCTTTCCGTTATACGTGCAGGCGAATATGAGGGGTTTGCAAAAAAGATCCTTCAACCAGAGTGGAAGCCGGATTATGGTCCTGCTGCATTCGATGCCAAACGAGGAGCAACTGTAATTGGCGCACGTGATTTCCTGGTTGCTTATAATGTAAACCTCAATACAACGTCTGTAAGAAGAGCCAATTCGGTTGCATTTGATGTTCGCGAAGCGGGAAGGGTTAAAAGAGAAGGAGATCCGGTAACCGGAAAGATAGTAAAGGACGAGAACGGCAATGCAGTTAACATTCCGGGTTCATTAAAATCAGTTAAAGCTATTGGCTGGTTCATTGAAGAGTATGGGATCGCACAGATCTCGATGAATCTCACCAATATCAATATAACACCTCTCCATATTGCATTTGATGAAGTTTGCAAGAAAGCGGATTCAAGGGGTTTAAGAGTAACCGGGAGCGAACTGGTAGGGCTTGTTCCCCTGAAATCTCTCACGGATGCAGGTAAGTATTTTTTAAAAAAACAAAGAAGATCAGTTGGGGTAAGTGAAAAGGAACTGGTAAGGATTGCTATTAAATCACTGGGGTTGGACGAACTTGCTCCATTCAAACCTGAAGAACGGGTAATAGAGTATATGCTGCAAAAGAACTCAGGAAAATTAGGATCCATGACCCTGGCAGCCTTTGCAGATGAAACTGCCTCTGAAAGCCCTGCACCCGGCGGTGGATCTGTTGCGGCCTATGTTGGTGCGCTTGGAATTTCCCTTGCAGCTATGGTGGCGAATCTTTCCTCTCACAAAAAAGGCTGGGACGAAAGATGGGAGGAGTTCAGCAACTATGCAGAGAAAGGCCAGGTTTTAAAAGACAGGCTTATGAAATTAGTGGATGAAGACACTAATGCTTTCAATATGATAATGGAATCTTTCAGTTTACCTAAAGGAACTGAAGAAGAAAGGCAACAGCGAACATCAGCGATCAACGCTGCTACACGGTATGCAATTGAGGTTCCATTCAAGGTAATGGAAACTGCTTTCGCATCAATGGAAATCATTAAGGAAATGGCAAGAATTGGAAATCCAAATTCAGTTTCAGATGCAGGGGTGGGTGCGTTATGCGCCAGATCTGCTGTAAAAGGTGCATTTCTGAATGTAAAGATAAATGCCGCCGGATATGATGATAAGGAATTTGCCAATTCTATGATACTGAAGGGTGCCGCACTTGAAACAGACGCTGAAAGACTGGAGAGAGAGATCCTTATAATAGTCGATGAGAAGATCGGTGCATGATAATTTTGTCGTTTATTGTTAAGCTCCTTATAAATTAAGGGGCTTTTTGATGTTTATTATTCACATTTAGCTCCCACCTGTCGTAAACTCTTCCTTTGGAATGGTTCTTGCAAATACGCCGCCGCTCTGCCTACCTCTGATTCACAACATTGTGAACTAAAACACCTTGGTTAATTTATGAATTCACTTAAAGTCCTGTGGCGAACCCGCATTCTTTCATTTGTATTATTCCTGGCCCCATTATCTGGAATCGGGCAGGTTCAAACGGCACGGTATATTAGTACCAACCCCAGATCGAATGCATTTTATGAATACCTTCCTCAAGGGTATAATTCCGGCACTCAAAAGTATCCTCTGCTCCTTTTTATCCATGGTATGGGCGAATTAGGTGCTGGTACCCCGTCAACACTTCCGAATGTTTTGAGAAATGGACCTCCCAAACTCATCAACCAGGGAGCTTTCCCGACCAGCTTTACCGTGAACAATGAAACATTCCGGTATATTGTTCTATCACCCCAGTTTACAGAATGGCCCGGCCCATCAGATATCAACCTGCTTATTAACTATGCCATTCAGAATTACAGGGTGGATGAATCAAGGATCTATCTTACCGGTTTAAGTATGGGTGGGGGCGTAGTTTGGGAATATGCAGGCAATAATGCCACTTATGCTAACAGGCTGGCTGCAATTATACCGATCTGCGGAGCTTCGTGGCCCGACCAGGGACGTGCAAATATTATGGCAGGCGCTGATCTCGCCGTCTGGGCTACTCACAATTCAGGTGATCCGACAGCACCGGTGTTCTATACCAATGACTATGTTAATTATATTAACTCCGCACCAAATCCGCCAACACCGCTAGCGAAGAAAACGATCTTCAACAGCAATTCTCATGATGCATGGTCTACTACATATAATCCTTCTTATAAAGAGAATGGTTTGAACGTGTATGAATGGATGTTACTTTACAAAAGGAATATTGGTGCAAATCAGCCTCCGGTTCCAAATGCCGGGCCTGACAGGACAATTACACTTCCGGTTAACAGTGTCAGGATAGAAGCATCTGCCAATGATCCTGATGGAACCATCAGTTCTGTTCAATGGACCAAGGTAAGCGGCCCTTCGGCCGGAGTAATTGAAAACCCGGGCGGCTTGTGGACGAATATCATTAACCTTGTTCAGGGAACGTATGTTTTCAGGTTGAGGGTGGTTGATAATGGCGGAGCGCAGGGTATAGACGAAGTAACTATAACCGTGAACGGCTCTTCTCCTCAAAACCAGCTGCCAACTGCAAATGCAGGACCTGATCAATCTATAACCCTTCCTCAAAATTCGGTTCAACTGAATGGTTCGGGATCCGATCCGGATGGAAACATAATTTCATATGCATGGTCGAAACTCTCAGGCCCGTCCGGTGGATCAATTGCCAGTCCTAATGCTGCCTCAACACAGGTCTCCTCTCTTAACCAGGGAACGTATGTTTTCCGGCTTACCGTTACCGACAATAATAATGCTACCCGGTCTGATGATGTGAATGTTATCGTGAGCCCCCAGCCCGTTGTAACCCCGGGAGATCCGAAAACCGTGCAGGTGAATATTTATGGAGGTTCGAATCCTTTCAGTAATAACCAATGGAATAACTGGAACACAAGTTCAAATATGACCAGTGGAACATTTCTGAACACTGATCAATCTTCTTCTGGTATTTCCGCCGTTCTTTCCGGGCAGGCCGGCATAAGTGATAACGGCGCTACTTATGGTTCCGCTGCAGTGGCGGTTCCTCAACAGGTATTAAGGTACAATTCATATAATACAAGTAACAGGACACTAACGTTAAGAGGCCTTACTCCCGGTGTGGCTTACAGCCTGAAATTTTTTGGCAGTCGCGCCAATACAGGGAATAAAACCGTAGTGGCTATCGGTTCCTCCAGGGACACGATCAATACTGATAATAATGTTTCTGATATTGCTTCCTTTTCAAATATAATTCCTGATGCGACTGGACGGATAGTGGTTGATCTCTGGAGGATCGGAACCTACAATTATCTTGCAGGGTTTACAATTTCCCAGGGATCTACCTCCAATCCTAATCAACCCCCGGTAGTTAATGCAGGGGCGGATGGATCGGTGCAACTTCCGGTGTCAACGTTCAACCTTAGTGGAACTGCCAGCGATCCGGACGGTACGATCGTGTCCAGCAGCTGGACTAAAGTATCTGGTCCTGCTGCGCTGATCACCTCATCCTCATCATTGATTACAGCGGTAACGGGGCTTGTCCAGGGAACCTATGTGTTCAGGCTCACCGCAACAGATAATGATGGATCATCTTCTTCGGATGACGTCACTATCACAGTGGGGTCTGCACCAGCAAACCAGCTTCCGGTTGCTGATGCTGGACCAGACAAATCCATAACGCTCCCGGTGAACTCGGTTACCCTGGCGGGTTCAGGATCAGATGGCGATGGGACGATTTCTTCTTATTCCTGGACAAAGATTTCTGGCCCTTCGGGCGGAACGATTGCAAATACAACCCTGGCTAATACGAATATTAATTCTTTACAGCAGGGAAGCTATGTTTATCGTTTAACGGTTACGGATAATAGCGGAGCCCAGGATTCTGATGACGTAACTGTTACCGTAAACCCTGCAACATCTGCGCCTTCAGGAAGAATGATAAACGTAAACGTTTTTAATGGTTCCACAGCATATTCAAATTCAGCGTGGAATAACTGGTTGCCGGGGAATAATACTACCAGTGGAACATTTAAATATTCCGACCAGTCGCAGAGCACTGTAACTGCTTCTATTAGCGGGCAGGCAGGTGTAGCCGATAACGGTTCAACTTATGCATCTTCTGCAACGGTAATTCCTAAGGAAGTTTTGAGGTTTAATTCATACAATACCAGCAACAGGACCCTTACTTTAAAAGGGCTTAATCCTGGTGGGAAATATACTATCAGGGTGTATGGAAGCCGGGCAAATACCGGGAATAAGACGGTGGTTCAATCCGGTAACAATCGGGATACCATATCCACGGATAACAATACTTCTGATTTTGCAGAGCTCAACGGGTTATCAGCTTCTTCATCAGGACAACTTGTGCTGGATGTTTACCGCATTGGTACCTACAACTATATAGCAGGTTTTACCATTATTGAAGAGGACGAATCAAGGAACACTATGACCACCCAGGCTTCTCCTCTTGTAACGGAACCTGGTGATCCCCAAATAGCTTACCTGTATAAGATTGAAACATATCCAAACCCGGTTAGTACCATTTTAAATGTGAAACTGGAACTTCCTTCTAACTCAGTTGGAGGAACGCTGGAGTTGATCGGTCCGTCGGGAAGCAGGGTACTTCAACAAAAGGTACCGGCCGGTGCGGGATACAATCAGCAAATTAATGTTGCTTCACTGCCTTCCGGAATGTACACCCTGACTTATACTTCAGGTAAGCATAAGGTTAGTTCGCAGGTAATTAAACAATAAAGAATTTATAACGAAAGCCCGGTCATATACCGGGCTTTTTCAATTTTTCAAGTACCGAAATATACGCTTCAAATATACTCCTGAGTTCTAAAGGGTCATCAACAAGCCTGTCGATCATTAATTCCAGGTTCATTTCTTCATCCCCGGTTAATTGAAGGCTGAAATCCTTAAGGGTTGAAAATACCTGGCGCGTTTCGGGATCCGAAAAGACCTCTCTTGCCACATCTTTATTATTGGTCTTTATGATCACATGCCGGTCCAGTTCATCATATCCAAGTTTTACATCTTCCATGCCGAAGAATTTTCCGATACGGTCCAGGCCTTTTTCATCGTGCAGCGCAAACCTGAAGTCATTATCACTCACTTTTGCAGATAAACTTGTGAATTGCACAGGAACAGGTGCTGTTAATACAGTGAATTCGAAGCCTCCTTCAAATCCGCCCCCGGGATCCAGGTCCATATCGATGGTAACTGCATGACCATTATGTTCAACAACGGTCTTGTATTGGAATGGTAATCCTTTTCCTTTTAGTGCAGTTGAAATTTCTTCCCATTTCTCATCCTGTGCCATGATTTTTTATTTCAATATACAAAAACAGGAAGCATTTGCTCCCTGTTTAAGATTTTTAGTCCTAGTTAAGGAAGAGTAATTTACCGGTTCGCACCTGGTTACCCATTCTCAGAACATACACCATACTTCTTTTCATTTTTTCTGGTACCCTGTAGGTTATTACCTGTTTAGGGCTTATCTCACCCTGGTAGATAACAGCTAATCTCTCTCCGGTAAGTCCAAATAGTTCAAGTGATCCGATCCCCTGGCTTTCGGAATGAACATTAAATCTCAGTTCACTTATAAACGGATTTGGAGAAGCAGTAACCTCCAGTTGTGAGATCTGCGCTGCTCTTCCATCATCATCATCGTCATCATCATCATTTGAATTACAGAGATGATCCAACTGGTGCCGCAGGTTGCCGGTACAATTTCCATTTATTAATGCATTTCGTATAGCTGAATAAACCTGCGAAAAATTACTGGTACCTGGGGGATAGGTGACATTCTGGCCACTGGCAATAACCAGAAGCGCCTTTACTGCGGAGCGTGCAAGCCCCCTGCAATTATTACCACCGCTCAGTTGAAGGGCCTCATGCATGGTAAGATCTGCTGGAAGGCCACTAACGCCATTCAGACCAAAATAAGTATGGAAATTAGTGGTGGTAATAAATTGTAATCCCTGCGGCATACTGGATACCACGGGATCAGTAAACTGGTTCCAGTGTTGCGTGTGATTCTTCCAATATCCATGACCACAGTCATGAACCGGTTGAAAGCAATGTTCAGTAATAACAACTTCCTTAACCACCGTGCATCCTGCATTATTCTGTATTGAAACCGTATACGTTCCTGCAACAAGGTTTGAAAGATTTTGCTGGTTCTGTTGGCCTGCAGGAATTATTCCGCCATTGCTTGAAACCCAGGTGAAAGTATAAGGGCCTCCAGCATTGGGAAGCGAGATCTCAATGCTCCCATTGTCTTCATTGCACCCCTGTACATTTTGTTTATGTACATGAACATGGAAAGGATTGTGAGCATGTAAGGTAAAGGTTCTGGTCTTTGAGCAACCGTTCGCATCCGTTGCAACAACTTTATACTTTCCGGCAACAAGCCCGGATAGATCTTCATTTAATTCCTGGCCTGGAGGTACAATTCCACCGTCGCTTGCAGACCATTGGAAGGTATATGAGCCATTTCCTCCGGAAGGCGAAATATTTATGGCTCCTGTAGCACTGCCGGCACATGCAGGATGTGTTATTTCACCATGGATATGAATGTCTGAGAACACATTCGTTATCATCACAAACTTTGTCCTGGAACAACCATTGGCATCCATTACCCTTACGAAATATATGCCGGCTGTCAGGCCCGTAATATCTTCATTATTTGCCTGTCCCGGCGGTATGCTGCCAATCAATAGCGAATTCCATAGGTAGGTATAAGGTGCGGTTCCACCAGTTACAGTTATATCAATTGATGCAGTTCCATTTCCACAGGCAACGTTTGTATGAGTTTCGCTGATAGTGAGTTCTTCATCAGGACCAGATACATTAACAGTGCCTGTTACAGAACAACCATCTGCGCTGGATACAGTATAATTATAGGTTCCTTTTAAAAGACCGGTAAGTTGCAGCGCATTTTGCTGTCCCGCAGGAATGGAGCCACCATTAGTAGCTGACCAACTCACAGTGTATGGTGAGGAACCTCCCGATATCGCAAGGCTGATCGACCCATCTTCCTGACCAAAGCATGAAACATTTGTAAAATCCCCTGTAACATTTAGATCACATGGAAGCGGGCCGCCGCAAGGTCCCGAACCGGTTTGAATTATTGTTATCTCCCTTGTTGTTATACAATTTATACTGTCAGTTATAAGACATGTATATGTGCCGGGAACAAGTCCTGAAAGATCTTCGACAGTTTCCTGTCCTGGGGGAATTATCCCTCCATTAGAAGCAGTCCACAAATAAGTGAAAGGAGGCACTCCGTTGGAAACATTCAGATCGATGGCACCTGTGGCTCCACCGGTACATTCAACATTTGTTTGTGTATAGGATGTAGCGAGGCCGATCGAAGGTCCATTCAGAGAAATACTTTTGCTTACGGAACAATTATTTGCATCTTTAACCAGTACCTCATAAAAGCCTGGTGTAAGGCCTGAAAGATCCTCACTCGATTCCATACCTGCAGGAATAATCCCTCCCCACGAACCTGTCCATAAATAGGAATAGGGTGGAGTGCCGCCTGTGATAGTCAAATCGATCGCCCCTGTAGGCATTCCCCAACAAATTACATGTGTTGTTGAAGCTTGCGCCAGTAATTGGGCGGGTTGTGCAATAGTAGCCTGGTGCACCTGGGTGCAACCAGCGGCATCAGTAATTGTTACTGAATAATCTCCAACAAATAGATTGATCAGATCCTGGTTATTCATCTGTCCCGGCGGTATCATGCCACCATTACTTGCGGTCCATTCATAAGTATAGGGTGCAACACCGCCGGTCACGGTAAGATCGATGCTTCCTTCGCCCTGTCCGAAACAACGATTATCCTGCACTACAGAAGACGATATTAAGGAATTTCCCGGCTGTGGAATAACAATCACTGCAGATGCGGAGCAATCTGAAATTTCCTCCGTAGCCACGATCTCATAATTACCTGCTGTTAGCCCAGGAAATATTCCGGTTGTATTCGAAATATTCATGGGCAGCAAAGTATAAGTGACATTGGTGCCATTAGACGTTACCGTAAGGGTGGAGGTTGAGCCAAAGCAATCCAATGGCGTAAAGGATGGCTGTAGCTCCAGCCCCTGTACTGTAAAAGATGTTTCACAAGAAGTTGAGCCACCCGGGGTAACTACGTTCAATCTTAGAGTGAACTGCCCGGTGAGAGCACCAACATTAACTTCAACTGCTGGTGTGCCCTGGCCGGTAACTAAGAATGCCCCGGTATTATTTACCGGAAACTCCCAGTTATATGAGGCCCCGTTTCCGAAGGCAACATTGGAATTAAATGATACTTGCTGACCTGTACAGGAATTTAACTGGCCGTTTATAGCCATAATGCCACAGGCAGGTGGTTGCGCTGAAACCTTGACAAGAGGGTATAAAATAAGGACAAGGATTATTGCAAAGCTGAATAATTTCCGGCCTTGTGATCCAGATGTAAAAATATCCATATGAATAATTTTTTCAAATGATAGAATTATTCACCAGTTCAGGGTGGAGGCATTCGTTCCAGGGCAGGAAGGATATTGGAGAGAATTGTTTGGGAAATATCAAAAACGCAGCCAGATTTTAACGGAATGTTAAACCGAAACGCGTTCCCCTGTTTGCTGCAATTTTACAGGTATATATTTAGAGACCGGCGTATTACTTTTTTCAGCTACGGAAGATATTGGAACCAGAACATTGGCCTCAGGAAAATAAGTTGCACAAAAACCTTTCGGTATCGAATAAGGCACAACAATAAAACGGTGCGCAATACGGGTTTTACCACCATCATTATTCAGGATATTCACCACAGATCCTTTACTAAGCTCATGCGTAACAATATCTTCCTGGTTCATGAAGATCACTCTTCTTTCATTATGCACACCTCTGTAACGGTCATTTAAACCGTATAAGGTAGTATTGAACTGATCATGACTTCTGATAGTCATCATAACCAACTCATCGGGGTCGCGTTGCTTAACTTTGTAGGTGGATACTGAAAAATTGGCTTTACCGTTGGATGTTAGGAACCTGCCTTCCCTGTTTGCATTCGGGAGATAAAAGCCACCGGGACTGATTACTCTTTCATTATAATTTTCAAAACCGGAAATTACTTTTTCGATTGCTGAACGGATGTTGTTATAGTTGTGGAAACTCTCCCAGGGGATATCATATTTTTCACCGAGGGTATGTTTTGCAAGCTTTATAACTATATCTGGTTCGCTTAATAAAAAAGATGATACCGGTTTAAGATTGCCAGCTGAAGCCTGGATAACACCCATCGAATTCTCACAACTCACAAAACGTTTTCTTCCATTCCACAGGTCTTCATCGCTCCTGGCCAGGCAGGGCAAAATGAGCGATTGCTGCCCGGTTACCAAATGGCTTCTGTTCAGTTTGGTTGAAACATGAATAGTGATCCTGCAATTTCTCAATGCTTCAGCAGTAAATGAAGTATCTGGTGTGGCAGAAAGAAAATTACCTCCCATAGCCATAAAAACCATTCCCTTCCTTTCATGCATGGCGAGTATGCTGTTCACCACATCAAGTCCATGCTTGCGTGGTGGTTCAAAACCGAAAACTTCTTTTAATCCATCAAGGAAAACATCAGATGGTCTTTCATAAATACCAACGGTTCGGTCGCCCTGAACATTACTATGACCACGAACTGGGCAGGTTCCGGATCCTTCTCTTCCAATACTTCCCTTCAATAAAAGCAGGTTAACGATTTCCCTGATTGTTGAAACTGCATTATGGTGCTGGGTCAGACCCATCGCCCAACAAGCAATAATCCTGTCGTTGACTATCAAATGCCGCAGGGCTCTTTCGGCAGTTTCGATATCAATCCCGCATTGTTTCAGCAAAACACCTGGATCTAAATCCTTCAGATGATCTTTTAATAATTGAAATCCGGAGGTATGCTCTTCAATAAAGGGTCTGGCAAGAATTCTATTTTGAGGATGAATTTCATCTTCTTCAATAAGTCTTTTACAAAACCATTGCAACAAAGGCATATCGCCATTTATTTTCACCTGGAGGAACTCGTCGGAAAGGGTGGTGGGTTTACCGATCCACCCTGAAGCTTCCTGTGGATCCCTGAAAGCGAGCAGGCCAGCTTCAGGCAAGGGATTAACCGTTATAATAATTGCTCCATTCCGCTTTGCTTTTTTGAGCGCGGTGAGCATACGTGGGTGATTTGTGCCTGGATTCTGACCCATGATCAAAATGACCTGCGCTTTTTCAAAATCATCAAGTGTAACGGAACCCTTCGCAATGCCTAATGATTCGGTCAATGCTACTCCGCTACTTTCGTGGCACATGTTAGAACAATCGGGTAGGTTATTCGTACCAAAGGCGCGAATAAAAAGCTGGTAAAGAAATGCTGCTTCATTGCTTGTTCTCCCCGAGGTATAAAATACCGCATCGTTTGGATCCTTGAGATCTTTCAAATGCCCTGAAGCTATTTCAAATGCCTCTTCCCAGGAGATATCCTTGTAATTATCACTTCCCTTTTCCAGGAATAAGGGTTGTGCCAGTCTACCTAATTTGCCAATCTCAAGGTCGCTCAATTGTGAAATTGCGGCAATTGAATTCCTGGCAAAGAATCCAGAAGTCAGTTTCTTCTTCGTCGCTTCTTCAGCAATTGCCTTGGCGCCATTCTCACAGTATTCACCCAGCCTGCTCCTTTCATCATCCGGATCGGGCCAGGCACATCCCGGGCAATCAAACCCGGTAAATTTATTTATGGCATTTATGGCAGTAAACCCCCGGAATCCTGTTTCTCTAAGCAGGAACTGAATGCTGTTTGCGACTGCTGGAACACCGGCTGCGTATTGTGATGGTTTGGATAATCGAAGACCTGTAAAAGCAGGAGGTCCTTCTATTTGAATTTTATGTCTGATTTCGTCAGACACTAACAGTGCTTGTTTGGATTCTCATATTTATCATAATGATCCTCTTCTATCTTATCCAGGCACTGGAAATCTTTCTCGAGAAGAAGAGCGAGACTCTCGTGTTCGTTCAGTGGCATAGTAGCGCTAAAACCTACAACGTCGTTGGTGGACCAGTCCCTTATAAGTGTTTGTGGAACAAACATGGTGATCTGGTTTTTTTCAAATGAGGCTGTAAGGGCATCTCCGTCCATTACGCTCCGGAGTGCATAGGTAAATTTAGCTTCTCCAAAAGCAGTATGTTCTTCAACATAACCTGTTGTAGTTAGTCTGGCAACCTCAGATTTATTCAGCCTCATCCGCACTGAGTTGCCTTTGATCCTGATCTTCATAAGCAGTTTGTATTCGGTATGGATGGGTGTAGATATTAAAACCAGTCTCTCTCAGAAATCCTATCAAGGTGATATTACATTCGTCGGCTGTTTCAATTGCCAGGCTGGTTGGTGCTCCAATGGATGCGATGATGGATATTCCACACATTGCAGCCTTTTGTATCATTTCAAATCCTGCCCTTCCACTGAGCAACAAGATACAACAATCTGCAGGTAATTTATTCATTCCCGCAAGGGCTCCCGCAAGTTTGTCCATTGCATTGTGCCTTCCTACATCTTCCCTCAACAAAAGAAATTCTCCTGCTTCGCTGAAAAGAGCACAGGCATGCACGCCACCCGTTCTCCTGAAGTTTCCCTGGTTTTCGCGCAGGATCCCGGGCAGGCGATGAAGTATGTTGCCATCAACGACCTTGGTGCTAGTGATTGAAGGACAATTCGTTTTGATCTTGCTCACCGAACTTTTTCCACAAACACCGCAACTGGAAGTTGCATAGAAATTACGCTCAACATTTGTAAGTACGGGCGATTCATTTGTACATTCCATCGTTATTTCGTGACTTCCGGGGGTGTGACTGACGAGAATCGTTGCATTGGAACTTATTATTCCTTCAGTGATCAGGAAACCGCGCGCGAGGTCTGCATCATTACCTGGAGTACGCATGGTTACGGCGAGAGGTTTAACTATTCGCTCGTCATCATGTTTGGTGATAATATTGATCTGGAGAGGTTCTTCCACAGCAACTATATCTTCGGAATCAGGTTGTCCCTGTAGTCCTGCCCTTACGATCCTGAATTGCTTTTCACCTGGATTCATATTGCTTATTGACATAAAGGTAGCCAGATCATCCACACTTTGCATGGTCGAAAGATCTTCCGGAAGATACCTGAATGCATTGCAGGCCTTCAGGGCCTCCTGGCTCGACCCAGTAAGCCTTAGTTGTTGTATAAACTTATCTCTGCAGGAATGTGGAACAAAACTCAATAAGGGTTCGTAAAATCCTCCGGGATTAAAAAACGCTGATAAGCCTGTTTCTATCGAGAATTCAAAGAACCTTTTCAATTCATTGCTTGTGATAAATGGATAATCACAACCCACAAATAGAATATTCTTGCCTGGCAGTTTGCTAAAGGCGGAAAGGAATCCTGTTGCAGGCCCCAGGTTAACGAATTCCGGCAAATCCGTAATCACCATAGCGGGATCGTCAGTCTGGTCCGGGTTCAGGGAGAAAAATATTTCTGTGCAGAAAGGAGAAAGAAGATCTTTCAAATGAAGCCGCTGCGATCTTCCATGGTAAATTAGCAGGCTCTTATCACGGCCCATCCTGGTACTTTTTCCACCACACATTATAACCCCTGTTACTTCCATCACTGAAGAGTTTAATGGTAAAAGTGAATTAAAATTCTTAAACCGTTGTTTCGCGGTATGTATTTTGGTTGAAGCCTGCTTTGATCCCTCACCTAAATTAAAAAACAACCTATGCAAATGCATTCAAACATGAGAAACACCTCGCTGGCCGAGCAACCTTTTCATAATTCGACAGGCTGGGTAGGACATTACCCTGGTCGCGAATCTAATATCGTCCGTGGACAGACATTTATACCTGATCGCGAAGGAGACCTGACTGCGATCGAACTCTTTTCAGAGATCGTGACTGATCCAGGTAAAGTGATCTTGTCTATTCATCCTGTTGACCCGGGTAGAGGTAACTGGGGGCCGGCTCTCGATTCTTCATCCGTAGAACTTGATTATAATGATACCGAAAGCTGGATATCCTTCCCAATGCATGGAGTTCACCTTGAACGCGGCCAGTGTTACGGCTTCAGGATCGAGGCGCAGGATGCATTGATCGGCATAGGTGAAACAGTTGGAATTGCAAGCCGACCTCCTGTTGTGAATGGCCAGGAATGGAAATTCATTAACGGGCTGGATGCCGACAAGTTCAATTACTTCAGCCTGGCTTTCAGGGTGGAGGCTCGAGCCTGACCGTAATTTCCCGAATGGAAGTTCCAGTGATTTCACGCTGGCAGAAGATGATAAGTTTTTCTATATTGCAATCATAAATCCGGTTGCTATGAAGAATTTATTACCCTTCTTATCGTTCTTTTTATGCATAAACCTATGTAATGCACAGGTATTAAGAACAGGCACTTCTTCCAATGACTTTACTTCAGGTGTAGCACGCGTGGTCCAGGATTTTTCAAATAATTACTGGAGGATCCAGGCCGAAGCACTTCCTGCCGATGAGCATAGGAGCGTATACCGTTCTTCAGTCTCGCTTCCAGGATCTTTGCAAAATGTTATTTACCGGTTTAACTCCGTGGAAGACACTACTGCAAGCTGGCAATCTGTTTTATTTTCAGGGGAAGGATTTGAAAATGCAGTGAAAGTATATAAGAATGCATGCAGGTACCTGGGAAAGACCAGGATACAATTTCCTTCCGGAGCTGCTGGCTTCTCCGGGAAGATAATTGACCCTGACCCTTCGCTTAATTTTACATCCTCACTTTTCAGGCTCGATTCCGAAGAACCTGCTTACAGGAATTTTTATGCAGAGATCGAGATCATAAATACAGGGATCGAAAGCTGGGATGTTCAGCTTAATTTGCATAGCCGCAAAGAAGACACAGAGCGGTATTAGCATTGGAAGAAACAATAAAGCAACTTTTTGAAGCCAACCCGGCAGTATCAGTCTTGCTAAGTATTTCCCTGGGAATATTCATTGCTATTTCCGGGATCCTTCCAAGCTATTTCCTTACCGCTGCCAATATTGGATTTTTCGGTTTTATTAATGGCACCCTCATCTCGTTTGCAGGAGAGGCTCTGGGAGCCTGGATTGCATTTTTAATTTACAGGAAGGGATTGAAGGAACCCATATCAAAGCGATTGAAGTCCTATCCAAGGCTTAAAAAATTAGTTGATGCCGAAAGAGGCCAGGCCTTCAGGCTGGTCATTTATCTAAGGCTTATTCCCTTCGTTCCTTCAGGTCTAATTACACTTGCTGCCGCTGCCGGGAGTATACCAGTTTCTCTTTTTGTATTAGCAAGCAGCCTGGGAAAGATCCCTGCGATTATCCTCGAAGCATTTGCTATGTACGGGATACTACGGACACCTTTAGCGGGTTATATTTTAGGCATCCTTGCCCTGGTCCTGTTGTTCATCGCCGTGCGGAATGTGCAGAATAACAAAAGATAGTTTTACTTACCTTGCTTTAATGAAGCATTTTCGGTTTTACAGTAAATCAGATATTCTTTCCCTTACCCACGTAAGAAAATTCGAAACAAGGGTAGGAGAACGTATACAGCATTTAAAAAAGGAAGATGAATGGCCTGAAATGCTTTCAAGAAATTCAGCGAAATACGTATTGATAGGTATTCCTGAAGATATAGGAGTGAAAGCTAATCATGGCAACGGAGGAGCCGACACTAACTGGCTTCCTTTCCTGAATGCCTTTCTGAATACGCAATCCAACGATTTCTTTCCGGCAGAATCATGCCTCTTGCTGGGTCATTTCGATTTTGGCGACCTCAAGTACCTTATTGAGAATAATGCGTACACCCCTGATGAACTTATAGATGCCTATAGGCACGCTGTTAATCTTATTGATGAAGAAGTTGAGAAGATCATTAAAGAAATCGCAACAGCAGGAAAAATTCCCATTGTAATTGGTGGAGGACATAATAATGCCTATCCGTTAATAAAAGGTGTTGCCAAAGGGTTGCATAAAGCAGGGAAGACACCACTGGCCCAAATAAACTGTATTAACCTCGACTGCCATTCTGATTATAAACCTATGGAAGGCAGGCATAGCGGAAATGCTTTCAGGTATGCTGAAAACGATGGTTTCCTTGGGAAATATTATATCATAGGTTTACAGGAAAATTACCTTCCGCAAAATGTTTTGAATGACCTCCGGGAAAATCTTTTCATACGGTATTCATCGTACGAGGATATTTTCATTCATGAAAAACTGAATTTCATCCAGGCTATCGCACATTCCACTGGATTCACAGAAGATAATTATACCGGTGTTGAACTTGACCTGGATACGGTAGAAAATGTTCTTAGCAGCGCAAAGACCCCGAGCGGGATCACGGTCATCCAGGCAAGACAGTATATAAACTTCGTTGCTACGGATGCAAGGGTCGCCTACTTCCACATCTGTGAAGGAGCCTGCCAACTGGCAGACGGATCGAAGGAAGAAAGCACCGGCAAACTGATCAGTTATCTCGTCACCGACTTCATAAAAGCCCACCTTCAGAATTAAAAAAACTGCCGGAGATTGTCCGGCAGCATTGTGTTTGTATTACCCCTCTACAGGAGTAAGATATTGCGCGTAGGCGTATCCTTCTTCACCGTCATCTGTTCTCACCAGCCACCATTGATCGTTTGCCCTGCTGATCAGATCGATCACCTCATTGTGCGCGGCCTTGCCTACAATGGGTTGATCCGTACCAGGACCTTTACGAATGTTCAGGTTACTTGACTGCGTGGTAACTTTAACTTTGGTAATATTTGCACCGATACCGGTTTTAATATTCATAACAAGGTCGCCGCCCCTGAAATCAGGGTCGATCTGGCCATAGGTATCCCACATCCTGTTCTTTACATCTGCGTTCGGAGCAGTTCCGTCGATATAAAGAACACCATTCTGTTCACGAACCTGCAGATCGGTAATGTCATTTTGAGATGCCAGATCTATTAATGGTTTATATTTTTCCTGGAGTGCCATGGCTATTTAATATTTAATTTGTTTTCGATTTTTTTGGGCTGTAGTGAATTCAGCTTCTGCATAAGAATGGGTAATGATGCCCGGTCTATATCTCCTGTTAAAGTGATCACTCCATCCGAAACCGTTGCTGTAACGCCCGGATGGTCTTTTGTAGCATCCCTGACCGAAGTTGAAAGCGCATCATCCCCGGCTATTACCACCGGTGCGGATTCCTGTTTTACGGTAATATTATTGATCACAGACTTCACTCCCTTAACCCCATTGGCGATGCTGGCTGCTTCATTTTTACCATTCTCTGTAGATACTTCCCCTGAAAGAGTTGCCACACGGTCGGCAACCGAAACAGAAGCGCCGGAAGTTTCAGTGTTCTCACTCAATTTGCGGGTGATCTTCTCCTGGATATCTGCATCCTTTGGGCCACATCCTGCCATCACCAGCATTGCAAAAATTGCCGCCAGTGGAAAAATCCGTTTTAGTTTCATGCGTAGATCTTTTTGAAATTAAAAGAATCTACTCAGCAAAAATTATGCAACTCATAGGCAGGCGGTCCTTCCTCCGTCTACGGGAAGATTGATCCCGTTTATATATGCAGCAGCCGGAGAACAAAGAAAAGCCACGGCAGCACCGAATTCAGCGGGTTCGCCTATCCTTCCGGCTGGTATCTCTGAAACAAGATCTTTTAAAATTTCCGATTCCTCTTTTCCTTGGTCGGTCGCTTTTTTCCTGATCACATATTCGGCGCGCACTGTATTGGTGAAACCAGGCAACACATTGTTGACGGTTATTCCGAACTTTCCCAATTCACCCGCAAGGGTTTTACTCCAGTTTGCAACAGCTGCACGAATTGTATTGCTTACACCAAGTCCCGCAATGGGTTGTTTTACAGAAGTGGAAATAATATTGATGATCCTCCCAAAATTAGCAGTCTTCATAAAAGGTACGAGGGCAGTAGTGAGGATGTGATTACAGATAAGGTGACTGTTGAATGCCTGGAGGAATTCTTCCTCCCTTGCAGCCAGTATTGGCCCTCCGGCCGGACCACCAGTATTATTGACAAGTATCTGTGCTTCACCGCCGGCAGCTATGAACCTGCTTATGCCTTCGCGCACATTTTCCGGGTCGGAAAAATCAGCAGTGATATAGGAATGCCTTTGTTGCTCTTTTGACGGCAATTGCAGCATTACATCTCTTAGTTTTTCTTCGTTTCGTGCTACCAACACGATATTACAGCCAAGCAAGGCAAGTTCGGTTGCACAGGCCAGGCCTAACCCCTGGGTGCTTCCACATACTACGGCGGTTCTGCCGGAAAGATCAAGATTCATATTATATATTACTAAAATGGTGGAACAAAACTATGGTAAACAGGCAGATGAATATTAAAGTGTCCTTCATAAATGTATTCTGAATTCAAATTGTGTGAATTACGCACAATTTTTCCGGCTTTGTGAATAATACTGTCCCCGTAAAAATCAGTCATTCCGGTATATTCGCAGCCAAAACCAGAACGGCTGATGGCTGATAAGAATTTATTTGACTATACGGAGGAGAGTATAAAAAGCCTTGACTGGCGTGAGCATATCCGGCTAAGGCCGGGAATGTATATCGGAAAACTAGGCGATGGCAGCAGTCCCGATGATGGTATTTATGTTTTACTGAAAGAGGTGATCGATAATTGCATCGATGAACATACGATGGGTTATGGTAAGCACATTGATGTGAAAATTGATGGCAAAACGATCTCTGTCAGAGATTACGGAAGAGGTATTCCCTTAGGAAAAGTGGTTGATGTAGTTAGTAAGATAAACACCGGGGCCAAGTATGACAGCCGTGCATTCCAGAAAAGTGTTGGTTTGAATGGTGTTGGTACCAAGGCAGTAAATGCACTCAGCAATTATTTTAAGGTCACAGCTTTCCGTGAAGGAAAAGAAAAGACCGCTGAATTTGAAAGGGGAGTGCTGGTAAAAGAATTCAAAGAATCGTCAACCAAAGAGGAGAATGGAACTTTTGTATCGTTTATTCCAGATGAAAGTGTTTTTAAGAATTTCCATTTTGTCCAGGAATATCTCGACAACCAATTCTGGAATTATTGCTACCTGAATGCCGGGTTGGTCATCAATTTTAATGGGAAGAAATATGTCAGCAAGAATGGCCTTCTCGACCTGCTCCAGCGTAAAACCAATGAAGATGAGATCAGGTATCCTATTATTCATTTGAAGGGGGAGGATATTGAAGTAGCCATAACGCACGAATCCAGTTATGGCGAAGAATATTACAGCTTTGTAAACGGGCAGTTCACCACCCAGGGTGGCACCCACCTCGCCGCATTCAGGGAAGGATTTATTAGAACGGTAAGGGAATTCTATAAAAAGGATTACGATGCCTCTGATATAAGGGGAAGTATATGCGCCGCAATTTCGGTAAGGGTGCAGGAACCCGTTTTTGAAAGCCAGACAAAAACAAAACTGGGATCGCTTAATGTATACGAGGGCGGACCTTCCATGAAAGCATTTGTCGGCGATTTCCTTTTGAAGGAACTCGATAATTTCCTGCACAGGAACCCGTCTACCGCAGAGGCCTTAAGAAAACGGATAGAGCAGAACGAACGCGAGCGGAAAGAACTTGCCGGCATCAAAAAGCTGGCTAATGAACGCGCAAAAAAAGCCAACCTGCACAACAAAAAACTCCGCGATTGCAAATATCATTTTAATGATGAAGCCGCGGGAAAGGATAAGGAACAGATCCTCGAAAAACAGAAAGAGAGCACCCTTTTCATCACAGAGGGTGATAGCGCAAGCGGGTCCATCACCAAAGCAAGGGACGTGAACACCCAGGCTGTATTCAGTCTCAGGGGAAAACCGCTGAATTCTTTCGGGCTTACCAAGAAGATCGTGTATGAAAATGAGGAATTCAATTTACTTCAGCATGCATTGAATATTGAAGATGGATATGAAGGGTTGCGTTATAACAATATTGTTATTGCCACTGATGCTGACGTGGATGGTCTGCATATAAGGCTATTGCTGATGACCTTTTTCCTCCAGTTCTTCCCCGACCTTGTAAAGAATGCGCATGTTCATATTCTTGAAACACCATTATTCCGGGTAAGGAACAAACAGGAAACGATCTATTGTTACGATGAAACCGAGAAGCAGGCAGCAATCAGGAAATTAGGGGGAAAACCCGAGATTACCCGGTTTAAAGGCCTGGGGGAGATCAGTCCCGATGAATTTGCACGCTTTATAGGTCCCGAAATGCGAAGGCAGCCTGTTATAATGGAACAGGGTGATCATATTCAGCAATTGCTGGAATATTATATGGGGAAGAACACTCCGCAGCGGCAGGATTTCATAATTGATAATCTTCGCGTTGAACTGGACATAATTGAAGATGTTGGCCAGATGGCCCAGGAATAAATTAAATATGATACACATAGTCTTTAACGAACCTGATGTAAAGGTTTTGAATGATGCCATTGCAATGGACGAATCCCTGCAGGGCAAAGTGGTGCAGATCAATGATGATTATGCAGTTGGTCCTTTGATTGATCTTTATGGCGAAGGCCGGTCTCAAAGAAAAGAATGGTGGAAAACGGTCCTGGAAGGAGGAGATTATGATGGTAAGGCCGACACAGAACCGGATGATGATACAGTAATGAAAGACCTTGCTGAAGAACTGCGGCAGAACCCGGAAGAAACGATCTGGATATGGGCTGCCCAGAACAAGCATGATGTTTCCGGTTATTATTTTATTCTTCCCTACCTGAAAGAATTCCAAGGACGGATCTATATTCTCTACCTCAATAACCTTCCCTTTATTAATGAAAAGGGAAGCATTTTTTACCCGCAGTGGCTGTCCGAAATACCTGCAAAGGAGTTCCTGAAAGCAAAAAAGCTTGCGCGTGAGATAACACCGGGCGAATTCGAAGTTGATCCCGATGAATGGGAAAAATTATCCAATGCCGGAATGGGAGTCAGGCTCCTGGAAGGTGGAAAGAAGCTTATCCAGGAAGATTATGACCATTATGATGCTGAATTAAAGAAGTTCATATCTGCCGACTGGCAAAAGGCTTCAAAGATCATTCACCAGTTCCTGGCCAAGGCAAAGCATACCACCGGCGATGCTTTCCTTCTCTGGAGACTGAAGAATATGGTGAACAATCAGGAAGTGGATATTCAGGGAAATCCCGGACATATGAAAGAATTTGAATTGAAATTAAAATCTGCAGGGTAATGAAAAATTCGATCAGGATTGAAGAATTACTGATGTTCCTGGCGTCTGCATTTATATTGTATACCATGGGAGAACCCTGGTGGATATATCTCTTACTGCTAATAGGTCCGGACATTAGCATGATCGGATACGCAGCAGGAAATAAAGCAGGGGCAATGCTTTACAACCTTTTCCATCATAAAGGTGTTGCCTTAGCTGTTGCATTTTCTGGTTATGGCCTGGACAATAGTATGCTTCTGATTTCGGGAGTAATACTGTTCGGGCATAGTTCCATGGACAGGTTCTTCGGTTACGGATTAAAATATACCTCTGGATTCAAAAACACACATCTCGGAACAATAGGAGAAAAAAATGGCTAAAGGAAAACAAAAGGAAGAGTACGAACACGGCGATTCGGGAGTTAGCGGGCAGTACAAGAACTGGTTTCTTGATTATGCAAGCTATGTTATCCTCGAAAGGGCAGTGCCGGCAATTGAAGATGGTTTGAAGCCGGTTCAGCGCAGGATATTACATGCCATGAAGGAAATGGATGATGGCCGCTTCAACAAGGTAGCTAACATTATCGGGCAGAGTATGCAATACCATCCTCATGGTGATGCAAGTATCGGGGATGCGATAGTAAACCTTGGCCAAAAAGACCTGCTTATCGAAACCCAGGGGAACTGGGGAGATGTGCGCACCGGGGATGATGCAGCTGCGCCAAGGTATATTGAAGCCAGGCTTAGCAAATTTGCGCTGGATGTTGCATTCAATGCTAAAACAACTGAATGGCAGCTTAGTTATGATGGAAGAAAGAATGAACCCGTTACTCTTCCGGTAAAATTCCCGCTTCTCCTGGCACAGGGAGCAGAAGGAATCGCGGTTGGACTAGCGACTAAGATCCTTCCACACAACTTCACAGAACTTATAGAAGCATCTATAAAATACCTGAAGGGAAAAAAATTTGAGATCCTCCCTGATTTCCAAACAGGAGGCATCATGGATGCTAGCAACTATAATGATGGCAAAAGGGGTGGCAAGATCAGGGTACGGGCAATCATTGAAGAAGCGGATAAAAAAACATTGCTCATAAAGAGTGTGCCTTACGGTGTCACTACTTCCCAGCTAATGGAAAGTATAGTTAAAGCCACCGACCAGGGAAAGATCAAGATCAAAAAAGTGACTGACCACACCGCTGCAGATGTAGAGATCATTGTTGAACTGGCAGCAGGTGTTTCACCCGACATCACTATTGATGCACTTTATGCTTTTACCGATTGTGAAATAAGCATCAGTCCCAATGCCTGTGTGATAATTGACAAAAAACCCAGGTTCATTGGTGTCTCTGAATTATTGAAAGTATCTGCCGACAATACCCGTGAGCTACTGCGTAAAGAGCTTGAAATAAAACTTCGCGAGTTACAGGATAAATGGCATTATACTTCCCTTGAAAAAATATTCTTTGAAGAAAAGATCTACAAAGAGCTTGAAAAGAAACATGACACCTGGGATAAAGTGATCAATGCCATTGCAAAAGCCTTTGAGCCCTTCACAAAAAAACTGAAAAGAGAAGTAACGAGAGAAGATATTCTCAAGCTTACAGAAAAACCGGTGAGGCGTATATACAAGCTTGATATAGACGAACTGAATGAACAGATCCGGGCATTAGAGGCAGAGATCAAAGAAGTAAAGCATCACCTTGCAAATCTTACTGATTATGCCGTAGCCTATTATGAAGGTCTTTTAAAGAAATATAGCAAGGGACGTGAAAGGAAAACGGAGATCAGGTTATTTGATGTGATCCAGGCGAAGGCCGTGGCAATGGCCAACACCAGGCTATATGCAAACAGGGCAGATGGCTTTATCGGTACTTCCCTTAAAAAGGATGAATTCATTACAGAGTGCAGCGATCTTGATGACATAATTGTTATTACCAAAGGCGGCATAATGAAGATCGTGCGCGTGGCTGATAAGGTTTTCATCGGAAAAGATATACTTCATGTGGCGGTTTTTCAAAAGAATGATGAACGAACTACCTATAACATGATTTATTCCGATGGAAAAACAGGGATAAGCTTCGCAAAACGTTTTAATGTAACCGGGATTACACGCGATAAAGAGTATGTGCTCACAAAAGGTTCCGAAAAATCGAAGGTGCAATGGCTAAGTGTAAATCCGAATGGCGAGGCAGAGGTTGTAAAGGTTATGCTTAGTCCAAACTGCAGTGCAAGGAATAAGGAACTGGATTTTTATTTTGAAGAACTCGAAATTAAAGGAAGGGGCAGTATCGGGAACCAGGTTACCAAGTACCCGGTGAAAACCGTTAAGTTTAAGGAAGCGGGCAGATCTACCCTGGCCGCAAAGAAGTTATGGTTCGATAATAAATTCGGCCGGCTAAACACGGAGGAAAAAGGTGAATACCTTGGAATGTTCGAAGCGGAAGACCGGATACTGGTGATCTATAATGACGGTAATTATGAGATTGTGGACCAGGAACTGACCCAGCGTTTTGATACAGAAAAGATATTGCTGATCGAAAGGTTTGATCCGGAAAAGGTGATCACTGCCGTTTACCTCGATAATGAAAAACTTCAGTTCAATATAAAACGCTTCAGGATAGAGACCAGCACTCTTAATTCACGATTCCTTTTTATTAAGGAAGGGAAGAATAACCGGCTCGAGGCTGTTTCTACTGACCCTTCACCCGTACTTAAGGTACAAACAGGCAGGGGAGCACAGGTGAATAAGGCGAAATTCAAAACAGATAAACTTGTAGACGTTATGGGCTGGAAGGCTGTGGGTACAAAGCTTGCCGATTATTCAAAATCAGTTGAGATGGAGTGGGAGAAAGAAGATAAACCAACCAGCCAGGCAGAATTATTTGGTTAGGAATTTTCTTCCAGCTCCAGGATCTTTTCAAACAATTCCTCGTAGCGTGCATTAGCAGCACTAAGTTCTTCCATGGCCTTATTATAAGCGGTTTCGGTTTCCCGAAATTTATCTTTGTTACTATAAATATCCGGGGATCCTAACTGGCTTTCCAACTCAGTTTTCCGGGCGGTCAGGGTTGCAATACTCTCTTCAACCTGTTTGAACTGGTTCCGAAGTTTGGATAGTTCCTTCTTTTGATCCCTGTTTTCGGGGGTGGCGGTTTTTTGAACTGGTTGTGATTTTTCCTTTTCACCTGCTTTCTCCTTATCCTTCATTTCGCGCTGTTCGGCCTCCCTTCTTGCCTTCCAGTCTTCCCATTCCTTGTAGGTTCCCTTGAATTCGCGGATCTTCTTATCCTCGATCTCCCAGATCTTGTTGGCTATCCGGCTGATGAAGTACCTGTCGTGGCTCACCAGGATCAAACTTCCTTCATATTTATTAAGCGATTCAACTAACAGGTCAACTGAATGGATGTCCAGGTGGTTGGTAGGTTCATCCAGCATCAAAAAATTGGCTTTGCTTGCTATGGTCTTTGCCAGTGCAACCCGCGCCTTTTCCCCACCGCTTAATACGCTAACCCTCTTGTCGACAGAATCCCCACTGAATAGGAAAGCGCCGAGAAGGCTTCGTAATTCAAGGTCTGTCTTACCACTCCGGGCTTCCTTCATTTCTTCGAGTACAGTATTGGAAAGGTCGAGAGCCTCAAGCTGGTGCTGTGCATAAAAAGATTCCACAACATTATGACCCCAGACCCTTTCGCCTTCAAATGGTTCGGTGCCGGCAATGATGCGAAGTAGGGTAGACTTTCCTTTTCCATTCGCGCCGATCAATGCTATCTTATCACCACGGGCAATTTCTGCGCCTGTATTTTCAACGATCTCCACATCCCTGAAACGTTTTGTAATATGCTTTAAGGTGCAGATTATTTTTCCCGGCTGCTTTTCCACTGCAAAATTGATCCGCATGTTTGGTCTCTCAATATCCACATCCTCGATACGATCCAGCTTATCAAGCCTTTTCATGATACTCTGTGCCTGGGCAGCCTTACTGGCCTTCGCCTTGAACCTTTCTACGAAGCGTTCCTGCTGGCGGATATAATCCTGCTGGTTCTCGTACGCTTTCTTTTGCAGGTCGATCCTCAACGCCTTTTCGGTTTCGTAGAAAGAATAATTACCGCTATAGAAATGAAGTTCCTGCTGGTACAGTTCAACTATCTTGGTAACCATCCTGTCCAGGAAGAACCTGTCGTGGGATACGATCACTACAGCGCCCTGGTAATGCGAAAGATATTTCTCAAGCCATTCTATACTCGGAAGATCAAGGTGGTTTGTAGGTTCATCCAGCAACAGCACATCCGGTTGCTGCAGGATCATCTTTGCCAGCAAAACCCGCATTCGCCATCCCCCACTGAATAATTTATAGGGCTTCTGGAGATCAGCATTCGAAAAGCCCAGTCCTTGCAGGATCTCCTCTGTGCGATGATGAATATTATATCCGTCCAGGACCTCCATTTCATGCAAAAGGTCCGCATATTTATGGGCAAGGTCCTCATCACCGGTTTCAGCCAGTTTTATTCCCAGTTCCTCAATTTCCTTCTCCAGGATCTTCACGCGTTCGAACGCTCCAAGGGCAACTTCAAGGATAGAATCTTCCGTATCGAAGCCAAGCAGGTCCTGGTGCAGAAAACCGATGGTTGTTTCTCTTCCTTTTTCAACAGTTCCTGCTGATGGTGTATATTGGCCTGTAAGTACTTTAAGCAAAGTAGATTTGCCGGTGCCGTTATATCCTACCAGTCCAATTCTCTCATTAGGCTGAATATGCCAGGTAGCATCCTCCACGATGGTGCGGGCTCCGAATTCAAACGTTACATTCTGCAATCCTAGCAACATACGGCTTCAATTTTTCAGGCTGCAAAAGTAATTCAATACCTGCAGAATAGCGAGATGATTGTGAAGTGTTAACTTTGCCGAAAATTTCAGTGATGAAGAAGCTTTTTCTATTTGTTGTTATTCTCCTGGTTGCTTTCATAGTGTATTGGTTTATGCTGAGGTCAAAGGATTCTAGGCCGGAAGAACCAAAACAGGAACCGATAACCCTGAAAAAGCACTCTGATTCATTTAATCTTGCAGTGGACAGAATGACCACGGCCTATTTGTCTGCAAAAGATGCTTTTGTAGATGCAGATACTGCTGCGGTTAAATCCCATATCAGGAGTTTCATATCCTTCCTCGACAGTATTCCTTATAAAGAACTTGAAAAAGATGCAGGGGAAGTTATGCAGACGGCTATGGCTGGCGCTGCAGATGTAAAGGCAAATGCTGAATCACTGCTTAAGCAAACAGATATCACTGAAATGCGTAAGGATTTCAGTATGGTCACTGAAATGCTTTATCCAGGTTTCTTTAAAAGTATCAATTACGAAGGGCAGAAACTTTACCTGCAGCATTGCCCGATGGCCTTCGATGGAGATAAAGGCGCTAACTGGATCAGTAACAGTGACGAGGTAATTAATCCTTATCTCGGGAAGAATCACCCTAAGTATAAAGGCTCCATGCTGAATTGCGGTGAAGTGATGGATACTATTAAGGCACTTTAATCCGAAGAATCACTACAAAATATTTATCTGCGGGCAGACGTTTTCATATTGGAAATATTTCCAACCTATAAAACCTGACCGATGAAAAAAAACCTACTTATTGCCTTTGCGGCAATGGCCTTGTTTGCATGCTCAAAAAGTGATCTGGATTCTATGGTTCAGAACCAGGCCGAAACCGCTGGAAGAGATGGTGAGCCTTCTGCCTGTGAGCCTACCTCCACTACCGTGAACCTGATGGCCGGACAGAACACTGTGGCTGGTACCGTTACCGCAGAAAGTGATGGCCAGAATCTTACGGTTACCTACACCACCAATGATCAATGGAATCTGAACGAGATCCATCTCTATGTAGGAGAATATCAACTGGCCCCTCAAAATAATGGCGGAAATCCAATGCCCGGACGTTTTCCTTACAAGCAACAATTTGTTGACCCTGTAAAAACTTTCAGCTACGTTTTCCCGTTATCATCACTTCCTGATTGTTTCATTGTTGCTGCGCATTCCGTAGTAAAAAAGACCAATGGCGGAACTGAAACAGGCTGGGGACAAGGTACGCAGTTCCCTGGAAATAATTGGGGGATGTATTTTGAAGTATGCGCTCCCGATTGCGAGTGACCTGATAAAATATGACCTGAATGCCGCGTTAAGCGGCATTTTTTATTGCCTTTTAATGAAGTGGATAGTTCCGCTTTTCTGAAGATCCGATGTGATCCTGACCTCATACCGCCGCGGGCCGTCGGTTACTACCATCAATGCCGTATTTGGCGGAATGGTCCCCAGGTTTTCGGCAAACATAACAAGCTCATTCATTTCACCTTTATTGTCTACATCAAGTTCAAAGGTTATTGGCTTATCGGTTAGTCGTTGGCGTGATACCAGGATATTCCCATTATAAAATAATGAAACACTGTCACCATCTATCTGGCCATTATCGTATAGATCAACTTTTACTTTTTCATTATAAACTTCAAGAATCCTTAAAAGGTTTGTATTTCGGTTCCGGTAAATAATATCCGGTGAGGCGGTCGCTTTAGATGGCCTTACCACTTCACTTACGATACGCATATCTGATTGTGGTGCTTCCTCCTTTACTGCAAGCGTCGGGGTTTCTTTCTCCTTGATTACAGGCTTTGTAACCTTTGCGACCGGGGGACTGGAAACGGGGGGTGCCTTTTTTGTTTCATTACGGGCAGTATTTA